>JANOQV010000183.1:0-24762 GCA_031414955.1 Pedosphaera sp. | reverse complement strand
AAGAAATCTTGCAGCAACTCGCCTTGCGGCGGCTTCAACTCCGCCATCATCCCGCCCAGCACGTTCGCCAGTTCCTTCTGCGTCAGCGCCTCCAGCGGCGAGCCGCCGGCCGCCGCAGTTTCGCCGCTGCCGCCCGCCTCTTCGCGCGCTTCCAGGCTTTCCGTCTGGCCGCTGCCGCGCTTGGCCGCGAAATGCTGCCGCAGCCGGCTCACCGCCCGATGATGCGCGATGCTTGCCACGAGCGGCTTGAGTTCTTCGACCGCGCGCACGGCACGAACTTTCTCAATCAATTCCTCCAGCGCCTCCATCGCCACGTCCTCGATATCGCCGGGTAGAAACAGTTGGAGCTTCGCGTGCGCCGCGCCGAACGCTGCCGGCCACAGCCAGGCGAACGCCTCGTCCCACGCGGCGGAATCGCCGCGTTGCAAAGCACGCAGGTCGGGCAATGGCACCGCGCGAGCATGAAGAAACGCCCGCCCACCGTCCACCCCGGAGGAGACGAGGGAACGAGGCTCGGATCGAAAAGAAGTTTTAACCACGGATGGCACGGATGAACACGGATGGGGATGGGGAGGAATTGCCACAGAGAACGCAGAGAGCGCAGAGAATTGCAGCCGTTCTGGGGCTGACTTCCCTATTCTCAGGCGAGGGATTGGGGGTGAGGAGTGTTTTGGTCGGGAGACCGCTTACGTGTGTGCCAATTCCCGCGCGTGGGGAATGTCGTGGGTGTCCAGCGGGCGCACTTGGGAACGCTCCAAGGTGAGCAGGGCCACCGTGTGTCCATCGTAGCCCACAAACTCCACCTCGAACGCCGCCCCGTTGCCATGCACCAGCACAGCGGCGCCGACATCGCCCCGCACCAAGCCGTGTTGTGGCTGGTCGCAGGTCAAAGCCACCGCGTCCAGTTCATTGATAGTGCTCATAATTTTGGCAGCGGATGCGCGGTCACAAACCTCGGCGCATCCACGCCCGGATCGATATACCACGCGCTGCGAACATTCAAGCCTGTGCCGTCGGGCGCGGTCAGCGGGCCATCCACCACGTAACGTCTTCCATGACGAGTTTCCTCCACCTTGATCACCTCGTTCTCTCTCGCGTGCCGGAGCAACGCTTCCGCCAGCCCCACCCAATCGGCCACGGTGAAACCAAAGCGCAGGAAAAACGCCGCCTTGCTTCCGCCGACCGGATGCGCCGGATCGAGCAAATAATGCGTCACCTTCCGCTCCGGCACCGTGGCAAGTTGGGCGTTGGGCAATTTCATCCGGTTCTGAGTTTCAGCGGAACAAATGCTCCCGCTCCACTCAATTCAAATCCGCGCGCGAGCCAGGCCTCCCCATCCGTGTTCATCCGTGTCCATCCGTGGTTAAAAACATTTTTGTAAGAAACCTCCCATCGTTTGCGATGGCATGAGTGAAGGCTGTTCCCAGTGAACAAACCAAAACCGGCCCGCCGATGCGGACGGCACTGCGGAACGCCTTCAAACAAAGACACGACTATGAAACCCCTGACCAAAATCGCCCTCGCCCTCGTCCTGTTCGCCACCGCCTTCGCGGCCCGCGCCGATTGGGTGAACGGCTACACCCGCACCGACGGCACCTACGTGAGCGGCCACTACCGCAACTCGCCCGGCTCCTCCTACTCCACCATGCCGACCTACCGTTACACACCCAGCTACCCCGGCTCCTCGTCCAGCGGCAGTTCCGGCTCCGTCTATCGCAATCCCTACGCGGCCTCGCCGTCCGTGGGCGTGCGCGGCTACACGCGCTACGACGGCGGCTCCGTGGCCCCGCACGTCCGCACCGCGCCCAACTACACCCGCACCGACAACCTCAGCTATCGCGGCTACGGCACGGTTCGCGTGCCGAAGACGAGGTGATGCACACGCTGGAGAAGCAACGCATGAAGTGCCTCCCAACTGTGAACTCCGATTCAAAATGGACGACTTGCGGATTGCTGACGCGAACGCCTGTTGAAACACTCCCGAAGCGGCATGGAAATCGTGTACATCGAAACCACCATTGTCAGCTACCTCGTGGCGAATCCCAGCCGCGATGTGGTGACGGCGGGCCAGCAACAAGCCACGCGCAACTGGTGGAATCTGCGGCGCGACTTGTTCCAATGCGTCACCTCCGACGAGACCTTGGCCGAAGCCGCGCGCGGCGATGCGGAGCAGGCACGGCTCCGCCTCGCCTCGCTCGCGGGCCTGCCCGTGCTGTCCATCACGACCGAAGCCGAAAATCTTGCGACGGAATTTCTCCGCACCGGAGCCTTGCCGCCGTCCGTGCGCTCCGACGCGGTGCATCTGGCCGTCGCCGCCGTGGCCCGGGCGGATTACCTGCTCACCTGGAACTGCCGACACCTGGCCAACGCGCAAATCCTGCGCCGCCTGGAACGCGAAGCCGTCCAGCGCGGCTGGACGCTGCCGACGGTTTGCACTCCGTCTGAACTGATGGGAGACTCGACGCATGAAACCGAATCCGATTCTTGAAGAAGCCTGGCGCGTGAAAGACGATCTGGCGCGCGAAGCGGATTACGACCTGCACCGCCTGTGCGAGAACACCCGCCAATGGGCCGCGCAACACCCGCACCCCGGCCCCGTCCTGCACAGCGCGGAAGAACTCCGCCAGTTCATGGCCGCGCAAGAACGCCAACGTGCCGACAGTTCTGCGCTGCTCTTGAAGGACGCACCGGCGCGGCCAAAAAGTTGAGGCATCTCTTGCCACCAGCAAGCCAGCCTTGATTCGCCACCAAGAACACAGAGAACGCAAAGAACGAAACTCCCGGCGTGGGGCAACTTGGAGCCCCGAGCATTGCTCGGCACGGGCTTGATGTCTGGCGTTCGAGCCGAGCAATGCTCGGCGCTCCATCCTCTCTGCGTTCTCTGCGTTCTCTGCTTTCTCTGCGTTCTCTGTGGCAATTCGTCCATTTCCCCATCCGTGTCCATCCGTGGTTAATTTTTTTTGTAAGAAACCTCCCGGCGATTGCGATGGCATGGGTGAAGGCTGTTCCCAGTGAACAAACCAAAACCGGCCCGCCGATGCGGACGGCACTGCGGAAAGGCCTTCAAACAAAGACACGACCATGAAAACCCTGACCAAAATCACCCTCGCCCTCACCCTGCTCGCCACCGCCGCCTCGGCCCGCGCCGATTGGGTGAATGGCTACACCCGCGCCAACGGCACCTACGTGGGCGGCTACTCCCGCACCCCCGCCAACGGCACCCCGTACGACAACTACAGTTATCGCTGCTACCCCTCGCAGGAACCCGGCTACGTCTCGCCTCGCTCGTTTGGCTATGAGACTCCGCGCCCCTTGCCCTTATACGACTTCAGCCAGCCCGCGCGCCCGCTCCGTCGCAACGGCTACGGCTTCTAACACCACGGTGGAACCAATCATCACGCTTCGCTACCAACCACCACTTCAACCAAAACGAAATCATGAAAATTCTGACCAAACTCGCCCTCGCCGTCGCCCTGCTCGCCACCGTCGCCAGTTCGCACGCTGAATGGGTCAACGGCTACTTCCGCGCCAGCAGCACCTACGGGAGCGGCTACCACCGCAGCCCGCCCAGCTACACGCCGGGTTATTCCAGCTATTCGAGCTACGGCTCCGCGTCCTGCTACCCCACCTACAGCTACTCGACTCCGGTGAGCGTTTACGGCAGCAGCACGACCATGGGCGACTTCACCTTCCACAACTACTACTCCACCGGCGGCGGCTCGCTCTCTGGCAGCACCATCCATCTCGGCAACACATCGTTCACGACGCTCTACGGCTGGTGAGAACTGGCGTTCGAACTCATAGCGACAACATTCACGCGATGCACACACCACGACGAGACGGTGCGATTCGGTCTCCCTCTCCCCCCACCGGGGAGTGGGCCGGGGGGAGGGGTGGGAATGCAACCAGCACCCGACCAAAGCAGAAACGGCCAACACACGCTTACGTTCTGTTCGCTGGCTCCGGTTTCAAGCCGACGATCTCTCGCGTCACCACCCCTCACCCTCAATCCCTACCCATGAACCGGAGCGCTGGCGTCTCGCCGGCTTTGGGTATCCGCACGCGCCAAGCCGGCGAGGACGCCGGCGCTCCGCCCGGTTCAGGGGAACAAATCGCGAGCCTTGGCCGCTCGTGGAATCTCTCCCCGTTGAGGGGAGAGGGAAGTCCGCGCGCCGCCCGTTCGTGTATTTCGCGTATTTCGCGGTTTCAAATTCACACCTCAACCAAAACAAAATCATGAAAATCCTGACCAAACTCATCGTTGCCGCCGCGTTGCTGGCCGCCGCCCTCAACACGCCCGCCGGACCCGTGCGCGGCTACGTCCGCAGCAACGGCACCTACGTGGCGCCGCACTACCGCTCCGACTCCGGCTCGCGGGGCGGCAGCGCGCGTTCCACCTACGTCTATCGCAACCCGTACGCGGCTTCGCCCTCGGTGAGTGTGGGCGGCTACACCCGGAGCAACGGGACGTATGTGGAACCGCACGTCCGCACGCCCGCCAACGACACCGTGACGGACAATCTCAGCTATCGCGGCTACGGCACGATTCGCGTGCCGCGCTGAAAAATGGTCATTGATCGAGGGCCATCCGGCGCGAAGTTGCGGCTGCCCCGGTTTTCGGAAATACTTTCGTGGTATCCACATCACAGACGAACGGTATGAATGCATTGAAACAGCGCGAAATCCTCGAAAGTTTTGCGGAGGTTTGTGAGACCAATGACTTCTCACGAATCAGCCTGACGTGGTCACATTTTTTTCACGACCTCGAGGGGGCTCGCGGGATCTTCGTGGTTGATGACAAAAATTACGACAAGCCGCTTCTGCCGAATGATGTTTCGTTCGAGCAAAAGGGTTTCCTCCAAAGTCTCCTGAAAAGCCGGCAACTTGGTTTGATTCAGAATGCTGGGTCACCCAGGCGTGCCACCTATGCAGGATACATTTTCGCTGACACAAATTTCGTCAGCTATTGCAACGCCGTCTATTCCGGGAGGAGTTTGGGTGCAAACGCCGATGCCTTTTTTGCTGCGGGCGATTTTCTGATGACGAAGAGAGACGGCCTCGGCGCAGCTTGCTATTTGAACGAAAACTTCGGACGACGGCACCTTCCTGAAGTGAGGAACAGCATCAAGGCGTTCACGGCCTTCAAACTTGCTGACGCAGAAACTTTTCATCGTGATCGGCTCATCCGTCCAACCGTTTCGGAGAATCGACTTGAGGAAATGGTGACGGGCACAATGGCCAGTTTGGAAACCCGTGATTTCCAGACGCTCTACGAGCCGATGAAGCAGTACTATTTGTCGAGTCGCATCGCGCTTACAAAAATCGCTGCGATTGATTTTGGCCCCGGCGGAAGAAAGTCAGCCAAACACAAGTTCCTAAAACTGCTCGAATACTTCGACCAAGAGTTCGCCATGCTCCTTCA
This sequence comes from Pedosphaera sp., assembly GCA_031414955.1. Taxonomy (GTDB): domain Bacteria; phylum Verrucomicrobiota; class Verrucomicrobiia; order Limisphaerales; family SIBH01; genus JANNGC01. The sequence continues at coordinate 19,340 of JANOQV010000183.1, read as the reverse complement.
GACTGAACTGATGGTCGCTTGGCGGTACTACGAACTCAAATCTCAGGAACCGTTCTTCAGAACAGTCCAACGGAACGCAAGCGACTTGCTGGGCAGCATCCACTCCATGTCGTGGGATTTAGCTCATTGGCGGAACGTAATGATGTTGGTCACTGCGCTTGGACATCTTGGAAAAGACGCGAATTTTCCGATTCCGTATTTTCTGACATTTGATCGGGGTTTCGCGAGTCTTTTGCGGCTGATGCAGTTGAAGGGGGTCGGCTTTCTCGGCAGTGGTACGCGTTACATCGCGATTCCTGACAATCAAACCCTGCAATCATTCTCAGCGACATTGGAAGCAGCCGAGCATTTGCTGACGCCTGCCGCAGTTGCGGAACGGCAGCGACGACGACCGGCGGAAGGTGAGCTTACGGCCCACTTGGAACGGCTGTCGCAAACTGCCAATCAGGAACTTGTTGCAATGCTCGATACGAAAAGATCGGATTGAACTCCTCTCCTCTGAGTGGCATGGATGCGTTGTGGCGAAGCCAGCTTTTTTCTCTCAGCCAGCAATCATTACTCGTGTTGCTTGCACGCGGCAGTGTCATTTTCTGTTTTGGTTATTCTGTTTCTGCGGTGTTTTTACCGCCTCAATGAATGGTCAGCGGACATCGCCAGTTGCCACGGGCGCCGAAATGCCAATGCAAAAGCTCGTCGAATCCCTCAAAGTGGCCAACGAACTCTGGCTGAAAAAGGACACCACCAATGGCATCCCCATCTATGAGCGACTGCTTGGGTCAGTCGAAAAAACATTCGGAATGGATTCGTCCGAAGCTGGTTTGGTTCTGTTGCGAATCGGAGTGCTCTACGGAATGCGGGGCGATTTTGAAAAGGCAGTTCCAAACCTTGAGCGAAGCCGCAGGCTCACCGAGTCCTTACCGGACAATGATCAGAACAAAGAGAACAGGGTGAATCTGTGTTGGGTTTTAGGTCAGGGCTACAAATCGATCCTCAAGCATGACCAGGCCATTCAAGCGTTCAATCAGGCGCTAACCGGCAGGGAACAACTGTCGGGACAAGAAAGCCCGAAGCTGGTTGGAATCCTGATGGTCATTGCCGATCTCCACACTTTTTTCCGACATCAGCCATCGGAGGCGATTCCGCTGCTCCAACGAGCTTTGACGATTAACGAGAAGTCCTTTGGGAGTGACAGCATTGAAGCAGCGGAAGTTCTAGCGTCGCTTGGAAATACAAAAGGCGAAGCCGGCGACTTGGAAGGCGCGCTGGTTTGTCTGAAGCGGAGCCTCGTAATCCGTGAAAAGGCGCTGGGAAAAACTCATATCCAGGTCGGGATTGCCTCTCACAATTTGGGATCGATTTACTCAAAGTTGGGTGACGAGGCTCAAGCGTTGCCGCTTCTTGAACGGGCCGTATCGGTATTCGAGAAGAATGCTGTCACGAACGACCTCCAGTTTGCGTTCATGTATGCGGGCGCTTTGAACCAACTTGGCGTGGCAGAATTGGGAATCGGATATTACGAAAAGGGCACTTCAACATTGCGTCGAAGTCTGGTAGTCACGGAAAGCAATTTTGGTGGAGCCTCAATCAACCTTGTCAGCACGTTAAGCTCATTGGCCGTCGCCTATCATCATCAAGGCAACCTTGAGCGCGCCCTTGCCCATCTGGAGCGCGCTCAGCGAATTCTTGAAAACGCCCCTGCCCACAAAGCTCGTGAACTGGTCGATGGCCTGAACTCTTTGGCGACACTGTTTCGCAACGTAGGCGACGCCAGTGCCGCAGAACGTCTCTTTAATCGGAGCCTTGAAATGGCAGAGCGTCAGTTCGGTGGCGATTACGTTAGCGTCGCCGACAGCCTGAACGGGTTGGCATTGATCAACAAGAATAGGGGAGAGCGGGCCAAGGCACTGACTCAGTTTGAACGCGCTCTGAGGATATTCGAAAAGAGCGGTACCACTTCTTCACAACGCGACATCGCCGTCATCCTGAACAACATGTCGGTCCTTTTCGAGGAGGCGGGTGACAGGAGCCGCGCGCTGAGCACACTGCAACGGGCGTTGGCCATACAAACGAAGATTCTGCCGGAAAAGCACCCTGCACTCGCTACAACGCTCAACAATCTCGGGGATCTGTACAGCCAGATCGGAGCGTGGGGCGAAGCCAACGATGCGCTTCAAAAGAGTGTCGACATGACGGATGCGTTGTATGGGAAAGACAACCCCGACAGCTGTACATATCTGGAAAACCTGGCAATTGCCGAAACATTGAACGGTGAGCGAGCCAAGGGTCTCAGCGATCTGTTGGAAGCCGCAAGACGGCGGCGAAGGTACGTCGTCGGACAGATGACATTTCAGGAAAGCTCAAGTGGCCGGCACATGCAGGGCGAACTGCGCATGTCATGGGATTGGTTTCATTCCTTTTGCCGTTTTGATCCAGGTGCGTTGGCACCGTCGGTGTCGGCTGCGGGTGCCGAGCATCTGGCATTTAGCAAAGCTCTCCTTGAAGAAATCGAAACTGTGACTGCACGACTCGCAGTGGATCAACGCGCTCAAGTCCAAGAGCTGCGACAACAATCAGGCTCAATCAGGAAACGCCTTAGTATGTTTAAGGAGCGAATCGAGCAGGCGGCATGGCTGGAAGAGCGAATGGCTTGGCGAAGCTCTGAACGAGACAAGTTGGAACACGAATTTGGAGAAATTGAGGAAAGGATCGCCACGGCCAGCGAACTGGTTGCTCAGACCATCCGGGATCGAGATTTGGTTCTGGCTGACATCGTTCACAGTCTTCCAACGCAGGCGGCCCTGATCGACCTCGTCCAGTATCGACGCTCCAATTTCAGAGACGGGACGAACCAGTGGAAGGAAGCCCGCTACGCCGCCTACCTCACCTTCCCGCTGGCGAAGGACTCGACGAATCTGGTCGTGGAGCGCGTGGACTTGGGCGAAGCCGCGCCCATTGACGCGGCGGTGGAAACCATCACCCGGCGCATGTCCGCCGGAGAATATCGCGCGAAGGATTTGGCGGCGGCGCTCCAGCGCGTGAGCGAACTGATGTACGCGCCGCTGGCGCGGCAGCTCACGAATTTTTCGCATCTCATCGTTTGTCCCGACGGGCAGTTGAGCCGGCTGCCGTTCGAGATGCTGCCGGTCGCGCCGGGCGGAAAATATCTCATTGAGGAGAAAACAATCAGCTACGTCGGGAGCGGGAGGGAAATCGTCCGCCTGGCGGCGGGTGAAAGTTCAAAGTCCAAGGTTCAAAGTTCAAAGTCGGAGGCGGCTGTTTCCAAGTCGCTGGTGATGGGGAATCCGGATTTTGATTTGGATTTGAGCGCCCGTAGCAGCCGACGTGAGGAGGCTCCATCTGGAAACGCGGAACGCGGAACGCGGAATGCGGAATTGGATCAGAGCCTCCTTACGTCGGCTGCTACGAAGATGTTGAGCCGGTCGTATCGCGGGCAGAGGTTCGCGCCGTTGCCGGGCGCGGGTGAGGAGGCGCGCGCGGTGGCGAAGTTGCTGGGCAACGATTGCGTGCTGCGCTTGGGCGCGGAGGCGCGCGAGGCGGAGCTGAAAGCCGTGCAGTCGCCGCGCGTGCTGCATCTGGCCACGCATGGGTTCTACGAGAAAGACCAAGAGTTCAAGCGCACGAATGCTCCGAATGCCTGGCAACTGGCCGGAGATTTTACGGCTCGGCGGAGCCTCTCCCCACCGCAGGATGATTGGGAGAACCCGCTGCTGCGCTGCGGCATCGCGCTGGCGGGAGCGAATCACTTCACCAATTCCGCGTTCCGCAATCCGCACTCCGCGCTTGAGGACGGTTTGCTCACCGGACTCGAAGCGTCGTTGCTGAACTTGCAGGGGACGGAACTGGTCATCCTGAGCGCGTGCGATTCGGGCTCGGGCGAGGTGAAGACAGGCGAGGGCGTGATGTCGCTGCGGCGCGCGTTCCGCATCGCGGGCGCGGAGTCGGTGCTGGCCAGCCATTGGAAGGTGAGCGACCAGGCCACGAGCCGCCTGATGACGGAGTTCATGCGCCGCTGGCGTGGCGGCGCACCGCGCGCCCAGGCCTGGCGCGAGGCGCAGTTGTCGCTGCTGCGCTCGAAGGATTTTTCCAACCCCTACTACTGGGCCGCCTTCACGCTCACGGGGCAGTGGCGGTGAACGGAGCGCGGACCGCCGAGTCCGCGTGATCACTTCCCACCGCATCATTCAGCTTATGACGAAGGTGAAGAACACGCGGACTCGGCGTTCCGGAAGGCGTGCCTGCATGTTCCGAGCGCCAAAATAACCTCTGGCGCCTGCCCATACCGCGTGCTACAAGCACCGGCTCCGCTCGAAAGTCGGGCGGCTGGAACTGAGGAATTTATTTTATGGCACTGCATAACAGCCTGCGCGCTTCGAGCAACTTGGGCGCAAAACGCAACGTCTTGAAGCGTTTCGAGCGCGTCGAATTGCTCAAGAAACGCGGGCAATGGAAGTCCGGCGACCGCGTGACCGGCCTGCGCAAGACCAAGCCCGACGCCTGACGGCAAATGACGAGGCACGAATGACGAGGGTGGCTGACCCGTTCGTCATTCGTCATTCGTCATGCGCGCTTGCCTCATGGTTCGCCTGCAAAAATTTCTCGCCGAAGCGGGACTGGCTTCCCGGCGGGCCAGCGAGCAGATCATTCTTGAAGGCCGCGTGGCGGTGAACGGCCACGCCGTCACCGAGCTCGGCACCAAGATCGATCCCTTGCACGACCACGTCACGGTCGATGCCCGCCCCCTCAAAGCCCGGCGCAAGCTCTACGTGGCCTTGAACAAACCGCCGGGTTACATCTGCACCCGGCGCGATCCGGAGAGCCGCAAGATCATCAGCGAACTGTTGCCCGAGGACTGGTCAAACCTCGTTTCCGTGGGCCGGCTTGATTGCGCCAGCGAAGGTCTGATTTTCCTCACCAACGACGGTGATTTCTGCCTCAAGCTCACTCATCCGCGCTATGGCGTGCGCAAGAAGTATCGCGTCACCGTCGAGGGCCGGGCGGATCAGGAATTGACTGGCCAATTGATCAAAGGAGTGACGCACGAGGGCGAAAAGCTCAAGGCTGAGCGCGCCCGCGTTCTGGCCACTGGCCAGGGCACCACCCTGCTGGAGATCGAACTGGCCGAAGGCAAATACCGCGAGCTGCGCCGCATGTTCGAGGTGCTGGGCTGCAACGTGATCAAATTGCAGCGCATCCAGATCGGTCCCATCAAACTGGGGGAGTTGCGTCCGGGACGTTGGCGGGCGTTGACAGAGGCCGAGATTAAATCTCTACTTGGCGGTCTATGAAATTTTCGTTCAGTTCCATTCTTGCCGCGTCGCTCGTGACCGGCCTCACGCTCATGCCCGCCGTCGCGCAAGACGTCCCGGCGGCACCTCCCGGCAATGCTGCGCCCGCCATTGTGATCGCTCCGGACAAGAGCGATGCCCCGGCGAAAGCGCCCGCGAAAAAGGCCGTCACCAAGCCGGTGGCCAAGCCCGCCGTAAAATCGACCGCCAAGAAAGTGGAGCCAAAGGCGGAACCCCAGTCTCCTCCGCTGCTCGCGCCCGAGCCGGGCGTCGCGCGCCAGAACAACGTCAATGTGCGCGGTCAGGCCAAGATTAACAGCGAGGCCATCGCGCATCTGCAAAAAGGCGAAGCCATCACCGTGCTCGAGGAAATCACCATTAAAAAGCCCAAGCAGGACGAGCCGGCGCGCTGGTATAAGATTGCGCTCCCGCCCAAGGTTCCTGTTTGGATCCACTCTTCGTTCATTGATGCCGCCGCTTCCACGGTGAAGGTCAAGAAGCTCAATCTGCGGGGCGGCCCCGGGGAAAATTTCAGCATCCTCGGCACCTTGGCCAAGGGCGATGCCATCAAGTCGGTGGAGACCAAGGGGGAATGGATCAAGATCGAAACGCCGACGAACTCGTTTGGCTTTGTCGCCGCCCACCTCTTGGAGCGGACGCCGGGAGCCGTGGTCGCACCGCCCGTCAAGGCGCCGGAAGTTGCCGTTGTTCCGCCGCCCGTGATCACTGAGGTCACGCCACCTCCGGCCACCGTTGTGCCCGGCAATGACGTGACGGCTCCTCCGGTGGCACCACCCACCGTTCCCGCCGCGGACAATCCTCCCGCCGTTCCCGTGACGCCCGTGATCGCCGAGCTTCCGGCCGACGCGCCGATCGAAAAGGTGAAAAAGATCGCCAGCCGCGAGGGCATTCTCAAAGGCAGCGTGAGCATTCAGGCTCCCACTTATTTTGAACTGCGCAGTCTCGATACCGGCAAGACGATCAACTACGTTTACAGCCCGTCCACGAACCTGCTGCTCAAAGAATTCAAGGGGAAGCGCATCGTTGTCACCGGGGAGGAACTGCTCGACGAACGCTGGATGAACACGCCCGTCATCATCGTGGATTCCCTCCAGTCCGTGCCTTGATGGCCGCGAGCAACCTCATCGACGGCCGCGCCCTCGCGGAACAACTTCACGCCGAAACGTCCTCACGAATCGCCGCCCTGAAGAGTTGTGGCGTGCAACCTGGCCTCGTCTTCGTCCGCGTCGGCGAGGATCCTGCCTCCAAAGTTTACGTGGAGATGAAGGCGAGGATTTCCGCTCGGCTCGGGATCTGGTCTGACACGCGCGTGCTCCCCGAGAACACCACCGAGGCGCAATTGCTGGACATCATCCAGTCGCTGAATAACGACCCGCGCGTTCACGGCATCCTGGTTCAAGCTCCGGTGCCCAAGCACATCCGTCAGGAAGTGATCTACGCGTCGGTTGCGCCGCACAAGGATGTGGATGGCTTCCATCCCGTCAACGTGGGCAAGCTGATGCTGGGCGACACCACGGGCTTTCGTTCCTGCACCCCGGCCGGCATCCAGGAACTGTTGATTCGTTCCGGTGTGCCGACGGACGGCGCGGAAGTGGTGATTCTTGGTCGGGGCGAGATCGTGGGCAAACCGATGGCCGCGATCCTGTGCCAGAAGGCGAAGCACGCCAACGCCACGGTGACCATCTGCCATTCGCGCACTCGCGATCTCGGCGCGCATTGCCGCCGCGCGGACATTCTGATCGCCGCTCTGGGCGTGGCGGAATTTGTGAAGGCCGACATGGTGAAACCCGGCGCGACCGTGATCGACGTCGGCGTAAACCGACTCGCCGACCCGGCCGCTCCTGGTGGCACTCGCCTCGTTGGTGACGTGGCCTTTGCCGAAGTCCAGCCCATCGCTGGAAAGATCACCCCCAACCCCGGCGGGGTCGGTCCCATGACCATCGCCGTGCTCATGCAAAACACCGTCCGTGCCGCCGAACTGAGCACGAACCACTGATTCACTTGTTTACTGATTACTGACATGCAACCCACCCGCATCCTTCCCGATCTGCAATGCTCGCTGCTTTGCGAAGACATCCGGCAAGAAGTCACCGGCAATTTTATTCTGCTCGGGGTCATGAACTTTGTCCGCGTGCCCCATGTGCCCGTCAGCGCGCAGAAGATTTGCATCTTCAACCGCTGGACGGCCGGGGTGGGGCAGTTCACGGAGAGCGTGCGTCTGCTCGCGCCCGATCAGTTGACCGTCCTGCGCAAGGGCGAGGTGAAGTTCGCCTTGCAGGAGGCCACCCATTCGGCCACCAACGTCACCGTCCTCGGCCAGATCGAGTTTGCCGTGCCGGGAGTTTATTTCGTCGAGGTGCTGGTGGACGACGTGATGAAGCTGCGCTACCCGCTGCCCATCGTGCTGGTGCCCCAACAGGCGCAGGGTGCCGCGCCCCGCCCGCCGGAGCCGTAGCGCGGGCCTGGCTCTCGAAGCCCTTCCGGACGGCGACCGGGCTCCTTCCCCGGCTCGCGGCCGATTGTCCAGAAATCACCGTCGCCTTTCCATAATCCGTGCAGTGCTTCCGGTCTAAACAGGACGATGGCGGATCGCAACGGCCTGATTACTGACTTCCCGGGATGCGCGAGCCGAAGCCCGGCCTCTGGCAGCGTTGCTGCTAACCTTCCAGTGCATGTTTCAATCAATGGAAAGGTTCGAGCGATGAATCTCCGCCGAGTCGGCCCTAGAAGCCGGAGCCGGGGTATGACCATGGTCGATGCCCTCTTCGCCATGGCCATGGCCGGGATCATGTTCACCGCGCTCTATGCCGGACTGGGGACTGGGTTCAGGATGATCAAGCTGGCCCGCGAGAATGCCCGGGCCACGCAGATCATGGTCCAGCAGTTGGAAGTGGTCCGGCTCCTCACTTGGACTCAGGTCACCAACACCAACCCCCGTTACATTCCCACCAACACCCTGTCCATTCCCTATTACACCATCAACGGAACCAACAGCGGCATGACCTACACCGGACGGATCACGGTCGCGAATTGTCCGGTGGGCGGCATTTACAACGTCGGAGCGAGCTACGCCGCCGACATGAAGAAAGTGACCATTCGCCTCGACTGGGGAGAGTTGGGTCGAACCAACCGCGTCCGGACCATGAGCACCTTTGTCACCCGCAACGGCCTGCAGAATTATGTTTACTAACCTCCAGTCCAGGACGCGGGCCGCCTTCACCCTGGTGGAGATGTCGATGGCCATTGCCATCTCGGGCCTCATCCTGACGGTCGTGCTCTCCTTCAGCGTGTACGCGGCCAAGACGTTCGCGGCCATGTACAATTACGTGGACCTGGAGCAGATGAGCCAGACGGCGGTGGATTCCATGTTGAAGGATGTGCGCCAGACTCGCGCGCTTTCCAGCTACGGCACCACTACGCTCAACGGGCGAACCATCACCAACACGCTCAACTTCCTTGATTTCGACAACCAGCCGCTCACCTATCAGTTCACCAATAATTGCCTGTTCAAGACCAAGGGCGGGGTGACGGACATGATGCTGACCAACGTGGAGTACCTCTGCTTCCAGGTTTTTATGCGCGCGCCCACCGGCAACAACTTCGATCAATTCCCCATCGCCAATAACGCCAACGCCCTCGCCACGGCCAAGGTGATCAGCGTGAGTTGGATTTGTTCCCGCAGCATCCTGGGCAGCAAGCTCAACACCGAAAGCGTCCAGACCGCCAAAATCGTCATCCGCAAGCAGTAATCAGAAACACCTCCGCCAATTATGAAAACACATCTCTCCACTCGGTCCGGCCGTCGCGGCCTGACCTTCATGACCATCATCGTCACGATGGTGGTCATGGGCGTCATGCTCGGCGCCTATCTTAAACTCGTCGGCGTGCAAAATCGCCTCACCGGCCGATCCCAGACTTGGAACCGCAGCATTCCTGTGGTCGAGGCTGGCATCGAAGAGGCCATGGCCCTCCTGAACATGCACGGCATGCCCGGACCCAGCGGCATCGTGAATGTGGCCGACCTCAGCCGCGCCACCGAAGGCTGGGACAACGGAGGCTCCGCCACCGGTCCGTGGTACAAGTGGGGCCGCGTGGACAGGGACTGGTATTGTGTCGCCATCGACCAGTGGGACGGCACCACGACCAACTTCCCCGTGGTTTCGGCGGCGTCTTATGTGAAGCACGGTAATACTTACGCCCGGCATTATTCCGGCGGGCCCATGCTGGCGGCGGTGCAATTCCCGACCTATCCCACCGTGCGCTACGGCGACGAGAACGATGACATTTACGATTCCCAGTTCACCCGCCGCCTGGTCTCGTGCGGTCTGACCAACAACCCCATGTTCACCAAGGCGCTCGTGGCCAAATATGGCATCGACCTGAACGGCAACAACATCTTCACCGACAGCTACGACTCCCGGAACACCAGTTTCAGCACCGATGGTCGCTGGACCTTTGCGCAACATCGCGATCACGGCGACATCGCCAGCAATGACACCGTGACCAACGCCGTGAACGTGGGCCAGGCCAACATCTGGGGCCATGTGGCCACCGGCCCGCGGGGCACGGTGGCCATTGGCTCGCAAGGCAAGGTGGGCGACGCCAACTATCAGGCCACCGGGGCGGCCGGCACCATTCAGCCCGGCTTCTCCACGGACGACATGAACGTGGAATTTCCCGATGTGAAATTGCCTGTGACCACCTGGAGTCCCATGCCTGTCACCGGCGGGATCGTGGGCGGCGTCCTCTACGATGTGATCATCAGCTCGAGCGGGGATTACATCAAAAGCTTGGGAGTAATCAGCGGCAAAATCCTCATCAACGCTCCCAACGTGCGCCTCCAGGTGACCAGTGGCTGGAAGTTCGCCGGGGTCAACGACTCCATGACCATCGCCACCAATGCCAACATCACCATCTACCTCAACTGCGTCTCGGCGACCATCCAAGGGAACGGCATCATCAATTCGCAGGGCCGGCCAGACCAATGTTACATCTTTGGCCTGCCCATTTTGACCTCACTCACCCTGGGTGGTAACGGCGAAATCACCAGCGCGGTCTATGCCCCGAATGCGGCCGTGACCCTGGATGGCGGTGGCCGGGATGACAATGACTTCTCCGGCGCCATCACGGCCAAGTCCTTTCGCTTCGTCGGCCATTACAGCGTCCACTACGACGAAGCCCTCGGTCGCCTCGGTCTCTGGCGCGGCTTCACCATCACTTCCTGGAACGAGAATTAGTCCCGAGTCCATATTCCCGTCCGACTTCCCGTCCGACTTCCCGCCGGCTCGCGCTTCCGTGAGCCGGCTTTTTCGTCGGCTCAGGGGTGGAAGTATCTCCTCAAGCGGCACGCAGACCGCCTTGGTCTCGGTGTAACTCGAATTCCAAAGTTGAACCTCAGCCCGGCCCGTGGCCTGGCCCCGGCGCGCGGGTTTTCAACCCGCCCCAGGCCAACCTTGTCAGAACGTCATGTGAAGTTATCCATGTGGTCGCAGGTCGGGCCTTGCGGCGGGTTGAAAACCCGCGCGCCGACGAAGTTTGCGGCCCGCCCGTGGCCGGCCCGCCATTCCTCCCTCGGAATTCCGGCCTCCACAACTGACGCTCGATTGCCCGCGTGCTTGCCTCGCAAAAGTCGGTTCCTATACTCCCGCGATGCTTGATGTTCGTTTGATTCGGGAGAAAGCCGATCATGTCCGCGAACGCCTGGCCGCGCGCCACGGCGGGGACGAATTGAAAATTTCTGAAGTGCTCGCGCTGGATGACGAGCGGCGCAAACTGCTGGTCGAAGTCGAGCAGTTGAAGGCCACGCGCAACCGCGTCTCGAAGGAAATCGGCGCGCTTATGGGCCAGAAGAAGCTCGCCGAGGCCGAGGCCAAGAAGGCGGAGACGAAGGACATCGGCGACCGCATCACGGCACTGGATGCGCGGGTGAAGCTCGTCGGCGAAGCGTGCGATGCGATCCTCATTCGCCTGCCGAACCTGCCGCACGCCAGCGTGGCGGTTGGCAAGACGGCGGAGGAGAACCCGGAGATTCGCCAGTGGGGCACGAAGCCGGAGTTCGGCTTCAAGCCCAAGTCGCACGTTGAGTTGTGCGAGAAGTTGAAGCTCATCGACTTCGCGCGTGGCGCGAAACTTTCCGGGAGCGCCTTCCTGCTCTACACGAACTGGGGCGCGAAACTGGAGCGCGCGCTGATCTCCATGCTCCTCGACTTGCACACGACCGAGCATGGCTACACCGAGGTTTCACCGCCTTACATCGTCAGTCGTGATTGCATGACGGGTGTGGGGCAGTTCCCCAAGTTCGAGGATCAGGCTTACGCGGTGCGCGAGGGCAACGACAACGACACGCTGGGGAAACTTTATCTGGTGCCCACGGCGGAAGCCCCGGTCGCGAACATTCATCGCGAGGAAATTCTCTCCGAGAAGCAACTGCCGATTCGTTACGTCGCCTACAGTCCGTGCTTTCGCGCCGAGGCGGGCGCGGCGGGACTCGGCACGCGCGGGATGATCCGCGTGCATCAGTTCGACAAGGTGGAGCTGATCAAGATCGTGAAGCCGGAGGACAGCTACGATGAATTGGAGAAGATGGTCGCGAACGCGGAGAAAGTTTTGCAACTCCTCGGCCTGCATTACCGCGTCATCAATCTCTGCACCGGCGACATGGGTTTCGCCAGCGCGAAGACCTACGACATCGAAGTGTGGGCGCCGGGGCAGGGGACGTATCTCGAAGTGTCGAGCTGCTCGAACTGCGAGGACTTCCAGGCGCGGCGGATGAACATGCGCTTCAAAACCGAGGCGGGCGAAAACAAATTGCCGCACATCCTCAACGGCAGCGGCACGGCGCTGGCGCGTTTGTTCGTGGCGTTGATTGAGACACACCAGCAGGCCGATGGGAGCGTGAACATTCCGGCGGCGTTACAGCCGTATTTGAAGGCGGAGAGGATTTCAGCGTGATGGAAATTCCAAAATCCAAATCCCAAATCCCAAACAAGCTCCAAATTCCAAGCCCCAAATTCCAAATGGACGCGCTGCTCGTGGAGGCTGGCTTGGGTTGGAATTTGAGGCCTTGGAATTTGTTTGGGATTTGGGATTTGGATTTTGGAATTTGCCCCCCATGAAACTCCTTCTCGCCGCCAGCGAACTCCACCCCTTCTCCAAGAGCGGCGGTCTCGCCGACATGGTGGGCGCGCTGGCCAAGACGCTCGCGGCGCAAGGCCACCAAGTCGGCGTGGTCACACCGCTCTATCGCGGCATCCAGAAAAAGTTTCCCAGCATCCGGCGATTCGACTGGCATCTTGATTTGCCACTCGGCGACCGCCGTGTGCAGGGCGGCGTCTGCGTGCTGGAGCCGGCGGACAACCTCACCATCTACTTCATCGACCAGCCGCACTTCTACGACCGCGCCGGGCTTTACGTTGGAGACTGGGATTGGACGGAGAACGCCGACCGCTTCCTGTTTCTCGCGAAAGCCACCGCGAACCTCGCGCGCTATCTGCCGTGGCAGCCGGAGATCGTCCATGTCCACGACTGGCAGGTCGCGATGGTGCCGCTGCTGATTCAGGATCAGGCCGCACGCGACGGCTGGCGTAATCCGCCTGGCACTTGCCTGACGGTTCACAATCTCGCTTATCAGGGAAATTTTCCCGCCAGCACCTACGCGCTGACCAATCTGCCACCGGCGTATTACCACCCCGAAGGCGCGGAGAGCTACGGCCAGTTGAATTGTCTCAAAGCCGGACTCGAATACTCGGACGTGCTCACGACGGTCAGCCCGCGTTACGCGCGCGAGATCACGACCGAGCTTTACGGCTGCGGACTCGATGGAGTGCTGCGCCGCCGCCAGCGCGTGCTCACGGGCATTCTCAACGGCGTGGATTACGAGGAATGGAACACGCTGGAGAACGGTCACCTTCTCCACCGCTATTCTATCGAGGAGTTCCGTGGCAAGGCGGAGAACAAGGCGGCGCTTCAGCGCGAGATGAACCTGCCGCTCGCACCGGGCGTGCCGCTCTTTGCCAGCGTGACGCGGCTTGCCGATCAGAAGGGCGTGGATATCCAACTCGCAGCGCTCCAGGAAATGCTCGCGGCAGACATTCAGTTCGCCTTGCTGGGCAGCGGCGATCCGGCCTTTGAGTCTGCTTACCGCGAACTGGCGCGGCGGTTTCCTTCCAAGGTCTCGGTGCATATCGGCTTCAGCAATGGCCTTTCGCACCGCGTCGAAGCGGGCGCGGACTTTTTCCTGATGCCTTCGCGCTTTGAGCCGTGCGGCTTGAACCAGATGTATTCACAGCGCTACGGCACCATCCCGATCGTGCGCCGCACCGGCGGACTCGACGATTCTGTGACCGACCTGACCGACAACGACGAACGCGCCGACGGCATCAAATTCGGCGAGTATTCCGCCCGCGCCCTGGCCAAGGCCATCCGCAAGGCGCTGGTGCTCTACGAGAACAAGGAACTCTTCGCCCTCTACCAGCAGAACGCCATGCGCGCCGACTTTTCCTGGGAACGCACGGCGGCGGAGTATGTCCGCGTTTACGAGGAAGCCTTGCTTGTCACCCCGTGACGGCGCGGACCAGTCGGCCGCGACTTCGCGCAGTTTCCCGATGTCCGCCGGGAATAACCATTTGCAACCGCGCATCTAACCCATAAAACATCGCCTTCAAATTCATGCGGCAGTTCGCAACCATCGCTACAAACACGTTCATGGAGCTGATTCGGCAGCCGATTTTTCTGCTGCTGTCCACGGCGTCGGCCAGCTTTGCGGTCTTCCTGGCCAGCGTTCCCTACTTTGGCTTCGGGGATGACCCCATTTTGGTGAAGCAATCTGTGCTGGCCGTGATGCTGGTGGCCGGATTGCTCGGTGCCGTGTTGAGCGCGAGCAACACGCTGGCGCGTGAAATTCGCACCGGCACCGCGCTCTCCGTGCTCTCCAAACCCATCGGGCGAGCGCAATTCCTGCTGGCCAAATACACCGGGCTGGCCGCGGCACTGGCTGTGCTCAATTACATCAATATGATGGCCGCGCTTACTGCCAGTCGCATCACCTTCGACGCCTATGGCTCGGCGGACTTGCGCGCGCTGGCCATTTTCTTCGGCTCGCTCGTCCTCGCTTATGCAGCGGGCGGTTTTGTGAATTACTTCCTGCGCCGGCCCTTCGTGTCGCACGCGCTCCTCGCCGTTGTCCTGATGATCACGGTGTCGTTCTTCATCATCAATGCTTTGCCCAAGCAGGACGCGGCTTCGGAAGGTGGCGTGACCGACTGGCGGATGGTCCCGGCCTCGGTGCTGATTCTTTTCGCGCTCTGGATTCTCGCCGGGTTGGCTTTGGCCTGCTCGACGCGGCTGGAAATGATTTCCACTCTGGCCATCTGCTCGGGCTTCTTCCTGCTGGGCTTGATGTCCGATTACATTTTCGGCACGCGCGTTCGCGACGGTTCATGGTGGGCGAATATTCCTTACGCCATGCTGCCAAACTGGCAGTTGTTCTGGGGCGGCGACGCGCTCATCGCGAAAAAACCCATTGCGTGGGTGCCTTATCTGGGTTCGTCGCTGGCCTACACCGTCTGCTATGTCGGGGCCGCGCTGTGCGTGGCGCTGTGTTTGTTTGAAGATCGGGAACTGGGATGAAAGCACCAAGCACCAAGCTCCAAGCTCCAGAGAAACATCAAGCCCCAAGCTCCAAGCAATGGCGTTCGCGGTTTGAAGTTTGGTTCTTGGAGCTTCTCTGGATCTTGGTCCTTGGATCTTGGATCTTTTCCCCGTCCGTCACCGTGACAACATCGCACTCAACCTGATGGAACAGAATCGAACCAAACTGACGCTGCTGAATCTCGCCGTGCTGCTCATCGCGGGTGCGGCGGGACTCGGAGTGGCGCTTACCACCCATGCGTTGACTGCCACGGTCGCCGTGGTCTTCTGCGGCATCGGCTGCCTGGCCACGATGGTCACTTTCGTCCTCATGCAACTGGCCGAGCGCGAGAAGAACGAGCGGCTCGAATACGATGAGTTGACCAAATCGCCGTCCGCTTCCGCGCTGTTCAACAAGGATGAAGTCTCTGGCTTGCCCGCCCGCCGCTCGCGCGAGCAGTTTGAAAAGTTCATCGTGCCGGGCTTCACGCTGGCCTTGCTGCTCGGCGAAGCGGTGGGTGTCTTTTTCCTCTGGCGCTGGTTGCAGAAGCCGGTGGTCGCGATGGAGAAACCGGTCTTCGCTCTGGTGATCTTCGCGGTCGTTACCCTGGTGTTCTTCATCCTCGGACGATTCTCGGTGGCGTTGGCGCGGTTGGAGAAGCTGCGCCTGCTGGAACCACCCGCCGTATCCGTCCTGTCCGCCGCCTATTTCTCCGCGCTCTCGGCGCTCGCGACCGGGCTGGCTTACTTCGAGATTCCCCGCGCCGACCTCTACATCGCGCGCACGCTGGTCATCCTGCTCGGCATCCTCGCGGTCGAAACGCTGCTGACGCTCGTGCTGGAAATCTATCGTCCGCGCGTGAAGGGCCGCGAGACGCGCCTGCTGTATCACAGCCGCGTGATAAGCTTGATTTCGCAGCCCGAAAGCCTCTTCACCACAGCGGCGCACGCGCTGGATTATCAGTTCGGCTTCAAGGTCTCCGACACCTGGTTCTTCCAGTTTCTCCAACGTGCCTTCGCGTGGATTGTCCTTGGGCAGTTCGCCCTTTTAGTCCTTTCCACGTCCTTTGTCGTCCTTGAAACCGGCGAGCAGGCCTTGCTCGAACGCTTCGGCAAGCCCGTCGCCGGCAGCGCCATTCTCGATCCCGGCTGGCACTTCAAGATGCCGTGGCCCATCGACAAGGTGCATCGCTACCAGACCGAGCGGATTCAGACCTTCGAGGTGGGATTGGAGCATGACGAAAACGCAGAGCAGGAAGACACCGTGCTCTGGACCGTGAGCCACGCGAAGGAGGAGTTCAATCTGCTCGTTGCCAGTCGCGAGAGCGTGACCAATCTCGATGGCGCGAAGAAAAGTCCGCCGGTGAATCTGCTCACCGTCAGCATCCCGGTGCAGTTTCAGATCACGAACCTCACGGCGTGGGCCTACAACAGCACCGAGCCGGATCATCTGCTGGAGAAAATCGCCACGCGCGAAGTCGTGCTCTACCTCGTGAACGCGGACTTGAATGAGTTGATGTCCACTGGACGCGGCACGGCGGCCGAGGGATTGCGCCAGCGCATCCAATCCGCAGCGGATCAGCGGCAGCTCGGCGCGCGCATCATCATGGTGGGGTTGCAGGACATTCATCCGCCGGTCGCGGTGGCTGGCGCGTACCAGAAAGTCGTCGGCGCGCGGCAGGCGGCGGAGGCGAAGGTCAACGTCGCGCGCGCCTACGCCATCACCACCAACGCGCTCGCTGGTTCCATCGCGCGCCGCACGGTGCTGGGCGCCGAAGCGGAGGCCACGCGCACCAAGTCCATCGCGCTGGCCCGCGCCGCGTCGTTCACGAACCAGATTCCCGCCTATCGCGCCGCGCCGGAGATTTACACCACGCGCGCCTATTTGCAGACGCTGGCCCGCCAGGGCGGCAACGTGCGCAAATACGTCGTCGCCACCACGAACACCGACGACGTGATTCAATTTGATCTGACGGAGAAGTACGAGCGGAGCTTGCTGGATGTGAGTATTCCCGCACCGAAAAAGTGAACCAACCATTGCCCAATCGAAAATGGATGATCGCTCTGGCGGTCGTCCTGTTTCTTGCCGGGGGCCTCTGGCTGATCAACCGTTCGGTTAGCGAGCCATCGTATGGTGGTAAAACCGTAACGGAATGGTTGGAGAGCTTGCAGTTCTCCACCTACGAAACGAACTCAGCGGGGATTACTGGAAGGCTCCGTTCTCCCGAAGCCATCGCCGCAGATCCCGCCGTGCTCGCACTTTCAGCCATCGGTCCTCGCGCCGTGCCGGTGTTGGTGAAGTGCATCACTGAGCCGGCCGAACTTCCATCGACGATGTCCCGAATGGAACGATGGAAGCACCAACTGCGATGGAAATGGTTGCAGCAACCGGGACCGAGGGGCTATTGGCCGGAAGTTCAGCAGACTCGCAAGACGGCGGCGGGCTTTGCCTTGCTCGCCGTCGGCACCAATAATCACGGGGGATTTTCACGATTCCTGGAGGCATACGCGGCAGCGCAACAGTTCACTTCCGTCGCTGGTGGACAACTGGCCGGGATGCCTGTTGGTGTTTCTTCGTTGTCAGTCGTCAGAGCGGCAAACGCCGGCCTGCCGGAACGCCGGTTCGAGATTATCGCGGAGGTGATGGCGGCACTAGAGCACACGAACGCCATTTATCGTCAGTCAGCTCTTGAAGCAGCGAGGGTGTTTCCCAAGGAGCTTTTGAAACGAAAGGAACTCTTGTTGAAACTTACGCTCGACGAAGGCGAGTACGTGAAAGCGGCGGCTCTGGGAAATTTGATGCAGATAGCTCAAAATCCAGCGTTACGAGAGTTGATGTCACTCAGTGAAATTCGGAAGGCTGCTGAGGCTGTGCTGGAAGCGCCCAACACTTCTGAGCGGAACCAAGACACGGCTCGAAACGTGATTCGTATTGCGGACAAACAAGTAGGGAAATGAATTCCAGATGAACAATTTTAGCCGCTCATCGCACTTAATTTTAATCCCATGAAAAAGAACCCTCTCAACATGGCCGTGGGCGCGGTGCTCATCGTCATCTTTGCGCTGCTGCTGTTCCTGTTCCAGGTGCGCACCTCCGAGGTCGCGGTGGTCACGACCTTCGGCAAGCCCACGCGCCAGATCACCGACGCGGGCCTTTACGCGAAGTGGCCGTGGCCCATCCAGAAAGTCCACAAGCTCGACAAGCGCATCCAGAATTTCGAGAGCAAGTTCGACGAGGCGCTCACGCCCGACGGCTACAATCTGCTCGTGGCCGTCTATGCCGGCTGGCGCATCAGCGAGCCGGCGGCGTTCTTCCCGAAGTTCGCGGGCGGTTCCGTGACCGAGGCCGAGCGCGCGCTCCAGGAAATCATCCGCGACGCCAAGAGCGCCGTCATCGGCCAGCATCCGTTCAACCACTTCATCTCCGTGAACGCGCAGGAGCTGAAGTTCGCCGAGATTGAAAAGGAAATGCTGGAGCGCGTGCAGGGCCGCTTGCAGACGAACAACTACGGCATCGACGTGGCGTTCCTCGGCATCAAGAAACTCGGCCTGCCCGAGAGCGTGACCGGCGAAGTCTTCCAGCGCATGAGCGCCGAGCGGCAGGTGCTGGTGTCGAAGATTGAATCCGAAGGCAACGCCCGCGCCGCGAACATCCGCGCCGAAGCCGACCGCAACGCCGCCAAGCTGGTGAGCGATGCCGAGGCCGAGGCGCTGCGCATCCGTGGCGAAGCGGAATCGAAGGCTGCCGAGTCGTTGCGCACGATGAATCAGGAGCCGGAGCTGGCGAACTTCCTGTTGCGGCTCACGGGGTTGGAATTGTTCCTGAAAGAGCGCACGACGCTGATTCTCGATCAGCACACGTCACCGCTGGATTTGATGAACCCCATAACGCCGAAGAAATGAACTGGCACATTTTTTTACCGCAGAGACGCAGAGGTGCAGAGGCGCAGAGGGAAAAAATTCTTTTACCCTTATCTGAAATTCCTCTCCTGCTCCTCTCTGCGTCTCTGCGCCTCTGCGCCTCTGCGGTAAATTCTTGCCCTTCAACCCAATGAGCGCACCTCACGACCACGATCACCCCCACTCGCACGACGAGCCGCCCGCCCCCGTGCCCATGTTGCCCGACGACGCCGGTTCCACCGCGCTCGCCGATGCGCTGCACAGCAGCTTTCTGATCGTCAAGATTCTCATGGCCGGGCTGGTCGTGCTGTTCTTCGCGTCGGGATTTTTCACCGTCGGGCCGCAGGAGCGCGCGGTGGTGCTGCGTTTTGGAAAACCTGTGGGCGAAGGCGACAAAGCCTTGCTCGGCCCAGGCGCGCACTGGTCGTGGCCGCCGCCGATTGATGAAGTCGTGAAGATTCCCTTCAGCGCCGTGCAGTCGGCGAA
>JANOQV010000182.1:0-9754 GCA_031414955.1 Pedosphaera sp. | reverse complement strand
CGCGTCCGGTGGAGGCTCGGTAGAACAGCCGACCTTGATCAAAGCCGGCGAAGGGCATTTTGAGGAATCACGATTTGGAGACTATTCTGCCACGGTTTTGGATCCAGAAGATCAAATTACCTTCTGGACAGTCCAGGAATACGCGCACCCAGAGGGCCAGGGTTGGGGGACAGCGTGGGCCAAGATTGATCGGAGGTAGAGCCAGATTCGGAGGCCAGATTATGATTCAGATTCTAGCGTGCATTGTTTATGTCAGCAGTCTCGTCCTTGCCGGAGCGCAGGGTGTGTTCCTCTTCGCAAATCCTGGCGCCCAAACCCGCCTTGGGTCTCTTGATGGAGCGTATGCTGGAACAAATATCTATGCGCAAATGCTCGCCGGCCCGCAGGCTGATTCGCTGGTTCCAATTGGGCTTTCCCACCGACACGGTGTCAGCGGCAGCCTGTTTGCGGGGGGGGTCACTGTGCCTACTGTGCCCGCCTACAACTTGGCTTATGTGCAAATGGTCGCGTGGGACAGCCTTTTGTGGGGAACTGATTTCGCGCAGGTACCAATCGATCAACTCGGGCGTACAGACATCGTTCAAGTTTACCTGACCAGCGGTGTTTTCCCAGACGTCACCGAAGCGCCACGGTTTACCCAGCCCGCCATCGTGCCGGTGCCGGAGCCATCGACGTGGGCGTTGGCGGCACTGGCGTGCGGAGTCGCACTGGCCAGACGGCGCAAACGGCACAAATCTAGATGAGCCTGTGCCTCGCATTACTCCCCGTGCTGGCGCTTTCCCTCGGAGCGCAGGCTCAAGGTGTGTTCCTCACCACCAATGCCGGAAATCAAACTCGGCTTGGCTCGCTGGACGGTGCCTTCGCAGGCACCAACATCTATGGTTTGTTCCTTGCCGGTCCCTCGGCAGATTCGTTGGTGCCTGTCGGGTTCGCTGCCCCGCATTTCGTCAATGGAGGCTGGACCATTGGACGTGTTTCTGTGCCGACGGTACCGGCTTATTCGTATGCCTTTGTGCAACTGGTCGCCTGGGACAGCCTCTTGTGGGGAATTGATTTCGCGCAGGTGCCCACCGACCAAATTGGTCGCACTGATGTTGTTTCCGTTTTCCTGACCACAGGCGATTTTCCGGATGTGCTCTTCGGTTCTCGGTTCACCCAGCCCGCCATCGTGCCGGTGCCGGAGCCGGCGGCGTGGGCGTTGCTCGCGCTGGCGGGCGGTGTGGTCTTGGGCAGCCGCTTCGCGCATCGCCGCCGTGCGCTCCCAAAGTGAAAGTGTTCCTCGATGCCGCTGGCTTCATTAGCCCGCGCGCAAGAAAGGCACCGTCCGCCCAGTCGCAGCAAGTTTCACGACGTAGGGCCATTTGTGCCTTTTGTGCTTTGCGCGTCCCGGCGCGCTTCCGCAACATCGGCCGATGCTCGAAACGAAACTGATTCCCGCCGCCGATGGAAAATCCAAAAGGCTGATGATCGTCCTGCACGGCCTGGGCGACAGTCTGGCCGGGTATGCCTGGGTGCCGGAGGCGCTGCAATTGCCGTGGATGAACTATCTGCTGGTGAACGCGCCGGACGATTATTACGGCGGCTATTCGTGGTTCGACATCCAGAACAACACCGAGGCGGGCGTGGTGCGCAGCCGCCAACTGCTGAACGAGTTGCTCGACGCGCAGCGCGACCAGGGCTTCCCCACGGAGCAGACGGTGCTGGGAGGCTTCTCGCAGGGCTGCCTGATGACGCTGGAGACGGGGCTGCGTTATCCGCACCGGTTCGCGGCGCTGCTCGGCCTGAGCGGATGGGTGCTCGATCCGCCCACGCTGCTCGGCGAAACGTCACCGGCGGCGAAGGTGGCGCCCGTGCTCGTCGTGCATGGCCGGCAAGATCCGCTCATTCCCTTCGAAAAGGTGAAAGCAGGCATGGCACAACTCAAGGCGGGCGGCATTCAGATCGACTGGCACGAGTTTGACATGCCCCACACCATCATCGAGGAGGAAGTGCGGCTCATCCGACGCTTCCTCGCCAGCGTGTTCGCCGCTTGATCCCGTGCTCAGGGCACGAGCAAGGCGGGAGCAGCAGCCTGGGCGAAGGGAAATAATTTCGACACCACCAAGCATTGCAGCAGGCCGATCACGCTCATCACCGAGACCAGCACCGTCCAGCTTTTCAACGTCTCGGTCTCCGTGAACCCGCTGAACTTGCTCACCGTCCAGAACCCGCTGTCGTTCATCCACGACATCATCTTGGATCCGAACCCGATGCCGAGGAACAGGTACATGGGATGATAGGGCAGCGCATGGCCGCTGCTGACAATGGAGTAGAGAATGGCCGACGCGGTAATCATCGCCACCGTGGCCGAGCCTTGAGCTACGCGGATGACCGCCGACACCGCCCAGCCCACGAAGATCAGGTTCATGTTCCAATGCTTCGCATAGACGGAGATGACTTCGCCGACCCCGGCGTGCCGGAGCATGGCACCGAAGGCTCCGCCGGCGCTGGCGATCAGGATGATGACCCCCGCCGTGGCGAATTGCGGCCCGATCAACTGCGTGACGGCGGCGAGACCGATTCGTTTCTGGCGCATTAGGACGAATACGGCGAGGGCCGCGCCAAGGAGAAGCGCGATGTGCCGTTCGCCGATGAATTCCATCCAGTTGAACAAGTCGCGGAACTGGCCGCGCCCGCCCAGCATGGTGAGCACCGAGACCGATCCGATGAGCAGAATGGGCAGCAAGATGGGCGCAACCGACCAGCCGAAGGCGGGCAGCTCGGAGTCCTTCTTCGCCACAATGGCCTCGAGGTCAGCGCGCAGTTCGCCGGTCACATTGCGCATCGGCGCGTCGATGCGACCACTGATCCAGCGCGCCAGGAACCACGCGCAAGTCGCCGGGATGATGCCCGCGAGGATGCCACACAGGATGGTCTGGCCGACGTCCAGATGCAGATTCTCCGCCATGGCCAGCGGTCCCGGATGCGGCGCGACCAGCGAGTGCGTGATGGTTCCGCCGCAACAAATCGCCAGCACGTAGAGCATGTAATGTTTCTTTGTCCGCAGATGCAGCGCCTGGGCCAGCGGCAGCAGCAGCATGAAATACGTTTCAAAAAAGATCGGGATGGAGAGCAGGTATCCGCTGGCGAAGATGGCGTGACCAGCCCGGCGCTCGCCGAAAAGCCCGAGGAAGCGTCGCACGATCTTGTCCGCGCTGCCGCTTTCGACGAGGCACACGCCGATGACCGAGGCCAGGGCGATGACCACTCCAATCTTTGCCGCCGTCTTTCCGAAACCTTCGATGGCCAGTTCCACCGCCTGCACCCAATGGCTGCGTTCCTTGAGCGGCGTGGCGGGCAGCGTGCCGAACTCGCCGGGCAGTTGGCCCGAGAGCACGCCGGTGAGAATGGCCGCGAAGATGAGCGCGAAAAAGGCATGCACCCGCAGCTTCGTGATCAAGATCACGATCGCGGCGAGACTGATGCCGAGCACGGCCAGCGGCCACAGACTGATGTCGCCGCCCGGAATCAAAGCCAGCAGTTGCATAGTTCGGTTCGGGCTGAGTCGGGGCGTAGTGCGACAGGAAATGCCGGACGGGTCAAGGGCAGCCGGAGAGAGCACCGGCCGAGGCTGTTGAAGGCAGCCAGCAGCAGCACGGACTCCCGCGGAGATACTTTCAATGCCGGGCCGAAGTTCTTCGTCGATTTCCCCACGGGGCGACCTTAGCTTTCGCCGGTCTCCCGACGAACAACACCATGATGCCGAAACAAGTCACGAGTCTGGTCGCGCTGGCGCTGCTGGCGGGGGCGCAATTTTGCCCGGCGGCGACCGCGCCCAAGCCGACGACGAAGGCCATTGAGTTCAATCGCGACATCCGCGCGCTGCTCTCGGACAACTGCTTCGCCTGCCACGGCCCCGACGACCAAGCGCGCAAGTCCAAGTTGCGGCTGGACACCAAAGAAGATGCTTTCAAAGCGGCCAAGTCCGGTGACTTCGCCATTGTGCCGGGTGACTTGAAAAAGAGCACGCTGGTCGAACGCATCACCACGAAAAACGAGGACGACGTGATGCCGCCGCCGAAGACCGGCAAGAAGCTCACGCCGGCGCAGATTGATTTGCTCAAGCGGTGGATCGCCGAGGGCGCGACCTGGCAGACGCACTGGGCTTACCAAAATCCCAAGCGCCCTGCCCTGCCCGCGGTCAAAGACAAGAAGTGGGCGAAGAACGAGATCGACTCGTTCGTGTTCGCCAAGCTGGAGAAGGAGAAACTCAAGCCTGCGCCGGAAGCGGACCAGATCACGCTCGTTCGGCGCGTGACGCAGGATCTCACTGGCCTGCCGCCCACGCCGGATGAAGTGGACGCGTTCCTCGCCGACAAGTCGCCGCAGGCTTACGAGAAGATCGTGGACCGGCTGCTCGCCTCGCCGCGCTACGGCGAGCACGCGGCGCGTTACTGGCTCGACGCGGCGCGCTACGCGGATTCGCACGGCTACCACATCGACTCCGAGCGCAGCATGTGGAAGTACCGCGAGTGGGTCATCAATGCTTTCAACTCCAACAAGCCCTTCGATCATTTCACCACCGAACAGCTCGCGGGTGATCTGCTCCCGGAGGCGACGATGGATCAGAAGATTGGCTCGGGCTACGTGCGCTGCAATGTCAGCACGGGCGAAGGCGGCGCCATCGTCGAGGAGTATCAGGCCAAGTACACCTTCGACCGTGTGGAGACGACGAGCACGATGTGGCTCGGGCTGACCATGACGTGTGCCCGCTGCCACACGCACAAGTATGATCCCATCCAGCACCGCGAGTACTACAGCCTCTACGCGTTGTTCAACAACTTGAACGAGGCGGTCATGGACGGCAATGCGCCGAACCCGGCACCGGTGATCAAGGTGCCAACACCAGAACAGACACGGCGTCAGGAGGAATTGAAGCAACTGCTGGCCGACGGTCAGAAGAAGCTCGACGCCCCGCTGCCGGAACTCGACGCCAAGCAGCCCGCCTGGCAGGCGGAGTGGCGGACGAAACTGAGCGAAGGCTGGACGATGCTCAAACCCGAGTCGGTGAAATCAACGAACGGCACGGAGTTCAAAATCAACGCCGACCACTCGGTGCTGGCCAACGGCACCAATCCGCCCAAGGACATTTACGAAGTGAAGCTCAAGGTCGCAGCGGGGAATCTCGCGGCGGTGCGGCTGGAGGCGCTGCCGCATGAGTCGTTGCCGCTGAAAGCTTCCGGCCGCGCGGATGATGGGAACTTCCGGCTGTCGGAGTTCGAGGCGGAAATCACATACCCGGGGACCAACTCCAAACCGACCAAGATCAAGTTCACCCAGGCACTCGCCGACTCCGCGCGCGCGGGCAACGAATCGGCGCTCGCCATCGACGGCAAAGCCGAGACGGGCTGGCAGGCGGACACCAACGGATTGACCGACGCGCACGCGATTCTGTTCCTGCCCGCCGAACCGCTGGCGATCAAAACGAACGCGACCCTCGTGGCCTCGCTCAAGTTCGAAGCCTCGACCAGCAAGCGCGCCATCGGACAGTTCCGGTTGAGCGCGGCGCAGAATGATCAACTGGTGCAACTGCTCGCCCCACCCAAGGCCATGCCGTGGCAGGTGGTCGGCCCGTTCAAGACCGAGAGCACACAGCAGGGTTTCACCAATGTCTTCGACCCCGAGAAGTCGGTGGACTTGAAGAAGGCCTACCCCGGCGTGCGCGATGAGATCAAATGGAGCGCCAAGCCGGATTACGCCGACGGCAAGGCCAACCTCCTCGTGCAGGATCTGCATGGCATCCACGGCGCTTATTTTCTTTATCGCACCATGACGCTGCCTGCGCCGCGCAAGGTCGAGTTCAGCGCGCGGGCCGACGATCTCTACAAGCTTTGGGTCAACGGCAAGCTCGTGGCCGAGCGCAGCATGAAGGAGAAACCGGGCGAAGCGCCGACGAAGGTCACCGTCAATTTGAAGAAGGGTGAAAACAAATTCCTGTTCAAGATCGTGACCACGCAGGGCGCGGCTTACTTCACCTTCAAGGACAACATTGACGACGAGCACGCGCTGCCCGCCGATGTCGCCGCGATGTTCGCCGCCACCGCAAAGTTCACGTCCGCGCAGCAGGGAAAGATCAAGAGCATCTATCGCCGTCTTTATTCGCCGGACTACAAGCAGATGTTCGAGAACGTGGAGACCTGGAAAGTGGAGAACGATGGCCTCGATAAGTCGATTCCCTCCACGATGATCGCCAAGGAAATGGACAAACCGCGCGACACGTTCATGCTCATTCGCGGCGAGTACGACAAGAAGGGCGACAAGGTCGGGCCGGGCGTGCCGGCCATTCTGCCGCCATGGGGCGCCGGCCAGCCGACGAACCGGCTGGGCTTCGCCAAGTGGCTCTTGCTCCCCGAGCATCCGCTCACCGCGCGCGGGACGGTGAATCGTTTCTGGCAGCAATACTTCGGCACCGGCATCGTGAAAACGACCGAGGACTTCGGCGTGCAGAGCGACAATCCTTCGCATCCCGAATTGCTCGACTGGCTGGCCACGGAGTTCCGTTCCAACTGGGACATGAAGAAGCTGCACCGCCTCATCGTGACCTCGGCGACGTATCGCCAGTCGTCGAAGGTGACTCCGCAAATGTTCACGCGCGATCCGGAGAACCGCCTTCTCGCGCGCGGTCCGCGCTTCCGCGTCGATGCCGAGGGAGTTCGCGACACGGCACTCTTCGTCAGCGGCCTGCTCGTGGAGCGCACCGGTGGCAAGAGCGTAAAGCCGTTTCAGCCCGGCGGCTTGTGGGAGGCAGTCTCCTTCAACAACTCGCAGAAGTATGTGCCGGACTCCGGCGACAGCCAGTATCGCCGCAGCATGTATACCTACTGGAAGCGCCAGAGTCCGCCGCCCAACATGATGATTTTCGACGCCCCGACGCGCGAGTATTGCGTGGTGCGCCGCCCGCGCACCAATACGCCGCTCCAGGCGCTGGCGCTGATGAATGACCCGCAGATCGTCGAGGCGTCCCGCGCGTTTGCCGAGCGCATGATGACTGAAGGCGGCAAGGATGCGGAGGCCCGCATCGCCTACGCGTTTCGTCTCGCGACCAGCCGCAAGATATCCAAGGACGAATCGAAGGTGCTGCTCGAAGTCTTCAAGCAACAGCTCGCCGATTACCAGAAGGACAAGGACGCCGCAGAAAAGCTGCTTAGCCTGGGCGCCTTCAAGGCCAAACCCGAACTCGACCATGCCGAACTCGCCGCGTGGACGATGGTGGCCAACACGATCCTGAACCTCGACGAGACGATCACGAAGAACTGACCTATGAATCCCATTCGCGAAAATCAACTGCTCGTCAATCGCCGCCATTTTTTCGGGCGCATGGCCACTGGGATCGGTGTGGCCGCGCTCGGCTCGTTGCTGAACCCAGATCTGTTCGGCGCGATGGTCGGTAAGCAGAAGCGTTATGGCGGCCTGGCTGGCGTGCCGCGCTTCCCGCCCAAGGCCAAGCGCGTGATCCAGCTCTTTATGGCGGGCGGCCCATCGCAGATTGATCTGTTCGATCACAAGCCCGCGCTCGACAAGCTGCACAACACCGAGTTGCCCGACTCCATCCGCATGGGACAACGCATCACGGGCATGACCAGCGGCCAGAAAAATTTTCCGTGCGTGAAGACGCTCTTTAAATTCTCGCAACACGGCAAGGCGGGCACCTGGTTCAGCGACGCGATTCCGCACATCGCCGGCATCGCGGACGACATCGCAGTGATCAAGACCGTCAATACCGAGGCCATCAATCACGACCCAGCCATCACCTTCATCCAGACCGGATTCCAGCAGCCGGGCCGGCCCTGCACCGGCGCGTGGCTGAGCTACGGACTCGGCTCAATGAACGAAAACCTGCCCGGCTTCGTGGTCATGATTTCCAACGGCAAGGAGAGCGACCAACCGCTCTACACGCGGCTGTGGGGCTCGGGCTTCCTGCCGAGCGAATACCAGGGCGTGCAATTCCGCGGCACGGGCGATCCGGTTCTTTATCTCTCGAATCCCGCCGGCATCGACAACACCGCGCGCCGCCGGATGCTGGACGCCACGGCGAAGTTAAATCAGAAACAGTTCAAGGCCTTCGGCGATCCGGAGATCAATACGCGCATCGCCCAATACGAGATGGCCTATCGCATGCAGACCTCCGTGCCCGAGTTGACAGACCTGTCCAAGGAAAGTGAAGCCACGCTGGAGATGTACGGCCCCGACGTGAAGAAGCCTGGCACCTTCGCCTACAACTGCCTGCTCGCCCGCCGCATGGCCGAGCGCGGAGTCACATTCACGCAGCTTTATCATCGCGGCTGGGATCAGCACAGCAACCTGCCCAAGCGCATCCGCGAACAATGCAAAGACACCGACCAGCCGAGCGCCGCACTCGTGAAAGATTTGAAGCAGCGCGGCCTGCTCGACGATACGCTCGTCATCTGGGGCGGTGAATTTGGGCGCACCGTTTATTCGCAGGGCAAGATCGAGAAGGAGAATTACGGCCGCGATCATCATGGCCGCAATTACGCCGTCTGGATGGCGGGCGGCGGCATCAAGCCCGGCATCAGCTTCGGTGAGACCGACGACTTCTGCTACAACATCACCGAGAACCCCGTCCACATTCACGACCTGAACGCGACCGTGATGCACTGCCTCGGCATCAACCACGAGCAGCTCACCTACCGTTTCCAGGGCCGCGATTTCCGCCTCACGGATATTCATGGCGAGGTGGTGAAGGGGATATTGGCGTGAGCACAAAATCGCACGTTGGAATCGCTTCATCCCTGCACTAACCTGCAACCACATGAGCGTGACGCTGCAAATCCCCGACGAAGTTTCGCAGGCCATGCGCCTGCCGCCGGCGGAATTGGCCGGGCGCCTCCGTCTGGAACTGGCCGTGTCGCTCTACGCGCAACGCATCCTCAGCCTCGGCAAGGCGGCGGAACTCGCCGAACTGCCGCGCTGGCAGTTCAACGCCGTCCTCGCCGAACGCCGCGTGCCCATGCACTACACCGAAGCCGAACTCGCTGAAGACCTCGCCTATGGCCGCGGTAATCAGTGACGCCTCGGTTCTCATCTCGATCGCATCGGCGAATCACTTGGAATTGCTGCGAAGTCTGTACGGCACCGTCATCATTCCCGGCATCGTCGCCCGTGAAATCCTTGGAGCCACCGGCCAGCTACCTGGCAGCAGCGCGGTGCACGCAGCCCTGGCACAGCAATGGATGGCCATCACCGAGCCGCAGAACCACTCTTTGATCACCGCTTTGAGCGACACGTTGGACATTGGCGAAGCTCATGCCATCGCTCTGGCCGCAGAAACACCAGATTCACTCCTGCTCATCGATGAAACGGACGGACGCGCTGCGGCGAAGAATCTCGGTGTGCGCGTCACTGGGACCATCGGGGTTCTGATGCGCGCCAAGAAGGAAGGATACCTCATTGCCCTGCGTCCGGTGCTGGATCAAATGATCGCCGGCACGCAGTTCCGAATCAGCCGTGAACTCTACGAGAGAACGCTGCGTGAATGCGGCGAACCTGCGTGAACATTCGCCGCTCCCACCTCACCCACCTTTCCTCAAACAATAAAGCTTCGTCAGCGTGCGGATGGGCGCATCTTGACACTGTTCTTGGATCGCGGCCTTCAGGCCGCTTCAGCGTCCAAGCGGGCGATGACGGATCGATTGACCAGCGGGCTTACGAACGGTGAAGCGGCGTAAACGCCGCGCTCCGCACTGGTTGGCAAACA
>JANOQV010000181.1:0-30129 GCA_031414955.1 Pedosphaera sp. | reverse complement strand
CATGGCGGTGGCCCACCGCCATGCCGAACACTATTGGCTGGTTGCCTGGGCCACCCCGGCGGCTGCGCCGCCGCTGCCCCGGAATTCGGATTCAACCCAGCGCGAGTCCGGGTGCGATGTCGGCGTCCAGTTCGGAGGCCGGTGTTCCGCTTTTGAACTTCCGCTCGGCCAGAATGCCAATCATGGCCGCGTTGTCCGTGCAGAGGGCGCGTTCGGCAACGTGGAGTTTGAGTCCGCGTTGGTCGCAGGCGGCGGCCAGTTCCCGGCGCAAAGCGGTGTTCGCAGTCACGCCACCAGAAGCCGTGACGCAGCCGACGGCCAGCCGTTCGGCCGCGCGCAGGGTCTTCACCACCAGCACTTCCACGATGGCGTGTTGCACGCTGGCGCAGAGGTCACAGACCGCCTGTCGTTCGGCCAGCAAAGCGGGATGGTCGCGGAGGAAATAGCGCACCGAGGTCTTCAATCCGCTGAAGCTGAAGTCATCGTTGGCCTCGCGCAGCATGGGGCGGGGAAAATTAAACCGTTTCGGGTCTCCCTCCTGCGCGAGCCGATCCATCTGAGGGCCGCCGGGGTAGGGGAGACCAATGAGCTTGGCCACTTTGTCGAAGCACTCGCCGGCCGCGTCATCGATGGTCGAGCCGAGCACGCGGTGGCGGAGTTCGGCTTCGACCTGGACGAGCATGGTGTGTCCGCCGCTGACAATGAGGGCCAGGTTGGGCTGGAAGTCCTCGAAGCAGGCGCGGAGCGGTTCGCCACGAATCCACGGCGAGTAAAGATGCGCCTCGTGGTGGTTGAGGCCAAGAAACGGTTTGCCCAGCGCGTAGGCCATCGACTGGGCGGCTTTCATTCCGACCATCAAGGCCGCCGGCAAGCCTGGTCCCTGGGTGGCGGCGATGGCCTCCAGCTCGGCGACCTGGAGGCCGGACTCGCGCAGGGCCGATTCGATGACCGGAGGCAGGTTCTTGAGGTGCTCGCGCGCGGCCAGTTCCGGCACCACGCCGCCGTACTCAGCGTGGAGTTTGATTTGGGACGAAACGACGTTGGCCAGCACCACGCCCGCCCGGACCACGGCGGCGCTGGTTTCGTCGCAGGAAGTTTCGAGGGCGAGCAGGGTCAATTCCGTAAGGCGACCTTGTCACCGCCCTTGGCCGGAATTTTCTCGCCGTTGCGCTGGTTGTAAACGGAGAGGCCTTTGAGCAGATCCATGGCGCGATCCAGTTGCACGTCGCGCAGGTTCTGGAGCCGCGCGCGTTCCTTGTCCTCCAGCGATTCCAGACCGCCGGGCGAGCGCTTGAAGAACAGGTCGCGCTCCTCCTCCTCGCTCACGGGCACGATGATGTCGGGCGTGATGCCTTTTTCGTGAATGACCTTGTGGCTGGGCGTGTAGTACTTCGCCGTGGTCAGGCGCAGGGCCGAGCCGTCATTTAACGGCAGGATGCTTTGCACGGAGCCTTTGCCGAAGGTTTGTTCACCCAGGATGACGGCCTTGCACTTGCCGGTCGCGGTCAAGTCCTGCAACGCGCCGGAAACAATCTCGGACGCGCTGGCGCTGCCGCCATTGACGAGCACGACCATCGGCAGGTTCAAATGGGCGTTGCGCCCGGTGGCGCGGTAATCGGCGCGCTGGGTCGAGCCCCGGCCCTCGGTGGAAACGATGAGAGTGCCGCGCGCGACGAATTTCTCGACCACGCGCACTGCTGAATCCAGCAGGCCGCCGGGATTGCCGCGCAAATCGAGGATGAGCGACTCCATGCCCTTCTTCTCCAGCTTGCGCAAGGCGTCCTCAAAATCCTCCGCCGTCTGCTCGCCAAACTGGGAGAGCCGCACGTAGCCCATCTTGTTCTCGCTCAACGGAAAGTCACGCCGGCCGTCGATGTCCTTGACCGTGTCCACTTTGATGGCCGCGCGCACCAGAGTGTAGTTGGTGATGAGGCCGCTGGTTGGCCTGAGGATGGTCATCTCGACTTTCGACCCGGCTGCGCCGCGCAATTTCTTCACCGCGTCCTGGATGGAAAACTTCTCCGTGCTGCGACCATCAATCTTGACGATGCGATCGCCGGAGAGAATGCCGGCCTTGAAGCCCGGGGTGTCCTCCATCGGCGCGACGACCGTGACCTGGCCGTCTTTGATCGAAACCACGATGCCCACGCCGCCAAATTCACCGGTGGTGTCTTTCTTCAGATCATCGTACTTGGTTGCCTCCATGAACTCACTGTGCGGGTCGAGCGTGTTCAACATGCCCTTCATGGCCCCCTGAATGAGTTCCTGATAGGTCACCTTCTCGCCATCGACGTAGTCCTGTCGCACACGCTCCAGGACAGTGGAGAAGAGCTTGAGGTTCTGATAGGGGTCATCCTTCTCCGCGGCCTGGACGCTTTGGAAATAGACCTGCGCCCCGACGAAGAGGTTCAGCCCGAGCGCTCCGAGCAGCAATCCGTAGAAAAATTTTCGTTTCATAACCTGAGCGAATTTTCGTGAGCGCAAGTTAGAGGCGACAGCGAGGAATGGCAAGAAGCGGAGTCAGGACGGGTGCGATTGAAAGTGGCGGGCACCCGATGGTGGGTTTTGTCGCGCGGCGACGAGACCAGCCCGCGGCGAGCGGGCGGCTCGCCGCGCGAGCAGCTTCCCCTCTCAGTGAACCCGCCACTACCAATGCCACCGCCAGTTGGCGGCATCGCTTGCTTCGCCGGAAACCGCCCGCTACCTTCGCCCCGATTTTGGGAGGGTGGAGGATCGCTCCTCGCGCAAGCGAGGGGAGGAAAGTCCGAACACCGCAGGGCGCGATGCTGCGTAACTTCGTTCTTCGGGGCGGAGATACACGCAGGGGGAAAGTGGAGACGCTTTCCAACGGACAGTGCCACAGAAAACAAACCGCCCGGGCCGCAAGGCTCGGGTAAGGGTGAAAAGGTGCGGTAAGAGCGCACCGCGCGAAGCGCAAGCAACGCGGCACGGCAAACCCCATCGGGTGCAAGGCCAAATAGGGAACCGCGCGGCGGCCCGCCGCAGGACGCGCAAGCGGACCGGTTCCGGGTATGGGCTGCTCAGACAAATGATTCTCTCCGCCCGCAAGGGTGCAGACAGAATTCGGCTTACAGCCCTCCCAAAATCACTTCGCCAAGGCTTCCCGCAACGCCGCCACGCACCGCTCATTCTCCGCCGCCGTGCCGATGGAGATGCGAATCCACTCGGGCAACTGATAGCCGGCCATCGGCCGTGTAATGATGCCGCGTTTTTGCAACTCGCCCCAGATGTGCTGGCCGTCGCCGACTTTTACGAGGATGAAATTCGTGACGGAGGGAACGTATTCGAGGCCCAGCGCGCGGAATGACTGCTCGTAGAAAGCCAGACCCTGCTGATTGTTGGCGCGGGTGCGCCCGACGTGTTCGTCGTCATCCAATGCCGCCATCGCGCCGGCCTGCGCGAGTGCGTTGGTGTTGAAGGGCTGGCGGATCTTTTCCAGCGCGGCGATGAAATCAGGATGCCCGATGCCGTAGCCGATGCGCAGCCCGGCCAGGCCGTAAATCTTGGAGAAGGTGCGGAGCAGAATCAGGTTCGGGAAATCTCCACGGCGCACCAGCGGCACCAGGTCCACCCGGTTGCTGATGAATTCAACATAAGCTTCATCCATTACGAGCAGCACATGCGGCGGTGTGTCGTTGATGAGTCGGACGACGTCCTCGCGCGGGGCCAGCGTGCCGGTCGGATTGTTGGGGTTGGCCACGAAGAGGATTTTCGTCCGCGGCGTGATGGCGCGGACCATCGCCGGCAGGTCATGGCCATACTTCTGCGCCGGCACGGTGACAAGTTTCGCGCCGAAAAGCTGAGTGACGATGGCATAAACGGCAAAGCTGTATTGCGAGACCACGACCTCGGAGTTCGCATCCAGTAGCGCGTGGGCGACGAACTCGATGATGTCGTTCGAACCATTGCCGGGAATGAGGTTCTCCGGCGTGACGCCGAGCTTCGCCGCCAGCTTGCGCTTGAGGTAAAACGCCGCGCCGTCGGGATAGAGGTGTGTCTGCTTCAACGCGCCTTCCATCGCGGCCAGCGCCAGAGGAGAAGGGCCGAAGGGGTTTTCGTTCGAGGCCAGCTTGATGATGTCGGCGGCAGGCCTGCCCAGTTCGCGCGCGACTTCCTCGATCGGGCGGCCGGGGACATAGACGGGCAGGGATTTCAGGGACGGGTTGATGGCCAGGCTCATGGGGATTTCAGAGGGCGCTCAAAATTTTCTCCACGTTCACATGCTCGGCGATCATGTCTCGGATCAAACTGATCTTCGCCTTGTCATCAGGCCGCGTCTTCACCGTCATGTCGTGGACTTGCGAAGCGACGGCATAACTGTCTTTCTCGGCGAGCAGGACGGGGAAGGGCATCTCCCGAATCAGCTTTAGCACATGATCGCCCGGGCGCAGGTTGCCGGTGAGGACGATGCCGGCCAGTCCGGTGTAATCCTGCGAACACATCTCCGCCGCCGCCGCGAGCAGGATGTCTTCGCGGTCGCCGGGAATGATCACCAGCACGCCTCTTTTGAAGTAGGGTAGGGCGTTCTGCACGCTCATGGCTCCGATGACGATGTCCTCGACGGGATTCGACATCTGCCGGGAGTGGTTCAGCTTTTCGGCCTCCAGCTCATCCTTCACCGATTGCAAGGTGGGTCGCGAAAGGATGGGCTGGTGGGGAATGACGCCGAGCAGGTCGAGTCCCCGGCGCTTCAATCCCTGCCGGAGAAAGCCGGTGACGAACTCCACCTTGTCCGGCACGACCTTGTTCACGATCACGCCGATGATCTTCACGCCTTCCTTCTCGAAGAGCGCCTGATTGAGGGCGATCTCGTCGATGGGTTTGCCGATGCCGCCGCGGGTCACGATGATGACCTTGGCCCCGAGCACTTTGGCGACCTGGGCGTTCGACAAATCAAAGACCGAACCGACACCAGCGTGACCGCTGCCTTCGCAGAGCACGAACTCCTTTTCCCAGGCCACCCGGTCAAAGGCCTTCTCAATCCTTCGCACCAGCGCGTCATAGTTGGCGTTGGCGAGATACTTGCGCGTGAAATCCGGCTCCACCGCGATGGGGCTCATGTCGCTGAGCGGACAGTTCAATTGATACACGCTGTCCATGAGCACTGTGTCTTCGTCGATCTTGTGCTCGGCGATTTCGACGAAGCGCTGGCCCACCGGCTTGATGTAGCCCACGCGGCCGTAGTGGTTCTGGAGCGCGGCCACGAGTCCGAGCGAAGTGGTGGTCTTGCCGTCGTTCTGGCGGGTGGCGGCGATGAAGACGCGGGGGGTAGTTTCGTTCATGGATGATGATAAAAACCAAAAACCAAAAACCAAATCCCAAACAAACTCCAAACTTCAAACTCCAAACTCCGAGCCTTTCCTCGCGACACACCAAGGTTTGAAGTTTGGAATCCGGTTGAGGTTTGGGGTTTGGGATTTGGGGTTTTCATCACTTCTCCCCGGGCAGCCGCCGTCCCGATTGCGGATAAAGCTGGTCGTAGGAAATGGACTGCACGCCGACGATCGCGGCCACGCCGAGAATGTCGTGCGTAGTGGAGCCACGGGAGACATCCGCTGCGGGGCGGTCGAGACCGAGCAGCACCTGTCCATAGGCGTGGGCCCGGCCGACGTGCTGGACCAGCTTGCTCGCGATGTTGCCGGAATTCAGATCGGGGAAGATGAGCACGTTGGCCTGGCCGGCCACCTGCGAGTCCGGCAGCTTGCGCGTGGCAATCTCGGGAATGAGAGCCGCGTCCACTTGCAGTTCGCCGTCGAAGTCGGCCTGCAAACCCTTGGCGTGGGCCTTCTGGCGGGCCAGCGCCGTGGCCGCCTGCACCTTGCCGATGCTGGGATGTGTGGCACTGCCCTTGGTCGAATAAGAGAGCAGGGCCACGCGCGGTCGCTTGCCGAGCAGGTGACGCGCAAGCTGCGCCGTCGAAACGGCGATGTCGGAAAGCTGCTCCACATCCGGTTCGGGGATGACGCCGCAGTCGGCCAGGAACATCACTCCCTGCTCGCCGAAGCGCGTGTCCTCCACCTCCATGATCATGCAGCTCGAAGCCGTGGTGGCCTGGGGCGCGACCTTGATCACCTGAAAGAGCGGGCGCAACGTGCTGCCCATGCGCTCGCTCGCGCCGGAGATCACGCCGTCCGCCTGGTGCATGGCCACCATCATGGCCCCGAAGTAATTCGGATTGCGCATCGCATCGCGCGCCTCCTCGAGTTTGATGCCCTTGCCGCGCCGGATGAGTTCATAACGCTGGGCGAAATTTTCCAACTCCTCGCTGTAATCGGGATCAATGATGCGCACTCCCTCGAGGGAGACATTCAGATCCTCCGCGGCCTTTTTGATCTTGCCGCGCTCGCCCAGCACAATGGGCGCGCCCAGCTTGAGCGAGGCGAACTGCCGGGCGGCCTGAAGCACGCGCGGCTCGCTTCCCTCGGGGAATACGAGGCGCTTGGGGTGCCGCTGTAATTTTTCGATGACCGTGGCGATGAAACGCATGGCTGAGAGAATTAGTGGAGCGGCTGGGAAACTGCAACCGCCCTTTGCGTTGCCGCCTGCGCCGAGCCAGTGGCGTGGAGAAACCGAAGTGCTTCCTGCCCGTCCCTCACACCGCTCTGGAGCCGTCCATCACTTGCCGTTCAACGCGTTGATGGCTTCCTGGGCGTCCTTTTTGACATCGGCCCTCGAATGCTTCAACAAGGGTTCGATGGAAGGGACGTTGCTCGAATCTCCGAGCACCGCCAGCGTCCGGCAGGCATCCCGGATGACGTTGGCATTGGAACTGGTGAAGCAGGCGAGGATGTCCGGGACGGCTTCGGGTGCGTCCATTTCTCGAAGAGCCTTGAGCGACTTGATGATTTCATCCGGCTTGCCGGTCTTCAAAATGTCGCACAGGCGTTTCACTTCCGGGTCAGTGATGGTTTTGTCCACGATCCAAGGGTCTGTTGAGGAGATGCCGAAGGGAAAACATTGTCCGTAGCCCTGTCCGTTCGCGGAAGAAAAGGCGTACTCGCCATTCGCCAGATCCTTCTTGAACGAGATTTTATAAATGCCCTCCCCCACTTTTTCCGCCTCGTATCCGCGGACGGATTTGTTGAGCCCCCGTGATTGGTACCAGGAATTTCCTTTGCTGATGGAAAGCTGGCGTTGACCGTCCTTGATCTGAAATCGCGTCAGCAGGAATTCATCGGGACTCTGGGCATTCAGGAATTCAAACGAGCCGCCCTGGCTGGAAAACTGTTGTCCCGTGACAAAATAGAAATAAAACACCGGACGCCGGCCGGGCAGCTCCAGCTTGGCTTTGGTCCCCGGCAGGTAAACGAACTGCTCGTGTGACATCCCGGTCCAGGGATTGTAGCCGCCCACTTTGTTGGCCATGGCTGGCCGGAAATACTCGATTCGTGTCATGGTTTTCTTGCCCCCAACCTCCTGCAAGACCCAAACGCCACCGGCGTGCGGGGCCAGCGGATCGTTGACGTCACCTTTGGCGACCGGCGCGGCGGGGGCTGGGGGCGCGGATTTGGTCGCAAGCATGGCCTCGATGACCGCCGGCGACACTTTGCCCGCCTTCAGTTCCTTCAAACCGCCGAGGCTGGTGTCGAAATTGCATTTGGAAGTCTTGATCGTTCCAATGATCACCGCGTCGCCCAAGCTCAAGCTTTGCAGTTCGATGATGGAAGCGTTGTTCAACACTTCCTCGGCCGCTGGAAGCACCAGGGCGCAGGAAAGAAGGACGAGCGACGCCGATAGGAATGCAAGGGCTCGGCGAATTCTCACACGGCTGTGAGTTTGAATTTTCACGGTTCGCGCGGAAACAAGGAAATGCTTTTGCATGGCGTTCATTGAATCCGGTTTTACGCCCGTTTTCGCGAATGACAACCCCAATCCGGCAAAAAACTTTGATTGCCCGGTGGCTGCTCCGTAGCCTCCCGCCATGTCGAGCGCCGCCGACCTGACTGCGAAATTCAAATCCGCCATCGCCACTCCTGAAGTGCCGATGCTCGGGCCGCAGCCTCGTCCCGGTACTCTGGCTGAAACGGAATTGCTGCTCCGGCTGGAATCATTCTTCGAAGCAAACCACACACCCGAATCCGCCCGCCCCTTGCTCCGCAGCGCGGCCTTGCTCTGGCACGATCACTTCGACGCGTCGCATACGCTCTCCCAAGACATCGAAACTCACGATGGAAGCTGGCTCCACGGCATCATGCACCGGCGCGAGCCGGACTACGGCAACGCCAAGTATTGGTTTCGCCGCGTGGGCCAGCATCCGGCATTTCCAAAACTGGCCGGGCGAACTGGCCGCAAGACTTGGGATGCCTTCGCCTTCATCGACGAATGCGAAGCGGCAGAGCAGGGGAATGACGCCGGGACCATCGCGGCGTTGCGCCAGATTCAAGCCGCCGAGTTCGACGTGCTGGTGAAGCATCTTTTCGCCGCCCACTTGTGAACGATTTCCTCACCGTCCTCACCGCCGTGCTGCCGATCTTTTGCCTCGCCGGCACCGGCGCGTTGCTGCGGCAGTTGAACTGGCTCACCGCCGACGCCGACGCCAGCCTCCTGCGCGTCACGGTCAATGTCCTCACGCCCTGCCTCATTTTCGATTCCATCATTGGCAATGCCGCCTTTGCCCAACCGGGCAACATCTGGCTCCCGCCGCTCATCGGCTTCGGCACCGTGGCGCTGGCCATTCCCTTCGCGCTGCTCCTGCGCGGCGCGACCGGACTGCGCGACGAGCGGGCGCGGCGCACCTTTGCCTTCGTGGTCTCGACCTACAACTACGGCTACGTGCCCATTCCCCTCATCCTCGCGCTCTTCGCCAAGGAAGCCGCCTCCTCGACGCTCGCCGTGTTGTTCGTCCACAACGTCGGTGTGGAGATCGCCATCTGGAGCCTGGGGTTGCTCATCCTCGGCGGCGGCACGATGCGTACGAACTGGCGCAAGATTCTCAACCCGCCGCTCATTGCCATTGTACTCACCGTGGCCCTCAACTTCATCATCGGCCAGCGCCACGTCCCGGAGTTCCTGCACAAGACGGCCCACATGCTCGGCCAGTGCGCCATTCCCTTCGGCGTGCTCATGATCGGCGCGACCATGGCCGACTACGTGCATGAATTCCGCGACGTGCGCGGCGCGCGCCTCATCTTCGTGAGCTGCCTGTTGCGGTTGGGTTTCCTGCCCGTGCTCTTTATGTTGCTGGCGAAATACCTGCCCTGCTCGCTCGAACTCAAGCGCGTCATCACCATCCAAGGGGCTATGGCTGCCGCCGTGTTCCCCATCGTCATGGCGAAACATTACGGCGGTGATCCGGCCACGGCGTTGCGCGTGGTTCTCGGCACGTCGCTGGCCGGGTTGATCACCATTCCGCTCTGGCTGCGCTTTGGAATGAAATGGGTGGGTCTGTGAGCGTGGCCGGAACAACTTCTGATCTTCCGCTCCCGTTTTCATTCTGCTTGCCACGTCGGTTCCTTCTGGGATTTTAGCCGCCGCCTTATGGGAAAAATTCAGCGTGCGCTGCTTTCTGTTTCTGACAAAACCGGCCTGATCGATCTGGCCCGGGTCTTGGTGGCTGCCGGCGTGGAACTCATTTCCACCGGCGGCACCGCCAAGGCCATTCGCGACGCGGGCCTGCCGGTCAAGGACATCAGCGCCCATACCGGGTTTCCTGAGATGATGGATGGCCGCGTGAAGACGCTGCACCCGAAGATCCACGGCGGCCTGCTCTACATCCGCGGCAACGCCGCCCACGAGGCCGCCGCGCGCGAGCACGACATCGCGCCCATCGACCTGGTGGTGGTGAATCTTTATCCCTTCGAGGCGACGGTGGCGAAGCCCGGTGTGGCCTTGCACGAGGCCATAGAGAACATCGACATCGGTGGGCCGTCCATGCTCCGTAGCGCGGCCAAGAATCATGACAGCGTGACGGTCATCATCGATCCGGCGGACTACAGGACCGTGGCGGAGGAAATCAAGACCAGCGGTGAGACGACGCTGGCCTTGCGCCGCAAGCTGGCCGAGAAAGTTTTCTTTCTCACGTCGGCCTACGACGCGGCCATCTTCATGCACCTGAGCAAGGAATTCGCGGCCGAGGAAGCCGCCGTCGCTTCACCCGGCTGCCTCTACATTAACGCGGGTGTGGTTCAGACCTTGCGCTACGGCGAGAATCCCCACCAAACGGCGGTGCTGTGCGGTCGCTTCGCCGAATACTTTCAGCAGCTTCACGGCAAGGAGCTTTCCTATAACAACATCCTGGATCTGACGGCGGCGGAGCAACTGATCGAGGAGTTCAGCGGCGAGGCCCCGACGCTGGCCATTCTCAAGCACACCAATCCGTGCGGGGTGGGGCGGGGTGCCACGCTGCGCGAGGCTTGGGAAAAGGCCTATGCTACGGACCGGCAGGCGCCGTTTGGCGGCATCATCGCCGTCAACAAACCGCTCGACGCGAGCTGTGCCGAGGCCATTGCGGAGATTTTCAGCGAAGTCATCGTTGCGCCGGACTTCACCGCCGAAGCGTTGGCAATCTTGCAGAAGAAAAAGAACCTGCGGCTGATCAAGGTCCTCAAACCCATCCGGCAATCGACTCTCAGCGACATTCGCGGCGTGGGCGCGGATTCCTTCCTCGTGCAGGATCGCGATCTCAAGATCACTTCGGCCGCCGATTTGAAGGTCGTCACCAAACGCCCGCCAACGGAAATGGAAATGCAGGCCATGCTCTTCGGCTGGCGCGTGGTCAAGCATGTGAAGTCGAACGCCATCGTTTATGCCGGCGCGGATCGCACGCTCGGCATCGGCGCAGGCCAGATGAGCCGTGTCGATTCCAGCCGCATCGCGGTCTGGAAGGCCGGCGAGGCCAAGCTCACCTTGCAAGGCTCGGTGGTTTGCAGCGACGCCTTTTTCCCCTTTGCGGATGGGCTGATTGCCGCGGCCGAGGCCGGCGCGACCGCTGCCATTCAACCGGGCGGTTCCATGCGCGACGCCGAGGTGATTGCCGCCGCCGACGAACGCAACGTGGCCATGGTCTTCACCGGTACGCGACATTTCCGGCACTGATGAACAGGGCTGTTTGCCCGTGCTGAATGGCTTCGGGTGGTTTTGTCCTTTCGCTGGAAATTGGCTTTCAAATCATTCTGGCGTCGCGTCGGGCTTGTCAGTAGAAACAGCCCGCAACCTGAATCAGTAAACACAACTCGAAGGACTTTTATGGCAGAGAAGATTGGAATTGTCGGCGTCGGACGCATGGGAGCGAACATGGCCCGCCGCCTCAAGGAATGCGGCTACAACGTCACCGTCGTTTACGACATCAACCGCGCCGCGAGCCAGGCTCTGGCCAAGGAGATCGGCGCCGAGGCTTGCGTCTCGCTGACCCGGGTTACCGCCCTCGCGAATATCGTGATCACCGTCGTTACCGACGACAAGGCGATGCTCAAGATTTTTGCGTCCAAGGGTGACAGCCTGCTCGCCGGGGCGGCCGGCCGGACCTTCATCAATTGCGCCACCATCTCGCCGGAAGTTCACGTTCAGGTCGAGAAACTCGCGCGCCGCGCCAAGGCCCGCTCGCTCGAAGCGTGCATGGCCTCCAGCATCAACCAGGCGCGGCAGGGCACGCTCTACCTGATGTGCGGCGGCGAGAAGTCCGCCTTCGACAAGGTGAAGCCCATTCTCGATAAGCTGAGCGACGACGGCAAACTGCTGCGCTACGTCGGCACGGCCGGCACGGCCGCGCAGGTCAAGGCGCTGGTCAACATGGTGATGAACATCAACACCGCCGGACTAGCTGAAGGGCTGGGACTGGGCCAGGCACTGGGGCTGGACCTGACCCTGTTGCGCGAGATTTTTTCCCAGACTGGCGCGAACTCGCGCGTGCTCGTGACCGACGGCGAGGACATGCAGAACCGCGACCACTCCTGTTTCTTCTCCGCCGGACATGCGGCCAAGGACTCCGGCATCGCCCTGAACCTCGGCAAGAAGCAAAAGATGAATCTCCCGCTCGCTACCGCGACCAAGAAGCAATTCGACCGCATGGTCACGGAAGGACTGGGCGACCTCGACAAGTCAGGTATCGCCGAACTCACCTTCAAAGGCCGCCATCGCGCGAAGCGGAAGAAGTAGGCGGGCCAGGCATGGGGTGGATTCAAGTCCCGCTTGAAAATGCCGTTGACCCTCCTGCCAACGAACAATACGTTTTGCGCCGTGATTCGGAACTTGAACAATCGACTGCTTGGAAACGCGCTGCTGCTTAGTAGCGCGGCGGTCGGGTTCTGATTCGCACGCGAATTTCAGCAACCTCACTGCCGATAAGGCGGTGGGGTTTTTTGTTGCCTGAATCCCAATCGCCTTCGTGAAAGACGGGCGACAAGACCGGAAGTTTTTGACCGCGGAGGACGCGGAGGACGCGGATGAAATGTTTTCCATCCGTGAAATCCGTGAAATCCGCAGTTAAACACTCCGGCAGAAAGTTGTAGCAAAACCATGTTGAAGAATCCTGGTTCCAAGTATCGAGCGTTCCGGCCCGTTGAGCTGCCGAACCGGCAGTGGCCGAACCGCATCCTGAAACACGCGCCCATCTGGTGCAGCGTCGATCTGCGCGATGGCAATCAGGCGCTCGCCGTGCCCATGAACGTCTCGCAGAAGCTGGAGCTGTTTCAGGCGCTCGTCGCGTGCGGTTTCAAGGAGATCGAGGTCGGCTTCCCGTCCGCGTCGAACACCGAATTCGCCTTCAACCGCCTGCTCATCGAGAAAGGCCACATCCCCGACGACGTCACCATCCAGGTGCTCGTGCAGGCGCGCGAGGACTTGATCGAGAAGACCGTCCAGTCGCTCATCGGGGCGAAGAAGGTCATCATCCATCTCTACAACTCCACTTCGCCGGCGCAGCGCCGCGTGGTGTTTGGCAAGTCGAAGGACGAGATCAAGGCCATCGCTGTCCAGGGCGCGCAATGGATCAAGGACCGGCTGCCCCGGCTCCAGGGCACGGATGTGAGGTTGCAGTATTCGCCGGAAAGTTTCTCCGGAACCGAAGTCGAGTTCGCGAAAGAAATCTCCGAAGCCGTCATGGATGTGTGGCAGCCCACGCCCGGGCGGAAGATGATTCTCAACTTGCCGGACACGGTCGAGGTCGCGATGCCGAATGTGTACGCCGACCAGATCGAGTGGATGTGCATGAACATCAAGAACCGCGACTCGCTCATCATCAGCCTGCACACGCACAACGACCGCGGCACCGGCGTGGCCGCGACGGAACTGGGTTTGCTCGCGGGCGCGGACCGCGTCGAGGGCACCTTGTTCGGCAATGGCGAGCGCACGGGAAATCTCGACGTGATTGTCGTGGCCATGAATTTCTACATGCACGGCCTGGAGCCGAAGCTCGACTTCTCGAACCTCAACGCGCTCATCAAAGTGTACGAGCGTTGTACCGGCATGACCGTGCCCGCGCGTCAGCCGTACGCGGGCGAACTCGTCTTCACCGCCTTCAGCGGCTCGCATCAGGACGCCATCAAGAAAGGTCTCACGGAATGGGAGAAAAAAACTCTCAACCCTCAGCCCTCAACTCTCAACCACTGGGACGTGCCGTATCTCGCGATTGACCCGGCGGACATCGGGCGCGAATACCGCGAGGTCATCCGCGTGAATTCCCAGTCCGGCAAAGGCGGCGTGGCGTATCTGCTCGAAAGCGAATTCGGCATCGCATTGCCGAAGGACATGCAGCGCGAGTTCGGCCCCATCGCGAACGATGCCGTGGACGCCCTCGGCCGCGAAGTCACCGCCACCGAACTCAAGGCCATGTTCTGGAAGGAATACGTCGAGCGCCAATCGCCGTGGCAACTCGTCGGCTTTGAAACCGAGAGCAAGGATGGCGTGGTGAAGGGCCGCGCGAAATTGTCCCGCGACGGCCAGCCGTTGGAAGTTTCCGGCGAAGGCAACGGCCCGCTGGCCGCGTTGGTGCATGGTCTCACCGAGGCCGGCGTGCCGCGCTTCGAGATTGCCAATTACAGCGAGCACGCCCTCGGTTCCGGCGAAGAAGCGGCGGCGATTGCCTACATCCAGATCAAAACCGCCGACGGCCAGGTCCGCTGGGGAGCCGGCGTGGACACGAACATCGCCTTTGCCTCCATCCGCGCCGTGTTGAGTGCGCTCAATCGGCTATGAGTTTCGTGAGCGAAGGCGCTGACGACTCTCACGCAGCTATCTTCTTGAACGGTTCGCCTTCGTTGAGCGTGGGACGCTCGGGGCGGCCTTTGTAGTTATAGACCAGGCCCATGTTGTCGAGGCCGAGCAGCCAGAGAATCGTGGCGTGCAGGTCGTGGACGTGCAGTCGATCCTCGGTGGCGCGCAGGCCAAGTTCGTCCGTGGCGCCAATGGTCTGGCCGCCTTTTACGCCGCCGCCGGCGAACCACATGCTAAAGCCGGTCGCGTTGTGATCGCGGCCGTCGCCTTTCTCGCTCATCGGGGTGCGGCCGAATTCACCGCCCCAGACGACCAGCGTGTCGTCCAGCAGCCCGCGCGCTTTGAGATCGCGGAGCAGTCCCGCCACGGGCTGGTCCATGCTGGCGCAAAGGGAACCGTGGTTCTTCTCCATGCCGGCGTGCGAATCCCACTTGCTCCCGGCCCCATGGTAAATCTGCACGAAGCGCACGCCGCGTTCGACGAGCCGGCGCGACAGCAGGCAGAGGCGTCCCATGTCGGCGGTTTCTTTGCGGTCCATGCCGTAGAGCTGGCGCGTGGCCTCGGTTTCACCCGCGAGGTCCACAGCCAGGGGCGCGGCGGCTTGCATGCGGAAAGCGAGTTCGTAACTGGTGAGGCGGGCGGCGAGTTCGGTTTGTTCGGGAAAGCGCGCGGCGTAGTTGCGATTGAGCTGGTTGATGAAATCCAGCCGCGACTGCTGC
The DNA here is from genome assembly GCA_031414955.1 of Pedosphaera sp. Classification (GTDB taxonomy): domain Bacteria; phylum Verrucomicrobiota; class Verrucomicrobiia; order Limisphaerales; family SIBH01; genus JANNGC01. Next base: position 15,241 of record JANOQV010000181.1, on the reverse strand, counting down.
TGTTCGGGCGTGTAGGCGTCGGGCGTGTTGAGATTGGGAATCGGCTCGCTGCCGCCCTGGAGCCGGATGCCCTGATAAACGGCCGGCATGAATCCGGCGCCCCAGTTGCGCGGACCGTTCACGATGCCGGCCTGGTTGTCCTGCAAAACCACGAACGCCGGCAGGTCGGTGTTCTCGGTACCCAGTCCATACGTGACCCATGAGCCGAGCGAGGGACGACCGCCGAGGATGGATCCGGTGTTCATCTGGCAGACGCCGGCGCTGTGATTGATGCCATCGGCCCAGCACGAGCGGACCACGGAAATATCATCCACGCATTCGGCGATGCGCGGGAGCCAGTCGCTGACCCAGAGGCCGCTTTGACCGTGCTGTTTCCAAGTGCGTTTGCTGGCGAGTAATGGTGATTTGGATTCACCCATCGAGGTGAGCACGGAGCCAAAACTTTCCGGCAACGTCTGGCCGGCCAGTTTGTTCAAGAGCGGTTTGGGATCAAACAGGTCGAGATGAGATGGGCCGCCTTCCATGAAGAGGAAGATGACGTTCTTGGCCCGCGGCTTGAAGTGTGGTTTCCGGCCCGCGAGCGGTGAACCCGGCTGGGTGAGTGCGGCGGCCACGGATTGGTTGGCGAGCAGGCTTTGCAACGCGATGGCGCCCAGCCCGACCCCGGAACGAAAGAGGAAGTCGCGGCGCGATTGCGCCGGCTCGTAACGATGACAACGAGGATCGGGGGTGTTCATTCGATGTAGAGAAATTCACTGCTGTTGAGCAATGCCTGGCAAAAGTCCGCCAGGGCCGCCTGCGTCGGGGTCACGCTTTTCGTCACCAGCCCGGCGGGGCGATGGAGGGAACGTCCGTGGCCGCTGCTGTCCTCGAAGACGTCCGGCTTGGCCTCGAACTTCCAGTAGCCGAGCGTGCTGGCGGTGATGGACTCGGAGGACCACAACATCTTCTCGGTCGGCAGGGCCGCGTTCGAGAGGCGCACATCGTCGATCATCCCGTGGAAGGACTGACGTTCGCCACCGGAGCGCGCGCCGATGGTCAGCGGCACGGCGTTGGTCAAGTCGCCGGTAACGTCGTGCTCTACCGTGGCGGTCAGCAGCGGCTCGTCGTCGTTCGACAAATCCTTGAGCGCAAAGAAAACTTTGCCCGGCGCGTTGGAAGTCGCGGGGGTGAAGGCGGCGCCGATGAAGTAGGGCTTGTTCATCTGCACGCTCAGGTCGGAGAAAATGGGCAGCTCGCGAACGCTGCCATTGCGATGTTTCCCGACGACCTGCAACGCGACGGACAACGGACGCCGTCGCGACTTCTGGCCGGTGAGACCCAGCGTCCAACCTGGTTCGTTGTTCTTGCCGGACCACTTGGCCGCAATGGTGCGCAACTGCGGCCCTTCCGACACCGAGCGCGGGACGACGAAACCCTCGATGGTGAAGGCGCCTTCCACGCGCAGCACGGCGCTTTCGTTGACGCTGAACATGGATTGTGCGCCCTCGGGCTCAATGAACGCCGCCTGACCATCACGAAAAGGCACCTTGCCCGGGACGAAATTTGCCTGACCGGAGTCCAGGCGTTTCGGGTCGGCCATCGTCGCCTGTCGCGTCAGGAACTTTTGCGCCGCGCTGACCTCCTCCGTCGTGGCTTCGCGACCGAACGCCAGCCGGTAGGCGAGATGAATTTGTGCGGCGGGATCCGAACCCGATGCCTTCTCCAAACGCGTCGCGAAGGCCCGGCCGCGGTTCCGCAGCAACGCGCTGTTGGCGAGCAGCAGCGACTGCACCGGCGTAGTGGTGGTGTCGCGCGAGGCCGCGCTGGTGATCCACATCGGTGCGTCGAAGACATCTGCCATCGGGTCGCGGGTGTTGCGCATGAAGCGCGTGTAAATGGTCCGGCGGGGCAGGTCCGGCGTGACGCCCGCGACGTTGTTGGTGATCTCCAATTCGCCGCTCACGGCCAGCATGGCATCGCGGATTTGCTCTGCTTCCATGCGACGAGGCTGCCAGCGCCAGAGCAGCCGGTTCTCCGGATCCTTGAGCCGTCCGGCCTGCGTCGCAGGATGCTCGCTGCTGCGCCGGTAGGCCGCGCTGGTCACGAGCAGCCGATGCAATTTCTTGAGCGACCAGCCGCCCTCGCTCACGAACCAGTCCGCCAGCCAGTCGAGCAATTCCGGGTGCGATGGTTTTTCGCCGAGCACGCCGAAGTCGCTCGTGTTCGCCGCCAGCCCGCGCCCGAAATGCTGCTGCCAGGCGCGGTTCACCACCACGCGGGCGGTGAGCGGATTCTCCGGGCGCGTCAGCCATTCCGCCAGCGCACTGCGGCGGCCGGTGCTGTTTGGATGCGTGGTGGCCTTGACTGGATTCGGGTCCACCACGGTCGGGAAGCCCGGCTCGATCTCGCCGAGCGACTGCTTCTTTGGAATGAAGACGGCGGGTGCGACCGGCCCCACATCCGCAGCGGCCAAAGCTACCGGCAACGGCGCGGGCTTGTCCTTGTTCGATTTGGCCAGCTCGCGGCGGAGCGAAAGAATCTTTTCCTTGTCGTCGCCCTTGAAGGTGCGGTCCACGCGCTCTTCATCGTAGATGATTTGCCGCCAGGCCAGCGTGGCCAGTTGATTCTCAAACGGCGTGCGCTCGGCCACGGGCTTGCGAATCATGGCCCGAATGTCGTCGGGAAAACGCATCACGGCGTTGGTCTCGGACTTGAAGAGGTAGGGCTTTTCCAATTCGGCAATTTGAGCGCGCAACTCCGCCGTCTGCGCTTCCCAAGTCTTCAACTTCTCCGCGTGCGCGGCAATTTCCGACTGCGTCGCTGCGACGCGGTCGCCTGGTTGAACCGGCGCAAAGAAGGCGCGCAGGCGGAAGTAATCGCGCTGGAGAATGGGATCAAACTTGTGGTCATGGCAGCGCGCGCACTGGATGCCCATGCCCAGAAACACATCGCCCGTGGTGTCCGTGAGATCATTCAGGATGGTGTCCCACTGACCGCGCACGTCGCGGGCGTTCCATTCGTACATGCCGTGGCGCAGATAGCCGGTGGCGATGATTGCTTCCGGATCGTTGGGAGAGAGTTCGTCGCCGGCCAACTGCTCGCGCACGAAGCGATCGTAGCGCTTGTCGGCATTGAAGGATCGAACGACGTATTCGCGAAAGCGCCACGCATCGGGCCGGTAGTCGTCCGCGCGATAACCGTCGCTGTCCGCGTAGCGCACCAGATCGAGCCACTGCCGCGCCATGCGTTCGCCGTAAGCCGGGCTGGCCAGTAATTGATCCACCAACCGCTCGTAGGCGTGAGGCGATTTGTCGCCAACGAAGGCTTCTACTTCGTTCGGCGTGGGCGGCAGGCCGATCAGATCGAACGTGACGCGGCGGATGAGCACCATGCGGCTGGCCTCGGGTGATGGCGTGAGCTGTTCCTTCTCCAAACGCGCGCCGATGAAGCGGTCCACGTCGTTGCGAATCGCAACCAGGTTTTCCACGGCCGGCATCGGCTCTTTTTTCACCGGCTTAAACGCCCACCACTGCCGATCTTCGTCGGTGATTTTCCCCTTGGCCCGCCGCTTCAGGCCGATGGCTTCGCCACCTTGTTTGCTCTCGGTCCAGGGTGCGCCCGACTTCACCCACTCTGTCAACGCCACGATGTCCGAGTCCGCGAGCTTCCCGTCCTTCGGCGGCATTTGCAGATCGGGATCGCTATAGCTGATGGCCTTGACGAGCAGACTCGCTTCTGGTTTTCCCGCCACGATGGCTGGCCCATTGTCACCGCCCGTCAGCACCGCGTCGCGTGAATCAAGGAGCAGCCCGCCCTTGCTCTTGTTCGCCGCGTGGCTGTGGCACTTAAAGCAATTCTTCTCCAGCACCGCGTGCGCTTTTTGGAAAACCGGCGACGCCTCTTCTGCCGCCCACGCCAGCGCATGGGCGAGTGCGAGCGCGAAGATGGCGAGTACAGGGCGATTCATTTCCTAACACACTACCAAGATGGCCCGCAGCATGTCATTGCTCAATTGGCGGATACCCTCGCGGATTGGGTGAGCATTCGGAAATCGAAACCATGCAAACGGCGACGTGGCCGGATTCAAGCGCACGGGCGGGAACAAACGAGCCGCAACCGCGTTGGGGTTGCGGCGCACCGACATCGCCGCGCCGTTGGGGTTGCGGCGCCGCATGAGCCTCACGCTTTCGCTGGTTGCGGTCGTGTTCGCCGCGCAGGGTGCGGTTGAAAGTGGCGGGCAGGAAGCCGTCGGGCAGAGTGCGCCGGTCCCGGGCACAGCCACGTCCGTGCGCACGATGCCTTGAGGAAACCCCCAGCTCCCCGCTGCGCTCCAGCTTGCTGCGCCCGAGGACGGGCGCACTCCGTGCCCGCCACGTTCAATCCCACCCTCGCCCGTTCACACGCTTGCCAGGCCGTGACAGCTCCCGGCACACTCGGTTCATGATCCGCGCCTTCATTATCTTTGCTGGCCTCTGGTTTCTGGCTGTCACCGCGCAGGCCGAGTTGCGCGTCGGCGCGGCTGTGGCTCGCATCACTCCAGATCAACCAATGCCGCTGGCCGGCTATTACGGGATTCGGCTTTCCACGAACACGCACGATGAGCTGCTGGCCAAGGCCATCGTCTTGGAGCAGGACCGCACGAAGATCGCGCTGGTGGTCTGCGATTTGATTTCATTGCCCCGCCACGTTGTCGAGCGGGCGCGCGAAATGGTTGCGCGCACCACCGGCGTGCCGGGCGCAAATGTGATGATCAGCGCCACTCACGCGCACACCGGCCCGGTGCTGGACACTGGTTCCTCGCGCAAGTTTGTGGACGGCGGCGCGACGGAATCCGTCCGCAACTACACGGCGCAACTGCCCGCGAAAATTGCGCTGGCCGTGCAACGTGCCGAGGCCGCGCTGCAACCAGCGCGTGTCTCCGTCGCGCACGAGGTGGAGAATCGTCTGAGCTTCAACCGCCGATTCCACATGAGGGACGGCACGGTGGGTTGGAATCCGGGCAAGCTGAACACCAACATCGTGCGCGTGGCCGGGCCGGTGGATCCGGATGTGGCCGTCCTTTTCTTCGATACGCCGCGCGCGGAGGCCATCGCCACCTACGTCAACTTCGCCATGCACCCGGACACGGTGAGCGGTCTGGAGTTTTCGGCGGACTATTCTTTCACGCTGGCGCGACTGCTCGGTGAATACAAAGGTACGAACATGGTCACGGTTTTCGCCAACGGCGCGTGCGGCAACCTCAACCACGTCGATGTGCAGTGGGCGGGCGCGCAAAAGGGCCACACCGAGGCCGCTCGGCTCGGCACGGTCCTCGCGGCGGACGTGCTCAAGGCTTATCCGCGCTTGCAACCGGTGGCGGGGGGCGCGCTCGCGCTGCGAGTGCGATCCGAAATCGTGAAGCTGCCGTTGCCGGAATTGAAATCCGGCGAGGTCGAGGCCGCGCGCGGCGTGGCCGAACGCGTCGGCACGGCGAAGGGGCCGACGTTTCTCGAACAGGTCCACGCTTTCAAAGTGCTCGATGTGGCGGACCGCGCCGGAAAACCGCAGCAAGTGGAAGTACAGGTCATCGCACTCGGCGATGAAGTGGCGTGGGTGAGTTTGCCCGGAGAGATTTTCGTGGAGCTGGGATTGGAGATTAAGCAGAAGTCGCCGTTCCACCACACGCTCATTGCTGAACTGGCGAATGGCTCTATCGGCTACATCCCGGACAAGAAGGGTTTCGCCGAGGGGAACTATGAGCCGATCAGCGCACGTTGCGCGAGCGGGTCGGGCGAACAGCTGGTGGAGGCGGCGTTGAGGCTGTTGCGTGCGGTGAAGGGCATCCCGAATCCATAGCCGCCGTTGCAAGCAATCGGCGCTCAATGGGGGGCGATTGGAAGCGTCGGTCACGTTAGGAGGGAGCGTGGGTTTGCCCTCGCCGGCTCTCGCCAAGCCGAGCGCCCGAGCTGGCCGACACGGCACTCCACTGCACTTGGCTGCGGGTTAAACACCCGCCCTCCGTGATCGCTACTTTCAATCCCACTTTCGCTTGATGAGTCGTGTTCCGCGCCACCCCAGGGTTTTGTCCCGAACCTTGCGCATCAAAGCGTCCCCCCACCGGGCGGGCGTTCGTGCTCAACGCCGTATGGTTTGGACCATGGCGCACAGGTCAGAAGGTCTGTTCGGTAGGAGCATGGCAGGCCGGTGGTTTCGCCGAATGCGCCCAGGGGTGTTTCTTCCTTGTCCATGGGAAGGTGGGGAGCGGACATTCCGGGAAGTGCGCCAACACAACCAAACAAATGATGAACCAAAAGCCTGTCCGGAGCCGGAGGTCGGTGGCGGTGCTGCGCCGCATTTGAAGTTTCGCCTCGTCATCGCTTACGACGGCACACACTACCAAGGCTGGCAGGTGCAAAAGGTCGGACTGGGGGTGCAACAGCGCGTCGAGGAGGCCCTGAGGACGCTGTTCCCTCACGCCGGCCGGGTGCATGGTTCGAGCCGGACGGACACGGGAGTTCATGCTTTGGGCATGGTGGCACATTTTGAAGTGCCGAAAGCTGAGTTTCGCATGACGGCGCGCAAGCTCCTCGTGGCCATCAATGCCTGCCTGCCGGAGGACGTTCGCGTGCTCGAGGCCAGTCGTGCCGCCGCCGGTTTCCACGCGCGCTTCGACGCGCGCGGCAAACAATACCGCTACGCGGTCTGGAATCATCCCGCCGAGAATCCCTTGCGGCGCACGCAGGCCTGGCATGTGCCGGGGACGCTCGACTTGGCGGCCATGCGGTGCGCGGCCCGTCTGCTGGTGGGCCGCCATGACTTCAAGTCATTCGCGGCCAACCGGAACTATGAGATGGAATCCAACGTGCGCACGCTGACCCGTTGTGAGGTGAAACGCAGCGGCCCCGCGCTCACCTTCCTCATCGAGGGCGACGGCTTTCTCTACAAGATGTGCCGGGGCCTGGTGGGCACGCTCGTGCAGGTCGGCCGGGGCCGGTTTTCACCCGATCAAGTGCGGGCCATGCTGGAGGCGAAGGATCGCCGCGCCGCTGGCATGACGGCACCCGCGCATGGGTTGGTGTTGTGGAAGGTTTTTTATGGCCGGCCGAAGAAGGCGGTTCCGGGTGTGAAGTAGTTGCCGCTTGGATTGCTCCGCTTCAACATCCTCCACATGAACATCGTGCTCGTGGAACCGGAGATTCCGCCCAACACCGGCAATGTCGCGCGCCTTTGTGCCGCCACGCGGACGACCCTGCACTTGATCGAGCCGTTCGGTTTCAAACTCGACGATGCACAACTCAAGCGCGCCGGCATGGACTACTGGCAGCAGGTCCATTGGCATCGCTGGAAAAGCTGGAACGTGTTTGCGGCGGGGCTTCCGCCGGAGGCGCGGCTGTGGTGGGTCGAATCTGGCGGCAGCCGGCATTACACCGAGGCGGACTTTGCCGGGGAGGACTATCTGGTCTTTGGCCGGGAGACGGCGGGACTGCCCCGAGTGTTGCTGGAGGAAAATCACGGACGCTGGCTGCGCATTCCCATGTTCAATCCCGACGCACGTTCGCTGAACCTTTCCAACTGCGTGGCCCTCGTGCTCTACGAAGCTTTGCGGCAACAGGGATTCCGGGGCGAGGTCTGAAGCAGTTCGGGGCTGGTGCATCGAATCGCGGCCTGCGGCGCAGAGGTTGCCGCGAATTTGTGTGACGCGGAATTCGTCGTAAGCAACATTCAACCGAATATCGGGATTGCTCTCATGCGAAAAAAACTTTTGACGGCCTTGTGTGCGTTGCTGGCTGGCCTCCTGCCCAGTCAGGCCGCCGTGGATCTTTCCAAACTCCCGCCCGCCGCCACGCGCCCGGTTGATTTCGGCCGGGACGTGCGGCCGATCTTTGAGGGGACGTGCTGGAATTGCCACGGACCGAAACGCGCTGAGTCAGGATTGCGGCTCGATCAGCGCGAGCTTTCCTTGAAGGGCGGCGAACGCGGCCCCGTCCTCGTCCCGGGGCAGAGCGCGGAGAGCCTGTTGATTCATGCGGTCTCGGGACTGCACGAGGAACTGAAGATGCCGAAAAAGGGCGAGAGGCTTGCGGCGGAGCAGGTGGGGGTGCTGCGGGCGTGGATTGATCAGGGAGCGATCATGCCAGAGAAAATTTCCGGCGAGAAAGACCCGAAAAATCATTGGGCCTTCAAGGCTCCGGTGAAGCCCGTGGTGCCAGAAATTCGATCTCTGAAATCCAAAACTCAAAATCCGGTTGACGCGTTTGTGCTCGCTCGGTTGGAAAAGGAAAAGCTCAAGCCGTCGCCCGAGGCGGAAAAGGTGACTTTGTTGCGTCGTTTGCATCTCGACCTCGTTGGGTTGCCGCCGATGCCGGAGGAGGTGGACGCCTTTCTCGCCGACAAGTCGAAGGCTTCCTATGGCAAGGCGGTGGAGAAGTTGCTCGCCTCGCCACACTATGGCGAACGCTGGGGACGTCACTGGCTGGATGCGGCTCGTTATGCGGACAGCGATGGTTACGAGAAGGACATGTCGCGCGAGATGTGGCCGTATCGGGATTATGTAGTGAACGCCTTGAATCGTGATTTGGGGTACGATCAGTTTATCATTGAACAACTGGCCGGCGACCAGTTGCCGAAGGCGAAGCAGGACCAGATTGTGGCCACGGGCTTCCTGCGCAATTCGATGGTCAACATGGAGGGGGCCATTGATCCGGAGCAGTTCCGCATGGAGGCGATGTTTGATCGAATGGATGCGGTGGGAAAGGCGGTGCTGGGCGTGACCATTCAATGCGCGCAGTGTCACACGCACAAATACGATCCTATTTCGCACGAGGAGTATTACCGGATGTTCGCCTTTCTCAACAGCGATCACGAGGCGCGTCCAGTGGTGTATTCGCCTGAGCAGCAGATGCAGATTGCGGACGCACGGCGCAAAATGAGCGAAGTGGAGGAAGATCTGAAGCACCGCCTCCCGGACTGGGAAAAGCGTATGGCGGCGTGGGAGGAATCCGTGCAGGGCAACCAGCCGGAGTGGATCACGATCAGCGATCTCGAACAGGAGGGCGACAAGGCGCAGCGCTACGAGGTCAAGAAGGACGGTTCGATGTTGGCCTGCGGTTATGCGCCGACGAAGATGACGCAGTGGTTCCGTGTGACGAATGATCTGAGCGGCATCACCGCTTTTCAAATCGAGCTGCTCACCGATCCGGATTTGCCCTACGGCGGGCCAGGCCGAGCCTTCAACGGCACCTGTGCCTTGAGTGAATTCCTCGTCGAGGCGATGGATGCGAAGCAGCCGACGAACAAGGTGAAGATCAAGTGGAAGGAAGCGACGGCGGATGTTGAACAGCCGGAGCGGGCTCTGGAAAGGAACTACGACGACAAGACCACCAATGCCCGCACCACCGGACCGATCCACTTCGCCATCGACGGCAACGCCCGGACCGCATGGGGCATCAATGTGGGACCGGGGCGACGCAATCAGGATCGCAAGGCGGTGTTCGTGGCGGAAAAGCCGGCGGGTTTCACGAACGGCACTTATTGGCGGATTGGACTCCAGCAGGATCACGGCGGCTGGAACAGCGACGACCACATGAACAACAATCTCGGCCGGTTCCGCATCCGCGCGACCAAGACGACCGGCGGAGTGAAGGCGGATCCGGTGCCGAAAAAGGTGCGGGAGATTCTGCCCATCCCGCGCGCGCAGCGTTCGTCCGTGCAGGTGGCCACGGTGTTTGCTTATTGGCGCACGACGATGCCGGAATGGAAGGACGGCCATGAGAAAATTGAAGCGCTGTGGAAGGATTATCCCGATGGAGCAACCTCCATGTCCTTGCTCTCCCGTGCAGACCCTCGGCCGACCCATGTCCTGCGCCGTGGTGATTGGTTGAAGCCCGCCAAACAAGTCCCGCCCGGCGTGCCGGCGTTTCTCAATCCGTTGCCCGACGCCGCTGATGGCTCCCGGCTTACGTTTGCGAAGTGGATGGTGGATCGGAAGGCTCCCACCACGGCGCGAGTAATCGTGAACCGCGTCTGGCAGGCTTATTTCGGCACCGGACTCGTGGCGACTTCAGAGGATTTCGGCATGCAGTGCGACGCACCTTCGCATCCCGAATTGCTCGACTGGCTGGCCTGCGATTTCATGGACAATGGCTGGAGCCTCAAGCACCTGCACCGCCTGATCGTGGGCAGCGCGACTTACCGCCAGTCATCCAAGCTCTCCTCCGAGTCATACGAGAATGATCCTTACAATCGCCTGCTGGCGCGCGGACCGCGTTTCCGCGTGGAAGGCGAAATCATCCGCGACATCGCGCTGGCCGCGAGCGGTTTGCTAAACCCGAAGCTGGGAGGGGCGAGCATCATGTCGCCCGCGCCGGCGTTCTTGTTCGAGCCGCCGACAAGCTACGCCCCGTTCCCGTGGAAGCACGAGACCGGCCCGGACAAATACCGCCGCGGCCTCTACACTTTCCGCCGCCGCTCGACGCCTTTCCCTGCGCTCCAGACCTTCGACGTGCCGAACGCCGACGTTTCCTGCGTGCGCCGTCAGCGTTCCAACTCGCCGCTGCAGGCCTTGGTGTCCTTGAACGAGCCGCTCTTTGTCGAGTGTTCGCAAGCGCTCGCGCGCCAGACGCTGGCCAACGGTGGCAAGAGCGACGAGCAGCGCATCGCCTACGCCTTCCGTCGCGCGCTGGCGCGGACGCCGCAGCCGGACGAGACGCGGGAATTGATGGCCTTGCTCAACAAGGAGAAGCAGCGCATCGCCGATGGCTGGGTGAATCCAGCCGAGGTGGCCACGGGCACGAATTCGGTGCCCAAGGATTTGCCTGCCGGAGCGACGCCCGCGCAACTCGCGGCTTACACCGTTGTGTCCCGCGTGCTGCTGAATCTGGACGAAACGATTACGAAGGAATGATTCGATGAATTGCCAATCTCATCTTTATCGCGGGCTCAACCAGACGGAGATCACGCGCCGGTGGTTCTTCCAGCAGTGTGGTGTCGGCCTCGGCGCCATTGCGCTCGGAACTTTGTTTGGCCAGGGCACTGCATCGGGCGCGCCTTCGCTCAACCCGATGGCGCCACGCCAGCCGCACTTCAAGCCCAAGGCCAAGCGTGTCATCTATCTTTTCCAGGCGGGCGGACCGAGCCATTTGGAGTTGTTCGACCACAAACCGGAACTGACGAAGTTTGACGGCAAACTGCCGCCGGCGGATTTGCTCAAGGGTTATCGCTCCGCCTTCATCACGCCGAATTCGTCGTTGCTCGGGCCGAAGTTCAAGTTCAAGAAGCACGGGCAATCCGGCGCGGAACTTTCCGAGTTGCTGCCCGGCCTGGCCGAAGTGGCGGACGACATCGCCATCATCAAGTCGATGCATACCGATGCCTTCAATCATGCGCCCGCACAAATCATGATGAACACCGGATCTCAGCAGTTTGGGCGGCCGAGCTTTGGGGCTTGGACGACTTACGGGCTGGGCAGTGAGGCGCAGGACTTGCCGGGCTTCGTCGTCTTCAGCACGGGCGGAAAGGGGACCAGCGGTGGCGCGTCAAACTGGGGGGCCGGCTTTTTACCCTCGGCTTATCAAGGCACGCTTTTTCGCAACGTGGGCGATCCGGTTCTCTACCTTTCCAATCCTCCCGGCGTGGACAAGGAGATGCAGCGTGACACGCTCGACACCATCAACAAGCTGAACAGAAAGCACCTTGATCTGGTCGGCGATCCGGAGATCGCCACGCGCATCAACTCCTATGAGATGGCGTATCGGATGCAGGCCAGCGCGCCGGACCTGATGGATATCTCCAAGGAGTCCAAGGCCACGCTGGAAATGTACGGTGCGGAGCCGGGCAAGTCTTCCTATGCGAACAGTTGCCTGCTGGCGCGGCGGCTCATCGAGCGGGGCGTGCGCTTCGTGGAGATTTTCCACGAGTCATGGGATCAGCACGGCGATCTGACCAGCGGGCTGAAGAAGAACTGCAAGAACACGGACCAGGCCAGCGCCGCCTTGGTGAAGGATTTGAAACAGCGCGGTCTGCTCGAGGACACGCTGGTGATCTGGGGCGGCGAGTTTGGGCGCACGCCCATGGTGCAGGGCGGCAATGATGGACGCGACCATCATCCGAACTGCTTCTCCTACTGGCTGGCGGGCGGCGGCGTGAAGCCCGGACTCACGCTCGGCGAATCCGACGAATTGGGTTTCAACGCCACGAAAGACAAGGTTCACGTCCACGATTTGCACGCGACCCTGTTGCACCTGCTTGGTTTCGACCACACCAAGCTCACTCATCGTTTCCAGGGCCGTGACTTCCGCCTGACGGATGTTCATGGTGAGGTCGTGAACAAGCTGCTGGCCTGAGCCGAGGCATCCGCGAATGGTGCGGCCGCAGACGAAATGAAAAAGCCGCGCTTCGTGAGAAGAGCGGCTTTGAAATGTGACAGTGAGAGGCTGTTTGACTTAGGCAGCGGCGGCTTCGCCGACCTGAAAGCGCACGAATCGGCGGATGCTGATTTCATCCCCGATGGATTTGGAAACCGAGCCAACGTGCTGGCCCAAGGTCAGGTCAGGGTTCTTCACGAAGCCCTGATCCACGAGGCAGTAGGTCTGGAAGAACTTGTCGCGCATGCCCTGGAGAATTTTTTCCAGGGCCTGGGCAGGCTTGCCTTTCAAACGGTCGGACTGCTTGTTGATCTCGTCCTCCTTGGCGATGACTTCGGCCGGCACCTCTTGGCGCGTCACCACGCCAGGGTGGGCGGCGGCGATTTGCAGGGTGATGTCACGGACGAGTTGCTTGAACTCATCGCGCTGGGTGGTGGCTTCGTGGTTCGCCCCGACTTCCACCAGCACGCCGACTTTTGCGCCGGTGTGAATGTAAGCCGCGACGAGTCCGTTGCCGGCGACTTCGATGCGTTGATGACGGTTGATGAGAACATTCTCGCCAATCTTGGAGACGGCGGCCACGCGGTCCGCTTCGAGGTCGGCGTTCGGGTTCGCGGCCAGCTTCTTGGCGATGTCATCGCAGAAGGCCAGGAAACTGTCATTGCGCGCCACGAAGTCGGTTTCGCAGTTGATTTCCACGATCAGGCCCACCCGTGCACCCGGCGCGATATGGCTGGCGATGACGCCTTCCTTGGCGTCGCGGCCGGCCTTCTTGGAGGCCGAGGCCTGGCCTTTCTTGCGGAGGATGTCCACGGCCGCTTCGAGTTCGCCGCTCGCTTCGATGAGCGCCTTTTTGCAATCCATCAGGCCCGCCCCGGTCATTGCGCGGAGTTTGGCGACTGCGCCTGCGGTAATTTCTGCCATAAGTCTTTAGTTATTGGTTGAGAGTTGAAAGTTGAGAGGCGAAGAGACGGCCCAAGCCGGCTCTTCGCCTCGGATGAAACTTCCTTAGGCGGCCGGAGCAGCCGGAGCAGGTTCCGTAGCAGGGACGGCTTCCACCGCCGAGGCCGGAACTTCGGCCTGTTCGGCGCTCTTGCCGCCCCGGGCGCGTTTTGAATCGTAGTCGGCCTTGGCTTCGCCGACGGCCTGCACGATGGCACTGAGGATCAGGCGCACCGAGCGGATGGCGTCGTCGTTGCCGGCGATGGGGTAATCCACGAGATCGGGATCGGAGTTCGTGTCCACGATGGCCACGACTGGAATCTTCAGGCGGCGGGCCTCGGCCACCGCGTTGTGTTCGCGCTTCACATCCACCACGAACATGGCGGCGGGAAACTTTTCCATGGCGCGAATGCCATCAAAGTATTTGACCTGGCGCGCATGCTCGCGGCGGATCATCGACTGCTCCTGCTTCACGTAGTCGTTGATCGAACCATCCGATTCCATCTTCTCGATGGCCTTCATGCGGGCGATGGATTTCTTGACGGTCTGGAAATTGGTCAGCGTGCCGCCCAGCCAGCGTTCCGTGGCGTAGAGCTGGCCGCAGGTCTTGGCCGAGTCCTTGATGGTTTCCTGGGCCTGCTTCTTGGTGCCGACGAACAGGATCTGTCCGCCCTTGCGCACCACGCCGGCCAAGTAACTACAGGCCGCGTCGAGTTGCTGGGCGCTCTTGCTCAGATCGATGATGTGGATGCCGTTGCGGGCGTCGAAGATGAAAGGCTTCATCTTGGGATTCCAACGACGTGTCTGGTGTCCGAAATGGACGCCGGCTTCGAGCAGTTCTTTGACTCCGATGGTTGTCATGTATTTCCAATGGTTCCGGTTGGAGGCCAAGCTTCAGCTTGTTCGGGAAACACGCTTCAGCGTGAACCCGGTTCCAACTTTCGAGCTGGAGCCGAAATCTCGGCCAGCCCATCCCGCGAAATGACGGGATTTAATTTAATGTTGTTGTGGCCACCGCGCTCACCCGAGCGACGGATATTGAAGGCCGTTTTCCCCTCGAAGTGCCGTTTGACCAATGCCAGCGGCCCTCCTAAAGGGGCGGCACCATAGCAAAGGGCAGGGTGGGGGCAACTGTTTATTTCGGCGTCTGGACAACGAAAACAGGCCAAACGCGTCAAGCTCGAAAGTCATTGCAACCAGGATGGTGGGTTGGGCCGCGCTCCGGTCAAACCCTTCTTTCCGCGCCGCCCGGCCAGCGCCGCCGCGCCCACCGCCACCGCCACCAACGCCCACCCCGCCGGCTCCGGCACCGGCACGATGGCGGGTTGGGTAAATTGCGGTCCGAGGGTGACGTCCGGGAAAATGCCCGTCGTCAGGAATACCTGAACAATATCGGTTCGCCCAAATTGATCCGCAGGCACCGCGAGCCAATCTGTTCCCCAGAGCCCAGCATCCCACGCTACGAATTGCACGAAGGCGTAGCTGTATGGAGGCACGCTCGGAACAGACACGCTTCTTGTGGGAACCCGGCCATTTACATGGGCCATGACCAGGCCAACAGGGCCTAACGAAGCGGCCGTCGGTCCGGCCAGAAACAAACCATAGATGTTCGTGCCCGCGAACGCACCGTCAAGGGAGCCCAGTCGTGTTTGATTGCCTGGATTGCCGGCGAGAAAAACACCCTGAGATTGAGAAGCCCTCACGAAGCTCATGACTAAGAAGAAGGTTAAAGCAAACATTTTCATATGGCCTCGAATCATTTTTGAACCATTGTCGATTAGCGTCGTGAAACCTTTGAAATCCAAGTGCCCCACAAATCAAACTCACCGCGGGAATATTCCTGGACTGTCCAGAAGGTAATTTGATCTTCTGGATCCAAAACCGTGGCAGAATAGTCTCCAAATCGTGATTCCTCAAAATGCCCTTCGCCGGCTTTGATCAAGGTCGGCTGTTCTACCGAGCCTCCACCGGACGCG
>JANOQV010000180.1:0-32775 GCA_031414955.1 Pedosphaera sp. | reverse complement strand
AAGTCGATCATCGGCTTGCCCGCGACCGGGAGGAGCGGCTTGGCGCGGGTGAGGGTGAGGGGGTAGAGACGGGTGGCGTAGCCGGCGGCGAGGATGATGACTTTCATAGGTTCAGTGGTTCGTAGGGAAATGGATTCGTCCGGGTTCAGGGACGAAGATCGTCGAGCAGGCTGGGAGCGATCTGGCGGACGAGCTGGTGGCAACGGGTCAGAATTTCATCGCTGCTTTCGCAGTGCAGGGCGAACTCCGCCAGGCCGCGCGCCTCGTCCATTTTCAAGCGGCGGATCAGGAATTTGATCTGCGGCACGATGCCGGGAGCGACGCTGAGTTCCGTCACGCCGAGACCGATCAGGAGCGGGGTGAAGAGCGGGTCGCCGGCCATCTCGCCGCAGACACCCGTCCAGATGCCGTTCGTGCGGCCGGCGTCGGCGGTCATCTTGATGAGGCGGACGATGGCGGGATGGGTCGGCTCGTAGAGATGGGCGATGCGCTCGTTCAAGCGATCCACGGCGAGCGTGTATTGGATGAGGTCGTTGGTGCCGATGCTGAAGAACTTCACGTAGCGTCCGAGGGACTCGGCGGCGACGGCGGCGGCGGGGATTTCAATCATCGCGCCGACTTCCATTTGGTCGTCGTAGGCGATGCCTTCGCAGTGCAACTCGGTCTTGTACTGGGCGAGCAAAGCGTTGGCCTGGGTCAGCTCTTTGAGGCCGGAGATCATGGGATACATCATCTTGATGTTCCCTTCGACGCTGGCGCGGAGGATGGCGCGAAGCTGGGTGCGAAAGACTTCCTTCTCCTCAAGGCACAGCCGGATCGCGCGCCAGCCGAGGAAGGGATTCATTTCCGCCGGCACGTTCAGGTGCGACATGAATTTGTCGCCGCCCAGATCGAGCGTCCGGATGATGACGGGCGCAGGCTGGAGTGCCGCCGCCGCTGCGCGGTAGGCCATGTACTGCTCTTCCTCAGTCGGGAGCGTTTCGCTGTTCAGGAAAAGATATTCAGTGCGGAACAACCCCACGCCCTCGGCCCCGTTGGCCTTCACTGCGTCCGCGTCGGCGGCCTGCTCGATGTTGGCTGAGAGCGTCACTCGCACCCCATCGAGCGTCACCGCCGGCTGGCCGATGGTGTCGCGAAGCTTTTCCTCCAAGCTGCCCCGGCGACGCACCAGTTGCCCGTATTCGAAGAGCGTCTGGTCGGTGGGATTGAGAATGAGCAGTCCGTGATAACCATCCAGCAACGCGTACTGGCCGTCGCGCAAAGCCCCGCCGTCCTTGCCCAGCCCCACCACCGCCGGGAGGCGCAGCGAGCGCGCCATGATCGCGGTGTGGGAGGTCTTGCCGCCCACCGCGGTGGCAAAGCCCAGCACGTTCTTCTTGTCCAGCATCGCCGTGGCCGAGGGGGTCAGCTCGTGGGCCACGATGATGCAGGGTTCCTTGAGGTGCTTGAGGTCGAGTTCCTGGTAGGTGCCGAGAAGGTTTTGCAGCAAACGCTCGGTCACATCGCGCACGTCGCCGGCCCGCTCGCGCAAATACTCGTCGTTAATTGCCTCGATGGTCTTGGCATACCGTTCCGCGGTCTGCGCAAGGGCGTATTCGATGTTGACCTTCTCCTGGCTGACGAGGCGGCTCACCTCGGCGATGAGGGTTGGATCGTCGAGGACCATCAGATGGGCGTCGAAAATGGTGGCATCTTTGGCCCCCATGCCCGTGCTGACCTTTTCCTGCACGGCCAGCAACTGGCGGCGCGTCTCGATGATCGCCTGCTCGAGCCGCTTCATTTCGATCGGGGCCGCGTCCTCCGCAATGGTGTGGCGCGGAATGGAATCGACGCGGTTGCCCGTCAGCACGAGGATGCGGCCGCGGCAAACGCCCTGGGACACGGCGATACCCCGCAAAATCTTTTCTCCTTCCTGCGCGCTCTCTGGCACGGGCTAGCCTTAGTCGGTTTCCTTCCGTCTGGAAAGCCGTTTCGCGCCGGAACTTGCGTTGAGTTCAGAAGCCATGCATTTGGAAGTCAGGAACTCAGGAAACGAACAGGGAACAGTTTTTTTCGTGGGCCTTGGTTCCAAATTCAAACCCTGTCGAGGCACCATTCCCATTGAATCTCCTGGCCTGGCTCATTAACCTCCGCCCGTGCGTTGGCCCGGCCTGTCAGTTTTAATCACGCTTGCGTTCGCGGTTCTCGCGAACCCGCAATCCGCCCAAGTCCTCAAGGTGCTGCCGCACTTTCTGGACGAGCAGGGCCGCGCGACCAAGAACCCAAGCCTCTTTGACCGGGATGCTTACCAGGTCGAGTTGCGCGGCAGCCCGTCAAAACGCTCCGCCCTCCGCTTCGACGTGCAGTGGAAAGCGAACTACTTCGACCACGACCAGCTCAACCTGCGCGTTGAAGCCAAAGGCATGAAGGGCAACCAGCCGACCACAAACTTGCTGGAGCAGCCTTTGAAAGCCGGCTCCTTCAGCCAATGGACTCCGCTGATCCTGAGTGGCGAAAAGTACAAGGACTTCGGCGAGTTGATCTCCTGGCGGGCCACGCTCCGCAACGGCACCAACATCGTCGCCGAGCAGAAGTCGTTTCTATGGTGATGATGGCGATGGCCCGCCGCCGCACAATCTCCTTCCCCAAAGCGGCGCCACGACGCGAGCCTTCCTCCCCCTGGCGTCGCGCGCAGAAGCGCAGATTGCCCCCCTCGAAGTGCCGAGGGAAGGGCACGGGCAGGCCGAGCAGTCTCGTGTTCAGGAACGTGAACCCGACCATGCTGACGAACGTCCGGCCTGCCGGGAATCCAACTCCATTCCGCGCGGCAACCGCGCACTCAAGGCCGCCGGATGGTCCTCGTAATTCATCGTCGCGAGGTGCCGCCCGTCGGCGGTGAGAAAGCGCGGGTATTTTCGGGGTATTCAGGACAGAAAACGGTGGCGCAATTCCGGCGTGGGAATCAGGCAGGCGGAGCTTTTTCCAAACCAGCGGTAACGGTTCCCCGCCACGCGATCATAGACCCAGTCGCGGATCGGCCGAGGGACGAGCAGAAATGCTTTGAGCACCGGCCACGGCCCGCTGAGCCGGGCCGCGATCCGCAGGGCCGCGTCACTCTTCGTGTAGGCCCGGCCTTCGGCCATCAAGACCACGCTGTTCAGATCTTGCGCCTCGGCCCCGCAGGCGGCCAGCAGGTGCCTTGCGATTGGTGATTGCAGTGAGGCAAAGCGAAACTGGGCCTTGGGATCTCGCGCCAAGATGAATTGAACGAAACCCTGGCATAGATGGCACACGCCGTCGAAAAGGATGAGCGGGCCATCCGCGCTCGCGTCTTGCAGTTGCACGACCAATTAAGGACCGGTTGCAAGCTTCTGACAAGGACTGTGGGGCTCGCTCGTCGAGTCGAGGTTCCGGGCTCGCACAAAAACAATGGAGGACTGGTTACGCGAGCAAGGCATCGCCGGGGCGCAAGACCTTGTAAACCGAAGTGGCGCGCGCGTCGTCCCGACTGGGCGGCGTCCGCTTGGGAGTGGCGGGCACCCGCTGCACCCGCCCGTGGCGCAGCGTCTGCACCCTCACCTTCCGCCGCACCCAGCTCAACCCCTCGTGTTGTTGGTCCAACTTAAGAAAGGAAAAGCTGGCCGACGGAAATATCCCCCCCTGATTGCTCACGCTGATGGGTGCCCCCTTCACGATCTGTTCCAACGCGGCTTCTCACCGTCGGAGGCAAGGCTCGCTTTCCTTTGACAGAAAGCCTTGCCAGAAGAAGCGCGACAGAAACACAGCCTCAAGACGCCTCTCGCGTGACCAGCGCGTGACCGCCGACTGTGCATCTTCACGCCGCTTCTCGCCGCTGGCTGTCGTGTAATCGAGGATGAGATGCCGGGAATCAATGGAGCCAGGGAATTCCCGAGAGGCCCAAGGCATCCAGGGCCGAAAGTCGCCCCCAGGAGCATCTGCCGCAATCGTCGCCATCAGATCCGCGTAACGGATGAACGCACCAGGAAGCTCATTTCGCCCATTAACAACGAACCATCTTCCCCGGCCGTAGGGCGACAGCTTGGCCAGCGTGTCCGCCGACAGCCACACGAGGTCGTGGCGGCGGGGCGGTCGCAGAATCGCCTGAGGGATCAAGAAATGATTCGACGCGCATTCTACGCGAAGATTGCTGTACATCCGGAACGATGGCCAGGCTCGATATCCCGCGTAGGTTCCGGCTTCCAGCACGCAGAACACCACCACCAGCAGTCGATACTGCCATCGAGCCGGCAGCAGTGGCCCCTGGTCAACCAAGGAACCCGTGGTTCGCGACCACATCATCGTGAGGGCGATGAAGATGACTCCGTAAAGCAGCCAGACCAAGCGGCAGGTGAGGACCAGCGTCGTCGGAAAGAGCGCCGCGGCGAGAAAGTAAACGACGAGCAGGAGTCGCATCGTCTGCCCCGCCCAGCCCAGGTGGGCCGCGCGGACCCGCCGGATAAAGTTCCAAGCCACGCCTGATCCCGCAGCCGGCTTCGCGCTCATGCAGGCGAAGGCCGCGAGGTAGAGGATCGAGGAAAACTGAAAGATCCGGGCAAACCCGATGACGAGCCACATCCCAAGCAAGAGGAAGATGGCCCAGTGGCTGGTCCGGCGCAGGCAGAGGCCCAGGCAGATGGCACCCTCGGTGATCAAGGTCAAATACGGGCTTAGGGCGGCCAGCAGCGGAACATTGGAGATGCCGAGGTTCCCAAAAACGTACGTGGCTTCGGTCGTTGAGGGGTTAAAGAAGTCAACATTGAGCTTGTGGAACACCGCCGCGAACATCAGGAGCACAAGCTCCAACCTGATGACGGCACAGCACTCGGCAAGGAAGACATCCGGGGCCGGTCTGGAATGACGAGAGAATTGCCGAGTCAGGCCGGCCGCAAGCAGGATCGTCGCGCAAACGATCGACGTGAAGTACTCGCTGGCATGCTGGTTGGGGCTCCGTAGATATCCGTCGATGAGTTGGGCCGCACAGGTCAGCAGGAGCGGCCCCACCGAGGGGCGAAAGAGCAAGAGAACCGCAGCCCCGAAGAGAAGGGCGCTGGCTGGCGACGTGATCCCTGTGCTGGGTTTGGCGAAATGAAACAGCATGGCCAGCGAGAACACGGTGCAGAACACGGTCAGGCGCCAGTCGTGGGCCTCGGGTCTATGGCTCGGTCCATGTCCCAGAGATCCGGTCTCGGGCGCAGCGGTGTCTGGCGGAGCCGTCGGCTCAGGCCCGGCTGCTGGGCGACGCTCCACGTCGTCCCCGGTCCCCAACTCATTCCGACTGGTAGGAACGCGTTTTTTGACCCTGCGCGCTTCACTACCGATGAAATGCGCCACGTCATGGAAAATCAATGAAGCCAGAACGAGGAAGAAAAGGAGCAACGCCAAGCCGTATTTTACCATGCGGGTGTAGCTGCGAGACAATGCGCGTGTGACCTTGGCGGGGTCGTCGGGCAAGTTGCGTTTCACCGCGGCGGTGTTGGTTGGGATGGCCTTGGTCTGCGCGACTTCGACGGCCATGCTTGCGGTTTCCACCGTATTGGCTCCACCAGCTACCGCTCGCGCCAGCGTTTCGGTGCGGCGCTCGTTGGCTTTGTTAAACTGCCGATAGTGGCTCACCGTGATCAAACCGAGAATGATCACCGCGAGAGTGCAGACCGAGTAGAGTATGAGTTTGGGCATTCGGCTTATGGCGGATCAAACTACGTGAAGCTTTTGCCAGAAGCCAAGCGCCATCCGGGACTGATCCCTGTGTCCCGACGCGCGTGAGCGTCGGAACCAAACCGCAAATCAAATGAGACCGGGAACTTCGGTGCCCATTTTTTTGCCTTGCTTGAGTTGACCCGGGTGCAAGCGCATTTCCGCATCCCGCTTGCCACCATCGTAGCGATTATCCACGATGCCGCCCAGTGTTCCCCCACGTCTTTGCCCCGATGAATGTGACGCTGTTGCAACTCAACGGCGTCACCAAATCCTTCGGCGCGGTGCGCGCGCTCAAGGGCGTGTCGTTAGAGCTGCGGGCGGGCGAGGTTCATGCCTTGCTCGGTGAGAACGGCGCGGGCAAATCGACGCTCATCAAGATCATCACCGGCGCGCACCAGCCCGACGGCGGCACGATGGAGATCAACGGACGGCGCGTGGCGCAGCTCACGCCGGCTGCCTCGCGCCATCTCGGCATTGCCTGCATTTATCAGCAGCCCGCGCTCTTTCCCGACCTCACCGTGGCCGAAAACATCGGTGTGCGCCTGGAAAAAGTCCGTCCGCTGGCGCGGGTGAACTGGGCGGCGCGACGGCAGTCCGCCGCGGAATTGCTGCACCGCATCGGCGCGGAGATTTCACCCGAGGCCGAGGTGCGCGCTCTCACCATGCCCGAGCAGCAGCTCGTGGAAATCGCCTGTGCGCTCGGGGCTGGCGCCCGCATCGTCATCATGGACGAGCCGACCGCTTCGCTCACGCAGAAGGAGCAGCACCTGCTCTTCGGCGTGGTGCGCGAACTGCGCGCCAGTGGTGTTGGCATCATCTACATCTCGCATCGATTGGAGGAAATTTTCGCGCTCGCCGATCGCGTGACCGTGCTGCGCGACGGTGAGAGCGTGGGAACGAGGCAAGTGGCTGGCCCCAACGATCCCCGCAGATTCAGGGTGCCCCCAGATGAAATCCAAAACCCCATCTGGGGTCGCCCTGAATATGCGGGAGAAAAATCCGCACTCACTGAATCCGAACTCATCAAGCTCCTGGTCGGACGCGAGGTCTCGCAGATCTATCCGCCGGCCGAGAGCGAGCCAGGCGCAGTGGTTCTCTCGCTCAAGAACCTCGGCTGCGCCGCCAGCGGCGTGAAGAATATCTCGCTCGACGTGCGCGTCGGC
This sequence comes from Pedosphaera sp., assembly GCA_031414955.1. Taxonomy (GTDB): domain Bacteria; phylum Verrucomicrobiota; class Verrucomicrobiia; order Limisphaerales; family SIBH01; genus JANNGC01. The sequence goes on along the minus strand of JANOQV010000180.1, from coordinate 25,915 downwards.
GAAGTCGTCGGCCTCGCCGGTCTCGTCGGCGCGGGGCGCACTGAGCTGGCGCGCGTTCTTTTCGGCCTCACGCCCGCCGATGCAGGGGAAATCTTCCTCAACGGCCAGCGCACCACCATCACCACGCCGCCGCAAGCCGTGGGACACGGCATCGCCTATGTGCCCGAGGACCGCCGTCGCCATGGCGTGATTCTCGAAATGTCCATCGCGCACAACATGACCATGGCCATTCACCGCCGATTGTTCCCCGGCTCGTGGCTGCGCTTCGGTCCCGAGCGTGCGCTCGCCCTTGATTACATCCGTGACCTGGCCGTGAAAGCTTCCGGTCCAGAAGCCCCCGGCGGTTCGCTCTCCGGCGGCAACCAGCAGAAAGTCTCCCTCGCCCGCTGGCTCGCGACCAAGCCGAAGCTGCTCATCCTCGACGAGCCAACCCAGGGCGTGGACGTCGGCGCGAAAAGTGAAATCCACAAAATCATCCGCCGGCTCGCCAAGGACGGCCTGGCCGTGCTGATGATTTCCAGTGACCTGCCTGAAGTCCTCGGCATGAGCGACCGCATCGCCGTGATGCGCGGCGGCACCATCACCGCGATGCTGCCCGGCGGGAGCGATGCGCATGAAGTGATGGCGGCGGCTTTGGGGAAGGGCGGCGAATGACGAAAGTACCACCGCGAACGGTCCGGCTGATTCGTGATTCGTCATTCGTGATTCGTCATTTCCGGGAACTCTCCGTGGCCGCCGCTCTGGGCGTGATGCTCCTGCTGCTGGCCGTCTGCGCGCCGAATTTCTTCGACCCACAGCCGCTCCTCTCCCGCCTCACTGCCGCCGCGCCCAAGCTCGTGCTCGCCTGCGGCGTCGCACTGGTGATCATCTCGCGGCAGATCGACATCTCGATCGGATCGCTCTTTGCGGTGTGTGGCACCTGCGCTGGTCTCGTGGCTGCAACCAAGCTGCCTTTCCCAGTCGCCATACTCGCGGCCATTGGCGTTGGCGCGCTCGGTGGGGCTTTGAACGGTGTCCTGGTCGCGGGCCTGCGCCTGCCCAGCATTGTCGTCACGCTGGCTACGATGGTCACGATGCGCGAGGCCTTACGGCTCAAGCAGCAGGGCGTGTTCATCAACCTGCCCGACGGCGTGCAGTGGTTCGGCCTCACGATGAAGGCCGGCCAACTCACAGTGTGTGGACTGGCGCTCGGACTGTTGGTGGTCCTGGCCTGGGCGATGAAGCATCTTGCCGCAGGCCGGTTCATCTACGCGGTGGGCACGGACGCCGAGGCCGCGCGGCTGGCCGGCCTTCGCCCGCAGTTCACCACATTCTGCGTCTTCGTCCTGGTGGGCGCGCTGACCGGATTGGCCGCGATCATGAACATGGTGCAGTCGCCGCAGGTGGATCCGAACAGCGGGCGCGGCTTGGAACTCGAAGCCATCGCCGCCGCTGTGGTCGGAGGCGTGGCCGTGAGCGGCGGGCGCGGCAAACTCTGGGGCGTCCTCGTCGGCCTGCTGCTGCTTGTGTGCATCGGCCCGGCCCTGACCTACGTGGGCGTGAAGCCGTATTGGGAGAAGGCGATTCAAGGCACGATCATCCTGCTCGCGGTCGTGGCGGATGGACTTCGCAGCCGGAAGGAACGTCGGTGAAAGTTACGCCGGTGGATTCCATTATCCGTCTCTTTGTAATCCTGCGACCCGAGGGCAGCTACGGAGCGCCGATTTCCAAATCGGCACGTTCAGGTTGGCTGGGCCAGGCCGATTTGGAAATCGGCGTTCCCCTCGCGGCGGTATCGTTCCGGCTGGTTTCTCTGCTCCTGGCCGCCTGCTTTGCGCTGCCCGTCTGCGCGGCCGAACTGCACTGGAAGAAACTTGCGCCCATTCCTGACGCGCTGGGATTCGCCGGCTCCTTCGCCGGCGTGAGCGGCGGCGCACTGCTCGTCGCGGGCGGGGCGAATTTCCCGGACGCGATGCCGTGGGAAGGCGGCGCGAAGGTCTGGCAGGACGATGTATTCGTGCTGGAGAAGCCCGACGGCGCGTGGCGCAAGGCGGGGCGCTTGCCGGTGCCGCTTGGCTACGGAGTCGCGGTTTCGCACGCGCGCGGCCTGGTCTGCATCGGCGGCAGCTCGCGGGAGCAACACCACGGCTCGGTCATCGTGCTGCGCTGGGCCAAGGGGCGGTTGGAGACGGAACTGTTGCTCGGGCTGCCCGAAGCCTGCGCGAACATGAGCGGCGCGCTGATCGGCGACACCGTCTTTGTCGCGGGCGGCATGGCGCGACCGGACTCCACCAACACGCTCGACACGTTTTACTCCATGAACCTTTCGGCTAAGCGTCCCGGCTGGCGCAAGCTGGAGCCGTTCCCAGGCCCAGGAAGAATGCTGGCCACCGCCGGTGCCCACAGTGGCTCGCTCTATTTGTTCGGCGGCGCGTCGGTGCATCCCGGGCCAGACGGAAAACCGGTGCGAGACTGGCGGCGAGATGCGTATCGCTACACCCCGGGCCGGGGTTGGAAACGGATCGCGGATTTGCCGCGCGTGGCCGTGGCCGCGCCGTCACCTGCGCCAGTGTGGAATGGGAAGCTGCTGGTGATCGGCGGCGACGATGGTTCGCAGGTCAGCACCCCGCCAACGGCCCACTCCGGTTTTCCGCGCAGCGTGCTGGCTTACGATCCGAAGAAGGACCAATGGGAACAATTCAGCAATGCGCCCTTCGCGCTGGTGACCACGGCCGCAGTTCCGTGGAGCCAGCGCATCGTTATTCCCGGCGGCGAGGTCCGGCCAGGGGTGCGTTCGACAGAAGTCTGGTCCCTCGGCCCCAAGTGAACCGCTCGCTGCGCCGTCCCGCGGCTGGCAGTCAAAACTACTTTGTCTGCGCGAACATCATCAGCACGCGCTTGCCCTTGCCGGTCGGCAGCGCGAATTGTTCTTCGTCGAAGCCCTGCGGTTCCACGAGACCGTCGCAAGCAGGATCATGATAAGGTTCGCCGTCGATCAGCAGCATGTAGTGGTGCGTTCGTTTACCCGGGATGTCCGAGATGGTGACCGACCAGGCGTTCTGCACCGGGTCATGTGAGAGCGAGACGCTTTGCCAGCGCGTGAACGAGCCGACTATTTCCACCCGTGTCGGTCGGCTCGCCGTGTCGGTCGGCAGTTTCCAACGGAAGATGCGGGCGTACGTGTCGCGCGGATCTCCCTGGCGTCGCCGCATGGGGGAAGTCGAGGTCGTGCTTGCGGTGGGCAACGGAACCGTCACCGCGCTGCTGGTTGGTTTGGCCGGCTTGCGGCGGATCAGGCTTCCAATCGTCTTTAACATGTTTGCGTTTCGTCGGTCTGGGTAATGGCGCAGCAAGAAATCACGGGGACTCTGGTGATGCAACAAATCAGTGCATGGGTGACGGATTTCTCATGGTGCTTCGTAACATCAGGCCGGGTCGGCGGGGTCGGCGTGGAGTATCGGGTGTGAAACATCTCGAATCTAACTGCGGCGGCACCGGTCCAATCGCGCGTTCCTGAATGGCATGATGATTCAACTCAAGTCTTCCGTCCCGCCTTGGGCCGCGGCCTCGCTGCTCCTCGTGCTCCTGCGCCTGTCCACGCCTGCCCAGTCACTGCCCGCCGACCACGCGCAGCGCATGACGAAAGGGCTGGAGATGTTCCGCACCGACGTGGCGGCCATCCTGAAGGAGCACTGCGTGCAGTGTCATGGCGGGGAGAAGACGAAAGGCGATTTCGATCTGGTCACGCGCGAAGGCTTGTTGCTCGGCGGTGCGGAGGGACGGGCCGTGAAGCCGTTCGCGGCGGCCGAAAGCCCGTTGCTGAAAATGATCCGGCACGAGGCGGACCCGCACATGCCGTCGAAGAAACCGAAACTCTCCGATGATGTCATCGCCAGGATCGCAGCGTGGATCGATCACGGTGCGCCTTACGAAGCGCCGTTGATCGCGGGCCAGACCGGGGCGCGCGACAAGGCAGTGGTCACGGATGAAGATCGCAAGTGGTGGGCCTTCCAGTCGCTGTCGAAAGTCACGCCGTCCGCGCGTGGCCATGCGGTGGATGCCTTCCTCTCGGCCAAAGGCGTGGAGAAGAAACTGAAGCTCGCCCCGCTGGCGGACCAGCGCACGCTCATCCGCCGCGCCACGCTCGACCTAACCGGATCGCCGCCCACACCCGAGGAGGTCGAGGCGTTTCTCGCCGACAAATCAGCGCAGGCTTGGGAGAAGGTCATCAATCGTCTGCTGGACTCGCCGCGTTACGGCGAGCGCTGGGCGCGGCACTGGCTGGATGTGGCGCGCTTCGCGGAGAGCAGCGGATTCGAGCACGATTACGACCGGCCAAATGCGTTTCACTACCGCGACTTCGTCATCAAGGCGCTGAACTCGGACATGCCGTTCGATCAGTTCGCGCGCTGGCAGATTGCGGGCGACGAGTTCGATCCCGACAATCCGCTCGCCATGATGGCCACGGGTTTTCTCGGTGCGGGCGTGTTCCCGACGCAAATCACCGCCAACGAGGTCGAGCGCACGCGCTACGACGCGCTGGACGACATGCTCGCGACCACCGGAAGCGCGTTCCTCGGTCTGAGCATCGGCTGCGCGCGTTGTCACGATCACAAGTTCGATCCCATCCCCGCCAAGGATTACTACCAGATGCTCTCGACCTTCACGACCACGGTGCGGAGCGATGTGGAACTCACGCTCGATCCGGAAAAGGCCAGGCGCGACAGGGCCGACCATGAGGCGAAGGCGAAGGAGTTGTCGTCGGCGCTGAACACTTACGAAAGCGGCGAGTTGAAGCTGCGCCTGGAAAAGTGGCTCGCCTCGGATGAGGCCGCGTTGCCGCGCTCCACATGGCAGTTGCTGGAGGTCACGAACATCATCTCCAAGGGCGGCGCTTCGTTCAAAAATCTCGGCGATGGCTCGTGGCTGGCGAGCGGCAAGAATCCGGCCGACGACACTTACACTCTTGCCGCCAGCACCACGGCGCGCCGCATCACCGGCCTCAAGCTGGAAGCGCTCACGCACGGATCGCTGCCCTCCAAAGGTCCAGGCCGCGCGGGCAATGGCAACATCGCACTCAGCAAAATCACCGTGTCGGCCACGCCGCTCAACGGCGGTGCTGCGCGCGAGGGGAAGCTCTCCAAGGCCGAGGCCACGCACGAGCAGAACAAGGCTGGCCTCTCGGTCGCGTCGTCGCTCGACGACGATCCGAAGACGGGCTGGGCGGTGGACTCCGGTGGGATCGGTAAGGATCAGGCGGCGGCGTTCACCTTCGCCGAACCGCTGGACCTCGAAGGCGGCGCAATGCTGACGGTGAAATTGGATTTCCAAGTGAACACCGCGCATTGCATCGGTCGCCCGCGCTTGAGCCTTTGCACCGACGCCGCGCCGATGCTGAAGGGCGACACCCTCCCCGGCGCCGTGGCCGCCTTGGAGGAGAAGTTGCGCACGCACACCGCGCTGAACGCCAAGGAGCACGCAACACTCCTCGACTGGTGGAAGCAACGCGACGCCGGCTGGCGCGAGCGGAACGAACGCGTCGCCGCCCACGCAAAAAAGACACCGAAGACGACCACGACCGTCATGATTTGCGGTGAAGGCCATAAGCCCATCGTCATGCACTCGCAGGGCGCGCCGTTCCTGAAGGAGACGCACCTGCTCCGCCGTGGTGATCCGAACCAGAAGCAGGCCGTGGTCGAGCCGGGCTTCCTGCAAGTGCTGAGTCGGGATGCCGGCCCGGCGCGCTGGAAATGGGAGCCGCCCGCCGGGGCAAAATTCTCCGGGCGTCGCCGCACCTTCGCCAACTGGCTCACCGACACCGAGCGCGGCGGCGGGATGCTCATGGCGCGTGTGACCGTGAATCGGCTTTGGCAACACCACTTTGGGCGCGGGTTGGTCTCGACGCCAAATGACTTCGGTCGCAGCGGTGCATTGCCCTCGCATCCGGAACTGCTCGATTACCTCGCGGGCGAACTCATCCGCAACGGCTGGCGGCTCAAACCCATTCACCAGCTCATCATGACCAGCGCCGCGTATCGCCAAAGCAGCGCGACCGACGCCAGGAAGTCCGCAGCCGATCCGGACAACACACTCTTCCTTCGCCGCACTCCGCGCCGGCTCGAAGGCGAGGCTGTGCGCGACAGCATTCTCGCCGTTTCCGGTTTGCTCGACTCGACGATGTATGGCCGCGGCACGCTCGATGAGAACAGCAAACGCCGAAGCATCTACTTCACGGTCAAGCGCAGCCAACTCGTGAACTCGATGGTCGTCTTCGACGCGCCCGAGCCGCTCACCAGCCAGGGCAGTCGCCCAAGCACGACCGTCGCGCCACAGGCCCTACTGCTCATGAACAGCCCGCAGGTCCGCACTTGGGCTCAAGCGTTTGCTCAGCGATTGGAGAAAGAGACCAAAGTGAAGAATCCCGACGACCTCACGCCACTCGTCCAACGCGCCTATGTCTTGGCCTTGTCACGCGCCCCGCGCGATGCCGAGTTGAAAGCCGCCACCAACTTTATCCGCGGCGGTTTCGCTGTCGGCCGCGAACAGGCGCTCACGGATTTCTGCCAGACGCTGCTGGCGCTGAACGAATTTGCCTATGAGAACTGAGCGGAGTTCAACCCAGTCTGGGCAGGAAGAAACCGAGAATGCGCTTCGGATTCCGCACGCAGATTTGCACATGGTCCTGCTCGCGAATGCCAGCGCCGGGATAAATCTCCGAACCTTCGACGAAGAAGGCACGCACGGTGTCGTAGGGCGCGCGGCCTTCGGACTGGCTCATGGTGTGAAGCATCTCGAAGACGGCGCAGTCGAGGAATCGCGCGGACATCTCCGTGCCGAGATTCCGCGCTGGTTTCACATTGGCCAGGGCGGCGAGTTCGCTGTATCGGCGATGGGCGTCGCGCACCGAGTGAATGGCTTGAGGATCAGTCAGGCTCAGACAGTTTCCCAGATCGATGACCGCGCCCAGCACGCCCGGCTTCTTTACCGAAGTGTTTTCGCGTTTCACCGCGGCACCGGCCCACGCTCGGGCCCGCGCCGGACTATCCTGCCAGAAGTAAAGACCGTGGCCGAGCCAGTCGTAAGCGTTGCGGCTCGGACGCAAATCTTCATCGCCCGCCGCCACCCGCTTGGCCAGGGCGGCATCGCAACCGTGAAAACTCAGCACGATGTTTTGGAAGGTCATGCCGTGCTGGCCGAGAAATTATTTCGCCACCGTGGTTTTGTCGTGTCCGTTCGACCTGGCCCGCCGGGCGGTTTTGGCCGCCGCCCGCTCCAGGGCCGCTTGCGCTTTGACCCCGGCCACATGAGCCGGAATCGACAGCAGAAATCTGCGCGCCGACTTGGGAGACGTGGCGATCTTGGCGAAGGCGCGATTGACGGCATCGTTCAAGCCATCCGCATCGAATTCCCACGGGGCGCGATGGCTTTTCTTCGTTGTCATGGCCGGAGAATAACTTTGCGTCCATCCACTTGCAACCGTGTCGTCCTTGGCCGGATTTGCCCAGGTCGCCATCCCTTCACACAATCACGCATTTCAATCCCATGCTGAACCGCCGCCACTTCTTCCAACGCGCCGGGGCCGGCTTCGGCTGGCTGGCCTTGCAGTCCATGCTCGCGCGCACTGGCTTTGGTGCCGGCGCGCTCAATCCGCTTGCGGCCAAGGCGCCGCATTTTCCCGCCAAGGCCAAGTCCGTCATCTGGCTGTTCATGAACGGCGGGCCGAGCCACGTGGACACCTGGGATTACAAGCCCGAGTTGCAGAAGCGCGACGGCCAGCCGCTGCCGGGCTTCGACGCGAAGACGGGATTCTTTCCCGAAGCCGTTGGCCCGCTCATGAAGTCGCCCTTCGAGTGGCAGCAACACGGCCAGAGCGGCACCTGGGGCAGCAGCCTGTTCCCGAAACTATCCCGGCATGTGGACCGCATGGCCTTCATCCACTCGTGCTTCACCGAGTCGAACAACCATTCGCCCGCGCTCTTCATGATGAACACCGGTGTCACGCGCATGGGCCATCCCAGCGTCGGCTCGTGGGTGGCTTACGGCCTCGGCTCTGAGAGCGAAGACCTGCCGAGTTTCATCGTGATGTCCGATCCGAAGGATCGCGGCCTGCCGAAAGGCAACGCGAACAACTGGACCGCCGGCTTCCTGCCCAGCGTCTATCAAGGCACCTGGCTCCGGCCCAAAGGCGAACCGATTGCTAACCTCAAGCGTCCCGCCGATGTCACCGACCAGCGCCAGCGCGAGCAGCTTGATTATCTCGCCGCGCTCAATCGCCATGGCATGGCCGGCTCCGCCGCCGAGAGCGAACTGGCCGCGCGCATCGAGAGCTTCGAGCTGGCCTACCGCATGCAAACCGCCGCGCCCGAGGCCTTCGATGTGAACAAGGAGCCGGAGAGCGTGCGCAAACTCTACGGCCTCGACCAGAAACACTGCTCGCACATGGCGCTCCAATGCCTGACCGCGCGCCGTCTCGTCGAACGCGGCGTGCGCTTCGTGCAGATCTACAGCGGCGGCATGGAGAACCAGCTCTCGTGGGACTGCCACCTCGACCTCGTCGGCAACCACGGCGGATTCGCCGCCGAAGTGGATCAGCCTTTCTCCGCCCTGCTCGAAGATCTCTCGCAGCGCGGCCTGAGCAAAGACGTGCTCGTGGTATGCGCTGGCGAATTCGGCCGCCTGCCCATTTCACAGAAGGGCGCGAAGCCCGGGCGCGATCACAATCCCCACGCCTTCACCGCCTGGCTGGCTGGCGCGGGCATCAAGGGCGGCACGCACTACGGCGCGACCGACGGCATCGGCCACAAGGCCGTGGTGGACAAGGTGAGCGTCCACGATTTCCACGCCACGCTGCTGAACCTGCTCGGCATCGACCACGAGAAACTGACCGTCCGCGAATCCGGCCTCGACCAGCGCCTCGTCGGCGTCGAACCGTGCCGGGTGGTGAAGGAGATTATTGCGTGACGTACGCAGAATGGTGATCCAAACTGCCTTGCTGGTGTTGTTGCGCCTACCCCCGTATTTGTCCCACCCCTCATGAGAAACTGGTTCGCAAATGAGCAGCGAATTCGACACGATGCAGTCAGTGAATACGCCCAAGCAACAGTTCGGTGGCGGCTGGACAGCCGAGAAGCTGGAGCGCGTTCGCAAGTATCTGGTTGCCTACGCGACGATCATGCGGAATCAGAAGTTTCGCTTCGCCTACATTGATGCGTTCGCAGGCACGGGCTACAACACGCCACGAGTGAAAAAGGAGGAAGGAACTCTGTCGTTTCCAGAATTCGCTGACGACGACGCGGTCGGCTTTCTGGATGGTTCCGCGCGCATCGCACTCAAAGTTGAACCCCGGTTCACGAAATACCTCTTCATCGAGAAAGACGCGAAGCGCGCGGCTGAACTCAACAAATTGAAGGAGGAGTTCCCACCGCTGGCGAGCGACATTGTGATCGTCAACGCTGATTCGAACGCCTACTTGAGGGACATCTGCGAAAATCGCCGGTGGGATCGAAATCGTGCGGTTCTGTTCCTCGATCCATTCGGGATGCAGGTGACTTGGGACACAATGAATGCAATCGCCAAGACCAAGGCGATTGACCTGTGGATTCTCTTCCCACTCGGCATTGGGGTGAATCGCCTGCTCCGCCGGGACGCGAAGATCAGCGAAGCGTGGCAACGTCGGTTGGATGATTTCTTTGGCACAGGAGAATGGCGGAATGCCTTCTACCAGACCAAGGTTGAGCCGGGCCTGTTCGGGACGGAGGCGAAAACCGAGAAAGTCGCGAACTTTGACGGTATCTCGCGGTTCTTTGTTGAGCGCCTCAAGACCATCTTCCCCGGCGTCGCCAAGAACCCGCTCGCACTGCACAACTCTGCCAACACGCCGCTTTATCTGCTATGCTTTGCCGCGGGCAATGAGCGCGGCGCGAAGACCGCTGTGAAGATCGCCCAAGACATTTTGAAACCATGACCGCATTTCTCGATACAGTTGGTGCCACGCTCGAAGCGCCGCGCTCTGCCCCGGGGCGCAAGATTCCGCAGGACAATCGCGTCGGCCTGTGGTCCTCACCCGCCGTCATTGCGCCGAACAACTTCGTTTACAAGAGCCTCTCCAATTGGGCGTTCAATGTTGCGGTCGGCTGCTCGCACGCGTGCCGGTTCTGTTATGTGCCCAGCGCGGCAACCATCAAGCAGGGGCCGAAGCTCGCGGAATACGGAGTGAAAGACCCGGACGCCGAGTGGGGGGATTACGTCCTGCTCCGTCCGTGGGACGAGGACAAGTTCCTCGCGTCGCTGCGCGCGGCGGAGAACACCCCGCGCGCTCAGCTCAAGCCGGACGGCAATCGCGCGGTGATGTATTGCAGCACCACCGATCCCTACCAGGTCATCCACCATCCCAACCCGGAGCGGCAGCGGATGCTCGGGCAACATGCCCGCAGGCTGGTGCGTCGTTCGCTGGAACTCATTCGTGACCATTCCACGCTCAACGTCCGCATTCTCACCCGCAGCCCGCTGGCCCGCGCGGATTTCGACCTGTTCAAGAGCTTCGGCCCGCGCCTGCTGTTCGGCATGAGCCTGCCCACGTTGCGCAACGATCTCGCCAAGGTCTATGAGCCTAAAGCTCCCGCGCCGTCGCAACGTCTCGCCGCGCTACGCGCCGCCCGCGAAGCCGGTCTACACGTCTATGTGGCCGTCGCACCGACCTACCCGGAGTGCGACGAAGCTGACTTGCGTGCCACACTCCGTGCTGTGGCCGAAGTCGAACCCATCACCATCTTTCACGAACCGATCAACATCCGTGCGGAGAACGTGGAACGAATCAACTCCCAGGCAGAATCCCTCGGCCTCTCGCTGCGCACCGAAGTATTTGAAAGCCGCGAACGCTGGCAGGATTACGCAATCAACTCACTGCAAACTGTGGAACGGCTGGCGGCTGAATTGGGGATCGCCGACCGCCTGCATCTCTGGCCGGACAAATCGCTGGGCAACGTGGGCGTGGCGAACCGGATGACCAAACCAAAGGAACACCTGCGCTGGCTGCGGAAGTGTTGGGGACAAATCAGCGAGTGGCCGAAGTGAGATAAACAATTCGTTGACCAAAGATTGGTTGGCACGGACTTCTTCCGGTTCTATTTCCCCAACTCCTCCACGCTCCACGGCGTGTCACGATTAGGATTGGCGGCGCGCACTTTCTTCACCTCGTCGGCTGAGACGGCGCCGGCCTTTCCGCCGTAGTCGTTGCGCACGTAGCTGAGCACGTCGGCGATCTGTTCGTCGGTCAGGCCGCCGAGTGAGGGCATGACAATGGAATCCGGGCGATTGCCAAAGGTCTGGCCGGCGACGGTGATGGGACCGCTGAGGCCGTGCAGGAGAATTTTGATCAGGCGCGTCGTGTCGCCACGCAGCCACTCGCTCCCGACGAGCGGTGGATAAACGCCGGGCAGCCCTTTGCCCTCGGGCTGATGGCAGGGCAGGCAGGCCATCTCATACAGTTCCTGTCCGGGTGAGGGCGGCTTAGGCGGCGTGCCGAGCAACTTGCGCAGGTAATCGGTCTGCGTGGCGCTCGCGAGCGTAAGCTTGTTCGCGGCGAAGGCGGAAGCCCAGCGCGGTTGGAGCGCACGGGCGCTGGCCCGGATGGCGTAGTCGAGAAACGGATCGCGCGGCTGGTCCACGGCGGCGGCGACCACTTCCACGGCCTCGGCCTTGGGCACGTAGCTCGCAGCAACTACGGATTCCAGGCGCACACGCGGATGAGCGTCGCGCACCGTGCCCCGCAGTGATTCCAGCGCGCCCGGCCATTCTCCGGCCCACATGCCGGCCACGCGGGCGCCGTAAGCGCGCACCCGCGCGTCCTCCGCGCCGAGCATCCGATGGACCAGGGCCGGCCGCACGGCTTCGTGAGCTTCAAACACGCCGGTCACTTCAACCAGTATCGGTTCATCTGCTGGCGTCCGGGTGACGATTCCCGCGACGAACGCGTCGGCTGCCTTCAGCACTTCCGCACTCGGCGCATCGAACAGCAGGCGCTTGGCCTGGTAACGCGTCCAGCGTTCGGGCGAGCGCAGTTGTTCCAGCAACTCGGCGGGTTTCATCGCCGCGAGATTCGGCTGCTTGATCGGCGCGCGGCCTTTGGCGGTGATGCGCCAGACGCGGCCGCGGGTCTTGTCGCGGCGCGGGTCGGCGTAGCTGGTCTGGTAATGGCCGATCACCGGATTGAACCAGTCGGCCAGATAGATCGCGCCGTCCGGCCCCACGCTCACATCCACCGGGCGGAAGGAGCTGTTGGAGGACGTCATCAACTTGGGCAACTGAGTCGTTTTGAAACCTGAACCGGCGTCGTGAAAGCGATGCAACTCCACCACCGCGCCGAAGTAGCCGCCAATAAGTGCGCAGCCCTGAATGTCGTCGGGCATCGCGCGCGTGCCGATGATGTCGAGCGCCGTGGTCTTGGGCGACGTGTCGAAGAGCGGGCCGACGGAGTGATATTGCTCCGGCGAATTGGCGTACGAGACGTCGGCGGAAGTGGCCGAACCGCTCCCGCTCGGATTCGCGCCGCGCACCATGCCGGGCACGGTCCAATAACCTTGCGGGCGATCGCCGGACTTGTGGAAGACCTGGCCGAAGTCGTCGAAGGCCACGCCCCAGCAATTTGCGCCCGCCATGCCGCCGCCGAAGAAGCCATCGAGTCGCAACTGGCGCGGGCGCATCCGCCAGACCGCCGCGCGATCCAGCCGGGCCACGCCCCACGGTGTCTCCACGCGCGAGAAGGCGTGCAGTCCCTGCGAGAACCACAGGCTGCCGTCCGGCCCGTGCGTGATGGAGTTCACAAGCTGATGAGTGTCGCCAATGCCGAACCCGCTCATCACCACGCGCCGCACATCCGCGCGACCGTCGCCATCGGTGTCGCGGAAGTGAAGAATCTGATCAAAGTCGCAAACGAAGACGCCGCCCTCACCCGGCTCGACGCCCTGCACCATGGTCAGGCCCTCGGCGAACTTCCACGACTTGTCGGCCTTGCCGTCGCCGTCGGTGTCTTCCAGCACGAGGATGTAATCGGCGGGCTTGGCGCTCGCGCGGGATTGCGGATAAGTCGGCGAGCAAGCCACGTAGAGCCGGCCCTTTTCGTCCCAAGAGAACTGCGTGGGCTTCACCACGCCGTCGCGCTCGGAGGCGAACAGGTTTACTTCGTAACCGGGCGCGAGGGTGAAGGTGGCGAGTTGTTCCTCGGGGGTGAGTGCTTTGGATTCGTTCGTTGCTGCGCTGGAGACGGCTGGCTGTTCGGGCCGAGCAATGCTCGGCGCTCCGCTGGCCAGTGCGTGGATGCGCTTGTCCGCTGCGTCCACCAGCGGGCGATATTTCTCGAAGGCTTCCTTCAGCGACGGTTCGGTGCCGGACGCCTTCGCGTAAGTTTGGGAAACACGGTCGCCATAGACGAACGACCAGTTGGCTGGGCGCCAGCTGTCGAACCAGAGGCGGTTCTTCTCCACGATGGCCTCGCGCAACGGAGTCATGCTCGCGGACAGATTCTCCTCCGCGCCGAGTTGCTTCGCGATGATGGCGGCCACGTCGCGCAAGCCGGATTCCGTCAGGTGAATGCCGTCCTCGGTCAGACGCTGGCCGGACTTGCGCAGCGCGATGGGAGCGAACAAATCCACGAAGACCGCGCCGCGTTGCTTCGCGAGGTCGCGCACGGCGTTGGCGTAAGCGGCCACGTCGCCGTTGCGCTGTGTAAGGTCGGGAGCGTGCGAGGCGAGCGGCTTCTCGAACGGCGTAGGCGATACCAGCACCAGCCGCCGAGTACGCACCGAGAATTGATCAAGCAGCCGATGATAGGCCGCGATGAATTCAGGCAATCGCGCCGGGCCATCGAGCGCCTCCATCTGCCCGAATTGCGCCACCACGATGGTTGCGCCGGCCGCTTCGATCTGTCGGGGCCACGAACCGAAGTTCAAGTCACGCCACTGCTCGTAAACCGTGTCCGCCTCCCAGGCCATGGACCGGAAGCGCGGCTGCTTCGCGGCGTAGGTCGAGACTAGTTGCGCCTCGATCTCGCCCGCCTTCTGGTCGCGCACGAAGTTCTCCTGGCCAACGAGGACGAGCGTTTCCTTCTCGCCGAGAACGAATTTCCCCTGCGGGAACGGCGCGATGGATGGGCTTGGCTGACCGGTGCCGAAGCGCCCGAGAATGTCGCTCTCGGTCGGCACCGTTGGCGCGGACAGTTCCTCAATGGTGATGTTGCGAAAGGCTATCTCCGCCTTGCAGTTGCCGTGAATCTGGAGCGCGATGAATCCATCCGTATCAATGCCCGCTGTCCGCTCCACATAGGAGGCCGTGCGCTGGCCATTGAGCGAAAGCTGAATCTCCGCGCCCCGGGCCACGATTTCGTAGCTGTTCCAGTCGCCGGGCTTCTCCACGCGCGCGACCAGATTCGTGTCTGCCATCGCGAGCATCTTGTTGCGGCGCGATTCATCATAGAGGCAGCCGGAGTAGCCCGCGCCGATGTCAGCCTGGAACCCGGACATCTCATTCGGGGGCTGTGCGATGCGCTTGCTGCGGAACTGCACGCCGCCATTCACGAAGCCTTCCGTGCCGACCAGTTTGTATTCCAGCCGCAAGCGGAAGTTCTTGTAGCTCGTGCGCGTGGCGAGGAATTCATTGCGCGGATTGCCCTGCAACGAGCCGCCCACAATCGCGCCCTCGCGAATGCGCCAGACCGAATTCGTCTCACCCTCCCAACCGGTAAACGACTGGCCTTCAAACAGTGCCGTGGTGGCCGCGAAGGCGGCGGGCAGGCACAAAAGCGTCAGCGAAAGGATCAGAGCACGCGATTTCATGGATGGGCAGACGTTAAGAGCGGAGCGGTTCTTCGGCGATCCTTCTTTGCGCGCACCCGCCGTGCTCCGCGCCCGGCAAAAATCCATTGCTAAAATCAGCCCCAGACTCTCGAATCCAGCCCCATGAAAATATGTCACGCCGCTTCTGTGGTTTGCGCCGCGCTCTCGCTCTCTGCCGCCGACTGGCCTCAGTACGGCGGACCGAATGCCGACCGCAGCACTCCCGACAAAATACAAAAGACTTTCCCGGCCGGCGGACCCAAGGCGCTCTGGCGCGTGCCCACTCTCGACGGGTTCAGTTCCTTCGCCGTCGGCGGGGCGCGCGCCTTCACCCTCATCATGCGAGATTTTGAGGGCGCACCGCGTGAGACCCTGCTCGCCCTCGACGCTGGTTCCGGCAAGGAACTATGGGCGCAACCGCTCGGCGGCATCAAAGTTGGCGATGGCGGACAATCCGGCACCGAGGACAACAAGGGCGGCGACGGCCCGCGCTCCACGCCCAGCGTCGATGGCAATCGTGTGTATGTCGTCTCGGCCAAACTCGTCGTGGCCTGTTTTGACGCAGCCAGCGGCCAGAGTGTTTGGTCGCATGATCTGATCAAGGAGCACGCCGGCCGCAACATCTCGTGGCAAAACGCGGCCTCTCCGCTCGTCGAAGGCAACCTTGTATTCGTGGGTGGCGGCGGGCCGGGCGAATCGTTGCTCGCGTTTGAAAAGGACACCGGCAAGGTTGCTTGGAAGTCGCACGATGAAAAGATCACCCACGCCACGCCCATCGTCGCCACGCTGCTCGGCACGAAGCAGATTATTTTCTTCACCCAGTCTGGGCTGGTCTCGGTGAATCCGGCCGACGGGAAGCTCCTGTGGAAACACCCTTTCAAATACAGTGTCTCGACCGCGGCCTCGCCCGTGGTCGGCGGGGACATCGTGTATTGCGCGGCTGGTTACGGCGTCGGGGCCACAGCGGTTAAGGTCAGCCGCGAGGGCGGCGACTGGAAAGCCACCGAGCTTTGGCGCACCGCCGGCAATCAGCCCGTGGCCAATCACTGGAGCACTCCAGTTTATTTCCAGGGCCATCTTTATGGCATGTTCAGTTTCAAGGAATACGGCACCGGCCCGCTCAAGTGCGTGGAACTTGCCACTGGCCAGGTGAAGTGGTCCCAGCCGAACTTCGGCGCGGGCCAGGTGATCCTTGCGGGCGACACCGTGCTCGCACTCAACGACAAGGGCGAGATCGTCACCGTGGCGGCAAACCCCAAGGCTTATCAGGAACTCTCCCGCGCCAAAGTCGTCACCGGCAAGTGCTGGTCCAGCCCGTCCCTGGCCCACGGTCGCATCTTCGTCCGCAGCACCAAAGAGGGTGTGTGCCTCGATCTCGCCGGGGCCACGGCGCTGCGCTAACCAGCATCTGTTCGGGGTCGGACGCCCGCATGTTGCTGGTGTACCGCAGCGTCATTTCACACACTCGCGCCGTGCCCGCAGCGACCGTTGATGCCGTCCGTCTTCAAACCGCGCTTGCGAAAGCGACGGCGGAACTGCTGGCGCTACGCAATGCCGGCGGATTCTGGGAAGGTGAACTGAGCAGCAGCGCGCTTTCGACAGCGACGGCGGTGACGGCGCTGGCCGTGGCGTTGAGGCACGGCGGCAATCTCAAATCCTCAATCCTCAATCCTCAATCCTCAATCCAGACCGGGCTGAAGTGGCTGGCCGACCATCAGAACGCCGACGGTGGTTGGGGCGACACAACCAAGAGCCTGAGCAACATCAGCACGACGACCCTGTGCTGGGCGGCCTTCGGCGCGTCGGGTGCTGATGAAGAATTTGCCACAACGATCCGCAAAGCAGAACGGTGGCTGACGGAAAAAGCCGGGAGCATCGCCCCGGACCAGCTCGCCGCCGCCATCATTGCCCGCTACGGAAAGGACCGGACTTTCTCCGTTCCTATCCTGACCATGTGCGCGTTGGCCGGGCGGTTGGGGGAAGGACGCGCGGCGTGGGAGCACGTCATCCCGCTGCCCTTTGAACTGGCGGCGTGTCCGCATCAACTCTTTGCCGCGCTGCGACTGCCGGTGGTGAGCTACGCGCTGCCGGCCCTCATCGCCATCGGGCAGGCGCGGCACGTTCACGCGCCGTCGCGCAATCCGTTTGCGCGGTTGGTCCGCAACGCAACGCGCGGCATGACTTTGAGCAAGCTCACGGAGATTCAGCCCAGCAATGGCGGATTCCTCGAAGCGACACCGCTGACGAGTTTCGTGACCATGAGTCTGGCTGCGAGCGGGCAGGCGAATCATGTCGTCACGCAGCGCGGGTTGGACTTCCTGCTGAAATCCCAGCGCACCGATGGCAGTTGGCCCATCGATACGAATCTCTCAACATGGTGTACGACGCTGGCCATCGACGCGCTGCCGCCGTCGGCTCTCGGCGATGGCCCATCGACGAGCGAGTGGTTGTTGAAACAGCAATACCGCACCGAGCACCCCTACACCCACGCCGCACCCGGCGGTTGGGCGTGGACAGACTTGCCTGGTGGCGTGCCGGACGCGGATGACACGGCGGGGGCGCTTCTGGCGCTGGCAAAGTTGCACCCCAGCCAGAGCCAATCGCAAATCGCCGATGGCCAACGCGCGGCGGAAGCGGGTATCCGCTGGCTGCTCGACTTGCAAAACCGCGACGGCGGCATCCCGACCTTCTGCCGCGGTTGGGGCGCGCTGCCGTTCGACCGAAGCAGCGCGGACATCACGGCGCATGCGATCCGGGCATGGCTGGCGTGGCGGAATCATCTGCCCGCCGTCCTCCAACCGAGACTGCGACACGCGATCCACCGGGCCACCCGGTTCCTGCTGAAACAGCAACGTGAACCGGGAGTCTGGGCGCCGCTCTGGTTTGGAAATCAGCACGCGACCACGGAAGAGAATCTTGTTTACGGCACGGGCCGTGTGATACCGGCGCTGGCCGCCTTGCACGCGACCGGACTTGGGGGAGTCGGAACACGATGCGCCGAGATCCATGCAGTGGAATGGCTGGCCGCGATACAGAATGAAGACGGCGGCTGGGGTGGCGCGGCGGGCACACCTTCCACGGTGGAAGAAACGGCGCTGGCCACCTCAGCCCTGGCCCAGGTGTTGAAGGCATGGGTTTCATCTCCAGAGAAAGTTGCAACCGCTCTGGCGCGTGGTGTCTCCTGGCTGGCGCACGCGGTGGAAAGTGGCGCGTGGCATGATCCCTCGCCCCTCGGCTTCTACTTCGCCAAGCTCTGGTACTATGAGCGGCTCTATCCGATGGTTTTCACGGTTGGCGCCTTGCGGGCCGCAAGTGAATTGCATGCTGGGAATGACAAAAGCGGCGGTCCGAAGACCGCCGCTTGAGATTCAGATAGGGACGCATGGACCGCGTCCCTGCAATGAGGCTCAGATGAACTCGTTGATCAGGTTCTCCAGAAATTCCTGCCGGCCGCTGGTGTTCGCATCGGCTTCGCCCTTCTTCAGCATGTAGGCTTCGAGGGACTCAAAAGTTTCCTTGCCCTGCTCGATGCTCTTGCCAAGGCCCTTGTCCCACGAGGCGTAACGCTGCTTCACGAAGTCAGCGAGGCGTCCGTCCTTGCGAATGGCGGCGGCGATCTTCAGGCCGCGGGCGAAGGCGTCCATGCCGCCGATGTGGGCGTGGAACAAGTCGTCCGGCTCGAAGCTCTCACGGCGCACCTTGGAGTCGAAGTTCACGCCGCCTGTCGTCAGGCCACCATATTTCAAGATGGTCAACATGCACTGGGTGGTGAGGTAAATGTCCGTCGGGAATTGATCCGTGTCCCAGCCCAGGAGCAGGTCACCCGTGTTGGCGTCGATGCTGCCGAGCGCGCCGGCTGCGCCCGCCACTTCCATCTCGTGCTGCATGGAATGACCGGCCAGCGTGGCGTGGTTCGTCTCCAGGTTCAGCTTGAGGTGATCGATGAGGTCGTATTCGCGGAGGAAGTTCAAGCAGGCCGCCGCATCCGAATCGTACTGGTGCTTGGTCGGCTCCTTCGGTTTCGGCTCGATGTAGAACTGGCCTTTGAAGCCGATCTTCTTTTTATAGTCCACCGCCATGTGCAGGAACTTGGCGAGGTGATCCAGTTCACGCTTCATGTCGGTGTTCCAAAGCGTGGAGTAGCCTTCGCGACCGCCCCAGAAGGTGTAGCCTTCGCCGCCGAGTTCGTGCGTCACTTCGAGCGCCTTCTTCACCTGCGCGCCGGCGAAGGCGAACACGTCGGCGTTGCAGCTCGTGCTCGCGCCGTGGGCGAAGCGCGGATGGACGAACAACTGCGCCGTGCCCCAGAGCAGCTTGATGCCGGTCCGCTTCTGTTGCTCCTTGAGCAGGCTCACGATGGTGTCGAGATGCTGGTTCGATTCGCGCAGGGTCTTGCCGTGCGGCGCGATGTCGCGGTCGTGGAAAGCGTAATAGGGCGCGCCGAGTTTCTGGGTGATTTCAAAGAAGACCGGTACGCGGGCCTTGGCGAGGTCGAGACCCTTCAGGCTTTTTTCCCACGGACGAATCGCCGTCGGCATCCCGAACATGTCCGCGCCGCCGCCACACATGGTGTGCCAGTACACGACGGAGAAGCGCAGGTGTGCTTCCATCGTCTTGCCCTCGACCTTCTGGGCTGGGTTGTAATGTTTGAAGGCGAGCGGGTTCTTGGACTTCGGTCCTTCGTAGCGAATCGCGTCAATTTTTGGAAATGCTTCAGGCATAATTTTAGGCGGCGAATTCTGTCTCAATCCTGGAAGACGCCGCAAGCGCAGAGTCAGGCAACTAACCTAACGGGCTTCCTCTCGACCCAATTGTTGACCAGACGGGCCGCGAACTGGGGTGTCCAGCGCGCCGGAGTCAGGCGTGAGCCAGCTCAAGAGATCTCCTCCGATTCCGGCGTGCGGCAAGGGACCCACGCCCTGCCACTCCTCACGGCCGTTGGAAGTTATGGCTGGCAACCACTCTAAAATCTAAAGCGGTCGGTGGTGGATGAACGCGTGGGCTGCGGCAATGAAGCCCTTGAAGAGCGGATGCGGCTGGTGCGGTTTGCTCTGAAACTCGGGATGGAACTGCGACGCGATGTAGAATGGATGTCCCGGAATCTCGATGATCTCCACCAGCTTGCCGTCGGGCGTGGTGCCGCTGAGGACGAAGCCCGCCTGCTCGAACTGCTCGCGATACTTGTTGTTGAACTCGAAGCGGTGGCGGTGGCGCTCGTGGATGACGAAGGCTCCGTAGAGCTTCACTGCCAGCGTATCGGGCTTGAGCTGCGAGGCCGTGAGGCCGAGGCGCATGGTGCCGCCCTTCTTGGTCACGGACTTCTGATCTTCCTGGAGCGCGATGACGGGGTGCGGCGACTTGGGATCGAATTCCGCCGAGTGCGCCTTCTCCAGCTTGAGCACGTGGCGCGCGAACTCGATGGTCGCGATCTGCATGCCTAGGCAGAGGCCGAGGTAGGGCACCTTGTTTTCACGCGCGTATTTGGCCGCGAGAATTTTTCCCTCGATGCCGCGCTCTCCAAATCCGCCGGGGACGAGGATGCCGCCCAAGCCTTTCAAAACATTCTCCGGCCCCTGGCGCTCAATGTCCTCGGCGTCGAGCTTCACGATTTCCACGCCGCAGTCGTTGGCGATGCCGCCGTGAATCACCGCCTCGTACACTGATTTGTAGGCGTCCTGCAGCTCGATGTACTTGCCGACCACGCCAATGCGGACGCGGTGCGCCGGCGCGATGAGCTTGCGGACGATTTCCTGCCAGTGCGCCATGTTGGCCACCGGGGTGTCGAGGTGGAGGAGGCGGCAGACAATTTCGTCCATGCGCTCGCGCTGGAGCATGAGCGGCAGCTCATAAATGGAGTGGTCCACGTCCTTGACCTCGATCACGGCCTCGAAAGGCACGTTGCAGAACATCGAGATCTTCTGGCGCAGTTCCTTGTCGAGCGGGTACTCGCAGCGGCAGGCGAGGATTTGCGGAGTGATTCCGATTTCGCGGAGCTTGGCCACGGATTGCTGCGTGGGCTTGGTCTTCAACTCACCGGCGGCCTTGATGAAGGGCACGTAGGTGACGTGGATGAAAATGGCGTTGTGCGGCCCAACCTCGAGCGCGAATTCGCGGATGGCTTCGAGAAAGGGCAGTCCCTCGATGTCGCCGGTAGTGCCGCCGATCTCGGTGATCATCACGTCGGCCTTGGATCGCTCGGCGAGCTGATGGATGCGCGCCTGGATCTCGTCGGTGACGTGCGGAATCACCTGCACGGTTTTGCCGAGATATTTTCCCTCGCGCTCGTTGTTCAGCACCGTCTGATAAACTTGCCCGCTGGTCAGGTTGTTCAGCCGCGTCAGGCTGACGTTGGTGAACCGCTCGTAATGGCCGAGGTCGAGGTCGGTCTCGGCGCCGTCGTTCAGCACGTACACTTCGCCATGCTGATAGGGCGACATGGTGCCGGGATCGACGTTGAGGTAGGGGTCGAACTTCTGGAGCGTGACCTTGAGGCCTCGGTTCTCCAGCAGGGTGCCGAGCGCCGCCGCCGTCAGTCCCTTGCCCAGCGAACTCACCACACCGCCTGTCACGAAAATATATTTCATGTCAAAAATTGGTTGAAGGGTTGAAGGGTTAAAGAGTTGAAAGATGCACGACCATCGGCGCTCTGTTCGCCTCTTCAACTTTTCAACCCTTCAACCTTTTAACTGGCTGCCAACAATCGTTCCACCCGCGCCACATCCCCCGGCACATCCACGCCTACGCTGTCGTAATTCACCTGCACGACCGCGATCGGGATGTCGTTTTCGAGCGCCCGCAACTGCTCCAGTTTCTCCGCGTTTTCCAGCGGCGACACCGCGAACTTCACCAGCCGGAGCAGCGTTTCGCGCCGGTATCCATAAAGGCCGAGATGCTTCAAAAAAGGAAACGCCGCCAACGGTTCGCTGCTCGAACGACTGGCGGCCTCTCGGACAAACGGAATCGTGCGCCGGGAAAAATATAGGGCGCGGCCTGAATGGCTGACAACGACTTTCACCACGTTGGGCGAATCGTATTCCTCGCCGCTGCGAAGGGCCGTGGCGGCGGTGGACATTTCGTGGCTGACGAGCGCGCCGGCCACCGCGTCAATCACCGCCGGGTCAATCAATGGTTCGTCGCCCTGGATGTTCACCACCGCGTCGCAAACGCAACGCGCCGCCACCTCTGCGATGCGATCCGAGCCACTGGGATGGTCGGCACGAGTCATCTCCACGCGGCAAAATTGCCGGGCCACGGCGGCGATGCGTTCGTCATCGGTGGCCACAATCACTTCACTCAGCGACCTCGCCTTCCGGCACTGCTCGACGACGTGCTGGATGAGCGGCTTTCCAGCGATGGGATGCAACGGTTTGCCGGGAAACCGGGTCGAGGCGTAGCGCGCCGGGATGATGCCGATGATCTTCATTGTTGCTGTGAATTGAGAATCAAGGTTGCTGCTGCTGGCAAGCCATCGACGATGGCAGCGTTCATTGTCCCGCCTTTGGCTTCCACTTTCGAGCCGTAGCCGGTGCGGACGAGGATGCTTTGCTTCACCCCGGCGTTCCACCCGCACTCCAGATCGATGAGTTTGTCGCCAATCATGTAACTCTGCGCGAGGTCGAGGCCAAACTCGTCGCGGGCGTCGAAGAGGAACTGCGGCGAGGGCTTGCGACCACGGCTTGGGGCGTCGGGAGCCTCGGGCGCAATGTAGATTTTCTCGAAGCGCACACCGTCCTTGGCCAGTTGGGCGAGCAGATGCTCGTGGACGCGATGCACATCCTCGATCGGGAACTTGCCGCGCCCCACCCCGGATTGATTGGTCACGATGATGAGCTTGAACCCCGCATCCTGAAGCCGCTTTAACGCTGGGCCAACGCCGGGATAGATGACCACTTCTTCGGGACGATGGAGGTAATCCTTGTCCTCGATGATGGTCCCGTCCCGATCCAGAAACACGGCGCGATTCACGGGGGCGGATCTTCGCGGAAAGAGGCTGGGCCGCAAAGCGGAAACGTGCCCCCGGCGTCCCGCCGGGCGGTGATTCACAAACCTGCGAGCATGCTTCGGATGTCAGGAAGCCCCGACCCGGCAGGATGCCGGGGGCACGTTGCACTCTCGACTTCGGACCTTGGACTTTGGAGCTTGGCCCCCGATTACAGCCGATGAAAATCTGCGTCATCTTCAACCCCGTCGCGCGTGGCGACAAAGCCCGGCACTTGCAGGCGCAACTGGGTGCATTGTCCCGCGAGGCCGCGTTTAAGCCGACCCAGCGCGCGGGCGATGCACGACGGCTGGGCGCGGAAGCCGTGCGGGAAGGCTTCGAGACGGTGGTCGCAGCGGGCGGCGACGGGACGCTCAATGAAGTGCTGAACGGCATCGCGGATGCGGATGGCTTGAGCCGGGTGCGGTTGGGTGTGCTGCCGCTCGGGACGGTGAATGTCTTCGCGAAGGAACTGAATCTGCCGCAGGACTTCGCCGGCGCGTGGTCAGCCATCCAGCGGGGCCACGACCGGCTCATCGACGCGCCGTGGGCCAGCTACATCGCCGGCGGCCGCGCGCAGCGACGCTACTTCGCCCAGTTGGCTGGTGCCGGTCTCGATTCGCGCGCCGTGGAACTGGTGAACTGGGAACTCAAGAAGCGCCTCGGTTTTCTTTCCTACGTGGTGGCCGGCTTTCAGGCGCTGGCGGAAAACTTGCCGCCCATTGAGGTGAGCAACGGCCAGGAGACGGTGCATGGCCAGATGGTGCTGATTGGCAACGGCCGGTTTTATGGTGGCCGGTTCAACATGTTTCCCCAGGCGGACTTGGAGGACGGCATCCTTGAGGCGGTCGTTTATCCCCGCGTGAATCTGATCAGCGCGGCGCGGGGTGGCTGGGGGCTGTTGACCAACGAATTCCACAGCGGCGGCCACACCCTCCAGTTGCGCGGCCCGCGACTTGAACTCAAGTGCGCCCAGCCGATTCCCTTTCAACTCGACGGGGAGAATGTCGCGCCCCTGCCGGTGACATTTGGGGTGGAGCGGCGGGCGCTGCGGGTGATTGTGGCGTGAGCGGAAATCGGATGGCGAAATGTCGCCGGCACGATCCTGTCAGGCCAAAATCTCCACGTTCTTGATGTCGAAAATGAGCACGGCGCTCTTTGGAATCCTGGCTAATTCGGTGTCGCGGTAGCAGAGATGTGGGCTGGCACTGAACCGGCGAGTCCCACCGACACGGATGCCCTCCAAACCGTATCTGAATCCAGCGACGAAGTTACGATCTCCAACCTTGAACACCGTCTCTTGGTCCTTGGCCAGAAAGTCCCCACGATTGAGTTGAATATCATAAATGAGGCGCACTCGATCCCCCTTCTTCAACTCCGGTCCAATTCCTGGTGTGTCGGACACGATCTTGATGCCTGACTTTGGCATAACTGATTACTGACTCACTCCCTCACCCCGGCGGCCAGCCCAGCCGCCGTCCGCCGAAGATGTGGCAGTGCAGATGCGGCACGGATTCGCCGGCGTCGGGACCGTTGTTGATCACGAGCCGATAGCCGCTGTCGTCGATGCCGAGTTGCTTGGCCACCTGCGCGGCCTTCAGCAGCAGATGTCCGAGCACTCGTTCATCCTCCTCCGTGGCCCCGGCGATACATGGAATGGGTTTCTTCGGCACGATGAGCACATGCGTGGGCGCCTTGGGATTGATGTCGTGGAAGGCGATGACGAGGTCGTCCTCGTAGGCGATGACGGCGGGAATTTCCCGCGCGGCGATTTTCTCGAAGAGGGTCATAGGTCGAGTGTAGGTCGGGGCGGGAGGTTTTCAATTTGGAACTCAGGAACGCAGGAAAGGAAATCTCAGACGGCCTTCATTCCTGAGTTCCAAATTCAAAATCACACCACCAGCATCCCGCAGGGCTTGGCCGGATTCTCACTGCTCACACAGCCGCGCAGATACTCCACAATGTGGTCACTGAGCTTTTCGCAGCGCGGGCACCAGCGGCGCGCGCCGGCGAGTTGCTTCACGCAACGGCGCAGTCCGGAGAAGCGAATCAATTGCGGCGCGTTGTTCAACTCCTTGCGAACCTCCTCGCGCAGCCGGGCAAAAAAGCCCAACTCGAATGCCTTGCCCGCTTCCGCCGCGAACCGGCAGAGATCGGCCTCCACCGCGCGGGCCACTGGTTGCGACGTGTCGCACGAGACTTGCAGGCCGAGGCCGCGCAGGGCGGTTTCGAGGGCCTCGGTGAATTCGCCCACGGTGACAGTGGTGCGGTGGAGATCATTCTGGAAGTAATACAGCACGGCCGCGGCCGCATTCTGCACGATTTCGCGATCCACCAAATCCGCAGCGTTGCCCATCAACTCGACGGTGACGGACGCAGCCGAGCAGGGGATTTTCTCGCCGTTGCTCATCTCAAACACCAGGCAATCGGATCGTAAGTGTATCATGCGGCTTCTCGAGTTTTTTGATTTCGCTCAGGAATTCGTCCGGCTCCTCAAACTGCCGGTAGATGCTGGCGTAGCGGATGTAGGCGACCTTATCGAGGTCGCGCAGCCCTTCCATGACGCGTTCGCCGATTTCACGGTAAGTGACCTCGGCTTCGTGGCTGGCGGCCAGGTCGTTGTAAATCTTGTCGGCCAGTTCCTTGATGGACACCGGCGTGACGGGTCGTTTCTGACAGGCGCGTTGCAGACTGAGCAACAGCTTCTCGCGGGTGAAATCCTCGTGCCGGCCATCGCGCTTCAAGACCATGAGCAGGCCGGGCTTTTCAATCTCCTCGTAGGTGGTGAAGCGGTGGGCGCACTTGAGGCACTCGCGTCGGCGTCGAATGGTGGTACCCTCGCGCGATGATCGGGAATCGATCACTTTGTCGTCCGCGCATTGGCATTTTGGGCACCGCATAGCAAAGCCACTTCTAATAGTGTGACCGGCGTGAGGTAACATCCACCTGTTGCGGTCGTCAATGGATTTGGTGGGCAGGAGACTTCTGAGGGCGCATCTTGACACTGTTCTTGGATCGCGGCCTTCAGGCCGCTTCAGCGTCCAAGCGGGCGATGACGGATCGATTGACCAGCGGGCTTACGAACGGTGAAGCGGCGTAAACGCCGCGCTCCGCACTGGTTGGCAAACAA
>JANOQV010000179.1:0-2252 GCA_031414955.1 Pedosphaera sp. | reverse complement strand
TTGGGTTCTCCCGGCTCCAGCGTGGCTCCAATATTTATGCCGTGGCCGAGCAGATAGGCCACTCCTTGCAGGGTAATGGAGTCCTCGAACTGGTTGGTGAACGGCAACTCTGCGGTACCGGTGATGAGATAGGAGATGCGCACACGCTCCTCCTGCGCGGCGGGACTGGCAATTTCCCAGATGAGCGCGTTCTCGTTGGGCGGATAACTCGTGTTCAGCACCTTCACGTCGGCGGGATGGGTGAGCGGGCGGACCTGGATGCTGGTGCCGTCAATGTTTACGCCGCGCCAGGAGAAATCCACCTTGTTGACGCCCTTCTGGAGCGTGATGAGCCGCTCCTCCTCGACGAGCGTGGCGTCGGGGTTGCTGAGCGAGACGACGACGCGGGCGCGCTCGGGCAGGGCGACGAGTTTGACGCGGGCCTGCGCCACCGAGAGGCCAAGAAAGCCGGCCAGCAATCCGGCCGCCGCGAAATTGAAAATCCGTTTCATAATGTCTTGGACGGGAGTGAAGCGCATTTGCTCCGCGAGGGAGAGAAATTTTGTTTCGGGCCGGAACAGGCCGCTCGGTCGAAGCCGGGGACTCGAAAACTTTTTAACCACGGATGGACACGGATTCACACGGATGAAGACCTTGTTCACATCAGCTCTCTGACCACTCAAACCCCAACCTATCCGTGTTCATCCGTGTCCATCCGTGGTTAAAATTCTTTCCCCATCTTCACGCCGGTTCCTGCTGGCTGATGCAGTGGAAGGAGCCGAGGCCCCAGATCAGTTCCATGGAATCCACGCCCACCACGCGCCGGTCCGGGAACTCGCGCTGGAGAATGTCCAGCGCGCGGCGGTCGTTCGGGTCGCGGTAGGTCGGCACGAGCACGAGTCCGTTGGCGATGTAAAAATTGGCGTAGCTGGCGGGCAGGCGCTGGCCGTCATGTTCGAGATGGCGCGGCATGGGCAGTTCCACCACGCGCAACGGACGCGTATCCTGATCGCGCAGGGTGCGGAGCCGACGGAGATTGTCCTGCAGGATTTCGTAATTCTCATCCGCCGGGTCTTCCTCCACCACGGTCACGACGGTCGTGGGATTCACGAAGCGCGTCAGATCATCCACATGACCGTCCGTGTCGTCGCCCACGATGCCGTCGCCGAGCCAGAGGATGTTCGTCACGCCCAGGTAGTCGCGGAGGTATTGCTCGATCTGCGCCTGGTTCAAGTGCGGGTTGCGGTTCGGGTTCAACAGACACGCCTCAGTGGTGAGCAGCGTGCCGCAGCCGTTCACCTCGATGGAGCCGCCTTCCATGACGATGCCGGGCGAGAAGAGCGGCAGCCCGCGCAGCTTCGCGATGTGCTGCGGCACGGCGTCATCCAGATCAAAGGGCGGATACTTGCCGCCCCAGGCGTTGTAGCCCCAATCGACGATGGCGCGCTCGTGTTGTCCCTCGCGCTCGCGCACAAGAAAGATGGGTCCATGATCGCGGCACCACGGTTCGTAGGCGGGGAAGTGGTGGAAGGCCACGCGCTCCAGCGGCGTGCCGTTTTTGCGCAGAAGCTCGCGCACCCAGGCCTCCATCTCGGCGTGCCAGACGTTGACGTGGACGTCTTCGACTTGCACGAGGTGCTTGATCAGCTCGGCATAAACTGGCGGCACCGTGTCGTACTTGCCGGGGAAGCTGATGCCTTCCGGACGCGGCCAGGAAAACCAAGTGCCGGCGTGGCGTTCCCACTCGGCGGGCATGCGATAGCCGAGGGCGCGGGGCGTGTCGTTCGTTGCGTGTGGTGTGCTCACAGGTTCAATCTGAAATCAGCCATTTGAAATCCACAATTAAGGCAGCCGCTCCCCGCGCGCCGCCTCCATCAGCCGGTACCACTCGTCCCGCGAGAGCCGAACTGCATCGGCCTGCGCTGCTTCGCGGATGTGCTCGGGCTTGGCGCTGCCGATGATGGGAATGATCTTCGCCGGATGTTGCAACAGCCAGGCCAGCGCCACGAGGGTGCGTTTCACCCCGTGGTCGCGCGCGATGTCGTCGAGCGTCTCGCGCACGCCGATGCGCCGCGCGTGGTCAGGGCTGTTGATGTCGATGGGCAGCACGTCAGAGAGACGCCCGCCAGCCAGCGGACTCCAGGCCAGCGGCACGATTTGCTCGGCCAGACACTGGTCAAGCGTGCCGTCGTGAAAGCGCTCCAGATGGTCGAGGCTGATCTCCACCTGATGCACGAGCAGCGGGAAGGGACAGGCGCGTTGCAGCGCGGTCA
>JANOQV010000178.1:0-36115 GCA_031414955.1 Pedosphaera sp. | reverse complement strand
GACCATGTGGGTGATGATTCTCATCGGCGTGTTCTACGTCTTCCCGCCGGTCTTCGGCGTCATCGGGCGCAACCTCCTGCCCGACCTCTACAACGGACTCGGCGCGAAAGGGACGGACAAAATCGTCCTCGAACTGCCGCGTCTGCTGAATGAGAAATACGCGCCGCTCGGGAGCATTCTCTCGGGCATCACCTGCGCGGGCGCGTTCGCGGCCTTCATGAGCACGTTCAGCGGGTTGCTCGTGAGCATGACCGGCGCGCTGGCCCACGACGTTTACGGAAGAATCCTGCGCCCGAAATCCACGCCCGAGCAGCGCATGAGAATGTTCAAGATCGGTGCGGTGCTGATCGGCGGCGTGGCCATCGTGCTCGGCTCGTTCGTGGAACCGTTGGAGATCAATTTCATGGTCGGCCAGGCGTTCGCCATCGCGGCGGCGAGTTACTTCCCCCTGCTCTTCATGGCCGTCTGGTGGCGCAAGCTGACGATGAAGGGCGCCGCCGTCGGCATGTTGGTGGGCGGCGTCTGCGCACTGGTCGCCGCCGCGCTGACGAACTTCAGCAACCTCGCCCTCGACAAAGGCCCGATGGGGAAACTCTTCTCCGGCTTCGCGCCGCTGAATGATTTCTGGGCCGCGCATCCGCTGCTAAGAATCCTCTGCGAACAACCCGCCATCTGGGCCGTGCCGCTGGCGATCATCCTGATGATCGTGGTGTCGAAGCTGACCGCGAGCACCGTCCCGTCCGACAGCCGGATGAAGATGCTGGTCCTCCACGCGCCCGAGCAGTTGGGGTTGAAGCAGGAATACATTCAGGAACACCAGCCGCACTGAAGTGCGGAAATTACAAATCCCAAATCCAAATCAACACCAAGCACCGACGGACTGGAGCGAGGAGTCTCAGGGTGGCGATGCGGGGCGCGAAACAATGAAAGCGACGAACCTACTGGCCGGCATGGCGCTGATGGCGAGCGTGGGGTTGAATATTTTTCTCTGGCGGCAGTTGGCGCAGACGCGCGCCGAGTCGGAAGCCGTGCGCGCTGCCGCCGGGGATACCGAAGCCCTGCTCGCGGAGAACGAGGCGCTGAAGACGCAGAGCGCAGCCAGGCCTGTCACCTCCGACGCGGACATACGCGAACTGGCGCGGCTGCGAAATGAAGCGGGGCAACTCCGCCAGCAGATCACCGCTGCGAATGCCCAGCGCGCGCAGGCGGCACGGGAAGTCGAGCAGTTGCGGGCGCAAGTCGCCGGAGCCAGCGAGAAAATGGATGAGTTAAAAAAAGGTTCCGAGGAGCTGCTGAAAATGTCGGCGGAGCAAATGCTGGTGGCCAAGGAACGGGCCCAAAGCATCGCGTGCGTGAACAACTTGAAACAAATCGGACTGGCGGCGCGCATTTATGCCAGCGACCACCAGGACACCTTCCCAGCCAATCTGGCGATGCTGAAGCAGGAACTGGTGACGCCGAAGGTTTTGTTTTGCCCGGCCGCGCCCGGAGGCGCGCAGGCGGCGGATTGGACGCAGTTGAACCCAAACACGATCAGCTACCAGTTCCTGAACCCGAACGGAAACGAGCTCGACCCGCAGAAGCCGCTCGCCGCCTGCCCCTTTCACGGGAACGTCGGCTACAGCGACGGCAGCGTGCAGATGGGGAAGAAATAGGGCCGAACAGGACCGGTGAGGAGTGAAGGCCACGCCCTGCTCACGGCTGGACCGCGGCCAGGTGGCCCGACCTGCCTCTCATCCTCACCCGGACCACCATTTCCCATTACCTCGCTCGGGCACCGGCTGGTTCGATGAACATTTTCAGCACTGGAGAGGTGGTTTGGCCCCAAGGAAAGCCCCCGGAGAATCGTTTGACAGCCCCCCTTCCGATGGTAGGGTCGGCCCTCGAAATCGCCCTTGAATGCGGCGATTTCTTTTTCTTGGAATTGAGCTTGGTTGATACGAGGTATTTGAAATGAGTGACGCAATTTTGACCGCGGCGGGCGGTTCTCCGAAGGTAACCCGCATTCAAGAGGCGGTGATTCGCATTGCCGGCAACTCGCAGGACGGCATTCAGGCCATCGGCGGCTTTCTGGCCCGGTTGGCCGGGCGCAGCGAGCAGGAGGTCATGACCTTCATGACCATTCCGTCCACGATTTCCGGCGGTCCGTCCATCTTCCAGGTGCGCATCGGCACGGGCGAAGTGTTGAGCGCGGGCGACGAGGCGGACATGCTGCTCTGCTTCTACCAGCACAGCTACGAGGAACACATCAAGTCGATCAAACTCGGCGGCATCGTGCTCTATGATTCAGACCATGTGACGCCGAAGCCGGAGTGGCAGGACAACTACCGCCATGTGGGCGTGGCCATTTCGAGCCTCGTGGTCGAGGCCATCGGCGGCACCGGACGCGACAAGGGCAAAAACATTTACGCGCTCGGACTGCTCGCGAAAATTTACGACCTCAACGTAGAGAAGCTGACCAAGCTGATCGAGGAGCGTTTCACCGGCAAGGATCCGACCGTGGTCACGAACGCTCTGACCTCCTTCAACGCGGGCTACAGCAACTCCCTGGATAATCTGATCAAGACGTTCCAGTTCTATCCCGGCGAGAGCAAAGGCGGCCATCAGGTTGTGATGAACGGCAACGAGGCACTGGCCTACGGTCTCATCGCGGCGGGCGTGCGCTTCGGCGCGGGCTACCCGATCACGCCGTGGTCCGACATCATGGAATTGCTCCGGCGCGAACTGCCCAAGTACGGCGGCTCGTTCATCCAGACCGAGGACGAGATCGCGGCCATCTCGATGGCCATCGGTTCCAGCTATTCCGGCCGCGTGGCCGTGACCGGCTCCAGCGGCCCTGGCATCTCGCTCAAGACCGAGGCGCTCGGCTGGGCTTCGATGGCTGAAATGCCCCTCGTCATCGTCGATGTGCAGCGCGGCGGTCCTTCCACCGGCATGCCGACCAGCGTGGAGCAGTCGGATTTGAACATCGCCTGCTTCGGCGGTCACGGCGACAGTCCGCGGGTCGTCATCGCGCCGGCGAACGTCGAGGATTGTTTCTACACCGCGATCGAGGCGGTGAACATCGCGCGCAAGTACAGCACGCCAGTCATCATTCTCACGGACCAGGGCATTGCCACGCGCATCGAGGCCTTCCCCGAACCTGATTTCAAGAAAGTCTGTCAGGACATCTCGCCCGACTTCACGCCGGTGGCGGAGCACAAGCCTTACGATCTGAGCGCGGCGGACGGCGTCACGCGCCATCTCGCGCCCGGCACGCGCGTGGGCAGCGGCAAATATCCCGTCGTCACCGGACTCGAGCACGACGAACTGGGCCACCCGACCGGCTCGCCCAAGCTGCACACGCAGATGACGGCCAAGCGCCGCAACAAGCTGCGCAAGCTGGCGTGGGACATTCCCCCGACGAAAACGATTGGACCGGACGAAGGGCAGATTCTGCTCGTTGGCTGGGGTTCCGCCCTCGGCCCGATCACGGAGGCGGTCTCGCGCGGACGGGCCATGGGCGACGCCATTTCCGGCCTGCACATCAAATACATCAATCCGCTGCCGAACGGGCTGGAGGAAATCTTCAAGGGCTTCCACCACATCTTCGTGGTGGAGTTGAACGACGAGGGTCTCTACGGCTACGGCCAGTTCGCGCAGATCCTGCGCGCGCGCTACTGCAACCCGCGCATCCGTGGCATCAATAAATCCGACGGCCTCACCTGGAAGGTGAAGGAAATCCTCGACCGCGCCCGGAGCCTCGCGCAGGACGCCCAGGACGGACAGGTTTGATTCTGCCCCGCTTTAACACTTACAACCATGAGCACTCTGACCGTTCCCTTTGAACCGCTGACCCGCACGGGCAGCATTCCCCTCACGGCCGTCGCGCCCATCGCGGATGCCGATCGCAAGGGTCTGACCAAGAAGGAAACCGCCGCCGACCACCCGACGTGGTGCCCTGGCTGCGGCGATTTCTCCGTCCTCGCGCTTTACTTCAAGCTGATCGAGAAGCGCAAGATCTGGCACGAGAACATCACCACCGTGGCGGGCATCGGCTGCTCCAGCCGCTTTCCGTATTTCGTGCAGGCCCACGGGGCGCACTACATCCACGGGCGCGCGTTGCCCTTCGCCAGCGGCATATCCCTGAGCCGGCCCGATCTGCATGTCTTCGCCTTCGGCGGCGATGGCGACGCCTTTTCCATCGGGGGCAATCATTTCAACCACACGGCGCGCAAGAACATCAAGATGACCTACGTGGTCATGGACAACTTCGTCTATGGCCTGACCAAGAAGCAGACCTCGCCCACTTCGCCGCTTGGCTTCAAGTCCAAGACCGACATCTGGGGCGCCGTGGACCAGCCCATCAACCCGATGCGCCAGGCCATCAGCGCGGGCGCGACCTTCGTGGCGCGCACCTCGGCCACGAATCCCAATCACGTCCTCCAGATGATGGAGGCCGCCATGGACCACGACGGTTTCAGCTTCATCGAGTGCCTGAGCGAGTGCATCGAGTTCTTCCCCGGCGCGTTCGACACGGCGAACCCGCGCAAGGGCGGCAAATTTGAAGGCATGCCCGAAGGCCACGACGTGACCGATGAACTCGCCGCCTACAAGGTGGCGGGCGAGCCGTTCCCGGGCCGTTTCGGCATCCTCTACCAGGTCAACCGCCCGACCAAGAACGCCCTCGAAGCCGGCATTAACGCCGCCGCCCAGGCCAAGGTCGCGGGTAAGAAGGACTGGGAAATTCTCCAGTCCAGCTTCAACCGGATGAAGTAGGCGGTTACGTTTTGAATAACGCCCCGGCGGGTGCCGGGGCGTTTTTAGGATCGCGATGCTCCCTTCACTTCCCACCGCTGCGTAACACTTGAACGCCGCACCGCCCATGACTTCGCAGAGTGAGACCGTCCGGCTCACCTTCATCAGCGGGTTGGAGCGTGCGCAACTGGGGCGGTGCCTGGCCGAAGGCCGGCTGCTGGCCCGTCATCAGCGACTGCTCGCGTTCGTGCGGGAGGAACGGGCCGAGATTCTCAAATTGGCTGCCGGCCAGCTTGATCCCGCAGCCCTTTCCCTGGCCACGCGACAGCTTATCGCCACCTTGCGCACGGTTCATCACCAGTCCGAGATGCACGACCAGATGCGCGAGATTCACAACGAGATCTGGTTCTGCGGGGAGCGGGGCGATCACGACACGCGCCGCATCACGCGCGACTGGGTCGAGCGGCATGGTTCGCACTGGCGCGACTGGCGCATCAAGGAATACCTCTTCCTCGCCGAGCACTGCGCCGCGGAACTCGCTGATGCCCTCAACGTCTCGTAACATCCTTCCGGCGTTTTCTTATGCCTCACCTTCACTACGCCATCGACTTCACGGTCGCGATTTTCGTGGTTCACGAACACAAGGTGCTGCTGGTGCATCATCGCAAGCTGGACAAATGGCTGCCGCTGGGCGGCCACGTTGAACTGGACGAGGAGCCGGAGCAGGCGGCCTTGCGCGAGGCGCGTGAGGAGAGCGGCTTCGAGGTCGAACTGATCGGCGAGCGTCCGCCCACCACGGAGCCGGGCACGCGCGCGCTCATCGCGCCGCGCTTCCTCGACATCCATCGCATCAACGACGTGCATGAGCACATCGGGATGATCTACTTCGCGCGTCCCAAGTCCGGTGCGCTGGCCCTTGCCGCGGCCGAGCACCACGACATTGGATGGTTTGCCCTTGAGCAACTCGATGCGTTGCACCCGCCGATGAGCAATGCCGTGAAATGGTATTGCCGGAAGGCGCTGGAGGAAGTGGCGGGGAGTTAAGTTCCAAATCCCAAAAACCAAGCTCCAAACAAATTCCAATCGGCCAAATTCCAAAGCCGGCCAACGACCACGACATTTGAGGCTTGGAATTTGAAGTTTGTTTGAAGTTTGGAGAGGCGATTGCAAAAGTCGGATCGCCGCAATCCTTGCGGCGCGGAAACGGCCCGAAACTCATCGAGCCGCAAAGATTGCGGCGCTCCGCCAAACAGGGTTTTGCAATCGCCTCTGGATTTTGGGATTTGGAGTTTTGCAACCTTGCCACACCCGCTCGATTCCCCTACGAATCCACCCGCTGCTTGCAGCGCCAAACACTATGTCATTACTCGCTGGAAAACTTGGAATCGTCTTCGGTGTCGCCAACAAACGCTCCATCGCCTGGGCCATCGCACAGTCCTGGCACAAGGCCGGCGCGAAGCTCGCCTTCACCTATCAGGGTGAGCGTCTCAAGGAGAACGTCGAGGAACTCGCCGGCACCTTCGGCAGCGACACGCTGCTCATGCCCTGCGACGTGACCAAGGACGAGGACATCGCGAACGTCTTCAAGACGGTGGGTGAGAAGTTCGGGAAGCTGCACCTGCTCTTGCACTCCGTGGCCTTCGCGCCCAAGGAGGCGCTGGAAGGCGAGTTCGTGAACACCAGCCGTGAGGCCTATCGCATCGCGCACGACATCAGCGCCTACTCGCTGGTCGCGCTGGCGCGCGGCGCGGCTCCGCTCATGACCGAAGGCGGCAGCATCGTGGCCATGAGCTACTACGGCGCAGAGAAAGTGGTGCCGCATTACAACGTCATGGGCGTGGCCAAGGCTTCGCTCGAAGCCAGCACGCGCTACCTCGCCTATGATTTGGGTCCGAAGAAGATTCGCGTGAACTGCATCAGCGCCGGCCCGATGAACACCCTGGCCGCGCGCGGGATCAGCGGCTTCACCGAGATGCTCAAGCACTACGAGGCCCACTCGCCGCTCAAGCGCAACGTGCTCCCCGAAGAACTCGGCGCCACCGGCACCTTCCTCGCCAGCGACGGCGCGGCGGCCATCACCGGTCAGGTGCTCTACGTCGATTCCGGCTATCAGATCATGGGCATGTGAACCTGCGGGGTGGGTGGGTTGAGAGTTGAAGGTTGGGGGGTATGAGCGGGAGGGGAATCCCCGCTGTCTTTCCTCCCTCTCAACTCTCCACGAAAAACTCTCAACCTCCTCAGCCCCTCAGTGCATCTCCACGTCGCACGAGCCGATGCCGCCGCGATAGAAGTTGAACTGCACGTTCGGGTGGTCCGCGAGCAGTGATATCGGCACCGCGGCGTCCGGCAGTCGTTTGGAAATCATCAGCGTGGTCAATCGCTGGCCGAATGGGTTGTCGTGTTTGCCGGCATGCCAGATCGAAACCTTCTCGGCTTTCCAAGTCTCGACTGGTCCCACTGTCATCGCCTGGGTCGGAACCAGCGTGATGTTCCCACCCCCGCTGGTGCGCGCGTTCTGCGCGATGGTGATGGGATGCAACTCCACCAAGCGCGTCGGCAGCGCGCGATACTCGGCGGGTGTCGGAGGCGCGTCCGTGTATTTGCCCTCTCGCTTGGGCGGGTCGTTGAAGGCCCAGTGCTTGATGTCGCCCTGGCCGCCTTGCATCACCGCGCAACGCACGCCGGCCTCCCAACTCCCGCGATAAGCCGTGGGGTCGGCCTTGGGGAAGTGGAGGTTGCTGTCCGGCATTCTCAATTCGGCACGGATGCGGTCAAAACACATCTCGCGATCCGCCTTCTCGAACGACAACGGATGGGTCGCCGCCACTTCCTTGCCGTTCATCACCCACTCGTCCATGCCCCAGAAGTGCGCGTGCTTCAGCGACAGCCCAAGCTCGTTCACGATGCGCGCCACCAGCGGCAACTGCTCCGTCGGCCCGATGGGGCCGCAGATGCCGACCGGGTTATCCGCTGTGGCCCGCTGCCACGAACTGATGTATTCGAGCGCTTCGGCGAGATAGAAATCCTCCAGCGT
The DNA here is from genome assembly GCA_031414955.1 of Pedosphaera sp. Lineage (GTDB taxonomy): Bacteria > Verrucomicrobiota > Verrucomicrobiia > Limisphaerales > SIBH01 > JANNGC01. Next base: position 28,344 of record JANOQV010000178.1, on the reverse strand, counting down.
ATCGTAGAGCACGACGCGGAAGCCCGGTCGTGAAAGCTGCGACAGGTCGTGGGGCGTCAGGCGCGCGGCCTCGGCGATGAGGTCGTGATCGAGCGTGGTGTAATCCCACCAACCCGGAGCAATGGAACTGAGCTTGCGTGACATGATCAGAGTGTAGTGCGGAGCCAGCCTGACGCGGCAACCATTTAGAACCGGTGTCCGCGCACGGTGCAGGTCGGCTTGGAATCCACGGGATTGATCGTGTAGAGGCCGTTGGCCGGGCAGGCCGGCTTCTCGCGGATGTAGGAGGTGGGACCGAACAGGTCTGCGTCCGTGGGTGTTTCTGACTGCTGTTTTCTGTTCTCCAAAGCCCACGTCGCTTTGGCTCCATCAATGGTTTTGAGGTTCGCCACGCAGGCATTGCTCGCCGAAGCATTGCGCGCCTTGACGAAATTAGGGACCGCAATCGCCGCCAGCAGAGCCAGAATCGGGCACAAAGCCAGCGCCACCCCGTTCAGCACGATGCCGGTGACCGCCAGGCCGTGTCCCTGTTCAGCTCCGCCGGAATTTTTCACCCGCTTCAGGCCCACGATGCCGCAGATCAAACCGGGGATGGCAAACAGCACTCCAGCGATACACGCGAGCAGCGCGAGGATGCCGAGCACCAGGCTCGTGATGGCCAGTCCGTTGGTCTTCGGTGGAGGGGTGCCGAGAGAAGTTGCTTCGATGCTCATATGATGAGCCGCAGGCTAGCAGCCGGCCGGATTATAGAACACCCCAAATATCCACGCGCGCACCTGTGGGCCGATCTCGCCGCCACTGAATCTCTTTGCGTTCCTTGCGTGCTTTTGCGGCAATTCCTTCCGATGAAAATCGCGCTTGCGCAAATCAACACCACGGTCGGCGATCTGGCCGGCAATGAAGCTAAGATCCTCGCCGCCTACCGGCGCGGCGTGGAGGCGGGCGCGGAGTTGGTCATCTTTCCTGAACTGGCCGTCACCGGCTATCCGCCGCGTGATCTGCTGCTCAAGGGACACTTCGTGGAGCAGAACCTCGCCGTGTTGAACCGGCTGGCCTCGGCCACTGGCAGCACTGGGATGCTCGTCGGTTTCGTTGGAAAAAATGAGCAGGGCGTGGGACGCGAAGCCACGAATTCGACCGCGCTTCTGCAGCGCGGCCAGATCGTCGCCACCCGCAGCAAGTCGCTGTTGCCGAGCTACGATGTCTTCGACGAGGATCGATACTTCCAGCCGGCCACCTCGAACGCGCCCGTGGAGTTCAACGGTCGCAAGGTCGGGCTGACGATTTGCGAGGATGTCTGGAATGACGAGGAGTTCTGGGACGAGCGCCGTTACCAGAGCAATCCGCCCGCGCAACTGGTCGCCGCAGGGGCGACGATTCTGTTCAACAACTCCGCTTCGCCCTGGCAGCTTGGCAAGCACGAGACGCGGCACAAGATGCTCTCGCAGCTCGCGGCCAAGACGAAACGTCCGCTGGTCTATTGCAATCTGGTGGGAGGCAACGACGAACTGGTCTTCGACGGTGCCAGCGTGGCTTTCAACGGCGACGGCCAGCTCATCGCGCAGGGAAAACTGTTCGAGGAAGACTTCCTCGTGCTCGACCTCGAGACCGCGCCGCCGGTGGTGCCGCCGTCGATGTGCGACGAGGAGAAGGTCTATCGTGCGCTCGTGCTGGGCCTGCGTGATTACCTGCACAAGTGCGGCTTCAAGTCCGCCGTGCTCGGCCTGAGCGGCGGCATCGACTCGGCGCTGGTCGCGGTGCTGGCCGTGGCGGCGCTTGGTCAGGAGAATGTCCGCGGCGTGTCTCTGCCTTCGGAATATTCTTCCCAGGGCAGCCTTGATGACGCGCGTATTCTCGCGGCCAACCTCGGTATCCGTTACGACGTGGTGCCGATCCAGCCCGCATTCGAGGCGGTGAAAGGCCAGCTTGCGGAAGTGTTCAAGGGGCTGAAGGAGGACGTGGCGGAGGAGAACATTCAGGCCCGGCTGCGCGGCGTGATTCTGATGGCCATGTCGAACAAGTTCGGCTCGTTCCTCCTCACCACGGGCAACAAGAGCGAGATGGCTGTGGGTTATTGCACTCTCTACGGCGACATGAACGGCGGTCTCGCCGTCATCAGCGACGTGCCGAAGATGCTGGTCTATCGCATCTCGAAGTGGATTAACCGCGAGCGCGAGATCATCCCGAGCGCATCCATCACCAAAGCGCCGTCCGCCGAGCTGCGCCCCGACCAGAAAGATCAGGATTCACTGCCACCCTACGAAGTGCTCGACGCGATCCTCGAGGAATACGTCGTCAACCTGAAGACCGCGCGCGACATCATCGCCCTGGGTTTCGACGAGGCGACGGTGAAGCGGGTGGTGCGACTGATTGATTTCTCGGAATACAAACGCCGCCAGGCCGCGCCGGGTTTGAGGGTGACGAGCAAGGCCTTCGGGGTCGGGCGGCGCATCCCGATTGCGCAGCGCTATCGGGATGTGTGAAGCGGGCCGCCCCGGCGTCCGAGTCGGCCGGTCGGGCGCCTCTGGATCGAAAGCGGCGCTAAAGCGACCGCACTCCAAACGCTCCGCGCGGCACGAGGCATCTGAAACTGCGCGACAGCGTTTGGAGTGCGGTCGCTTTAGCGCCGCTTTTTCCCTGTCCGATCCACGGGCTCAACCTCTGACAGCAGTCTCGACCTGCGCTCCCGACCAAGTGGACGCCGGGGGCACTTTACGCATAAGCCAGCGCCGGGGCCGACTTGTCCCGCGCCCCGGTCACGATTTGCTCGTGGATCCACGCGTAGGTCTTCTCCAGTCCGACGCGCAGGCGCGTGGAAGGCTCCCAGCCCATCAGTTCCTTGATGCGCGTGTTGTCGCTGTTGCGGCCGGCCACGCCCTTGGGCGCGCTCAGGTTGTAATTGCGCTTGAGCTTCACGCCCGCGATGTCCTCAACGATATCGACGAGTTGGTTGATGGAAACCAGTTCGCTGCTGCCGAGGTTGAGCGGTTCGATGATGTCGCTGCCCAGGATGCGCTGCGTGCCGAGAAGGCAGTCGTCGATATACATGAAACTGCGGGTCTGCTTGCCGTCGCCCCAGATTTCGATGTCGTGTTTCCCGGAAATATTCGCCTGGATGACCTTGCGGCAAATCGCCGCCGGCGCCTTCTCGCGTCCGCCCATCCAGGTGCCATGCGGGCCATAAACGTTGTGGTAGCGGGCCACGCGGGTGGCGATACCGAAGTCCTCGCGGAAATGCCGGCACATGCGCTCGCTGAAAAGTTTCTCCCATCCGTAGCCGTCCTCGGGCATGGCGGGATAGGCGTCGGCTTCCTTGAGCGCGGTCACGTTCGGGTCGGTCTGCTTGTCGGCGGCATAGACGCAGGCGCTGGAGGCGTAGAAGAAACGCTTCGCGGAAAATTTCTTTGCCGCCATGAGCAGGTGCGTGTTGATCAGCACGGTCAACATGCAGAGCGCGCGGTTGTTCTCGATGAAGCCCATGCCGCCCATGTCCGCCGCGAGATTGTAAACAACGTCCATGCCGTTCACCGCCTGCTCGCAGGCTTCACGGTCGCGCAGATCAAGCTGGAGATTCTCGGCGTTGGGAAACTTCTGGTACCAGTCTTCCATCGGCTTGGCATCGACACAGCGAACAGTGCGATAACCCTGGCGCAGCAGGTCAGCAACAAGGTGGCCGCCGATAAAGCCGCCGCCACCACAAACAACAATTTTTTGGGACGTCATGGAGCGGAGACCTGTATCTGAAATCGCCGGGCGAGGCTACCGGATTTTCATGGGCGCACCGTCGGTGGGCTGCATCTGGCTGGTGCCGCCGGGGCAGCCGGGACGGCCGTCGGTCAAATCTCACCCTTCGTCGCTGTTGAGGGGACGAGCTGCCTCCACTGCGTTCGCCGCCGGAGCGGACTGCCGGGCGCACGCGCGCGCCTGCTCCACCAAACCGAGATCTCCGGCCAGGTCGGCGAAACGAAACGGCGGCAGCCCGCTCTGGTTCGCGCCCAGAAAGTCCCCCGGCCCGCGCAGTTTCAAATCCGCCTCGGCCAGCGCGAATCCGTCCGTGGCCTGCTCGATGGCCCGCATCCGTTGCGCGGCCAGATCCGTCCTCAGATTCGCGACCAGAATGCAAAACGACTCATGCGCGCCGCGCCCCACCCGGCCGCGCAACTGATGCAACTGGGCGAGGCCGAACTGCTCGGCGTTCTCGATCAGCATCACGGTCGCGTTCGCCACATCCACTCCAACCTCGATGACCGAGGTGGCGAGCAGCACCTGGATGCGGTTGGCGCGGAAGTCCGCCATGACCTGCTCCTTCTCCCGGGCGTTCAGGCGGCCGTGCAACAAGCCCACGCGGTCCGGGGCGAAATCTTTCTGCCAGCGCGCGAGTTCCTCGGTCGCGGCCTTGATGCCGGCCTCGCTGTCGGCCACATCGACGCGCGCATACACGACGTAAGCCTGGCGGCCTTGCTTGATTTGCGCGCGCATGAATTCCTGCGCCTTAACCAGTTGTGCATTGCTGCGCACAAAGGTGCGGATGCGTCCGCGATTGGCTGGCAATTCGTCGATGACGGATAAATCCAGGTCGCCGTAAAGCGTCAGCCCGAGCGTGCGCGGGATGGGCGTGGCCGTCATCACCAGCAGGTGCGGATAATGCCCCTTGCGCAACAGTTGCTCGCGCTGGGCCACGCCGAACTTGTGCTGCTCATCGATGATGACCAGCCCGAGCTTCGCCATGTCGAACGAGGGCGTGATGAGCGCGTGAGTGCCGATGAAGAGTTGAGGGTTGAGGGTTGAGGGTTGAGAGGCGGAACGGGCGGCGTTCGGAATTCTGCTCTCAACTCTCAACTCTGAACTCTCAACCGTTTTCCTCGCTCCTGTCTGCAACTCCACCCGCACACCCAGCGGCGCCAGCCAGCGCGTGAAGTTCTGAAAGTGTTGCTCGGCCAGGATTTCCGTCGGTGCCATCAAGGCCACGTTGAACCCGCTCTCAATGGACATGAGCGCGCTGCACGCCGCGACCGCCGTCTTGCCCGAGCCGACGTCGCCTTGCAACAGCCGTCGCATCGGGACCGCCCCGCTCATGTCCTTGCGGATCTCGCGGAGCACACGCGTCTGCGCCCCGGTGAGCTTGAATCCGAGCGCGGCCAGGAACGGGCGCATCAACTCATTGGTCCCGCCCGACGGTAGCGCCACGGCGTTCTGCTCCAACGCGCGCCGCCGCCGTTGAATCTCCAACTGCAACGCGAACAGTTCGTCGAAGGCCAGCCGCTGCCGCGCGATTTCCGCGTCCGCGAGTTCTTCGGGGAAATGCAGCATGTGAACGGCGTTGGCGCGGGTGGGGAGAGAAGTTGCAGGTTGAAAGTTGAAGGTGGCAGGTTGGCCCGTCGCGCCACTCGAACTCGGTTGAACCTGCAACTTGCAACCTGCAACCTGCAACCCCTCCACGAACTGCTCCTCGCATTCCCGCAGCCCCCGCCATACCAGCGAGCGCAGCCAGCGCTGCGGCAGCCCTTCCGTGAGCGGATACACCGGCACGATGCGGTCGAGGTGGATGGACACATCCTCGTCCGGGTCCAGAACCTCGGTGTCCGGATGATCCACGGTGCGCGGCTTGAGCGAGAGCGGCTTGCCGAATACCATCACGTCGTCGCCCACTTGAAAATACTTCTCCATGAACGGCAGGTTCCACCAGCGGCAGTGCAGGCGCGCCGTGCCGTCATCAAGGATGAACTCGAAGATGGATTTCTCCCGGTGCTGATAATACTTCAGCCCTTGGGCGACAATTTTGCCGCGCACCGTGGCCGGCTCCTTCAACTTCAACTCCGCGATGGAAATGAAATGACGGCGATCTTCGTAGCGATGGGGACGATGCAACAACAAGTCTTCGACGGTGCGGAGACCGAGACGTTCGAGTTGCGCCGCCCGCTCCGGTCCCACGCCCGCCAGATCGCGGACGGGCGATTGCAACGTAAGTTTTGACGCAGCCGACACGGGCCGGGTTTATAAGGTCCGCGGCCCAAAGTCCAAAGTCCAAAATCGGCCTGCCAGGACGCAATCTCATGTCACGAACCCTCGTGAAGTCCGTCGGGCCTTGGACTGCACCGCCCCCCGCGCTTTGGCGGCGCATAAAACGGCGCCAACTCGCGACTCTCGAATCCACCGGTGGAACAGCGGGTCCTGAGCGGACTTGGATGTTTCCAACGGCCTGGCCGGGGTGCTACGCTCCAGAGCATGCACACGCGGAACCAGCGGCGCCTTCCCGCTCTCGCCTTGATCGGCGGGTGGCTCGCACTCTCGGCGTGGCTGGCCCCGGCCACACCCGCGAACAAAGCCGCGCTGGACAAGCATTACGACAAGTTCCTCGCGAAGAATCTCGCGCGCTGCACGACGTGCCATCTGCCCAGCGACCACAAGAATCCTGAGAGCCTCGACGAGTTTCCGCACAATCCCTTCGGTGCGCGACTGAGGGAGGCGGGCAGACGAATGGGGGCAGACGAATTAAAAAGGGACATTCCCGCGCGGCTGAAACTGATCGCGCGCGAAGACGCGGATGGCGACGGCGCGGACAACGAGACGGAAATTCTGCTGGGCCATAATCCCGGCGATGCGAACGATGCGCCCTCGAAAAAGGAACTGGCGGCGGCAAAAAGCAAACGTGCCGAGTTCGGCCGGTTTCTGGCGTCGTATCGCTGGCAGCCCTTCGAGCCGGTAACGCGACCGGCGGTGCCGGTCGTGGGAGGGAAGAGTTCCACGAGTCCCACTCTGTCTTCTGCGAATGGAACAGGGACTCGCGCCGCCCGCCGCTCCAGCGAGTTTCCCATCCGCAATCCCATCGACGCCTTCATCGCCGCCGAGCATCAGGCGCGGGGCTTGAAGCCGCGGCCTGAAGCAGCGAAGGAAATTCTTCTGCGCCGCCTGTATCTCGACCTCATCGGGCTCTCGCCCACGCCGGAGGAACTGGCGGCGTATGAAAACGACCAGTCACCTGACGCCTACGAGCGCGTGGTGGACCGGTTGCTGGCCGATCCGCGCCACGGCGAACGCTGGGCGCGGCATTGGATGGACGTGTGGCGTTACAGCGACTGGGCGGGCTGGAGCGGCGGCAACCAGATTCGAGACAGCAAGCCGCACATCTGGAAATGGCGCGACTGGATCGTGGAATCGCTCAATGCGGACAAGGGCTACGACCGGATGATCGTCGAGATGCTCGCGGCGGATGAACTCGCGCCCGAGGACACGAACACCTTGCGCGCCACCGGCTTTCTCGTCCGCAATTACAAGATGCTCAGTCGCGAGCAGTGGCTGGAAGACACGGTGAAGCACACGTCGCTGGCGTTTCTCGGCGTCACGGTCGGCTGCGCGAAATGCCACGACCACATGACCGACCCGATTTCGCAGGCGGAGTATTACTCCATGCGCGCCATCTTCGAGCCGCACTGGGTCCGCACCGACGCCGTGCCGGGCGAAACGAACACCTTGAACGCTGGACTGGTGCGCGTGTTCGACACGGACACGAATCCTCCGACTTACTTCCTGAACCGCGGCGATGAGCGCAAGGCGGACACCAATCGCGTGATGTTGCCCGACGTGCCGCGCGCCTTGGGCGGGTCGCTGGACGTTCAGCTTGTGTCGTTGCCGTTGAGCGCGAGCCATCCCGACAAGCGCGACTTCGTGTATCGCGACGCGCTGGCGGCGGCGGATTATTTCCTGATGGAAGCGCGGACGAAACTCATGGCGGCGCGGACGAACCAGACGAATTCCGCAAAACTCGCGGAGCAGGAATTGTCCCTCACCATCACCGAAGCGCGCCAGGCCGCGCTGGCCGCCGTGATCGAGGCGGAGAAACTGGAGGACGCCGTGCGGCTTGGCAGCGGTGCGTGGAAAATCGCCGCAACGAACGCCGTGCTGCGCCAGCGCGAGGTCGTGGTGGCCGAGGCGCGGCTGAAAGTGCATCAGGCGAAAGCCGCCGAGTCGGACGCGCAGAGGAAGGCGGACGTGGCGAAAGCAAAGTACGCGAAGGCGACCAATGAAGTTGAGCAGGTCGCAGCCAAGAAACCGGTGGAAGACAAAACTGTCCAAGCACTGGCGGATGCAAAAAAGAAAACGGCGGAGGCTGAGAAGTCCTTGGCCGGGGCGGAGACCAAATGGAACGCCGCGCCGGACACCGAGTTCAAGCCGCGCACCACGGAGAAATTTCCCACCACCAGCACCGGCCGCCGTCTCGCCTTCGCGAGCTGGGTCGTGAGTACGAACAATCCGCTGACTGCGCGCGTGGCGGCAAACCAGATTTGGCTGCGTCACTTCGGCCAGGCGCTAGTGCCGACACCGCAGGACTTCGGACGCGCCAGCAAACCGCCGAGCCACCCGCAGTTGCTCGACTGGCTGGCGAGTGAGTTGATGCAGTCCAGCGTGCCGCCAGCGTCTCGCTGGCGAAACTCCGAAGAACGCCAGCAAGATGCTGGCGGCACGTTGTCGTGGTCCATGAAACACCTCCACCGCCTCATCGTCACCAGCAGCACTTACCGCATGGCCTCCACGCCGGACGAGGCGGACGCGAAGATTGATCCGGACAACACCTTCCTCTGGCGCATGAACTCGCGGCGGATGGAGGCGGAAGTGGTGCGCGATAATTTGCTCTACGTGAGCGGCAGTCTTGACCTGGCGAGGGGCGGACCGGACATCGATCACAACCTCGGCCTCAAATCGAAGCGTCGCAGCATTTACTTCCGGCAGGCGGCAGAGAAGGAAATGGAGTTCCTGAAAATTTTCGACGGCCCGGCCGTAACCGAATGCTACATCCGCCACCCGACCGTGGTCCCGCAACAGGCCCTCGCGATGGCGAACAGCGAACTCACGCTCAATGAAGCCAGGGCGCTGGCGAAAAAACTGGCCGCGCCGGGCGCTGATGAAATGGAATCGTTTGCGCGTCAGTCCTTTGTGCGAATTCTGGCGCGGCAACCCAAGAACGATGAGCTGAAGCTCTGTCGCGAGTTTCTTGAAGCACGGACCAGGAGTTCATCCGCTGACAAGGCGAGAGAGGCGCTGGTCGCAGTGCTGTTCAACCACAACGACTTTGTGACCGTGCGATGAGCAAAGGGATAACCACGTCTTCGTCCCTGTTCACGCGCTTCCGTGTTCTGGAGGGCGATGCGGCGCGTCCGGTTGAACTCGTGTTTGGCCGGGAATCCGATTTTGCCCTGCTCGGCGACTGGCGGCTCCCGCCCGCGCTCCGCCGCCACGAGCCGGCCCGCGACGCCCTGGCCTTCGCCCGCCTTGCGACCAAACGCTGGCGCTACCATCGCCGCACGGGGCATGTCGTCACCAGCATGGCGGAAATCCGAGCCGCCACGGCCCGGCAATCCCGCGCCGAACTCGCCTTTCTTCTCCTCGCGCGCGCCGCGTGGAAAACGCCTTCCCCCGTGCTCGGCCTCGCCCACTGCCGCCGCACTTGGTGCGGCCACATCTACCTCGATTTTCTCTCCATCCACCCGCGCATTGTCGCGCTGCACGAGCCGCGCATCCGCACGGTTGGTTCGGGGATTCTCTATGGCCTGTGCGAACTGGCCGGGCAGTGCGGGGTCCCGGCCGTGTGGGGCGAGACCACGGAAACTTCCGTCACGTTTTACCGCAAGGCGCTCCACGCGCCGGCCCTCCTCGACGGCTTCAATATTTCCGGCGCGCTGCTGGAGCATTGCCGCCGCGAATTCAGCCGCGTGCGAATAACGGAGGCTTGAACGGGAAAATGGAAAGACAGACATTGTGACCATGAAAGAATCAAAGGCCGCGCTCATGAAACATCTGCGGAGAATCGCCGCCATCGAGGACAAATACTTTCCCGGCTACCTCGGCAATCCGCAGACGCTCGGCGCTTTCGTCGCCGGCATCCCGCGGATGCCGGCGAAACGCGCGGGCGCCAGAAGCCGCCGCCACGGGGCGCGCAAAAACGGGAAGGGCTGATGCCGTTTTCGTGGGAGACGTGGAACAAACCGAAGAGATAAATGTCACTCGAAACTACGCTCACGGACATCATCGCGCGTCTTCGTCAGGGAAAGTTTGCGAATGAGCAGTCAATCTCACAAGGCATCGTCCTCCGCGTGTTTCAAGAACTTGGTTGGGATACCTGGGACACGACCGTGGTCTGGCCTGAATACGGAACCGGTGAAGGCCGCGTTGATTTCGCACTTTGCCATCCGCCTGCGAAGCCCGCGATTTTCACCGAGGTCAAACAGCCCGGCAAAGCTGAAGATGCTGTTCGGCAGGCGCTCGAATACGCCTTCCACAAAGGAGTTCCCTTCGTTGTGCTCACCGACGGCAGGACTTGGAGTTTTTATCTTCCGGCGGAGCAAGGCAGCTACGAGGACCGGCGGGTTTACAAGCTCGACTTGTTTGAGCGTCCGCCTGCCGAAGCCAGTGGAATTCTTCACCGCTACCTCGCCCACTCAAGAGTCGAATCGGGAGAAGCGCTGGAAACCGCGAGAAAAGAATATCGGAGCCGAAACCGCCGCTCCCAGGCCCGCGAGGCGATTCCTGAGGCGTGGCGTGAGTTGGTGGAAAAGGGCGACGAGGTCCTGGTGGATCTCCTTGCTGGGGCCGTCGAGTCAAAAGCCGGCGTCCGTCCTGACAACGATGACGTAGCGGAGTTTCTCGCTGGATTGGGCCGGACAGTGATTGTCGAAACGGCACAACGGAGCGCGCCACAACCGAGTCGTCTGCTGCCACGGCCAGTGCCCTCGCCCGGCGTACACAAAGAATCTTCGCGAAGCGGGCGGCTGGTGCTTCTTGGCAAGGCGCACTCTTACCAGAACGCGAGAGATGCAATGAGCATCGTTCTCCGCGAACTCGCGAAGTCCGATCCGACATTTCTTGAACGCTGCTCGCAGCATCCGGACGCACAAGGTCGCACGCGCCGCTACATCGCTCGAACGCCGGAGGAACTCTATCCTGAACGTGAGGACTTTCGTGGCATGCGTGAATCGCTGCCGGGAGGTTGGTTCGTCGCCACGCACATGAACAACGTAGTGAAGAAGAACATCATTCGGTTGGCGGCAGAAGTTGCCGGGTTGAAGTTCGGCAAGGACGTAATCGTCGAGCTTTAGTTCTGAACGCATGAAAGCCACCAACCATCACGGTTGCCCCGGCGTCACCCGCCGCTCGTTCCTCGCCGACACCGGCATGGGGTTCACTGGGCTGGCGCTCGGCGCGATGTTGTTCAAGGAGGGCGTGGCGCGGGCGGAGGAGTCGGCGTGGCGTCCGCCAGACGGGAAGCCGCATTTCGCGCCGAAGGCCAAGTCGGTCATTTGGATTTTTCTGTGCGGCGGCGTGAGCCACCTTGAGAGCTTCGACGTGAAGCCGGAGTTGAACAAATACGCGGGCAAATCCATTTCCGAGACGCCGTACGCCGACGTGATTAAGACCGAGGGCAAGGACGTGATCGGCGCGAATCCGGCGCACGGGAACCGCAAGGTCATCATGCCGTTGCAGGCCGGCTACAAGGCGTTTGGCGAGAGCGGGCTGGTGGTGGGCGACTGGTTCAAGAACGTGGGCGAGTGCGCGGACGACCTCGCGGTGGTGCGCTCGCTCTGGACGATTCACAACGATCACGGCGCGCAACTGACTTGGCAGACGGGGCGGCATCCGCGCGAGCTGGAGCATCCCACGCTCGGCTCGTGGGTCAGCTACGGACTCGGCTCCATCAACGAAAATCTCCCTGAGTATGTCGTGCTCGGCGTGCCCACGGGCGATTGCTGCGGCGGAGCCTTCACGCACGGCGCGGCGTATCTCGGTCCGGAGTACGGCGGCGTGCGGCTGAACGTGGATGCGAAGAAGCCGTTGCCGTTCCTCAAGCCGCCCGATGGCGTGTCGCCGGAGGAACAGGCGGCGAACCTGAGTTTGCTCGGCAAGTTGAACAACCTCGCGGGCATTGATTATCCCGACGACCAGAATCTGCGCGCGCGCATCAAGTCCTACGAGCTGGCCTTCCAGATGCAGACTTCGATTCCCGAGACGATGCAGTTGGAAAAAGAATCCGAGGCCACGCGCAAGCTCTACGGACTCGACCGGCCCGAGACGAAAGCCTTTGGCGAGCAATGCCTCGCGGCGCGGCGGTTGGTGGAGCGCGGCGTGCGCTTCGTGCAATTGTTCCACGGCGGCGGTGGCGGCGGCGATTGGGACGCGCACTCGGAGATCAAATCGAATCACACCAAGCTTGCGGCGCAGGTGGACCAGCCGATTGCCGGACTGCTCAAGGACTTGAAGCAGCGCGGCCTGTTGCAGGACACGCTCGTCGTGTTCGGCACGGAGTTTGGCCGCTCACCTGGCGCGGAAGGCACGGGGCGCGATCATCATCCGCAGGCCTTCTGCGCCTGGCTGGCGGGCGCGGGCGTGAAGGGCGGCACGATTTACGGTGCGACGGATGAGATTGGTTTTCACTCGGCGGTAGATCGCCGCTATGTCACGGACATTCACGCCACGGTGCTGCATCTGATGGGACTCGACTCGCACAAGCTGGAAGTGCCGGGCCGCAAGCGGCTCGACCTCGACCACGGCGAACGGATTAAAGAGATCCTCGCCTGAACGCTGCGGAACGCCGAGACGCCGTGTCCGTCCCGCGCCCACGACTACTTCTGCCCCGAGGCCAGCACGGTCTCGAAGTGCGGCGGCTGCTCCTCGCGGGCCACGAGGTTGATCTCGATCTTCTTGAAGCCCGCCGCCTCCAGCCAGCGGTGCAGATCACTCTCGGCAAATCCCAGCCAACGGTCGCCGTAGAGTTCGTGCGCCCGGTCAAACTTGTGTTTCGCCAGATCGAGCAGCAGCAACTGCCCGCCGGGAACCAGCAAGCGATACGCCGCCTGGATGGTCTCGTCGGGTTTCTCGGCGTGATGCAGCGCCTGACTGAGCACCACCAGGTCCACGCTTTCCGGTTCCACCGGAGGGTTCTCCAAGTCACCCAGCCGGAACTCCAGATTCTTGACCCCGTTCTTCCGCGCCTTGCGCGCGCCGAACTCGACCATCTTCTCCGAGTTGTCCACCGCGATGACCTTCTTGCAGCGACGGGCCAGCAACTCGCTCAACAAACCTTCGCCCGAACCGAGATCGGCCACCGTGATCGGCGGGAGCATGTGGAGCAGCAATTGTCCAAACGCCTGCCACGATCGGCCCGGCCCGTAGCTGCGGTCGAAGCGGCCCGCCACCTGGTTGAAGTAAACCTGCTCCTTCTGTTTCCGCCGCGCGAGGATGCGCTTCAAGTTCACCTCGTCGCTGGCGTGCTCGGGCAGTTCCTTCGCGCCTCTGGCCGCCAGCACCATGAATTCCCGCGCCGATTCATCCGCCTGCTCCTGGCTGCGGTAGAAGGTGCGCTTGCCTTCGCGTCGCGATTGGAGCAAGCCCGCATCCTGGAGCAACCGCAGGTGGGTGGAGATGCGCGACTGGCCCAGGCGGGTGATGTCCTGCAGCTCGTTCACCGACAATTCGTCCCGCTCCAGCAGCGCCATGATGCGGAGGCGGGTCGAGTCGGACAGCGCACGCAGGGCTTTCAAGGTTGCAGACATGGCGGCGACGATAAAAGCGCCGCGGCTGGAACTCACGACTTTTTGCGCCGGGCGCGCTGCTGGGGTGTCGCTGGACCGGGTGCATGAAAGGTGCCGGAGTGCTCCGCCTGCGCTCACGTCCATGGATTCATGGTCTGTCCCGCGCTGGCCCGAGTCTCAATATGGGTTCACGGACAAGTGCAAGACCTGGTTTTCTTCCCCGAGTTCGACGGCGCAGAACGCGACGGGTTCGCCGACGGCGAGTTGATTGCTCAGGCCGACGAATTGGGCCGGTGTTTCCGAGAACCGCTGCCAGCATTCCGGCCACGGGACGCGCAACATTTCCGCCGCACGGAACACGCCGTCGATGGGACGCAGGGCCGAGCCGGAGAAATTGGTCTGGCCGGGCTGGCGCACCACTTGGTCCGGGCCGACTTCCAACTCGATGTTGCCCAGGGTGTAACGGCCGGGTCCGGCGCCGCCCGCGCTCATGGCGTCGGTCGTGTAGTAAATCAGGCGTTCGGAACCGAGCAGCCGGTGCAGGGCGCGGAAGGGTGCGGGCGAGACATGGAGGCCGTCCGGGATGAAGCTTGCGCCCAGTGCAGGTTCGTCGGCGACGCGCCAGAGAATGTTGTCGTGGCGATCCAGTTCGCGCGGGCAGCCGTTGGCGAGATGAGTGAAGCCGGTCGCGCCCGCTGCCACGGCGGCGTGCAGGGTGGCGGCCGGGGCATCAGTGTGTCCGAGACTCACGGTCATCCTGAGCTGGCGCGCGAGGCGGATGGCGTCGAGGGCGCCGGCGCGTTCGGGCGCGAGGGTGATGAGCACGGGGTCGTGGCCGGTCACGGCGCGCAGGGTGTGCAGATGCTGCGCGGTCGGGTCGCACATGAGGGCTGGCTGGTGCGCGCCGCAAAAGCCCGGCTGCCCGGAGAGGAACGGACCTTCGATGTGCCAGCCGACAATGGCGGCCCGCAACTCGGGCGATTGGGCGCGCAACTGGCGGGCGCGTTCGAGGCGCGTCATCAGGCGCGGCCATTCGTCGGTGATGAGGGTGAAGAAAAACCGGACGCAGCCATCGCGGCGCAGCGCGCGGGCGGCGTGCAGGAGTTTATCCAGGGTGAGATCGTCGCGCTGAAAGTCCACGCCGGCGTAGCCGTTGATCTGGAGGTCCAGCAGCGGGGGCGCGATCCAGAGATTCGTCTCCGGCCGCTCCGCGACTTCAGTGAGGGCGGTGATTTGTCCCTCCTGCCAGGTCAGGCGCACGGGCCGGCGGGTGGCGTAATGGTAAGCGATGAGTTCGCCAGTGTTCATACGGGGGTGAACGGAATGCTGGTGTCTGGCCGGTGCGCGCCGGGGTCCGGCGGGATGGCGGCGGCACGTCTGGGGTCGGTGCGATAGAGCACATCGACGAGATTGCGGATGTACTGTTCGTCGGCGAGTCCGTCGATGGCCTCGGAGGGAAAGGCGACCCTGGTTTTGAAGTGCGCGGCCAGTTCCTGGAAAAGCTGCACGCGGGGCACGGCCTCGAATTCATCGCGCCGGGCGATGGCCTGGAGGGCGGTGGAGGCTTCGGCGGGGGTCACGCGCTGGCGGAGCCGGGCGCAGAGATGCGGATGACTGCGCAGCGAATTGAACTTGTCCGCGCCGAGGGTCTCGAGGTTTGGCTCGATGATTCTCGGGATGCGAATGACCACGGTGTTGGCCGCGAGATCGCCGAGCCGCTGGGCCTGGCGCGTGCAGAGCGTGGCCACGCCGCCGATGACGTAGAGGCCGGGAAGCAGATCGACGGCCCGGAGCAAGTTGCGGATGGCCACCTGGCTGAATTGCAGCCGCAGACCCTGCGCATCCACGACGCGCAGGCGCAGCACACGCTTGCCGATGGTTTGCCCGCGCCAGAACCATTCCTGCGTCATGCCGTAACCGATGGAGACGATGAAGAAGAACAGGATGCTGAGGGTCGCGGCGAGATCAGGCGTGACGACGGAGAGGAAGGCGACGGCGATGTTCATCAGGATGATGATGATGGCCGCGCAGGCGAAGTCGATGCCCCAGGCCAGGAAGCGTGCCACCGGCCCGGCGAGGGTCTGCGCGAACACCACGCCCTCGGGCGTGCGGATGAGCAAGGTGTGGGTGCGGGTCATGGCGCAGAGCGGTGGGCGGTCGCGGCACTTTTCCGGCCGCAGCGCGAGAGGAAGAGAATCAGCATCACCAGTTCGATGACGCCAAAGGCAATCTTGGCCGAATAGGGAATCACCGGCTCGTGGTATTGCGATAGGAACGACTCGATGAAGCCGGCCCAGACCAGCATCAGGGCCACGCCAAAGATGAGCGTGACCAGGTCCGGCGCGAGGGTGCGAAAGCGCGAGGCCAGCCGCTCGCGACTGCCCCAGCCGATCAGCGCGTGGGCCAGCATCAGCCCGGCCTGGCCGGCGATGAGGATGGCGGGGATTTCAATCACGCCATGCGGCAGCAGCCAGCCGAGCAGGAACTTGGTCTGACCGGCCGCCACGTAATCGGCGCTGATGAGGCCGAGGATGATGCCGTTGTAGAAAAGCAGGATGATGGTCCCAAGGCCGTAGGTGAAGCCGAGGGCCAGCGCCTTGATGGAGACCGAGATGTTGTTGCGCATCAAGGAGGCGGAGAAGCTCGCCTTGCCCCCCGCCATGTGGTCCCGGGTGGCGGCTTCTTCCCGGCGTACCCGTTCCGCGGGATCGCCCAGGTGACTGGCGAACATTTCCGGCATGATGACCGCCTTGGACTCTGGGTCGAAGGTCAGTGCCGCCGCGCCGAACATGCACCCGACGAGCGTGATGGCCAGCGAGAGATGGAACGCTTGGACGTGGCGGCGAAAAGTCTGCGGCAGGGTCTGCATGAACCAGGCGAGAGGCGCGAAGCGTTTGCGACCGCCGCGGGTCTCGTGAATCTCGGAGTAAGCCCGGGCCACCAGGCTTTCCAGATAGCGCCGCAGTTCCGGTTCGGCGGAGAAGGTCACGAGCTTGGCCAGGTCCGCCGAGGTGCGCTCGTAGAGGTAATGGAACCGCTTGGCCTGATCGAGCTTGAGCCGGAAGGCGGGGTCGGCTTCGAGGCGCTCGAGCAGTCGCTCCAGCTCCTGCCAGGCGGGGCGTTCGAGGGCGGTGAATTTGGGGAGGTCGATGATCATGTTTAGAAAAACCCCAAACCCCAAACCCCAAAACCCAGAGAAGCTTCAAGTCCCAAGCACCAACAGCACGGCGGCTGCACTCTTCCGGCGGCTGGCACCTGGAGCTTGGTGCTTGCCTGGAGTTTGGAGTGTGGAGTGTGGGGTTTCATATCAACTGCCTTTGCTTCACCCCCACATACTGCGAAACCAAATCCACGGCGAGGCGTTCGCTGGGCAGCATCCCCAGCCGGACGCCGCGCCGCTGCAACACCTTCTCCAGCTCGCGCAACGCGTGCCAGCGCAGGTGGCCGGCCAGTTCGCCGTAGATTTCACCCGCCCGGTTCACGGAATCGTTGGTGAAAATGGGACGCACCTCCGACGGTTGGAGCACGTTGACGATCACCAGATGTTGGCGGCAGACGAGGTCGATGTTGCGCACGAACGATTCGGCGGCCACGGGATCGTCGAGCGAAGTGAGGAAGAGCAGCAGCGCGCGCCGTCTCATGCGCAGGCGGATGAAGGTGCTTAACTCATCGAAGTCCGGCGCGACCTCACGGGCCTGCAAGGTGTAGAGCGCGTCGCGGCAGGCGTGGTAATGCGCCGGGCCGTTGCGCGCCCGGAGGAAGGTCTCGATCTTGTCGCTGAAGGTGAGCAGGCCGAAGAGATCGCCCTGCTGCTCGGCGGCCTGGCCGAGGATGAGCGCGGCGGTGATGAAGCGCTCCAAGGAAGTTGAGGGTTCAGGGTTCAGGGTTGAGAGGGGAGAAGACTCCGAACTTTCCGCACGGCCAACTTTTCGTCCGCTCAGTCGCGACGCATCGATGATGACATACACCTCCTGCGTGCGCTCGATTTGATAAACCTTGGTCACGGGATGGCCGCGTTTGGCGGTGGCCTTCCAGTGGACGTCCTCAATGCTGTCGCCCGCCACGTAGTCGCGCAGTTTCTCGAAGTCGCGACCGCGGCCGACCTGTCGCTGGGCGTGAATGCCGAAGGCACCTCGGTTGAGGAAGAGCGCGGCCAGGTTCTTGCGCTCTCGGGCGAGGCTGGGATAGACGCGGACCTCCGCCTGCGCCGGCACCGTTTTCCAGTGCGCCCAGAAGCCAAGCGGCGAACGCGCCTCGACCCGCGCGCTGCTGATCTGGAATTTGCCGCGCTGCCGGCCCGTGCAACTCCAGTCGAACGTGGACCATTCAGACTCGCCCGGCAGCGTGATGAGCAGATCGTCAGCCGCCGGAAACACCTCAGGTGGAAAAGCCAGCGCGATCCGCACGAGGCGCGCGACGGTGGAGGGATTGCCCACACGCACGCCGATGGAAAACGGGCGATCCTGCGTGGTGCGCAGCAGCGGTGTGAGTTCAAGGCTGATTCCCCGGAGCGAGCGCGAGGCCAGCCAGGCATCCGTCGCCACGGCCAATGCGAACAAGGCAATCAACGCCACCGCGATGCCGGCCGCACCCGGCACCACTCCGCCAAGGGTCGCGAACGGGATCGCGATGAGCGCGAACCAGATCAGCAGTCTGGTGCGGGGGATGATCATGCAACAGATGGTAGGGCGTCGCTGTCCTCAGCGCGCCGGGGTGAGGCGTATGAATGGAATCTTGGCCACCTTTTGCCCAGTGGCCCGGCGCGCTGGGGACAGCGACGCCCCACCCACGCGCCGCCAGGAATCGGCCCTTGGTGTTTGGAGTTTGTCTTCATCTCGGCACGGCGATCTCCTGGAGAATCCGTTCAATCACTTCCCCGATGGACAAGCCTTCGATCTCGAACTCGGGCCGCAGGATGAGGCGGTGTTCGAGCACCGGCACGGCCATCATCTTGATGTCGTCCGGCGTGACGAAATCACGGCTGGCCACCGCCGCATACCCGCGGGCCGCGAGCAGCAGGCTCTGCGTGGCGCGCGGGCCGGCCCCGACCAGCACGCTTTCGTGCTGGCGCGTGGCCCGCACGATATCGACGATGTAGCCGAGCAGCTCCTCGCGCAGCGTGATGTGCTGGAGGTTCAACCGCAGTTCCCGCAAGTCGTCCGCGGAAATGACCGCCTGCACGTCGCCGCGCGCCAGCGTCGCCTCGGGGGATTCGTGGCCCAACATGCGTTGCGCGAGACTGAACTCCTCGTCACGGCCGGGCGCGGACATGGTGATCTTCATCATGAAGCGATCCTTCTGCGCTTCGGGCAACGGATACGTGCCTTCGTGCTCGATGGGGTTCTGCGTGGCGAACACGGTGAAGTTTTCCGGCAGCGCATGGGTGTCGCGGTCGATGGTCACGGTGCGCTCCTGCATGGCTTGCAAGAGCGCGGACTGGGTCTTGGCTGGCGCGCGGTTGATTTCATCCGCGAGCAGGAACGAGGTGAAGACGGGGCCGCGAATCAAAGTGAACTCGTTGCGCTGGAGGTTGAAGATGTTGGTGCCGGTGATGTCGGCGGGCATCAGGTCGGGCGTGAACTGGATGCGCTCGAACTCGCAGCCCAGCACTCGCGCGAGGGTGCGGACGAGCAGCGTCTTGGCCACGCCGGGCACGCCTTCGATGAGTGCGTGCTGGCCGGTGAAGATGGCGATGAGCGCCTTGTCGATGACGTCGCCCTGGCCAATGATGACTTTGCCCACTTCGTGCCGGGCTTGGGCGAGGACTTCTTTGAGACGGTCGGTGTTGGTCATGTGTGTAAGGATAGTGTTCAGGTGGTGACGTTGCGGGGCGAAATTTCAAATCCCAAATCCCAAATCCCAAATAAATTCCAACGGCTCAAATTCCAAACGACCGGTCTATCGGTCGTCAGGTTCTCTTCCAGCGGGAATCGTGCCCGCCCGCGAATGGAATTTGGGCGCTTGGAATTTATTTGGGATTTGGGATTTGGGATTTGGGATATCACATCATTTCTTCCGGTTCAAAATCCGCGCGATCTCCCGGTACGCCTGCACCAGGTCCGGCTTCTCGGTGGCATTAAAGGCTTCCACCACGGCGCGAATTTTCTCGCGGCGCGGCGGCGTGACACGGCCATCGAGCCGCGCGGACTTGTGCCATTCGTCGAGGCTCACTTGCAGCAAGTCCTTGGGCGCGATGCTGCGGCGGAGCAGGTTCTGGAATCCGGCGGACGATTCCAACCCGGACACCGGCGTCGCCGATGGTGACTCGGCGGGGCGTGGCACGAAGCTCACGGAGTTTTTCCCGATGAAGAGCAGCGCCAGGGCGAGGAGGGCGAGCACGCCGCCGTGCAGTTGGTAGCGCCGCACCAGGGTGGCGACGCCCGGCTGTTCCTGCACGCCGAGGTGGACCTCGTCGAAGATGACGAGACGGTTCGTGCTGGCCAGCCAGGCGAGCAACTCCGGCGCGCGCTCGCCGCGCATGGCCTCGTTGCTGGCGAAATAGGAATCGGTGGCGATGACGATGGAGCCGCGGCCTTGGGTGCGTTCGACCAGCACGGGATCACGGCCGCGCGCATAGAGGACGCGCCACGCCGGATCGAGGTTGGTCAGCACCAGGCCGCTGTGCCAGCTCAACGAGGAGGGCAGGGGACCGTCCTCGGCGCGCGTGACCTTCACCGGCGTCCACGTCAGCAGTTGGCGCGTGGTGGGAATGTGCTCGTAACCGAAGCCCCACTTCTCGCGCAGGTTGATGGACGCCGGGCGCGAGTCATCGTCCTGGAGCGGATTCTTGAATGCGGGCGGGTTGGTGCCGACGCCGGTGCCGGTGGTGAAGAAGCGCGGCCGGCCCAGTTCAGGAAAGAGCGTGACCACGAGGCGTCCGCCATCGCGCACGAAGGCGTCGAGCTTTTTGTATTCGCCTTCCTCGGCGGTCATTTCGTTCCAGGGCAAGCCGAGGACGA
Source organism: Pedosphaera sp. (assembly GCA_031414955.1). GTDB lineage: Bacteria > Verrucomicrobiota > Verrucomicrobiia > Limisphaerales > SIBH01 > JANNGC01. Next base: position 7,865 of record JANOQV010000178.1, on the reverse strand, counting down.
AGAGCGTGGTGCCGCGCCCGTCGGGGAGCCGCTCCACGGACTGAACGTGGCGGCGCACCGTCGGTTCACCCAGCCGTTCGAGGCTTTCGTAGTAAACACGGCAACCGAGCGGATCGGCGCGCAAGGAAGAGTAGGCCGGGTAGCTGTCGCCGGCGGAGAAGCGCAGCTTGAAGAGCTGATACAGCCCGCCGGCAAAGACCGCGATCAAGGCCAGCAGCGCGAAGAGCAGCAGGAAACGGCGGGCTAACATTCGCGAATCCTTTCCACCTGCGCGCGGAATTGTTGCAGCAACTCCGCGTCGATGTCGTGCCGGCCGTACCAGACGCGATCGAAGACGAGCACGTTGGCCGAGAAATGTTGCGTCAACTCCGGCAAGGCGTGGCTGCGGCGCAGCAGCTCGCGCTCGTAATCGCGGTTGCTCTTGAAGCGGGCGATGCTGACGAGATTGCGATCCGCGAGGTGGGCCAGGCTGGAGAGATGGAAGGCGCGCATGGCGAGACGCAGTTCGCCGCGCTCCAGCAATTCCAGCGCAAGTCGCGCCCAGCCATCGACGGGCAGTTCGTCGCCCGTCACGTCATCCCACTCCAGGTCCGGCACGGGCGCGGCGGCGGTGGCGGCCAGTTCCGCGCCGGTGGATTTCGTGCGCGAGCGCCAGAGCACATAGACCAGCACGCCGATGATGGCGACGACGGCGGCGATGAGCAGGTAGATCAATCCCTCGGACGAGAAGGAGAACCAGCCCGGCGTCGTGGGGCGGGAGCGGTTGCTGAACAGTTTCTTGAGCCAGTCGGCGAAGCCCCGCTTCAGGTCGCGCAACCACTCCTGCACGCGCTTCCACCATGCGGATTCCTTCTCGATGGTCTCAGCCTGTTTCTCGCGTGGCGCGCGCCAGGTGTACTCGGCCCGCTTCAACACTTCGTCGATGGAATGATCCAGGGCGGCACCGCTCTGCGTCTGGGGCGGGAGCGGAACGTCCGGTTGGGGCGCCGCGGCGAAGGTGCTGCCTGGCGCGAACACCGCCAGCGCCAGCAGCCCGGCCAGCGCGGGCACCTGGAAGCGGCGCAGCGCCACCCGCAAATCTTCCCCCGTGGTCCGCGCCTCGCCGTAGAAACAGCGCAGCGTGTAAAACGATTTGAGGATCGGATCGAAGCAGAGATACGCCAGGCCCGCCGCCGCCGCGACAAAGGTGGTGTTGAGGCTGCTCATCGGGCTGAGGGTGAAACTGCTCTCCACGCCGAACAAAATTTTCACCAGATGTGGCAGCACCAGCATGGTGATCATCACGTTCAGAAACAGGATGAAGCCGAAGAGGAGCAGGAGGAGCAGACCGGTGTGGTTCTGGCCGGACGACTGGCGGGCCTGTTTCCAACTGCGGTGCAGGAGCGCGCGCAGCGCCGGTTCGCGCACGCCCAGCACGGTGGCGTTCTGATAAAACGCGAAGAGCCAGCCGAAGGGCAGCAAGATGACCGCGGCCGGCGGTAGCAGCAGCAGGCCGGTGGATTGCAGAAAAGTTTGCGAGCCGATCATGCGCGCGATTTGTCCGGCGCGTAAGCGTGGCGATGGTTCGTTCGCCACCTGCGCCGCGAGCCGGGTGGTGAAGATTGATTGCCACGCCTTCATCCAGACGAAGAGCAGCGCGAGTCCAATGGCTCCGGGCACGAGGTGACGTTGGGCCATTCCGCTCCGGCTCATGTCCGACCAGTAGAAAAGCACCGCGAGCACGAACGGCACGCTGCCGGTGTAGTAGCAGAGCAGGGTGGCGGGCGAGGCGAGGCGCAGCGTGTGCAGCGCCTGCTCGGCGAGGTCGAGGCCGCCTGGCTCTCCGTCTTGGGCGCGACGCTTCATCGGTCCTTCCACCATTGGTCGGCCCAAACCGTCCCTTCGTGGAAGGACGACGGAATGGAGAGCAGCGCCGTGCCGAAAAAGTAGAAGACCATCCACAGCACCACGAGACCGGCGGCGCATTGCAGCACGGGCCTGAGCCAGGCGAAAGACTTGCGCCCGGCTTCCGCGCGGACCGTGATCTTGCGCAAACAATTCGCGCAGATGACACGGTCATCGTGTTCCGTGATGCACTCACGGCAGTAAAAGCTGCGGCACTCCGGGCAGCGCGCCACCGCCTCGCGCCGCGAGTGGTGGAAACAGCGTTGGCTGGCCAGGGCGGGCGTGTTCACGGGAGAGGAGCAGGTTGGCCGGGGTCCGGCGTGGTGGCGCTTGCGACGGGCGGTAATTCCGTCATCGGTTCCTGGGCCGCTTCGATCAGCGGTTGCAAACCGGCCAGCACTTTCCGCGTCTTGCGCTCGCGATTCAGGCTGGGGATGCGCTCCGTCTGCACGGCCGTTTGCACGCAACACCGGCACGAGGGGCCGCGCAGCAGGTGGCTCAAGGCGATCAGGGCGAACACGCCCGCCCCGCTCGCGCAGACCCCCCGGCCCACGGCCTCATCGACCGCCAGCGCGACGGCCAGCAGCGACAGCGCTCCGAACCCCGAGAGGCCCGCCCAGATCAGCCAGGCGCGGGTGCGGACCAGAGTGATGGCCTGGATGTCGCGGAAGTAAAACCGCTTGTAGCGCTCGCTGAAGGTCACGGAGATCACCTGGAGCAAATGATCCTCGCCGCGGTAGAGCTTGGTGTAGCTGCCGAGTTGATGGCCCGTGCCGGGGAGTTTCTGGTACGGTGAGGGTGCGGCGCTCATGTTCAGGTTTTCACGACCAGGAAAACGACCAGGCCAATCCACCCCGCGATTTGCAGCAAGGCCGCGATGATGGCCACCCAGAACCGCCACTGGCCGCGCGGCACCACGCTCGAAGGTTTCTTCCACCCCACCCAGCTCACCACCAGCGCGGCCGGCGCGGTGACGACGCTGACGTAGAAACAAAGCACCAGCGGCAGCACCGCCAGCATCAACGCGGTCGTGTCCCAGAGCGTGCGACCGGTTTCCAACTCGGTGAAGCGCCCCTTGGTCCGGCCGGACTCGACGCAGGCCGGGCAGAGATTCCTTCCGCCGATCTTCACGTCGCACAGCGCGCAAAGGAAACGACCGCACGAACCGCACGGGATGGCGGCACGTTTGCCCGGATGATAAAAGCAGGAGGCTTCCCCTTCCACCACGAGGCTCGCCGCCGCCTCCTCCACGGGCGGCAACCGGTGGAGCGCGGAAAAGATCAGCAAGCCACCGGGCCGTTGGCAGGACGGACAGGCCCGAGACCCGGTCGCTTCACCCGGCACGACCGGCCAGGGCGCGGCGCAGTGGGGACAAGCGGGGACGGCGGACATTCAGGCTACGATTGCGCCGGTTCCAAGTCGCGGAAGTTGTCGTCGTAAAGCGCGACGATCATCAGCAGGCACAAAGGCATGGAAACCAACAGGCCCACCCCGCAGGCCAGGAACCCGACGCTGGCAATGATTCCGGCGACAATGAGAAAGAGGAAGCTCATCCACCAGCGCTTCGCTATCACCTTGCGGCTTAACTTCATCGCTGCCCAGGCTCCCATCCCTTTGTCCATGATGAGAAAATTCGTAAAGATCCAGAGCACGCTGAGGTAAATGCCGATGGCGGTGCTGATCAGTTGCAGGATGGCGTTGATGCCCATGCTGGCGGCCGGCGGCAACCCCGAATGGAGGATGACCTGGCTGGCCACGCTGAACGGCACGGACACGCCGATGCTGATGAGAATCTGGATGAACCACGCGCCGAGCAGACTGCCCAAGCCCCGGCGGAAGCCGGCGAAGATGTTCCCGTAACTGGTATCGCCGTGGCGATGGAGGTTCAGGTAGAACCACCCGTAACCGGCGTTGACGATGACGAAGGCCAGGAGCAGAAGCATCACGAAGAAGGCGAACAGAATCACCCCGGCGATGACGCCGGCACTCATTCCTCCGCCAGCACGGATGCCTTGGAACCCCAGCACGCCCACCGCGCCGACCACGCCCGCCACGATCGCGAGGAGCAGGAGCATTAATAAACTGCTGACGATGACAGGGCCGACGTGGCTCGTGAAGGTCTTCCAGGCCCGCTCCAACGCGGTTCCGATTTCAATCTGATAATCCCGATCGAGCACTTGTTGCTCGCTCACCGATACGCCGGGAATGGCCCCGGTGGCCGCGCCTTCGGACAGGCGTTGCACCAGGATCGGCTTGCACGCGCCGCACACCGGGCGTCCGGCGATGACGATGACCTGATCCGGCGCGAAGGTCTGCTGGCACTCGCTGCACACGACCCCGCCGAGAGCGGCGGGCGCGGCGGATTCGGTGCCGGCCGTGGGCGCAGTGGTCAGCATTTCCGGGGGCACCTGCGAGAGCGGCACCCAGTTGGGCAGGCGCGCTTCCCAAACCAGCGTCGCGGGCTGAATGGTGCCGTTGGCGACAAGCTGCTGGAACTGTTCATCCGTGAAGGGGCCGGCCTGCTGGCCATTGGCGGCGTGATACCATGTCATAGGATTCCTTTTGTGAGTCGTGCGCAGGCGGAGGTTGGACACGCACCGGCGACGATGACCGGCGGCGACGAACCCGCCGCACCGGCCTGCTGCCCCGGTTTGCCTGCGGACCAATCCTTCAGGTTGGAATTGATGCGCGCAGCATGTGCGAGCCGCGCGCGGGTGTGAAGTGTTTTTCCAGCCACTGCTCCCGACATGATTCCAAGGACGCCGCTTCGAGAAGAGCCGGAAGTCATGCGGCGCAAGGCAGGGTTGGCCCGGCCGCGGACAGATCGATCCGAAAGGCTCTTAGGCGGCGCTGGCCAGCGGCAGCGCATCCCACGAGGAGGCGTAACCGCACAGCCAGTCGAGCGCGAGGTGGCGGGCTGCGGCCAGTCGGCCGCACTGGGTTTGCAGCGTCTCCGGGACTGCGGAAAACGGCTGGCCTCGCACCGGAAAATCATTCTGCACCGGGCGGCTGATGGCTCCGGCGACCCGGGCTTCCTCGGAGGCGATGCCAATCAACATGCCGTAGTCATGGCCGGGCGGCGGGGTGGGATGCGCACGTTGATGGTCGGCCATGTTCACGCGCCACAACCAGCAATCCGCCGCGCCGCGCTGGGCCAGCAAGGCGGGCCACGGGCGCAGTTGGGCGAGTCCCGTGAGCAGGGCAGTTCCGTTATAGGGAAAGCCCGCCAGCGTGGTGTGGTCTGAACCGTGAATCGCGTCCGCCGGCCAGCCAAGCATCGCCTGCAAATCGGGCGGCGGAAAAGGCTGGTCGTAATTCGGAACCACCTCTTCCAGGGACAAGGCCCAGCGCAGAACGCCGAGCGCCTCCGCCTGATCGCCTTGCCACTGGTGTTGGGCCTCCGTCCAGGAGCCGGGTGCCGACGAAAGAGCCTCCAACTCATCGACCGTGAATTGAGCCGTGAAATCCTGTTCGTTCAGCCAGTGACTCAGACGATGGGCCAGTGCCTGAAGGCGATCCGCATTCATCGGGCTGTTCATGCCTGGCCGGGCCGACTCCAAAGCGCCGCGGACGAGCAGGGCGCAAAGGCACAGCGACCGGCCAATCACGGTGGATTGATCGGGGGGCAACGGAACCTCGAGCTGCGACGACACTCATGGTCTATCGGCAGGCAGCGGGTAAAACTGACTGCGAGTTGTGCTTAACTGGCCGGTGCCGTGCCCACCTTGGCGTAGAGCCGCGCCAGCCGCCAGGCGTGTTCGTCGTAGGCAGCCTCAAACAACTCAGTCGCGCGCTGTTTGCCGATAAGCGCGCCCGCCGTCAGCACGCGCGGCGGCTGGCCGGCCCGCGTAAGCCGGGCCGCGACTTCGGCCTTGATCGAATTCACCAGCAGACAGCCACCCACGGTCGAGCCGGGCGCGACGGGCGTATCCAGTCCTTCGATTGACACCATCGCGTCGCCCACGGGCGCCCCCGTGTCCAACACGAGGTCGGCGAAATCCTGGAGCTTTTTGCCCTCGGGATGCTGACTGGCGCTGGCTTCCGAGTGGCGGCGGCTGATGATGGCCACGACCTTGACCCCGCGCCGTTGGAAGACCTGGGCCATCTCGATGGGCACCACATTGCAGCCGCTGGACGAGGCGATGAGCGCGGAATCCTGGGGCGAGAGATCGAAGTTGCGCAGGATGCGCTCGGCCAGTCCTGAAACATTTTCCAGGAACATGGCCTGGCGCTGTCCATTCGACCCGACGACCAGATTATGAAAGCTCAAGGAGAGTTCCACGATGGGGTTGAAGCCGGGGAACGATCCGTAGCGCGGCCACATCTCCTCGACCAGGATGCGGCTGTGGCCGGAGCCGAAGAGATGCACCATGCGCCCCGCCAGAATCGTGTCCGCGAAGCGGTCGGCCGCCTGGGCCATGGCGTTGTGCTGGGCCTCGACGACGTGGAGCAACTCGCGGCATTGGTTCAGGTAATCAGCGCTGGGCGACATGGCGGCGAGATTAGAGCGCGCGATTGAGCGGTCAAAAGATTTCAGGCCGCGGATGGAATGGAGCGAGTGCTGCCACGCGCGGCATGGACGTCTCGAACCCGCCTGCGCTAGGGTGGCCGCGTTATGGCATTTGATTCTTTCCGCGACTGGATAAACACGCTCGACCGGGCAGGGGAGTTGATTCGCATCGCGCAGCCCGTCGCCACCGAACTGGAGATAACCGAACTCGCCGACCGCGAGATGAAGAAGCCCGGTGGCGGCAAGGCGCTGCTCATCGAGAAACCCACCGTGAACGGCGTCGTGTCCCCGTTCCCCGTCGCCATCAACACGCTCGGCTCGCACAAGCGCATGGCCATGAGCATGGGCGCAGATTCCGTGGATGAAGTCGCCGCTGAACTCGGCGCGTTGATGAAAGCCAAGCCGCCGACCTCCATGCGCGAGGCGATGAAGCTGCTGTCGCTCGCGCTCGACCTGCGCCACGCGAAGCCCAAAGTTGTGAAGGACGGCGTATGCAAGGAAGTGGTGCATTTGGTCCAAAGTCCAAAGTCCAAAGTCCAAAGTTGGCCGCCCGCGCCGGATGTCGCCGAACCTTCAACCTTCAACCCTCAACCCTCAACCCTGCTCAACCTTCCCATCCTTCGCTGCTGGCCGCTCGACGGCGGACGCTTCATCACCCTCCCCTGCGTCGTCACCAAAGACCCGGATACGGGCGAGCGCAACGTGGGCATGTATCGCGTGCAAATCTACGACAACGAAACCACGGGGATGCACTGGCAGTTGCAAAAGGTGGCCGCGCGCCACGGACGCCGTTACTACGAGCGCGGCGAGCGGATGCCGGTCGCCATCTTTCTCGGTGGCGACCCGATGTATCCCTTCGCCGCGACTGCGCCGATGCCGGATGGTCTCGATGAGTTTCTCCTCGCTGGCTACTTAAGGAAGAAGTCCGTGGAGTTAGTCAAGTGCGAGACCAACGATCTGGAAGTCCCCGCCAACGCCGACTTCGTGATCGAAGGCTACGTGGACCCGACCGAGCCACTCCGCGACGAAGGCCCCTTCGGCGACCACACTGGCTACTATACTTTGCCCGAGCCTTATCCGGTCTTTCACGTTACTGCGATTACCCATCGGAAGAACGCCGTCTATCCCGCGACGATCGTGGGCATCCCGCCGATGGAGGATTTCTATATCGGCGGCGCGTCGGTGAAACTCTTTCTGCCCATCTTCAAGATGAACTTCCCCGAGATCGTGGACAGCGCGCTGCCAGCCGAGGGCGTCTTCCACAATCTAGTCTTTGTCAGCATCAAGAAGACCTACCCGATGCAGGCTTTCAAAATCATGCACAGCCTGTGGGGCATGGGGCAGATGATGTTTAGCAAATACATCGTGGTCGTGGATGCGGACGTGAATGTCCACAACACGAGCGAAGTTCTCTTCCACCTCACCGCCAACACCGACCCGCAACGCGACACCCTTTTCACGAAAGGCCCAT
>JANOQV010000177.1:0-8086 GCA_031414955.1 Pedosphaera sp. | reverse complement strand
AGAAAGTCGAACTTCACCACGCCGATCCGGTCGAGAAACGCGCCATCGAAGGCGCTGACCGCCACAATGTCCCCGCCCGCGGCGCTGCGTCCTCCTCCGGCGGGACCGCCTTTCGGGTCGGCGGCGTCGGCCGGGCGGAAGCGCAAGGCGGCGTTGGGGATCTTCAGCACGCCTTCGCGCTCGGCGATGGTGATCGAGACATTGGCCGTCATGCCGGGCTTGAGTTTTAAGTCGCGGTTCTCGACGGCCACCACGGTGTCGTAGGTCACCACGTTCTGGTTGGTGGCCGGGGAATTGCGAACCTGCGTCACCTGGCCTTGAAACATCCGGGACGGGAAGGCGTCCACGGTGAAGTTGACCGCCTGGGCCAATTCCACCCCGCCGATGTCGGCCTCGGAGACCATGGCGTCGATCTGCATGCGCCTGAGATCGGTGGCGATGATGAAGAGGGTGGGCGCGGAGAGACTGGCCGCGACCGTCTGGCCGACATCGACGCTGCGCGAGATGACCATGCCGTTGGTCGGGGCGTAGATGGTGCAGCGGCTCAGGTCCACGCGCGCCTTCTCCAGCGCGGCGGCGCGGATTTTCACCTGGGCCTCGGCCTGATGCAGCGAGGCGACGGCTTTGTCATAATCGGAAGCGGGAAGGAGTTTGCTCTCGGTGAGTTCCCGGGCCCGCCGGGCCTCGACCTGCGCCAGCTCCAGGCCGGCCTGCGCGTTGGCCAGTTCGCCCTCGGACTGGTTCACGTTGGCCCGGTAGGTCGCGGCATCGATCTCGGCGATGATCTGGCCCTGGGTGACCGAGGAATTGAAATCGACATAAAGCTTCTGAATCATGCCGGAGATCTGCGAGCCGACCTGCACGTTCAACACGGGATTGAGCTGGCCGCTGGCCGTGACCGACTGGGTCAGGTCGCCGCGGGCCACGGTGGCCGTGCGATGCTCGGGCGCCTTCTCGCCCGGCTTCTGCCAGTATTGCCAGCCGGCGTAGCCCGCGCCACCCAGCAGCAGCAGGATCACCAGCCACTTCCACCAACCGTTTCCATTGCTTCGTGCCATATCAGTGAGATGAGCAGACTACGAAAGGGGGCTGCGGGCTACAAACAATTGAACGATGAAGGCGGCCGTGAACGTGCCGCCCGACGTCCTGCCGGGCAGTGATGTCCTGGCGAAGGAAGCTGTGCGCAAGATCAGCCGATGCGGATAAGCCAGGCTCCGACCCGGCGGGACGCCGGGGGCACGCTACTTCAACTCATGGTCCGCCGGCTTGACGCCTTTGATAAAGCTGCCGAAGCCATACATGGTGGGCTTGAATTCGCCGACCACGTCCACGTTCGCCTTCGCGGGCACGTCCAGGCCGAGTCCCCAGTAGAGGCTGTTCACCACCAGGCGGCGCGTGCCTTCGTTTTGCAAGTCCGTGGCCGAGCCGAGCGTGGTGCAGAGCACCTTGTTCACCTTCCCTGCGTCGTTCTTCACTTCGCGCGTCCAGGCCACGGGCATCATCGGGTCGTTCACCCCTTGCTCGACTTTGGCGGCGGTCTTCTTTTTGTAATCCGCCGGCTCGTCGGTCGGCTTCATGCCTTTGAGCACCTGGCCGCGCAGGAGAATTTTCGCATCGGCGGGCGGCGCGGCCTCATACACGTCGGTGTCGCCAAAGACCTCGGTCACGCCGCGCAGGATGGCCTCGTTTTTCGCCGTGGCTTCGATGATGCCGCGCGTGGCCTCCTTCTTGTGGTTGCCCCAGTGGCTGATCCACGTCTCACCCAGCACCTGCTTGCCGAATCCGCCCTTGTTGCCGTAGTTCCATTTTGCAAACGGGCTTTCCTTCGGAATGCCATTGAAGGCGTGGGTGCTGGTGCGCAAGCCGATGAGGGGCACGCCGCGATTGACCGCCTCCGCGAAATGGCCCGTGGTGTGGTCGTCCCAATGACGGAAGCGCAGCGACATCACGATGGCGTCCGCGGAGTCCAGCGCGTGCGGGTTCGAGAGGCTGTCGCCCGCGTTGGGGTTGATGAAGCCGTTCGTATCCACCGAGAACAACACGGTGCATTTGAAGCCATGCCGCTGGGACAGAATCTTGGCCAACTGCGGCAAAGCTTCCTCCGAGCGGTATTCCTCGTCTCCGGCGAGGAAGACGATGTGTTTGCCCGCGCCCGGGCCGGGCTTGGCGGCGTATTCCACCCAGTCCTTGGCGCACAAGGAGGCCAGGGAAAGCAAGGCGGTGAGGATGATGGCGGCAAATGTTCTCATAGAGTTTCTTGGTTCGGGGCGAGTCATAGCGAAGCGCGCCCGAAAAGGGAAGCGCGGTTGTTTGCAGGAGCGCCGCCCCAGGTTGGAGTTGACCGCATCAGTCAACGCCAAGCCGGTCAGGCTTGCCTCGGGGTCGAGGCCGACTTGTCCAAAAGAAACCTCCGGCCCGCGCACTCCGCCGGTTCAGCGCGGGCCACTGATCTTGAGCGATTTCACCCGGTCCTGCGCCTGGATACGGTCGCCGGGGTAGATGATCACCTCGTCGCCTTCACGCAGGCCGTCGGCGATCTCCGTTTCCGTGCCGGAACTGCGGCCAACTTTGACCGCTTGTAACACGGCCCGGCCGCCGCGCAGGAGGAAGACCGAGGGCTGGTCGCCCCGGCGGAAGATGGCGCCGGACGAGATCTTGAGGACGCTGGCTGATTCCCAGGTGATGATGCGGGCCTCGACGCGGAAGGCGTCGCCCACGCTGGCGCGCTGCTCCAAGGGAGTGACGATGTCGGCGATCACCTTCACGCGCTGCTCCTCCACGCCGAGGGCGGATACTTTTGTGAAGGCTGCCGGCTCCACCAGCCGCACGCGGGCCTGCAACGGCTCGCGGCCGCCCCACTGCTCCAGTTCCACCCGGGTGCCGGGCTGAATCGTCGCGCCATCGCGTGATAATGTTTCGATCACGACTTCCAGATCCGCCGGGTCTCCGACCTCCAGGAGCGGCGTGCCGGCGGGGATCGTCCGGGAGCTTTCCTCCGCCACGCGCAGAATTCTGCCGTGGGCCGGGGCTTTGACCTCGATGGGATCACGACGCGGTTCGGAAGCGGGAAGATTGAACTCGGCCAGTTCCGCCTCGGCCTGGCGCTGGGCGCTCTCCGCCGCCACCAGTTCCTTCGCGGCCGAAGTCTCGCGCCACTGCACCAGCTCGAACTCTTGCGCGGAGATCGTCTTCTCGGCAAAGAGGATTTCAAAGCGCTTCAAGTCACTGGCGGAAAATTTATGCGCCGCCCTGGCCCGTTCCACCTGGGCCACCGCCGCGTCACGCCGCGCTTCCGCCAGGGCGCGGGTGCGCGCATCAAGCATCGTGGGCGCGAGCGGGTCGATGATGGCCACCACGGACTCGCCCGCTTTCACTTCCGCGCCCGCCTTAAAGGGGATGCGGCGCAATTGCCCGGACACGGGTGCTGAAACGACGAAGCGATGGCGGATGCGCGTCTTGCCTTCCTCGTTCACGGTCGTGCGCAGGCTGCCGGTGACAACCTTCGTCGTCTCCACAGGCACGGGCTTGGGCCACAGGCCGGCCACGATGAGTCCGACCAAAACCACGGCCCCGGCATACGGCAGCCAGCGCCGCCGCTGCGGGCGCGGCGAACTGCTCCGCCGCGGCTTCGGTGCGGCGGAACTTGTTTCCTTCGAGGACGGTTCCATCGTGGTCGGGAGAGTAATGGTGGTGTTCATTGGAATCGAGTTCCGAAAAGCAGATGTGCCTCACGCCAAGGTCGCGAAGGCTGGAGGCCTTTGTTTCCTTGGCGTCCTTGGTGTGGGGTAAAAGTTTTCATTCCGGGGCCTTCAATGCGCTCACCAGATTGATTTGTTTCAGCCGGCGCAAAACGAGCAGCGCGGAAATGGTCGAGGCCACCGTCACGGTCAGCGTGGCGAAGGCGTAGTTGCGCGTGGTGAGCACCAGCGGCAGCCGCACCGTCTCGGTGTTGACCATCTGGATGATGCCGGTCGCAAACCCGGTGCCGAGCAGCAGCCCGATGGGAATGGCCAGCAGGGCGAGAATGATCAGCTCGGTCACGAGCACGCTGCCGACTTCCCGCTGGGAAAATCCGATCACGCGCAGCGTCGCGAGTTCACGCGCCCGCTCGGCCAGCGAGATGCGGGCGTTGTTATAGACCACGCCGAAGGCCACCACCGTGGCGAAGGTGAGGTAGATGCTCTGGATCAAGTTGATGCTTGCGCCCGTGGTCTTGCGGAAGTTCTCACGCAACGATTCCTTGATCGCGACCCAGCTGACGCGCGGGATGCCCTTCAGCTCGCGCAGAAACTCGGCGCGGCGCGCGCCATCGACCGTGATGTTCGCGCCCGACACCACGTCGCCTTCTTCGAGGAAGCGGTTGAGCGCGCGCAGTTCCATGTGCGCGGCCACGCCGGCCAGATCGTCCGCCAACCCGACGAGCGGCACCGTGCGGACGAGCCGCCGGCCCTCCAGCGTCTCGATGGTGAGCGAATCACCCACCTGCGCGCCCAGCACCTCGGCCAGTTTCGCGGAGACCACGATGCCGTTCGTGGGCAGCGGAATCTCCCGCATGGCCTTGTCGATGATGCGCGACTGAACACCGCCCGCCGGCATGCCACGAATGGCCAGTTGCCGGCTGCGATGCCCGAAACGTATTCGCACCGGCGTGCCGCGAAATGGTTCGACGCTGATGACGCCCGGGAGTTGCTCGATCTGGTAGGCCACCTTCGCGCTCGTCGGTTCGATCAGCCCCACGCTCAGGTCTTCGCGTTCCAGCACGTCCCACTGGAAGCCGAGGATTTGCTTCACGCTGTCACGAAAAGAATTCGGCACGATGAGAATTCCCGTGGCCAGGGCCAGTCCCGCCACGGTGAACAGCGCCTGCATCGGACGCCGCTCGATGTTGCGCATCGCGATGCGAAACGTGTGCGAGAGAAAGCGCGCGATGCCCGTGCGCTCGATGAGCGACGGGCGGTAATTGGCCGGCGGCTCGGGTCGCATCGCTTCGGCGGGCGGTAGTTTGGCGGCGTTCCGCACCGCCTGGAACACGCCCAGCATCGTGGCGAGCACGCCTGCCAGGGACGCCCAAACGAGCGCGGCGGAATCGAGATGAAAGCCCAGGCTCGGGAAGCGGAACCACATTTGATACATCACCACGAGTTGATTTCCCAACAGCCCGCCGAAGAGCGCGCCCAGGATCAAACCCACCGCCACGATGGCAAAAGCGAACTTGAGGTAATGCCAGACGATGGCGCGGTTCGCGAAGCCGAAGGCCTTGAGGATGGCGATCTGTTCGCGCTGCAAGTTGAGCAGGCGCGAGAGCACCGCGTTCGTCATGAAGGCCGCCACGCTCAGGAACACGAGGGGAAAGCCAATCGACAGCGCCGTCAGCACGCGAATCTCGTCCGAGACCCGGATGTGCGACGGATGGTCGGCGCGTCCGTAGGCCCCGCGCCCGCCATACGTTTCGAGCAACGTATCCACGGTGGCGATGACCTCGCGCTCGGACGCGCCCGGCGCGAGCCGAAGGGAAATGGCGTTGAACGCCCCGTAAAGATCAAACGCCTTGGCCACCTCCTCGTAAGGCATCCAGAAAATGCCGTAGGTGCGGTTGTCCGGCAGGGCCGCGCCGGGCCGCGATTCGAAGATAAATTCCGGCGAGAGCACGATCCCCGCAATGAGGAAATCCTGCCGCCGCCCGTTCAAGAGCATCGTGATGTGATCGCCGGCCTTGAGTTGATTGGCCTCGGCGAAGGCTTCGCCCACCAGCACTTCGCCGCGGCTGCCTGGGCTGAGCCAGCTTCCGGCGCGCAGGAACAAACGATTGAGGTCCGGCTCGCCGCGATCCGGCAACGACCGCACCTGGCCGCTCGCCGGTTCGTCGAGTCCGGCGATGTCCAGGGTCACACTCACCGCGAGTCCAGCCTCCACGCCCGCGACGCCGGGAATCTGCGCCGCGCGTTCGGCGACGGAGTTGGGTGCGCGCTTCAGATGCGCGAAGACATCGGCAAATCGATTCGCCTCGTAGTATTCGGCGCGCGTGCTGTCGAGCGAGTAGATGAGACTGCGCGACATGGTGAGCATGGCCAGCCCGCAGGCCATGACGAGGGCGACGGCGATGGCCTGGCCCTTCATGCGGCTCAGGTCGCGCAGCAATTTGAGATCGAGCAAGGAGAGCATGGGTTAAACACCAAACACCAAGATCCAAGCTCCAGAGAAACACCAAGCTCCAAACATCAAACGAGTCGAAGTCGGGCATCGCCTCGGAACGGGGATGAGGCAACCGCCCAGTTGGCTCTTGGTCCTTGGAGCTTCTCTGGAGCTTGGAGCTTGGAGCTTGGAGCTTTTCATTCTCACCAGATCAAGCTGTTCGCCGCTGCCTTCACCGTATTCTCTCGAATGCTCTGCACCCGCCCATCCGCGAAACGAACCACCCGATCCGCCATCGCGGCCATCGCGGCATTGTGAGTGATGACGACGGTGAGCGTGCCCAGTTCCTGGTTCACGCGCTGCAAGGCCTCCAGCACCACGATGCCGGTCTTGATGTCGAGCGCGCCGGTCGGCTCGTCACAGAGCAGCACTTCCGGTCGCTTGGCAATCGCGCGCGCGATGGCCACGCGCTGCTGCTCGCCGCCGGAGAGTTGCGCCGGGAAGTGATCGAGCCGTGCGCCGAGATTCACCATGTCCAGCGCTTCCTCCGCCGACATGGGGTCCGGCGCAATCTCGGTGATGAGCGCGACGTTTTCCCGCGCCGTGAGACTGGGAATGAGATTGTAGAACTGGAAAACGAAGCCGACCGAATCGCGACGATAATGAGTCAACTCCGCTTCATCGGCATGGGTGAGTTCAACCTCGCGATACCAAAGCTCTCCCGCCGTGGGCACGTCCAGTCCGCCAATCTGATTCAGCAACGTAGTCTTGCCGCTGCCCGATGGACCGAGCAGCACGACCAGTTCGCCCGCATACAAATCGAGGTCCACGCCGTCCAGCGCCCGGACCTCGGCCGTGCCCGTGCCATAAAATTTTGTCAGCCCCCGCACCCGAAAGACCTCCTCCCGGGCTGCGGGAGAGAGGCCGCTGGATTGTTGAACCGCCGGTGTCATGCCTGTCGCCTTGCTGGGCGACGCGCGCACCATAAGAGATTCTGGCGGAAGAGCCATGCTCCTTTCGTTCCAATGCGGGCGGCGCATAAAATTACTTCGCATTCCCCCGCCCATGGTGTTTCATCTCGCCCGTTTGAACTATGCCCAAGCGCGGGACGGCGGCTGTGTCGCAGACCAGTCGCAGCGATTGAACCGCGGCCGGAAGCGCAAGGGTGGAACACGGTTTTTCAGATGCCAAAACGAACTGACATTCACAGCGTCCTCATCATTGGTGCCGGCCCGATCATCATCGGGCAGGCGTGCGAATTCGATTACTCCGGTACCCAGGCCTGCAAAGCCCTCCGCGAAGAAGGCTACCGCGTCATCCTCGTGAACTCCAACCCGGCCACCATCATGACCGACCCGGAATTCGCCGACCGCACCTACATCGAGCCCATTACGCCCGAGTGCGTGGAGAAGATCATCATCCGCGAGAAGGAGGAGATGCGCAAAATGGGTGTTCCCCAGAACCCGGACGCCAGCACCAAGACCCCGCACAAGCTTGTGCTGCTCCCCACGCTCGGCGGCCAGACGGCGCTGAACACCTCGATGGCTTTGCACAAGAGCGGTGTTCTCGAAAAGCACGACGTCGAGATGATTGGGGCCAAGCCCGAAGCCATCCACAAAGGTGAGGATCGCTTTGCTTTCAAGGAACTCATGTTGGAAATCGGCCTCGACGTGCCCATCTCCGGCGTCGCCCACAACATGGACGAGGCCCGCGCCGTCGCGGACAAGATCGGCCGCCTCCCGCTCATCATCCGCCCCGCGTTCACGCTCGGCGGCACGGGCGGTGGCATCGGCTACAACCGCGAGGAATTCGAGGAGATCGCCAAGCGCGGCATCGAACTTTCGCCTGTGAACGAAATTCTCATCGAAGAATCCCTCCTCGGTTGGAAGGAATACGAGATGGAGGTCATGCGCGACAAGGCCGACAACTGCGTCATCATCTGCTCCATCGAGAA
>JANOQV010000176.1:0-2112 GCA_031414955.1 Pedosphaera sp. | reverse complement strand
CGGCGAAAGTGGCGGATCGTTTTCTCGGCTCCGAGCAGCCGTTGCTCGACTGGGGCCAGGGTTCCGCCAAATCGACGGACAAGACGAATGCGTTTCGTCAGCCGGTCGCCGTGCTCGTGAATCATTACACCAGCGGCGCGGCGGAGGCGCTGGCGGCGGTGTTGCGCCAGAAGGACATCGGGCTGCTCATCGGCACGAACACGCCGGGCCAGGCCAGCATCACGAAAGATTTTCCGCTCCAGAACGGTTCCATCCTCCGCATCGCCGTGGCGTCGGTGAAAGCCGGCGACGGTCAAGTGGTGGAACAACTCAAGCCCGACATCCAGGTGGACGTGAACCCCGAAGATGAGCGCGCCTACTTCCTTGATGCCTACAAATTACTGCCCCGCGCCACGGCCGGCGGCGGCATCACGAACCTCGCGAGCGTCACCATCACCAACAAGCCGCGCAAACGGATGAACGAAGCGGAACTCGTCCGCATGTTGCGCGATGGCGAAAGCCCCGAGGACGAGAACACGAAACCCGCGCGCCCGAGCGATCCGCCCAGGCCGCTCATCACTGATCCGGCGCTGGCGCGGGCCATTGATTTGTTGAAGGCGCTCGCGGTGGTGCGGCAAACGCGCGCGTGATGGAACGGACTGCGACTAATGCCAGTGGGGCAGTCTGGGTAGTGGGCCAGCCGCCCCCGGCTGGCTTAGTCCGGCAAGCGCCCCCGCTTGCCGAACACCGGGCGGGGGCGCCCGATGGACTGCCGACAGGCGAGGGCGCCTGTCCCACTCGCTTATTTCCCGTTGAATTTTCACGCGCCCTTCGCACACTCAGCCACTCGATTTTGGGATGAAGACTGTTTTGTTCGTTTGCACCGGAAATGTCTGCCGCAGCCCCATGGCTGAGGGGCTGTTCAAGCAGGCCGTGCGCGGACGCGGCGCGTACCGCGTAATCTCCGCCGGCGTCGGCGCGGTGGACGGGCAGTGGGCCAGCGACCACGCCGTCACGGCCTTGCGCGCGCTCGGCCTCGACATCAGCAATCATCGCAGCCGCCATCTCACCGCCGAGGCCGTGGCCCAGGCCGACTACATCTTCGGCATGACCCACAGCCATGTGGACGCGATCATGTTGCTCTATCCGCAGGCGGCGGAGAAAACGTTCCTGCTGCGCGAGTTCGACGAGACGCTGGACGCGTACGAGAACGACATCAGCGATCCCATTGGCGGCTCCTACGAAGTCTATTGCAACTGTCGCGACCAAATTGAACAAGGCATTGTCTCCATGTTGAAATTCATCGAACAAACTTCCGTGAACCCCTCCGGCGTGGCGCAGGTGCCCGCGAAACAATCCGTCGCCATCGGCGCGGATCATGGCGGCTTTGATTTGAAGCAGGCGCTCAAGGCGCATCTCGAAACGAAGGGCTGGTTGGTCGTGGACTACGGCACCATGTCGAAGGACTCGGCGGACTATCCCGACTTCGCGCACCTCGTCGGCTACGCCGTCGCGGACAACAAGAACGAGTTCGGCATCCTCTGCTGCACGAGCGGCGTGGGCATGAGCATCACGGCGAACAAAATTCCCGGCGTGCGCGCCGCGCTGGTCTTCGACGAAGAAATGGCCGGAATGGCCCGCCAGCACAACGACGCGAACGTCCTTTGCATCGGCTCCAAGCACACCGACGCCGAGACCGCGCGCCACATGGTGGATGCCTTTCTCGCCGCAAAATTTGAAGGCGGACGCCACGAGCGCCGCGTGAACAAAATGGAAACCACGACACCCAATCACCTCCGCCTGCGTGCGGTCGATCCCGAAATCGCCGACACCATTCTCCTGGAAAAACAGCGCCAGCAGGAAAACATTGAACTCATCGCCAGCGAAAACTTCACCAGCCCGGCGGTGATGGAAGCGCAAGGCTCGGTGCTCACGAACAAGTACGCCGAAGGCTATCCCAAAAAGCGCTGGTACGGCGGCTGTGAGAATGTGGACGTGGTCGAGCAACTCGCCATCGACCGCGCGAAGCAACTCTTCGGGGCCGAACACGCCAACGTGCAGCCGCACTCCGGCAGCGGCGCGAACATGGCCGTTTATTTCGCCATGCTCAAACCGGGCGACAAGATGCTCACG
>JANOQV010000175.1:0-6629 GCA_031414955.1 Pedosphaera sp. | reverse complement strand
GTGCCGCTTCAAGCGCGCCGGGCAATTTTGGACGCGGCCCGGCTTGCGCGCTCTGCTCGCCCTCGACGAAGCCCGCCGCAACCACCATTGGGATCAACTCTGGCAACCCGCCTAATTAAGAACGGTGTACGGATGCACCCCTCCTCCCTGAAACGGCGGATTCAGCACCGAGTCTGGGAGGACACGGCGCGGCGGAGCCGCAACCAAAGCGAACGGACTGATCCACCGCAGAGGCGGGAAGGGGGCTGAGCTTTCCGAACGCTGTCTCTGCGTCCTTCCCGACTCTGCGGTGGATCAGGCAGGCAGAAATCCTCGCGACGCACGAGGATTCGGATGGATTGCAGTACAGAGAACGAAGCCGCTCCGACTCTCTGTGTCCTCCAAAGCTCTGTGCTGAATCCTCCGGTTCATCAAGCCTTTGGTTTGATGAAGATGACCTCGGCGCGGTCGATCCAGCCTTTGCGGATGTCGAGACGGAACCAGCCGTCGCTGTTCTTTTTGTGGATGCGGCAGCCGGAGCGCGGGCCGAACTCTTTGAGGTCGTATTGCGCCCAGGTCTTGCCCAGATCGGGCGAGTAGATGATGCCGCAGGCATAGGTCGAAGCGGGCGCGCAGTGCGTGGCGATCATGACGCCGTCCTGGATGAGCATGGCCGCGGATTCGAACTCGGGATTGAACAGCAACGTGTGTTTCTCTGTGTTCCCGATGTCGGCGGGCGCGCAACTGAAGATGCCGCGATCGTGTTTGGGGCCGAGCTTTGGACCGTTGGCATCGGAGATCCAGTAGAGCCTGCCGTCCACGAAGTTGATGCCGCCACACTTGAAGCGGGAGTTGGAGTTCACCGAAACGATGACTTTCCAAGTCCACGCGTCCGCCCTGGCGTCGTAGGTGCCGCGCAGCCAGTGGCATTCGTTTCCGTTTCCGCGATCCAGGTCTCCGGTGCAGGCGTAGAAGGCTTTCTCGGCTGGGTTGAAGGTCACGTTGTGAACGTGGCGGGCGAGTAGCTTGTTCGTCGCATCACCGAGCAACGGCGCGCCCGGCGCAGCTCCCGTTTGCTGAAAGTGCGGATTTTGACCGAAGGAATACGCGAGCTTCACGGTCCGGCCGCTGTCGGTCGAGTAGTAGATGTTCACCGGCACCGCGCCGCCGATGACGTTGCAGTAGTTTCCCCATACGAGCATTTTCTTTCCATCGACCTCGAAGCAGTGCTCGCCATCGAGCGTATGGAAATACCAGCCGGGCAGCGCGGGATCGACCGGCGTGTGCGGGAGGTAGTCGCTGCCGTCCGCCTTCTTCACGGTGATGGGGCGATGCGTCTTGAGATTGTCCGTGCTCAGGAAAAGCTGCGCACTCGTGGCAAAGAGGATGTTCCCGTTTTTCAAGATGACACTCCAAGTGATCTTGTCCGCCTCGGGAAACTCAGCGCTGTGCGTCCATGATTTCGTATTGTCCTCCGAGAGAAAAATTTTCCCGCTACCGAATCCGAAGGCCTTGTTGCCCCGCTGCGAGTCGATGTAAGGCCCCTCGGGTGCCAGGCGGTAAAAGAAGTGTTCCGTTTCGCCTGCGAGGGCGGGCGCGGCGTTCAGTTTGATGACGTCAGCCAGCAGGAGGCCGCCCAACGTGGTTCCGAGAAAACGGCGGCGGGTGAGCGCGGAGGCGGTGTGTGTCATGGTGTATCCCCGGTGGTCTCCCGCCCGAACGCCTTTACCTTCGGCTCATCGACGGTCGCCGCCGGCATCTCGATGCCCTCGGACTTGTCTTGAAACTTTGGCTTGGGTGCTTCGGTCACAGCCCCGGCCGGCTGGCCTGCACTGACGACAGGGACCACAGCAGCAGCGGGCGAGATATTCTCCGCCGCCCCCAGTGCGGTGTGCATGATGGAAAACAGGAGCGTGAAGGTGAGGCTGGTTCGGCGGGTGTTCATAGATTCAGAGAAAAATGTGTGAAGAGCATTAGCACGAGAGGCGTGAGTGCGAAAAGATCATTCAGGTTGAGAAGGGTGCAGCTCGACACTGCGAGTCCGCGCGCTTTGGAACTGCCCGACGAGGCTCACGGTTGTTGTGGCGTAATCAGGCGGTAGAAGCGGTTGGTCGAGTAGCCTGGGTCGGGGATGATTTCGAGGCGGTTGGTGGCGCGGGCGGGAATGTTGGCGAGCGTTTGCCACAGGCCGCCGGCCACATCGTCGCCGTATTGAATGGTGTAGGTGCGGTTCGAGACGGCTTGAAACGTCAACGTAGCGGCGGGCGGCGCGGTGAGGGTGTCGATTTTCAAGTAGCTCAGGGCGTTGGTCGGGTTCGTGCCGGCGACGTATTCCTGCCAGTTGAGCATCCCGTCGCCGTCGGCGTCCCCGATGGCATCGGCGACATTGTTGGTGTTGAAGCCGTAGAGGCGTTCCCAATTATCGCTCAGGCCGTCCCGGTCGAAGTCCGGCGCATACGTCACCACGGCGACGACGCTGGTGATGGCACCGGCGATGTTGGTGATGATGACGGTGTAATTGCCGGCGTTGGCACTCGCGGCGTTCGTGATGCGGAGGAGGGCGTTGGTCTGGTTGAGGACGGTAATGTTGTTGCGGCGCCACTTATAGTTGAGGGGCTGTGTGCCGGTGGCGGTGACGGCGATGGTGAAGGTCGAGCCTTGGAGAACTTCCTGGTAAGCAGGCGTCGGCCCCATCGTGATGACGGGGCTGTCGAGGACGGTCAGCACGGCGGGGTTACTGATGATGAAGCCGATGTCGTCGGTGACGACGACGGTGATGACGCTGCTATCGGCGGGCGTGAGGTTGGAGAGGGTGAATGAAGTAGTGGTAGCGCCGAGGATGTTGGTGCCATCGCGACGCCACTGATACGCCAGGGTGCCGGTGCCGGTGGCGGCGACGGTGAACGTGGCGCTCGCGCCGGCCAGCACGGTGCGGCTTTGCGGCTGTTGGGTGATGGTCGGCGGGACGGTGATGGTGAGGAGGGCGTTGGAACTGGTCGTTGAACCCGCGACGTTGAAGACGGACACGTCGTAGGAACCCAGTTGGCTGTACTGGATGTTAGTCAACATCAGCGCGGCGTTGGTGCCGCCGGGGAGATTCAGGCCGTTGTGGCGCCATTGATACCTGAGCGGATTACCGCCGGTGGCGGTCACGGTGAAGGTCGCGCTCTGGAAGGCGACGACGGTTTGGTTCGCCGGCTGCCCGGTGATGCTCGGCACGGTGCCCGTGGTGTAGGCACCAGCAGCGCCGGGAGCGGCAGCGGCCCAATTCGCCGAGTCGTTGCCGTAGGCGTTCGCGCTGCGGCGTTGGAGCGAAGTGCCGTCGCCGTCGGCACCGGGCCACGGAGTCGAGTCGTTGTAACTCACCTTGTCCACGAGCACGTAGGGAACGCCAGAGGGCAAGGGCGTCGCGGGTTTCTTGAGTTCCACGTCATCGCTGGAATTGTCGAGCTTGCCGCTGTAGGGGCCGAAGAGTTGCACGCCGGGGCTAACGCCGTACTTCACGCGGAAGGTGGCGAGGGCCGGCGTGTCGGTCACGGGGTTGAAGTTCACCAAGAGGAGGTATTCACCAGGGGCGACGGACTTGTTCGTTGGGAACGTGAAGTCCGCGCCTCCTGTGAGCTTCCAGGTGTTCGCCGGGTTGGCGGGGTCGAAAAGCGGGACGGTGCTGCCGCTAATGTTGAGCACTTCGATGAACTCGTCGGCGCTGTTGTCATTCGTTCCGAGGTCGGGCGGATGGAACATGATTTCCGTGATGACCACGGGGCCGATGCGCGGCCCGTTGTTCGTCGCGTTCAACGTCGCGGTCGTTTGCGCGACGAAGTGTTCCTCCCCGATGCTCGTGACGTGGCGGCCGAAGGTGACGGCGTTCTCCGCCGCGCCGAAGCGGAAGCCGTGGACGCGGCCCGTGAGATTGGTGTTTGCGTCGGCGCTAAAGAGCCAGACCTGGTCGCCGTCCGAACCGAGCGCGAAGCCAAGGCCGAGGGGGTTGAACTCAGCCTCGGTGAAGACAGCGTAGCCGCCCGCTGTGATGATCGTGCCGCTCGGGATGCGGAACTTCTTCGGCGCATTGAAGTCGTCGCTCAGGAACCAACCGCCGATGTTCACGTTGGTAGCGGTGGGGTTGAACAGTTCGATGGTGTCGGTGGGTGGCGGCACATCCGTGCGCGTCAGCGCCTCGTTGATGACGATGGGCGCGAAGGCAGGCGGCGTCGGGTCGGAGGCGCCTGGGGAACCGCCGGGAACGCCGCTTGCGCGCCAACTCGTTTTGCGGCCCCAAGTGTCGAAGGGCGCGGTGGCGTCCACGATGACCAGTGAAAAGCCGTGACCGTCGGTGATGGGATGCCAGTCGTTCTCGTAGTCGAAATCAAGAATCTCCTCGCCGCGCGAATCCACCAGGCGGAGGCGCTCACCGCCGTTGTCGAGGCTGCCAGTGGACTGGCCGGCGACCGGCAGTCCGCTGCCGTAGCGCGCGGCGAAGGCGGCGGGATTCCTGACCACCAGCACGCTCGCGTTCGCGGCGAGGTTCGTCACCGCACTGCCGGCGAAGTTGAACTCGATGCCGTTGATGAAGCGGACACCAACGAGGTCGAGGGCTTGCGAGGCCGAAGTATTCTTCAGCTCGATGAACTCGAAATCCTCCGCGCTGTTCGTGTTCCCGGCGAGCGGCGCTGGGTGATACATGATTTCCGTGATGCGAAGGAATTGCTGCGCGAGGCTCGGTGCGGCCGGGTGTCCGAAGGTCTGCACCGTGCGGCCCCAGCGGTCGATGAGTTGGAGCGAGCCGCCGCGGGCGCTGAGGTTGCCCTGGTAGTTGCCCTGCACGAAAAGACCTTGTCCGCCGCGCGGCCCGGTCGTGCGGGCGCGGAACTCGACCACATTCGGCGAGAGATACAGCACGCTGTTCGAGGTCATCACCGTCGCGGGCTTGAAGTCGAACTCCACGTCGCCGCGCACGCGCCAGCCGGTGAGATCCACGGCGACCGGGTTCGGATTGGTCACACAGATGTATTCCTGCTGCTGATTGCCGCTGGATGGGTTCACTTCGAGCGAGTGGATTTGCACGTTGATGAACGGCGGCTGCGGACCTGGGTTCGCCGCACCAACACCTGCGATGGTGCTGCCAGTCAGGTATCCGGCGCGTGGCGTGAGGTATTCGTTTTTGATGCGGTCATTGGCCTGCTGGAACGTGTAGGTCGTGCCGCCGAAGTGCGCACTCGTCCCCCAGCGGGCACGGTCGGCAGCCACATCGGGGCCAAGCAGCGCAACGAGTTGATCGAGGCGCCGCGCGTAATAGCCGCTGATGAGTTGCTCCTCCGCCAAGGTGCGGATACGGCGCAGAAGCATTTCGCGTGTGCGCGGCACTACTACGATAGCCTCGATGAAGCGGTTGTATTTGCCACCAGCCAGCAGATACGGCCGCGCGCCGATGAACGGATGGCTCGGCGCATAGGGCGTGTTGGTATTCTGCTGATTGAAGACAATGGTGTCCGTGTTCAGGGCGTCTGGGCCGAAGGTCAGGTCGAGATCCCAGGGCAGAATCCGCCATTCGCGCGTACCGAGGGTGTCGCGGTAGGCGTAATGGTTCTTGTCGGTGGCGTCGATGTTCTGCTGCATGGCGACGATCGCGGTGACGTTGACCATGCCGGGCAGGTCGATGTTGTCGAAGACGAAGTTTTCTAGCGCAGCACTCGACAGGGCGAGACCGTTGATCAGGGCTTGCAGGTCCGAATTGCCTTCCGTCTTGCGGGTCTTTTTCTCAAAAGCAGTGACGGTTTCATAGGTGGCATTGGCACCGCCATTGAATCCAGCCTTGTAAAGCGCGCCGTTGTCGTCCAGACCCCAGTGGCGCAGGAAATCGCCGTCTGGCTGCTCCGTCCACAGCGTGACGCTGAAGAACGCGCCGTTTTGCCGGAGGTGCGCGTGAAAGGTTTCGATGACGGGCTGGCCCGCGTCACGGTAGCCTTCGTAGGCGATCACTTTCCGATTGTAAGACTTGTCCGTGTAAGTCGTGTTCCAGTCGAACTCGCTCACGCGGCCCAGGCTGTCACGGAGGCGAAAGTGAAACCCTTCATTGAACTCGACCTTGTAACTTTTCTTTAGCGCGGAGCGCGAGGTGCCGCCGCGGAGGCGGGTGAAGATATTGTCGTAAAATTCACCGTCGTAGAAAAGTGAGGAACGCGTGCCGATGGCCGTGGTGGCCGCAGTGGGGTCTTGCACGAACCAATGGAAAACCGGCAGCGGGGTGATGATGGAAGGGTCAGGGATCATCGTGCCGCGATACTCCGGCGATCCAGCCGGGTCGATGAACAGCGGCTCGCGCGAGGCGCGGCCGGCGGCGTCGAGCGCGGTGATGCGGTAGCGCACCATCTGGCCGGGGTTGCTCGCGCTGGCGGGAATGGTCGCTCCAAACAAGCCGTCGCCGGGCAAGGCGTCGCCATGCGCACCGTCATCGAACATCGGCGTCGCCACTTCATTCGAGTACATCACCCGATAGTTGAGCGTGACGCTGGTCACGGCGCCGAAGGCCGGGCGCACACGCACGGTCACCAGCACGTCCTGCGCGTCGGTCGGGACGGCGGGCGTGTGGGCGAGTTCGGTGAGGATGGGGCCGAGGATTTCCACGCCGCCGACGTTGGCCGAGCCGGGCG
>JANOQV010000174.1:0-26810 GCA_031414955.1 Pedosphaera sp. | reverse complement strand
CCACGCACGGCGCAAACCCGGCGAACTTCGCGCGCCTCACCCCGGCGCGCTGAGGACAGCGACACCCTACCTGCGCCGGATGCCTCAAAGTCGTCAGGCCATGCTTGAGTTGCACTCGAAATGAGACTCCTCACCATGAATTCTTTTCGCTGTTTCTCCGGCGTGGCACGCCATTACTCTCGAATCTCACGGCGGCCTGAACCCGGTTCGCCCCACCAACATGGATAAACTGCTGCTCATCGACGACGAAGAGGACGTGCAATACTCGTTCCGCCGCATCTTCGACTCGCCGGAAATGGAAATCGCCACCGCCTCCAGTGGCGAGGAGGGCCTCAAACTTATTCCCAAGTTCCAGCCCGATCTCGTGATGATGGACGTGCGCATGGGCGGCCTGAGCGGCCTGGAGACGCTTCGCCGCCTCCGCCAGAGCGACGCCAAGCTCCCCGTCATCATCATGACGGCCTACGGCACGACTCAAACCGCCATCGAGGCGATGAAACTGGGCGCGTATGATTACGTGCTCAAGCCGTTTGACGTGCCGAAACTCAAGACCCTCGTCGCCACTGCTCTGGAAGCCGCACGCGCGATGAAGCGCGTCGTGAGCTACCAGCCGCTGCTCGAATCGGAGGATTATGATATCGGCATCATCGGCCGGACCGATGGCATGCAGAACGTCTTCAAGCTCATCGGCCAGCTCGCCATGAGCAACGCCACCGCGCTCATCACCGGCGAAAGCGGCACGGGCAAGGAACTGATCGCGCGCGCCATCTACGGCCACAGCCAGCGCAGTGCGAAGCCCTTCCTCGCCATCAACTGCGCGGCTATTCCCGAGAATTTGCTCGAGAGCGAACTCTTCGGCCACGAGAAGGGTGCCTTCACCGGCGCCGCCACCCAGCGCATCGGCAAGTTTGAGCAATGCAACGGCGGCACGCTCTTCCTCGATGAGATCGGCGACATGACGCCGGCCACCCAGACCAAAATCCTGCGCGTGCTCCAGAGCGGCACCTTCGAGCGCGTGGGCGGCAATCAGCCCCACAAGGTGGATGTGCGCATCATCGCCGCGACCAACAAGCCGCTGGAAAAAGCCGTCGCGGACAAGGAGTTTCGCGAAGACTTGTTCTACCGGCTGAACGTCGTGCGCATCCATGTGCCGCCGCTGCGCGAGCGCCGCGAGGACATTCTTCTGCTGGTCGATTACTTCCTGCAAAAGCACGCCAAGAAAAACCAGCAGCCCGTCAAGGCGCTCGCCGAGGAGGCGGCCCGCGCCCTCCAAGCCTTCGACTGGCCGGGCAATGTGCGCGAACTCGAGAACGTCGTTCACCGCGCCCTCGTCGTCTCCAAGGGCGACGCCATTCTTTCCGCCGACCTGCCGATGGGGATGTCCCCGGCCCCGGCCGGCCCGGGCGGGGCCACGCCCGCAGCCCCCGGTGCCGCGCTCGGCGGCGGCTTGGACAGCGGCCGCCAGGACATCGGCAGCATCGCCCAGCGGCTGTTTCAACTGGCTCGGCAGGATCCGAAGCTCAAGGTCATTCCCTATCTCGAACGGGAGATGGTGATCCGCGCCTTGAAGGAAACGCAGGGCAACCAGGTTCAAGCCGCCAAAATTCTCGGCATCACCCGCGCCACCCTGCGCAAGCGCGTGGAAAAATTCGGCATCACCCAGCAGCTCGAGATTAAGTAGGACACATTCCTGACGCAAACGGGCGCGGGCGGCGTTCGCGGATTGCGCAAGTTTTTCCGGCGGCGGAATTGAATCTGGATTACCCGCGCCACGCGCGGGTCAGGCCAAGGTTGAAAAGGAACGAGCCGATTGAGTTCACAACGCCGATTCATCCCGGCTGATTTAGACCGTGAGACAGAGAGTAATGATCTGCTTTTAGACAGGAGAAATTAGATGCCTCCGACCTGGGGAGTGAAACCAGGAATCGGGGGCTTCAACGGGTTGGCTCTTTGCTCCCAGAAGCCGGCTCCGAGCTGGAAGTTGAAGCAACGTGACGCCGCTTTTGAAAAGGCGCGGACTCGATGACACCCGTGAGCAGCGTGGAGAAACGGCCCCCATCCTTGTCCAGTTTCGCCACGATGCGATCCACCGTCTCCACGTCGTAATACTCGGTGCCGCGACCGAGCGCGTAGGTGAGCAGCTTGTCGGTCAGGCAACGGTAGAAATCGAGCCGATGGTTCGCCACCAGGGCGCGCTTCACGTCACGCATGTCCTTGAACTTCTCGCCGGTGATCAACCGGCCCGAGGCGTCGATGGGCTGCCTGCGCTCCGTCTCGCGCCACATGCCGAGGGCGTTGAAGTTTTCCAGCGCCAGGCCGAGCGGGTCCATGCGGTTGTGGCACGAGGCGCAGAGCGGCTGCTCGCGATGAATGGCGAGCACTTCGCGCAGCGTGGGCTGGCGGCCTTCGACCGGCTTCTCGGAAGCTTCCAGGTTGGCGATGTCCGGCGGCGGCGGCGGCGTGGGCAACCCGAGGAAGTTGTCGAGAATGAACAGGCCGCGCTTGACCGGCGAGGTGCGGGTCGGGTTCGAGGTGACGACCAGCGCCGCGCCATGCGTCAGGACACCTCCGCGCGGACTGCCCGCCGGAAGCGAGACGCGGCGCATCTCAGGGCCGGTCACGCCGAGATTGGTGAGCGCGTAATGTTTGGCCAGCTTCTCGTTGAGGAAGGTGTAATTGGCGTCGATCAGCTCCAGCACGCTGCGGTTCTCGCGCACGACGTAGCCGAAGGCCATCTCCGTCTCCTCCCGCATGGCCCGGCGCAGGTCGCGGTCGAGTTCGATCTGGGGCTGGCGGTTGCGGTTGCGAAACTGGGCGCGCAGAGCCTCGCGTTCGGCCTTCTGCTCAGGCGTCTTCTGCTCGTCGGGAATGGCGTCGAGTTCCTCGCGGCGCTGGCGGCGATTCTGGTCATTCCGCTCCTCGCCGCTGTCCCGCGCCAGCACCACGCGCGCGTTGATGTCGATGCCGTCCACGTCGCGGGTCTGGAGCCACTGGCCGGTGAAGTTGTCGATGAAAGCTTGCGAGCGCCGGTCGGCCAGCATCCGTTTCACCTGGGCGCTGAGGTTCTTGCGCAACTGACGGCGCTCGGCCACCCGGAACAATTCCTCGTCCGGCATGGTGGACCAGAGGAAATAGGAAAGGCGCGAGGCCAGGGCGTGTTCATCCACGAGGGACTGAGTTTTGGCGGAACTGCCCGGCTCGGAATCCTCGACCCGAAACAGAAACCTCGGCGAAGCCAGCACCGGCACCATCGCCTGGGCAATGCCGTCCTCGAAGCGTTTGCCCGGCTGCGAATAGGCAGTCTCGGCAATCGACACGAGGCGCGCGACCATCTGCTCGTCCGCCGGACGCCGGTAAGCACGCTGCACGAAACGGCCCAGGACTTCCTGCGCGTATTGGCGCCGCTCGCCGCCGTCCGTCGGCGGATCCTTGGTGAAGAACAATTCAAAGTTCTTCGGCCGAACCCAGTGCTTCTCCTCCATCGGTCCCTGCACCCGCACCGTCGTGACGCGCAGGTCGAGCGAGTTCGATTTCTGATCCAGGGGCGTGAGCGGATTCATCTCGATGGAGAGCGGGTGGTCGCCGGCTTCCCATCGGTTCGTCATCTCGAATTTGAACTTCTTGCCCGGCTCCCAGCCGAATTCATCATGCCACAATTCCTGGTCGTCGGATTTGAAGGCCACGCGGGACTTGCCGGGATCGAAGACGAACTGCCCGAGCACTTCCAGTTCCAGGACGAGGCGATAGCTGCCGGCCTGTTCCGCCTTGAAGGTGCGCGCCAGCTTCGCCTCGTCGTAGAAACTGACCCGTTCGCCACTTCCCTTCCCGCCCACGCGGCGGAATTCCGATCCAGGAATCGCCGTCTCCGCCACGGTCCGGGGCACGCGCGGCACCGCGCCCGCCGTGATCACCTCGGCCGCCTGCATATATTTCTCGAGCAAGAGCGGCGAGATGCTCAGCACGTCACCGATGTTGTCGAAGCCGTAGCCGGTGTCGTCCGGCGGCAATTCCTCCTCGACGTTGAAATTGAATCCCATCAGGTCGCGAATGGTGTTGCGATACTCGACACGATTGAGCCTGCGCACGGTCACGCGGCCGGGATCGGGATTCTTTGCGTCCAGTCCGAAGGCCGAGTACTTGATCCACTCTTCCAGCTTCGCCTGTTCCTTCGCCGAGGGCCGGGGCTTTTTCTCCGGCGGCATGAGACCGGCGCGGGTGTTCCGCAAAACCTTCAACCAAAGCTCATGATTCATCACGATCTCGTCCGACTTGAATTCGTCGAAGGCCACCCCGCCCTTCTTCGCGCCATCGGCGTGACAGTCGGAGCAATACTCCTTGAGCAGCGGTTGGATGTCTTTGCGGAAGCGCGAGACGGCGCGGTCAGTTGCGCCGGAGGCCGGGAGCGCGAGCAGGCCCACCACGAAGCACACCGCGAGGGACAGGAAGAACAAACGGAACGCCGCAATCTTTGCGGCGCGAACCCAGGCCGGACCCCATCTCGCCGCAAGGATTATGGCGCTCCGGCCCACCGGATCTTGAACTCGCGTCTTGATGTTCATGCGTTGCTCAGTGGGCCGGTTTCACCCAGCCGCTGTCCACCATCCACTCCTCCAGGCGCACCGCCCACGCGCCGACCGGCCTGGTGTTCTTCGCCCGCAGGCCGAAGCCGTGACCGCCGGTCGAATAGATGTGCAACTCCGCCGGCACGCCGGCTCGCTTGAAGCGCAGATAGACTTCCGCCAAGCCCTCCGAAATGTCCTTTCGATCCGAGTAAGAGCACGCGAGGAAAACGGGCGGGAATCCATTCGTCGGCTGGATGTCGCCGGAACGGCCCGGGTAAATCAGCGCCTGAAAGTTGGGACGACACGACTGGCGCTCGATGGGATCGCTCGCGTCGGCCTGGCCCTCATCGAAGCGCGCACAAACCAGGTTGACCAGTTCGCCGCCCGCGGAAAATCCGATGGCCCCGACGCGCGCGGGATCAATGTTCCACTCCACGGCGCGGCTGCGAATGAGCCGCATGGCGCGCGTGGTGTCGGCCAGCGACTCGACTTCGATCTTGTAAGTCGAGTTGGTCTCACGCGCGAGCCGGTGCTTGAGCACGAAGGCCGCGAGGCCGCGCTCGCTCAACCATTGCGCGACGTTGTAGCCCTCGTGGGTAATGGCGAGATTGCGATGGCCGCCGCCGGGAATGACCAGCATAGCCGTGCTGTTCGCCTTGCCCTTCGCCGGCAGATAAGGCGTGAGCGACGGATGGTGAACGCTCGAAACACTTTGCTCGCCGCTGGCGGACACCACGAGGACTTCCTGGTTCGTCTTCCCCTCCGAGCCTGGAGCGCCGTTGGGCCAAAGCAGGATTTCCTTCGGCTCGGCCGCCGTGAGCACCGCCGCCCAGAGCAAGATGACGGCGTACAGAATATCCCGGAGCGGTGTGTTGGTGTTCATGGCAACTGCATTGACGTGAATTCATGGCAGAGGTTTCAACTCAGTGACGAGCCACATTGAGGCTTTTCTGGAGCCGCCAGTCCGTCAAGCTGACGCGAACACAACGTGAAACTCGCCCTGGTGCAAATGCTCGTGCAGCCTGGACGCAAGGAATCGAACCTGGCGCGGGCGGAGACGCGCATCGCGGAAGCGGCGGCGCGCGGCGCGGAGATCATCCTGCTGCCCGAAGCGTTGCCCCTCGGCTGGACGCATCCCTCCGCCCGCACCGAAGCCGATGTCGTTCCCAATGGTGAGTCCTGCGCCCGCCTGCGCCGCGCGGCCAAGGCTCGCGGCGTGTTTGTCTGTGCAGGCATCATCGAGCGGGCGGGCGAAAAGCTCTTCAACGCTGCCGTGCTCATCAATCCCGATGGCGAAGTCATCCTCCATCACCGGAAGATTCATGAACTGGAACTGGCGCACGATCTCTACGCGCGGGGCGACCGGCTTTTGGTGGCGGACACATCGTTCGGAAAAATCGGCGTGATGATTTGCGCCGACGGATTCGCCCCGGGCCAATCCATCAGTCGCACCCTTGCTTTGATGGGAGCCAAGATAATCCTGTCCCCTTGCGCCTGGGCCGTGCCCGCCGATCACGACAACGTGCGCGAGCCGTACGGACAACTGTGGCTCGACAACTACGGCCCCGTGGCGCGCGAATTCGGCGTCACCATCGCCGGCGCCAGCAATGTCGGCCCGATTACCGCCGGGCCGTGGCAGGGACGCCAGTGCATCGGCAACTCGCTCGTCATCGATCGCGATGGACACGAAATCGTGCGCGGCCCTTATGGAGAAAATGCCGAGGCGATCCTGCTTGTGGAGATCGCGTAGCGGCGCGTCGGCAGACCACCGCCATAAGTGGTGAACCGCAAACCACGCGGAATACGCGAACAAGAACCCTGCCTCGCCACAAAGAACGCAGAGAACACAAAGACGGAATTTCTTTCTCTGTGATCTCTGCGTTCTCTGTGGCAAATCCCGCCGTTTCCTTTTTCGCGTATTCCGCGTATTTCGCGGTTCAACCCTCCCTCAATAAACCAGCACCAGCACCGCCGCCTGCTCCGCCGACTTCACCACATCCTCAAACTTCCGCTCCTTGGTGTTCGCCTCCTTGAGTTTCGCCGACACGTCCGGCACAGATTCGAGGAAGCTGAGCAGGAAGCTGCTCTTCACCGCGTAATTCACGTTCTCCGGCAAGGCCCCGCTCGCGGCCAGCGCCGCCCGCGCGCTTAGCTTCGCCGACACCACGCCCACCACGTTCCCGCGCTCGTCCACCAGCGCCCCGCCCGAATTGCCCGGCTGCACCGGCACGCTGATTTGAAAATACCGCGCGTCATCCTGCGCGCCGGAGAGCGCGGCGATTTCGCCCCGGGCCAGTTTGGGCGCGAACCCTTGCAGGCCCACGTTGGGGAAACCGACCGTGGCCACCGTGCTCCCCAGCCGCATCCCGCGGCTCGCCACCACCGGCAACGCCGCAAACCGGCCCTCCGCCTTGAGCAACGCGAGGTCATTGGCCGCATCCACCTTCACCACTTTGGCGGCGATGAGGCCCGCGCTCGTGACCAACCGCACTTGCGCGGCGCCCTTGACCACATGCTCGTTCGTGATCAGAAATCCATCCTCGGTGATGAAGAAACCGGTGCCGCTGCTGGACTGACGAGGATCGGGAATTCCGTCGCCTGAGGCGGAAAGGCCGGGTTCGGCTGCGTTGCGCGGCTTGAATTCGCGCGCCAATCGCTGGGCTTCAGCAATTTGATCTCTCGTCATTTGCTTCTCGATAATGGACAAGTTTTTCTTTGCATCCTCAGCGCCTTGAGCTGACGCAAGATTGAGCCACTTGTGAGCCTCCACGTAATCCTTGGTTACGCCGTCGCCTCGATCGTAATGATTTCCAAGATTGAATTGCGCCGCCGCGAGGCCTTGTTCCGCAGCTTTGCGGTACCACTTCACAGCTTCCGAGAAATCCTTGAGCACGCCATCGCCTTTGGCGTAGCAGATTCCAAGTGTGAATTGAGCCGGGGCGCTGTTCTGCTCCGCCGCTTTGCGATACCACTTCACGGCTTCGACTTCATCCTTCGCCACGCCATTGCCATTGGCGTAGCCGCTGCCCAGATTGAATTGAGCCCAAGCGAAATTCTGCTCAGCAGCATTGCGATACCACTTCACGGCCTCGACTTCATCCTTCGCCACGCCATTGCCATTGGCGTAGCAAACGCCAAGGTTGTACTGGGCCTCCGCTTCCCGTTGCTCAGCGGCTTTGCGATACCACTTGACAGCTTCCAGTGGATCTTCCGCGACGCCTTTGCCGAAATCGTAGGAAATACCCAAGTTCAATTGCGCCCCCGAGTATCCTTGTTCCGCAGCCTTGTGATACCACTTCACAGCCTCAACTTCATCCTTCGCGACCCCTTGGCCTTTGGCGTAGCAGACCCCCAGATTGAACTGAGCTAGGGGAAGATTTTGTGCGGCAGCTTTGCGCCACCATTTCACCGCCTCCACATCGTCCTTAACTGCGCCAAACTTTCCAAAAAAGAACGCCTCCCCCAAATCAGTCTGAGACCGGGCATCGCCTTTTTCTGCCTTGGCTTTGATTTCCTCAAACCGCTTGCGGTCGGCTTCGGTCTGTTGAGCGGGCAGGTGAAGGACGGCTGCACTCAGCAACAGTAAGTACAGCAGACACGTCCATGCCGAACAACTCGTTTTCATGTCACCAGATTAGTTGATTTTTGTTGACCGACAATTGCCGCCCGCAGCAATGGTTTCAGCCATGCTTGGTTCAAACGCTCTCCGGCAATTTGACAAGGTAACAAACATTCATTTGCAGCCGAAATCCCGCTTTGCTATTGGAAAGCATGAAGTCGTCCTGCTTAGGATACACGCCTAATTCGATGTGAAGATTCACCGCCCCATTAGGGCGCGTGAGAGGCGGTCCCAGCAGCGTGCCCTTGTTGGCGACTGAAAGCTGCTCGCAGGTATCCTCAAGATTTTTCCGTGTCTCTTTCCACCATGCGTCTGCGTCGTCTCTCGCTTTCTTCATTGCGTGCAGATAGTCGCCCAACCGCTCACCTTGCTTGCGCAGGCGGGCTGTGACAGGTGTGAAATAGACAGGCATTTTTTGCCCGGTCTTAAGCTCCAAGAATTCAAGCTCGACGATTTTGTCTCCCAACTTAAACGCACTTTCCAAGCCTTTGGCCAGTTTTGCGATTTGCCAGCCTTCTTTCTTGCTGTTGGAGATTTGGTCTTGAACTTCCAAGTATTCTTGGAGCCGAGATTCTATTCCGCACCGCAATTCAAAGGCAGCGTGAAAGAGCGATTCTTGAGTGCCTTCGTCCAAAAGTTTTCGTGCGCGCTTCAAATATCCTCGTGAACCACAATTGTACGAAATAGTCATATGCTGTGAAATTGAATCAGAGAAACCGGAAACAAGGAATCCAGGAGAAAAATTTCCTGGTCTCCGCCGCGCCGCCGCCCGTCCCACGTCGCGGCCTTCGGGAGCCAGCCGCCCGCTTTCTTCCACCGCCCGCCGCTGCCGCCCGTCTCGCGAACTCCCCGTGGTCAGACCCCTTTCAGCCATTCACGCAGCGTGGCCAGGTCATTTTTGAAGTGCGCGCGCCTGGCGTCGTTCTCGCCCAGTTCGTATTCGTGATGCTGGCAAATCGGGCCGGTGTAGTTCGTGGCCGGCAAACGAGTGAAGAAACCCCGGTTCACCATGCCTTCGCCGAGCGGGTACCACGCGGCTTTCCAAGCCTGGCCGGTTTTCTACCAGCGAAAGTCTTTCACGAAAACCGCGGTGAGGTGAGGCGCGGCGAGCCGGAAATGCGTTGGCCACGCCAGACCGCCTTCGATGGTCGCGTGCCCGAGGTCGAAGCAGATGCCCATGGCCTGGGGATCGAGATCCTTGATCATGGTCCAGATGTCCCAAATCGGCGTGCCCACGCGACTGTCGCCGGAATGATTTTGGAAACCGGGCTGCAACCCGAGGTCCTTGTTCAGCGCCGCGAGTTCGCGCAGTCGGGTGCCGATTGGATTCAACTGGTGCGGGATGGGTTGGT
This sequence comes from Pedosphaera sp., assembly GCA_031414955.1. Lineage (GTDB taxonomy): Bacteria > Verrucomicrobiota > Verrucomicrobiia > Limisphaerales > SIBH01 > JANNGC01. The sequence continues at coordinate 17,277 of JANOQV010000174.1, read as the reverse complement.
CCTGGGCGTAATTGAAAGTGCCCAGCCGACTAGTCACTGTTTTCGCCGTCCGCATTCGTGCCGATCGAGGCTCGGCGCATCCGCCTTTTTTCCAGACCGTGCTGACCATTTGCGACGAGTGCCCGGTGGCGCCGAAAAGCCGGCGCCACAAGAATTGAAAACTGACATCGGCGCAGGCGTCTGTTTCACTTGGTTCCGTTCCCATGCATTCAAATAACACTTTGGCCGGTTCGCTGATGCGATGGCTCCTGCTCGCCGCCACGCTGGCCGGGGCCGCGCGAAGCCGTGCGGCGGCCGGCCCCGCGATCGACTTTAGCCGCGACATCCGGCCCATCTTCTCGGAGAACTGCTTCGCCTGCCACGGGCCGGATGAGAAAAAGCGCAAGGCAGGATTGCGCCTGGACGTGAAGGAAGAGGTTTTCAAGCAACTCGACTCGGGCCACATCGCCGTGGTGCCGGGCCAGTCGCAGCAAAGCCAGTTGTTGAAAGTGCTCTCCCTGCCGGCGGACGATGACGACCACATGCCGCCCGCGAAGACAGGCAAGCAGTTGAGCAAGGTCCAGATTGATTTGCTCCGCCGCTGGATCGATCAGGGCGCGAAATGGGCCGAGCATTGGGCCTACGTCGCCCCGCAGCGGCCCGAGGTGCCGGGGGTGAAGGCTGGAGTCAACAATCCGCTCGACGCGTTCGTGCGGACGAAGTTGAAGGAAAAAGGGCTGAAGCCCAACGAGGAAGCCGACCGCACCACGCTCGTGCGCCGCGCGAGCCTGGACCTGACGGGGCTGCCTCCGAGCATCGAGGAAGTGGATTCGTTTCTCGCGGACAGGAATCCTGATGCCTACGAGAGGGTCGTGGATCGGTTGCTGGCTTCGCCCCGCTTCGGTGAACGCATGGCGCAGGCGTGGCTGGATCAGGCGCGGTATGCGGACACGGCAGGCTACCACTTCGACGGCTTTCGGCAGATGCATCATTGGCGCGACTGGGTGATCAAGTCGTTCAACGACAACAAGCCATTCGACCAGTTCACGATCGAGCAAATCGCCGGCGACCTGCTGCCCAACTCGACGCTCGAGCAGAAAATTGCCACGGGCTTTCATCGCAACGTGATGACGACCGACGAGGGAGGGGTGGACCCGGAGGAGTACCTGACCAAGTACCAAGTGGACCGCGTGAGCACGACCGCGCAAGTCTGGCTCGGCACGACGATGGGCTGCGCCGAATGTCATGATCATAAATACGATCCAATCTCGACGCGCGACTTCTATCGTTTTTACGCCTTCTTCAACAGCATCCCAGAGAAAGGCCTCGACGGGACGCGCAAACGGAATCCCGGCCCGGTGGTCCGGCTGCCGACGCCCGAACAAGGCTCGAAGCTGCTCACGTATCTGGAACGGATTCCCGCCGCAGAAAAGGTCCAGTCCGCGCGCGAGACGGAACTGCCCAAAGCGCAGGCGAAGTGGGAGAAGGAATTGGGCGAGGTGAAGGCGCCTCAAATCGCGGGCTTGCTGAAGGAGTTTGCGTTTGAGGAGACGACTTCGACGACGAATGAACTCGTCGCAGGCAAACTGGGCCGCGCGCTCAAGCTCAAGGGCAAAACGAATGAGTTCGTGGAAGCCGGCCCGGCGGTGCAATTCGAGTTCACGAATTCATTCAGCTACGGAGCATGGATCAAACTTCACGGCGCGACCGGCACCGTGTTGAGCAAGATGGAGGAAGGGCCGGACTATCGCGGCTTCGACCTGCTCATCTCCAAGGGCAAGGTTGAAGTGCATCTCGCGCACCAGTTCCCCGACAACGCGATCAAGGTGGCGAGCAAGGAAGCACTCTCCACCAAACGCTGGACGCACCTGATCGCGACTTACGACGGCTCGAAGAAAGCGGCGGGAGTGAGGCTGTTCGTGGACGGACGCGCCGTTGAACTGGAGACGCCCACAGACAAGCTCTCGGCCAGCATTGCGACGAAGGCCTCGCTGTTAATCGGCACGAGGCGGAAGGCGTTCCCGTTTGACGGGCTGATTGACGACGTTCGATTTTACGCTCGGGCCTTGAAGACTAACGAGGTCGGGGAACTGTTCGCTTACCCCCACCTGCTCGTCGCGAAATCCCCCGCCGAGCAGCGCAGCCCGGAGCAGCGTGAGGAGTTGAAGAAGTTTTTCCGCGAGCATCGCGCCCTGGAGTTCCTCGCCGCCCAGGACCGGCTCCGGCAATTGGAACAAGGGAAGCAGGAACTGCTGGCGGCCATCCCGGACACGATGGTCATGGAGGAGATGGAGAAACCACGCGACACATTCATTCTCGTGCGCGGCAGCTATCTGAACAAAGGGGACAAAGTCACGCCCGGCACTCCCGGCAGCCTGCCTCCCCTGCCCTCCGGTCAGCCGACGAACCGGCTCGCGCTCGCGCGCTGGCTGGTGGCCCCAAACAATCCGCTGACCGCGCGGGTCACGGTGAACCGACTCTGGGCGATGTTCTTCGGCACGGGACTGGTAAAGACCGCGAACGACTTCGGCTCGCAAGGGGAACGCCCGAGCCATCCGGAGTTACTGGACTGGCTGGCGAGCGAATTCAGCCAAGGCGGGTCCGGGGTCCGGGGTCCGGGGTCCGGGGCCAAGATCCAAGACGCCAGACCTAATCCCCTCGCAACCGCCTGGGACCTCAAGCACATGGTTCGCCTCATGGTCACCAGCGCCGCATATCGCCAGTCGGCGGTGGTGAACAAGGAAAAGTTGGAGCGCGATCCCTACAACAGATTTATCTCGCGTGGGCCGCGCCTGCGTTTGGATGCCGAGTTCATCCGCGACAACGCGCTGGCGGTCAGCGGACTGTTGAACTCCAAGATCGGCGGCCCCAGCGTCAAGCCCTATCACCCGTCGGGATTGTGGGAGATCACGGACCACACTTATGAACAAAGCAAAGGCGCGGACCTTTATCGGCGCGGTCTGTATGTCTTCTGGAAGCGGGCGGTGATCAACCCGAGCTTGGCCGCCTTCGACGCGCCGAGCCGCGAGGTTTGCACGGCCCAGCGCCAGCGCACCAGCACGCCCTTGCAATCGCTGGTGATGATGAATGATCCGGTCTATGTCGAAGCGGCGCGCGCGCTCGGCGCGCGGGCGCTGCAAGAGGGTGGCCCGGAACGGCGGCAACAACTCGCCTACGCCTTCCGCCTAGTGCTGGCCCGCCCGCCCCGTCCCGCAGAAATCAAAGTGCTGGAGAAAACTTTCCGTGAGCAACACGAACGATTCAACAGCGACCAGGCCGCCGCCGCATCCTTGCTCAGCGTCGGCGAATCGCCGCGTCCGAAAGACCTGGAAGCGGCGGATCTCGCCGCCATGACCAGCGTGGCAAATGTGCTCCTGAACTTGAGTGAAACCCTGACGAAGTGATCTGCCATGAACCCGTTTGATGATTCCAACAAACTGACTTCGCGCCGCACGTTTCTCGCGCGCAGTTCCACGGGGCTGGGGACCATGGCGCTGGCCTCTCTCCTGAACGGCCGGCTCCTCGGGGCGGAAAAGAAAATCGTCGGAGCCAGGCCCGTCGGAGGAATTCTGCCGCAATTGCATCACCCGGCGAAGGCCAAGCGCATCATCTATCTTTTCCAATCCGGCGCGCCGTCGCACATTGACTTGTTCGACCCCAAGCCTCGGCTCAAGGAACTCACCAACACCGAACTACCCGCCTCGGTCCGAGGGGGCCAGCGCATCACGGGCATGACCAGCGGACAGAAGCAGTTGCTCTGCGTTGGGTCGCCGTTTGAATTCAAGAAGCACGGCAAGTGTGGAATGGAGTTCAGCGAGTTGCTGCCGAACATGGCCAAGCAAGCCGACGACCTCTGCCTCATCCGCTCCATGTTCACCGAGCCGATCAATCACGATCCGGCGGTGACCTTTTTCGGCACGGGCAACCAACAACCCGGCCGCCCAACCATGGGCTCGTGGATCACTTACGGACTGGGCAGCGAGAACGCGAACCTGCCGGGCTTTGTCGTGCTGTTGAGCGGCAGTGGCGGGCAGTCCTTGCAGGCGCGCTATTGGGGCAGCGGCTTCCTGCCGGGGAATTATCAGGGCGTCCCCTTTCGAAGCGGGGGTGATCCGGTGCTCTACCTTTCCAACCCAAAAGGCATCGATGGCACGACACGCCGCAAGCTCATCGATTCGATGCAAGAGTTGAACCGGATGCAACTCGGGATGATCGGCGACCCTGAAATCGCAACCCACATCGAGAATTACGAACTGGCCTATCGCATGCAGACCAGCGTGCCGGAACTGATGGACATCGCGAAGGAACCGAAGGCCGTGCTCGAAGCCTATGGAGCAGAGCCGGGCAAAGCTTCCTACGCGAACAACTGCCTGCTTGCCCGCCGGTTGGCCGAGCGCGGGGTGCGCTTCATCCAGCTTTGCCATCGAGACTGGGATCACCATGATAATTTGCCGAAACAGATTCGGACCCAGACCAAGAACACAGACCAGGCGAGCGGCGCACTCCTGGCCGATCTGAAGCAGCGCGGATTGCTCGACGACACGCTGGTCATCTGGGGCGGCGAATTCGGACGCACCAGCTACAGCCAGGGCGAGATCAAGAAAGATAGTTTTGGCCGGGATCATCATCCGCGCTGTTTCTCGCTCCTGATGGCCGGCGGCGGCATCAAGGGCGGCCTGACCTACGGCGCGACGGATGACTTCGCGTATAACATCACGGAGAATCCGGTTCACGTTCACGATTTCCATGCCACGATGATGCACCTGCTGGGCCTCGACCACACGAAGCTCACGCACCGTTTCGAGGGGCGCGACTACCGCCTCACCGATGTGGCGGGCGAAGTGGTGCGGGGCATTCTGGCCTAGCTGAATTTCACCCCCCCCGGTTCGTCCCGGCATCCGGCTTGCAGCCGGGCACGATGAGAAACGAGGATCCCAAAGTGCGCCCATGATCAGAGCGCAAGCTTTCCCTGCTCATCCGAAAGGGTGCCGCCTGAGGGCGTGGCGTGTTGCTCAGATCATCGCGGCCTTCCACGGATCGCGGCGTGAGGCGCCGGTAGGGAAAACAAGTGTCCCGGCGGATGACGACGGGTTGGGAGATCGACCACCGGACTGGGAAACATGGTTCCAAGCACCGCCACCTCCGGTCGTAACGGCTCAGGCCACCGTCCCGGAGCTTATGCTCGCGTGACCCGCTCCGGCGGCCAGGTTTTTCCCAGCCGCCAGCAGCTTGATCTGATCGAACACCGCCGGCGCCCGCTTCAGCTTGTTGGCCCAGTGCGCCAGGCTCACTTCGGCCCGCACTTGCTTCAACCCTTGACCAAAAACCCTCCGGGCCAGGGCAGTGCCGCGTCGCCGGTCGTAACCATACTGCGGATGCACCCGACCAGAGCAGAGGAGACTTCACGATCAGCCTCGCCCACTAAAGCCGCTGCTCATGCGGCTTGACGCGGTGGGGTTGGCAGGGCTGAATTCGCCCATGAAACAACTCGCCCAGCAAATCATTCCATGTTCCTTGGCCCGGCTACTTAACTTTCGCAACCTCGCCCTGCTCGCGGTGGTAGTGCTGGCCAGTGTCCTGGTGGCCGGATGTTCCACGCCAAAGACCTTCGTCAAGACGATGGAGCAAACCTGGGCTTCCATCGAGGTACGCAGCGATGTGCAGTACACCAACGCGTGGAACTCCGTCATCGATATCCTCGTTAAGCGCTTCGACCTGGAAATTCTTTCCCAGCCGGATGGTTACGCTCGCACTACCTGGCTCTACTCCTGGACCGGCAAGGTGGATGAAAATTATCGAGTGCGGGTCACAATTAAGTTCGCGCCCGACCATTCCAAGGTCGAGGTCAAGTCCGAGGCTGAGTACGGTGGGCCCGGCAACTGGACCCCTGGCTATGACGCGCGCCTGCTTGAGACCATGAAGACCGACATCATGGGCAAGATTGGGCGGACCACCCGCTGATTCAACCCGGAGTCCGCCATGCGATTGTTTCTCTGCACCGGGGTGTTGCTGGCCGGTCTGACCCTCGCCTTGGCCGGCCCGCCCAAGTCATTTCAGCGACTCGACAAGCCACAGTGGAACGCCATCGAACTGCGTGACGGCCTGAGTTTTGAGCATGCTTGGAACGCCGTCTTTGACGTTCTGATCAATGATTTCGAGATCGCGCTGGTCTCGAAGGAAAACGGCTACCTCCGGACCGATTGGCTCTACTCCTATGGTGGTGCTTATCAATTTGGATATCGCGTGCGCGTGACGGTACGCTTCAGCCCCGACCAAAGAACCGTGCGCGTCAAAACCGAGGCTCAGGCGGTGGATGGGAACAACTGGATCATTGGCATTGATTCGCGCCTCATCTCCACGCTGAAGACCGACCTCATGGGAACCGTCGGACGCACCACCCGTTGAGCTACCATTCCTGGCCTTGGGGAAGACAGGGATTCCAGCGTGACCGCCGGGCGGTCTGATTTTGACACGAGGTGCCGATGACAGGACGGCACTGCACGGCGAGCACAATTCGCACAGCGAGATCGCGTTGGATTTTATGGGTGCCGAAACCCGCGAACCAACGGGGACAAATCACCTCACCTCATCCGGCACCACCTGGACCTGGGTGGAGAGCTTGTATTCGTGACCGAAGCGGTTGGTAAGAGTCACCTCGCCCATGAAGGCGCGGTAGCCAGTAGCCGGCTTCGCCACCTCGGTGTCGGCAAGCGCACTGCCCGGTTTCACCTCCAGATCTTTGCTCGACCAGCGGTCGTTGCGGAAGTCGCGATCCTCAGAGTCGGCGGTCCAGAGGCGGATACCCTTGGCGCTGCGGTTGACGTGGACGCTCAGGTGCGGCTTGTCGCCGGCGGTGAGTTTCCACTCCACCTTCGGAAGCTCCTCCTGATCGGCGATTATTTGGAAAAACGCGGCCAACGCGTCGATGGCCTGCAAACCGCCGTTTAGATTATGGCCGGCATTCGGCGTCTGGAAGACGAGCTTCTCGCCCGGAAGGTCATTCCAGTAATGACGCAACGAATCGACGGTCCAGTAGGGATCATTGGTGCCGAGCAGGAGCAGTTTTGGAATTTTCTTGTAGCGCGCGCGGTAGCTGTAGGGATCGACGAAGCTGCGGAGTTTAACCATCGCGGGATCGTCCATTTTCTCGATCAGGTTCAACTCGGTATAGTCACGAATCTGATCGCTCTGCCGGCCATAAACTTTTGCCGCCCACTCCGTCTGCGCCTTCATGTTCAGCATGTCGATCACCATGGGAGCGATGGCCACGACGCGCGGGTCCACCGCGCCAGCCAGCCAGGTGGTCCACCCGCGTTTGGAAGCGCCCGCCACGACAAACTTCTCGATCTTCTCACCGTGCTTCTGTTGCGCGTAGGCCTGGACGGTGTCCATGGCGCGGACGGCGCTCTTCACCATCGGGAGCAGCGCGGGCCAGGTGTCGTCGCCTGATTTCATGTATTCCACGAAGGTGTGGGCGATGAGAGCGTCTTCCTTTTTGCCACCATAGAGTGGTTGGTTGGGCACCCGCGTGACGAAGGCGGCGGTGGCACCGGCCTCGCTGGCCAACCGGGCCAACATGGGCAGGTAAGCCTGATTGGCACCATCGCCGGTCACAAAAAGAAAGGCGATCTCCGGGTGGCGCATCTTATCCGGGCGGACGATCTGGACGGTGTGCGTCCAGGCGCTGGTACGCCAGGTCTGGGAAGTCATTTTCAGCGCGGCGAGAGTGAAACCGTTGGTGCGCTCGCTGGTTTTGATCTCCCATTGGTAGGACTGGTCCGGCGCGGCCACGTAAGATTCCAAAGGATCAGCAGCCCGGCCCAGAGGCGTGACCGACCAGCACAGGGCGACGCAGCAAACGTGGAAGCAAATGCGGTTGAACATGCGGCTAACATCGGGACTGCACGAATAGGGTCAAGAACGAACCGGGCGCTCAACTCGGTCGGAGCAGATCGTGAAGGCGTGCTGCGCCAACCTCAGACTACGCAATCAACCACCGGCCCGCGCCAGGAATTGCTCCACTTCCACGCGGGTCGGAATGCTCGTCTGCGCGCCGCGCCGGGTGACGGCGATGGCGGCGGCGGCGCAACCGAAGCGCACCGCTTCGCGCACATCTGCGCTCTCGGCTACCCGCGCCACGAATGCGCCGATGAAGGTGTCGCCGGCACCGACGGTGTCCACGGCCGTCACGCTGAAGCCAGGGACGTGCCCGGCAAAGTTCTTCGCGTCGATCCACACACCATTCGCGCCGAGGGTGACGAGCACGTCGGCTTGCGGAGCGCATTCGCGCAATCGTCGGGCGGCAGCGGCGGCACTCGCCACATTGCGCACCTCGACCCCAGTGAGCTTCGCGGCTTCGCCTTCATTGGGAACGATGAACGCGCAATGGCGCAGCAAGTCATCGGGCACAGGCGCGAAGGGCGCGGGATTCAGCAGCACGGGCACGCCCGCTTGCGTGGCGATCCGTATGGCCGCGGTCACGCCAGGCAAAGGCGTTTCCAATTGCACGACCAAGCAGCGGCTGGCACGGATGACCTTCGCATGAAGTTCGACGTCGGCGGCATTGAGCGTGTCGTTCGCGCCGTTGGCCACGACGATTTGGTTCTGGCCGCTGGCATCGAGCACGATCATGGCGGTGCCGCTGGGCAGGTCGGAGCGCCGTGTCACACCACGCGTGTCCACGCCGGAGGAGGTGAGATTGGCGAGCATCTCGTCGCCGAAGGCATCCTGCCCGACGGCGCCAATCATGGCGACGGGCAATCCCATGCGGGCGATGGCCAGCGCCTGGTTCGCGCCCTTGCCGCCACAAGCACGACGGAAGTTGCTCCCGAGAATGGCCTCACCCGGCGCGGGAAAGCGCGGCACCTCGATGACGAGGTCCATGTTGAAGCTGCCGACGATGGTGATCATGAGAAGCCGATTCGATTGCAGGGATTCCGAGGTGGCAAGCCCCGCGCTGCGAGGCGAGATCGAGCGGGAAGACTTGATTCGGAACTCCGGTCGCAGCGCGACCGAAGCCACCTGGTTGGTCCCGAGATCATTACTTCGATGCTGCCTCGAGCGCCTGCACGATGACGCCAGGCGTGGGTAATTCAGGCAGCACGATGGCCGGCTTGCTCGCGTCCTTGGGATAGACCAGCACCATCGGCACACCCGCGCGTTGATACTTTTCCAGTTCGGCGCTGATGGCGGGCGGAAACTTGGTGTAGTCGGCGAGCAACGCCACGGCGTTGACCTCCTTGAGCTTGGCGCGGACAGAAGCGCTCTCGAGGGCGGGCTTAACGACAGTGTTGCAGGTCACGCACCATTCGGCTGTGAAATCCACGAGGATGGGCCGGCCCTCGGCGCGAAACTTAGTCACATTGGCGGCGCTCCAACGCCGCCAGACAATACCGCCGGGCGCTTCCTGAAAGGTCTCCGACTCGCCGCCCTCCGCCTCGACCATCGGACTGCGCCAGCGCAGTTGCTTCTCGACGGCGTAGAGGTAACCACCACCAAAAAGCAGCAGCACCAAGGCGAGCGAAAGGCCGCGCCGCTTCGTGCCGCGTTGAACGAACTCGCCGAAGATCCACACGGCCATCGCGACGGCGACGAGGAACACGCCCAGCCACCAGACGCGTTTGCCGTAGTGCGTGTTGGTGAGCGTGAAGAGCCACACGGCGGTGGCGAGCATGGGGAAGCCCATGGCGATCTTGAAGCGCTCCATCCACGCGCCGGGCTTGGGCAGGAATTTCAGCCAGCGCGGATTCCAACTCAGCAGCAGGTAGGGCAGAGCCAACCCAAGCGCAACGGTTACGAAGAAGAGCGCGATGACGGGTGCGGGTTGCACGAAAGCGAAACCGAGGGCCGCTCCGAGAAACGGCGCGGTGCAGGGCGTGGCCAGCAGCGTCGCGAGCACTCCATTCATGAAGGCACCTGCGCCCCCGTGGCGCGAGGCGACGTCGCCGGCGGCCGAGACGGCGCGTCCGCTCAGGGTTACTTCAAACACGCCGAAGAGATTCAACGCCACGAGCGTGACGATGACGGTGAGCACGATGATGAATTGAGGGTTGCTGAACTGCATGCCCCAGCCGGCTTTTTGTCCCGCCGCCTTCACCCCTATGACAAGGCCGGCCAGCACGAGAAACGAGACGACCACTCCGAGGGTGTAGAGAAGTCCGAGCGTGCGCACGCGGCCCGGTTGCTCGCGGCTCTGGCTGACGAAGCCGAGAATCTTCAACGCGATTACGGGCAACACGCAGGGCATGATGTTGAGGATCAATCCGCCAAGAAAGGCATAGACCAACCAGACGAAGATGGACTTGGTTTCGCCGCCAACACCCGCAGACGTCGCGCCGGCAAAATTCGCGTCGGCGAGTTGCAGCGTCGTTTCAAAACCGACGAGCAAGCCGTTCTCTTTGCGCACGAGCAGGCCGGCGATTTCCCTGGGCCATTCAGGACCGTCGCGCGTGGCGGTTTTGCGCAGGACCACATTGCTGCCGGTGTTGGCCACCGCCGTGGGGCCGCCGACTTTCGCGAAGGCGTTGGTGAAGGGGAAGAAGTCCGGCCCCGTGGCGGCGGTTGACCATTCGATGACGAAGGCCCGGTTCGTTACGTTCGGCGGCTGGTCCCATTTTGCCGACACGGTGCCTGGCCCCTGCTTCGACGGGAGCCGACTTTGAGCTTGGGCGAAGAAGTTCGTCTCGTCGGTGAGCTTGGATTCATTGCCGATGGTCAACATGGCGGAAACCAGGTTGCTGCCGGGCACGCAGATCTTTTCACACTGGAGCCATTTGACGAGGGCGCTCAACTCGCGGAGTCCGACGGGGGCGTTATCGGCCACCTGGATCGGCGCGAGGAGCACCACGCGGTCGTGATAAATGTAGCTGGTCAGCTTCACCTCTTCGCCCGTGGTGTATTTCTCCGGCACCGGCCATTGAATCGGGCCGGGGGCGAGGCCTTCGGAAGCCGCCCATAGAATCTTTGTTGCCTCGCCGACCCCGGGGTTCTGCCAGTAGGTGTGCCAGCCGGATTCCATGGTCAACTCGACCCCGGCCATGATGGTCTCGCCGGGCTTCGCTATTTCATGTGAGAGGACGAGCCGGGCGCGGACCGGGCGCTGGCGCGTGAACGGGCTCGCCGCGCCACGAAACTCAAAGTCCGCGCCGGCGCAACTCAGCGCCACTGACAACAGAACCAGCCAACGCAATGCGTGCATAAGATTAAGATGCCGAACGGATGCTTTTCTTTGAAACTATTTTTCCGGCACCCTCAGTTACGCCACGGACGTGGGCCGCAATCGTCGGCGCCGTAGCCAATCCCTTTCAGGCCCGTGGACATCGGCCCGCCTACCGCGCAACCCAGCCCAGCCGTTGCGCCTCCTGCTCAAACTTGGCCGCGTCCTCCTTGCGGCCAAGGTCGCGGGCGAGTTTGGCCAGTGCGGAGTTGGCGCGACCGGCATCGAAGTAGTCCGGCGAAACGGTCAGCAGCAACTTGAAGGTATCGAAGGCCGGCTGGGTGCGGCCAAGCTGCGCCTGAATCTGGGCCAGCAGGTCGATGATCCAGATGCGCTGCTGCGCGGAAGGGTTGAGCTTCAACGCCGCGCTCAAGCTGTCCGCCGCCTTGTCCAGTTGCCCGGTCTTCAAGCGCAGATGACCGAGCCGCTCCATGAGCACCGCGCTGTTGGTGGTGACCTCGGGAATGTCCTCGAGATATTTGATCAAATCGTTCACGGGCAGGCCGGTAGCCTCGTTCACCCCCAGGACGCGTAAGTGCGACCATGGGACGAGCGGGCTATTCTCCTTCTCGAGTTTGAAATGCAGTGCGTCGGGTGCCGCCCCGAACGGGCGGTAGAGCGGATCGCCCACCACGGTGGTCTGCCAGGAGAGCGACGCCTGCGCGGCGTAGGCGGCTTCGCCAAAGGTCCAGCGGCGGAAGCCCAGACGTTCGAGCAGCAGGGCGATGTTCGGCGTGCCGGCCAGATAAGGCTCATCGACACAGCCAAGCGTGATGGTCGCGCCCTTGGCCAGCAACGGCCCGGCCCAGCCCTGGCTGGTCGAGCGCAGCGTGCTCGCGCTGAACGAGTGCAGGTGATAGGCGAACGCACCCGGCATGAACTCCATCTGCGGCTGGGCCAGCGCGCCGGAGGGGCTTCCATCATACCAGCCGGCGTAGATCGCAAGATGGCTCATGGGAAAGCCGGTTGGGAACAGGGCCTCCTGAGTGTTCACTTCCGTTTCAAAACCGAGCCGACGCGTAATGGTTGCGGCCGCGCGCATCCAGTCGTCGCCCTGTTTGTAGGGTCCGTTGGTGAGACCGCGCGAGTCGATGTAAGAGCGGCCCCACAAGCCTGTCGCTTCCGCCTGGAGCGCCTTGTCCACCAGGCTGCGCGCGATCTCGAAACTCGGACCGTCGAGCCGCGCGACCATGAGCAGGCCGTTCGTGGGATGAAGCAGCAGCGCGTTGGTCGTGCCGTACAAGGTGTTGGCGAGCGGACCGGTGAGCGTCAGTCCTTCGAGGCCGCTCACCGGCAGCAACGCGAGTTCCGCGTCCACGGCGGCTTCGTTCCGCCCCTTCAACTCAGGCTGGATGTTCTCCAGACCCGGTTCCTGCCAGGCCGGGTCGCGGGCGATCTTCAGCGGCACGCCCCAGCAGAGGATGAGGTAACGGACTTTCGCCTGGAGGACGGGGTGGTAATCCGTTTCGCCGGTCTTGCGCGCCGACTTGTTGGGCGTGAGAAACTTCTCCTTGACCAGCCAGTCGTAGATTGGCTTCTCCAGCTTGTCGCGAAAATCGGCGCGGGTCATCGACTCGGAGGTGCTCTCCACATCCACGCCGAGGAGTTGCCGGCTCGGAACGGCGCGGCGCGCGGCGTAATGCTCCGCCAGCCGCTTCGACTCGCGCAGGTTCTTGTTATAGATCACGACCACTGAGTCGCCTTCGCTGGCCGCGCGCAAGCCGCCGGCCAGCATCATTGCCGCCAGGAAAATTCTGCCAATCCACTTCGTCATGCGGAGAACTCTACCCGCAGCCCGTCGTAAGCCAACGACACAGTTTCCGGCAGCTCAGCCTGCGCTGAATCGTGGTCGTAGTCGTGGGTGAGGTGGGTGAAGAACGTCCGATCCGCGCCGATACGACGGGCCGTGGTCAGAGCTTCATCGAGGCACATGTGCGTGGGGTGCGGGTCGCGCCGTAACGCATCCAGCACCGCCACCTCGACGCCGCGGGTGGCGCGAATGGCTTCGGCTGGGACTTCCTTGCAGTCGCTGAAGTAGGCCAGGCGTTTGCGGCCACCCTGCTCGAACAGGAATCCGGTCGTGTTCATGCGTCCGTGGGGCAATTCGAATGGGGTCAGTTTCAAATCACCAATCTCAAACGGCCCGGTGATGACCCGTTGGTCGGGCATGAAGTAACCCTTGGGAATCGGCCCGCCGTGAAAGGCGTAGGCGAAGACACGCTTGAGCGCCGTCATCGTAGGCTCATCGGCATAGACCGGCAGCGCGCCGCCGCGCAGGTCGCAAAACCGCCGGCAATCGTCCAGGCCCATGATGTGGTCGGCATGGGCGTGAGTGAAAACCACCGCGTCCAGCCAGCGAATGTTCTCGCGCAGACACTGGAGTCGGAATTCCGGCGTGGTATCTACCACAACTTTGACCTGCGGCGTCTCGATGTAAATCGACGGGCGCGTGCGGTGATTCTTGGGGTTGGCTAAAAACTCGGGCGCATAATCCTGGCCGATAATGGGCACCCCCTGGGAAGTGCCGGAGCCGAGGAAAGTGAGAGAGAAGGACATGGGTTAAATTCCAAGTTCCAAATCCCAAATCCCAAATAAGCTCCAAATCTCAAATTCCAACCGCCCGGACGCTGCCAATTGCGCCGCTTTGGAGTTTGGGGCTTGGAGTTTGGAATTTGAAATTTGGGATTTAGCCCCCGCGCTCATCAGGTTCATCGGTTCGTGGAAAAACTTTGCCGGACCGGCCCGTCTCGCGCAACCTTTCCCCGTGCTCGCCACGTTGCGAATCAAAAACCTCGCGCTGGTCGCTGATCTGACGCTGGAACTCCAGTCCGGCTACAACGCCATCAGCGGCGAGACCGGCGCGGGCAAATCCATCATCATCGGCGCGCTCAACCTTGCCCTCGGCCAGCGCGCCGACCGCACGTCCATCCGGGCCGGCGCGGACAGTTGCTCGGTTGAGGCGGTCTTCGATGTGCGCCGGCTGCGCGCGCCGCTGAAAAGTTTTTTGGACGAGAACGGATTGGAGCCGTGCGAGGATCACCAGCTTGTCATCAAGCGCGCCTTCACGGCGGCGGGCACGAACCGTCAGTTCGTCAACGGCTCCCCGACGACCCTCGCCACCCTCGCCACCCTTGGCGAATGGCTGGTGGACATGCACGGGCCGCACGAGCATCAGTCGCTGCTCCAGCCCGCGCGCCAGCTCGCCATCCTGGACGCGTTCGGCAAGCTGGAGCCGAAGCGCGATGAGTTCGCTGCTTTGCTGCGGGAGAAGTCCCGGGTCGAGGCGGAGAAGACCGCGCTCATCGTCGATGAGAAGACTTACGCGCAGCAACTGGACCTGCTGCGCTTTCAGACCCGCGAAATCGAAGGCGCAAAGCTTCAACCCGGCGAGGACGAAACCATCGAGGCGGATTACCAGCGCGCCCGCAACTCGGCCCGGTTGCTGGAACTCAGCCAGGGCGCGCTCGACTTGTTGAGCGAGAGCGACGCGGCGTTGCTGACGCAAGCCGGGGCGCTCGGGCGCGTCTTGCATGATCTCCAGAGAGCCGATGCTTCAGCCCAGGCCTTGGCGCAATTCCACGAACAGGGAGTAGCCGCGTGGCGCGAGCTGCAGGCGGGTCTTTCGCACTATCTGGATTCTGTGGAACTGGATCCGGCGCGCCTGCGCGAGTTGGAGGAACGGCTCAATCTGCTGCAATCCCTGAAACGCAAGTACGGCTCCACGCTCGCGGCCGTGATCACTTTTGGGGAAGAGGCCCGGCGCAACCTCCAGTCTCTCGAACAGCGCGATGCGGAACTCGCGCGGCTCCATGAGGAGTTGCAAAAACTGGATCGCGAACTGGCCCGCGTGGGCCACCAGCTTTCCAGCGAACGCAAGAAGCTGGTGCCGCGACTGGGCAAAGCCGTGGCACGGGAACTCGCCGCGCTCGGCTTCGCGCAAAGCAAGTTCGACGTGGCCATCGCGGCCAGCACTCCGTCGGCGAGCGGCCTCGACACGGTTGAATTCCAGTTCGCGCCCAACCCCGGCGAGCCGGCCCGCCCTCTCCGCGTCATCGCTTCCTCCGGCGAAATGGCCCGCGTGATGTTGGCCTTGAAGACGGTGCTGGCCGCTGAGGATGACGTGCCGGTGCTGATCTTCGACGAAGTGGATGCGAACGTGGGCGGCGAAACGGCCCACGCCGTGGGCGAGAAGATGAAGCAAATCGCGCGCACTCATCAGGTGCTGTGCATCACCCACCTCGCGCCGGTCGCGGCGCACGCCGACGCGCATTTCGTGGTCACGAAGCAGATGCAAGAAGGCCGGACCGTTTCGGAGATTCAACTCCTTGGCCAAGCCGACCGCGTCGAGGAGCTGGCCCGCATGCTCGGCGGGGCCAGTCCCGCCGCGCGCAAACACGCCGAGGCGCTGCTGCGCTGAGATGCGTTTACTGCGGACTGACGCGGGTAGGGCGTCGCTGTCCTCAGCGCGCCGGGCCACGGCTTGAGAGAACGCCCGATCTTGCGGACACCCCACCCCGGCGCGCTGAGGACAGCGACGCCCTACCCGCGCTGTCCCCATTCGCAGGCAGCATAAAACTGGCCCGCACTTGCGTGACGAAGGCGCTCCTATCATCCTCCGCGCATGAATTCCAAAGTCGCTCCTGCTTTCACTGTGGTTGTATTTCTCGCCAGCCTTCTCCTTCGCGCCGCCGAGATTCGCCCGGCCAACGAGCAGAAAACCGATGGCTCCATCGTCCTGCTCGCCACGAACGCCACCGTCCACGGGAAGAACATCCGCTACGAGCCGCAGCCGCATAAAAACACCATCGGCTACTGGACGCGGGCTGACGACTGGGTGAGCTGGGACTTCTCGGTCAAGACGCCAGGCAAGTTCGAGGTCACGCTCACCCAAGCCTGCGGCAAGGGCAGCGGCGGCAGCGAGGTCAACTTTTCCATCGGCGACCAGGTCATCAAGGACGTGGTGCCAGACACCGGCTCGTTCACGACCTGGACCAACCGCGTCATCGGCACCTTCACGCTGGCGGCTCCAGGAAATTTCACTGTCGAGGTGAAGCCAGTGAAAAAGCCGGGACTGGCCGTGATGGACTTGCGCGCCATCACGCTGAAGCCGCGCTGAAGTTTTTCTGCAACCCGGCGCGAACGAATGAGCTACGTCCTCGGCATTGATCTCGGCGGCAGCAGCGTGAAGGCGGTGGCCGTTACGCCGGAAGGCCGGCTGCTGGACGAGGCGAATGTTCCGTTTGATGCCCGGCAGGATCTGGATTGGGCGCGGCAGATTCAACGCCTCGCCCAGGAGTTGGAGGCGAAGCAAGGCGGCCCGGCGCAGGCCATCGGCCTGTCTGCTCCGGGCCTGGCCAGTGCGGATGGCCGAACCATCGCCGTGATGCCGGGACGGCTGCGCGGGTTGGAGGGACTGAACTGGACGGAGTTTCTCGGGCGAACTTCAGTCGTGCCGGTGTTGAACGACGCCCACGCCGCGCTGCTCGGCGAGTCGTGGCTGGGCGCGGCGCGCGGTTTCAAGAACGTCTTCCTGCTCACGCTTGGCACCGGGGTAGGTGGTGCGGCGATGGTGGATGGACGGCTGTTGAAGGGCGCGCTGGGTCGCGCCGGGCATCTCGGTCACATCTCGCTCGATCTGGAAGGCCCGCGCGACGTGTGCGGAATGCCCGGCAGCCTCGAAGTGATGTTCGGCAACTGCACGATCGGTCCGCGCACCGGCGGACGTTTCCACACCACGCACGAACTCGTCGAGGCGCACCTGAATGGCGATGAACAGGCTTCACAGTTTTGGCTGAAGTCGGTGCACGCGCTGGGTTGCGCGGTCAGTTCGCTCATCAACGTGCTGGATCCTGAGGCTGTCATCATCGGTGGCGGCATCGCGCGAGCGGGCGAGGCTCTGTTCAAGCCGCTGGAAGAGATTGTGCGCGACACAGAATGGAACGTCGGCGCATCACCGGTGAAAATTCTCCCGGCGCAACTGGGTGAACTGGCCGGCGCGTACGGAGCGGCTTGGAACGGCTTGCAATTAGCAGCAAAGCGTTAAGAGCCTGTCTGAAAAGTCACTCGGGCAGCGCAAGCTGCCC
>JANOQV010000173.1:0-58339 GCA_031414955.1 Pedosphaera sp. | reverse complement strand
GGCACGAGGCGTGTGGTTCTGCGCGCCAGCGTTTGGAGTGTGGACGCTTCAGCGCCGCTTTCGGCTCTCGGCGCGGTCAAGATGCACCTTGTCCCGCCATCATTCGTCATTCGTCATTCGTCATTCCGCAGGCTTTACCCTCATCGAACTGCTCGTGGTTGTTGCCATCATCGCCATTCTCGCCGCTTTGCTACTGCCGGCGTTGAGCCACAGCAAGGAGACTGCGAAGCGTATCAAGTGCGTGAGTAACTTGCGCCAACTCGGCTTTGCCGCGCAGATGTATTGGGACGACCACGAAGGACTGGCGTTCCCATTTCAACTGGGAACGAATGTGAATGGCGGCCAGATTTATTGGTTCGGCTGGATCGAGGACGGCGCGGAAGGGGAGCGAGCCTTCGACGCGAAGCCGGGGCCACTTTACGAATACGTGAACGGGCTGGGCGTGGAGATTTGCCCCTCGCTCAATTACTCGAGCGGGCATTTCAAGCTCAAGGCCAAGGGTGCCTCTTATGGCTACGGCTACAATGTGCATGTCTCCACCAACGAGACCGGCGGTGCGCGCAGCGTGGAGAACCTTCGTGATCCGTCGGGTCTCGCGCTCCTCGGCGACGCGGCGCAGATCAATGATTTCCAGCCGCCGGCCGCGCCGGACAATCCGTTATTGGAGGAGTGGTACTATCTCGACGCAACGGACGCCTCCACCACTTACCCCAATGCGCACTTCCGTCATCATCAGCGGGCGAATGTTGCCTTCGTGGACGGCCATGTGGACCGTGAAAGCCCGGCACCGGGAACACTCGACACGCGATTGCCAGGGGAAACCGTGGGACGGTTGCGGACGGAAATCCTGAAGGTGCGAGAGCCGTGAACCGGGCTTCGAGCGCGGATCGCCGAGTCCGCGTGTTCATCAGCCTCTCCATGACACGAAGGTTTCCCGGTCTTCAGATCGCGCGGACATGGCCGTCCGCGCTCCGTCCCGCATTTTGCCATTGCCTTTGCCAGCCGTTGCCGTTGAGTTGCACGCATGACACCGAAGCTCTTTCTGCCCCTGGTTATCCTTAGCCTGGCCACCGCCTGCCGCGCACATATCGCCGGCGAGGAAATGGCCTCCGCCGCCCACAAATTCCTCGAATCGCTCACGCCCGAACAGCGGACCAAGGCCGCGTTCCCGTTCAAGTCGGAGGAGCGCAGCAATTGGTATTTCATCCCCAAGGTGCGCGAGGGTCTCACGCTCAAGGCCATGACGCCCGCGCAGCGCGCGCTGGCCCATACCCTCTTGAACAGTGGATTGAGCGCCCAGGGTTATCAGAAAGTCACGAACATCATCAGCCTTGAACCCATCCTCAAGGAACTGGAGGGACCAACCGGCGCGATGGTGCGCGATGGCGAGCTTTACTACGTCTCCATTTTCGGCACACCCGAGGCGGCGGGCACCTGGGGCTGGCGCGTGGAGGGGCATCATTGCTCGGTCAACTTCACCATCGTGAAGGGCGAAGTGTTCTCGGGCACGCCGTCGTTCTTCGGCACCAATCCGGCCGAGGTGCGGCAGGGACCGCGCAAGGGTTTGCGCGTGCTGGCCGAGGACGAAGACTTGGGTCGCGCGTTGGTGAAATCATTCAGCGACGAACAGCGCAAGGTCGCGGTGTATGACGCGGTGGCGCCGAAGGACGTTCTGACCACCAACAAGCGCAAGGTGCTGCCGCTGGAAACCACCGGCCTGAGCACGGCGAAGATGACCAAGGAGCAGGCCGGTCAAGTGCAGGCCATCGTGAAAGCGTACGTGAACCGTCTGCGTGGCGATCTCGCGATGATGGACTTGAAGAAGATCGAGAAAGCTGGCTGGGACAAAACGTATTTCGCGTGGGCCGGTGGACTGGAGAAGGGCGACCCGCACTACTATCGTGTGCAGGGGCCGACGTTCCTCATCGAGTACGACAACACCCAGAACAACGCCAACCACATCCATGCCGTCTGGCGCGACTTTGACAACGACTTCGGCGAAGACCTGCTGCGCAAGCACTACGCGGAAGTGCCGCACGGGAAGTAATCGTTTCTTAGAGCAAAAAGCGCGGTGGCCTTGCAGCCACCGCGCTTTCGTTTTGCTGTTACCGAGAACTACGCTTCAGAGACGGGCGTTCACCACGTCCCAGTCCACGAAGTTCATGAACTCATCAATGTAGCCGGCGCGCGCGGTGAAGAAGTCCGCGTAGTAGGCGTGCTCGTAAACGTCCAGCGCGAGCACGGGCTTCACGCCCCAGACGGGGAATGTGTTCTGCGCGTCGCCGAGGTAGTTGAAAAGCAGGCCGGTCTGCGCGTCGTAGCCGGTCCAGACCCAGCCGCGCGCGGCAATGCCGGTGGCCTTCAAGTCTTTCTTGTAGGCATCGAAGCTGCCGAAGCTCTTGGTGATCAGGTCGGCAATCTTGCCGGTGGCCGGGCCGCCGGAACCGCCGAGGTTCTCGAAGAACAACTCGTGGTTGAGGATGCCGCCGAGGGCGAAGGTGAAGTCCACCTTGCGCGAGCGAATCTCGGAATAAATCTGGTTGGCGTGCGCGGGATTCGCCGGGTCGAGCGTGGCCGAGAGCGTCTCGAGTTCCTTGAGGATCGCGTTCGTCTTGTTGATGTAGCCCGTGTAGAGCTTCAAGTGTTCTTCGTGGGTCTTGTCGGAAATCTTGCCGGTCTTGCCCTTCACTTTGGCGAGCAGAGCCTCCTGTTTGTTTACGTATTGGTAAGCCATAATCTTCCTTTGAGTTCGAGTTTGAGTGCGGCGCTGCGGCGAAATTTCCCGGTTGCTGCGGCGTTCGCGAGCGGACTATAGGAGCGACCTTTGACGGCGCAAGGGGGAATTCGCCGGACTCCGCAGAAGGTGCCCAATCCGACGACACCACCCCGGGGCGAGGGGTTGGAGCGGGAGCAAGTCGTCCCGATCCAACCTTGACCACAGCCAGATGCGCCCGGCCGAGGCCCGCGCGGGACTCTGGCGTTGAATCCGAATCGGCGCTTCCTTCATGCTTGGCCCATGACGACTATTCCGCGACTGCTCCTGGTGTGTTGGCTGGGCTGCGCGCCGTTCTTGCGGGCGGTCGAGACCAACCGCCTCAACATCCTTTTCTGCTTCGCAGACGATTGGGGGCGCTACGCCAGTTGTTACGCCAAGCTGGACGGCGGGCCTTCGCTGAATCAGGTCGTGAAGACTCCGAACGTGGATCGCATCGCCCGCGAAGGGGTGATGTTTCGCCACGCCTTCGTGCCCGCGCCGTCCTGTACGCCATGCCGCAGCGCGCTGCTCACGGGACGTTACTGGTGGAACACGGATCGCGGCGCCATCCTGCAAGGCGCGGTGTGGAATACGAACATCCCGAGCTTCCCGCTGCTGCTGCGCGACGCGGGCTATCACATCGGCAAGAGCTACAAGGTGTGGAGCCCCGGCACGCCGGCCGACGCGCCGTTTGGCGGGCAGCAATTTGCCTATGAGAAAGCGGGGCGGATGCCGAACAACTTCTCCGAGGAGGTGAGCCGGATGGTGTCGAATGGCGTCAGCGTGGCCGAGGCGCGCGGGAAGATTCTCGATCAGGTGCGCGGCAACTTCGACGCCTTCCTCGCCGACCGAAAACCCGGCCAGCCCTGGCTCTATTGGTTCGGACCCACCACGACGCATCGCACCTGGATCAAAGGCTCGGGCCAGAAGCTGTGGGGCATCGAGCCGGAATCGCTGCAAGGGAAAATGTCGAAGTTCCTGCCCGATGTGGCGGAAGTGCGCGAGGACGTGGCGGATTATCTCGGCGAAGCCCAGGCTTACGACGCTTACATCGGCGTGTTGCTGAAGCGGTTGGAGGAAGCGGGCGAACTCGACCGCACCGTCATCGTCATCAGCGGCGATCACGGCATGCCCGGCGTGCCCGGCGGCAAGTGCAACCTCTACAGTTTCGGCACCGCCGTGGCGCTGGTGGCGCGCATGCCAGGGGGCAAGGGCGGCCGCGTGGTGGATGACTTTGTGAACCTGATGGACCTCGCGCCGACCTTCATGGAAGTCGGCGGCGTGAAGATTCCGACAGGCGTGAGCGGACGGAGCATTGTTCCGCAACTGACCTCGACCAGGAGCGGGGCGATCGATCCCACGCGCGATTACGTGGTGACGGGCCGCGAACGTCACGTCGGAGCAGCGCGCGCAGGCAACCTGCCCTACCCGATGCGCGCGATTCACACCAAGGATTTTGTCTACGTCCGCAACTTCGCGCCGGACCGCTGGCCGATGGGCGCGCCGTACGCGGTGACCGACACGGGCGAGCCGTCCGCGACCGAGTTGGAGAGGAACACGCGCACGGCCTTTCCAGACATGGATGCCAGCCCGACCAAGGCGTGGGTCATCGCGCATCGGGGCGAAAAGCAGTTCAAGCCCTTCTACGACCGTGCGTTCGCCCTGCGTCCCGAGGAGGAGCTTTTCGACCGGCGCTCCGATCCAGACCAGGTTCAGAACGTCGCCCGCGAAGCTTCGTTCCTGGTGGAGAAAGGCCTGATGTCGCGCCGTCTGATGAAAGTGCTGACCGAAACCAGCGACCCGCGCGTGACAGGCGACGGACTAAAGTTTGAGCGAACCCCATTTACTGATCCAGAAACGCCCGCCCGGACGCAGCGAAGGAATGAAACGAAATGAAACCGAGGCTTATGAAACCAGTCGGGACGCGGCGGAAGGCATCTCTGTTTAGCTTCGAAGGCGGCACGGCTCAAAAAATTCTGTTGGCCATCACTCTTGTTTGCAGCCCATCCATCCTCATCTCCCTTGCGGCGGGACTCGAACGACTGCCCTACAATCATCCCGGCCTCGTGGTGGATCTGGGCGTGGGATTGTGGGCCTGGCCCGTGCCATGCGATGCCGATGGCGATGGCGACTATGACCTGATCGTGTCGTGCCCGGACAAGCCGTCGAACGGCGTCTATCTCTTCGAGAACACCACGGGCGACACGGCGAAACACAAGCGCCCGGTGTTCAAGACGGCGCGGCGCATCAGCAGCGCGGCGCACTACGTCATGCCGAGCTACGTGAATGGTCAATTGCGAGTGCTCACGCCGGGCCGCGAGCATCCGAATTTCATCCACAGCGGGTTGACCGAGAAAACTTCCCTGCCGGTGAAGGCGAATTTCTACCAGCCGCAAGGCCCGCAGATCAAAGGTCCAAAGGTGCGGCACAACCAGTGGCGTTACGCCGACTACGACGGCGACGGGCGGCAGGATCTGGTCGTGGGCCTCGAGGACTGGAGTTTCTACGGCTGGGACGACGCATGGAACGCGCGCGGAGAATGGCAGAACGGACCGTTGCACGGGTTTGTCCACGTCTTCCGCGCCACCAGCGACCATGCTTATGCCGAGCCGTTCCTAGTGCGGGCGGGGGGCGGGTTGGTGGACACGTTCGGTTGCCCGTCACCCAACTTTGCGGACTTCGACGGCGATGGGGATCTGGATCTGCTCTGCGGTGAATTCCTCGATGGCTTCACCTATTTTGAAAACCTCGGCACACGCACTGAGCCGCGCTATGCAAGAGGCCGCCGGGTGAAGGACAGGACCGGGGCGCGGCTGGCGATGGATTTAGAGATGATCGTCCCCATCGCCTTCGACTGGGACAAGGATGGCGACCTCGATCTCATCGTGGGCGACGAGGACGGGCGCGTGGCCTTCGTGGAGAACACCGGGAAGTTCGACGCCGAGCGGACGCCCATTTTCGCCGCGCCGGTTTACTTCCAACAGGAAGCCGACACGCTCAAGTGCGGCGCGCTGGCCACGCCAATGAGCGTGGACTGGGATGGCGACGGCGACGGCGACATCGTCAGCGGCAACACGGCGGGCTACGTCGAGTTTTTCGAGAACCTGAGCGGACCAAAAGTGGTGCAGCCCAAATGGGCCGCACCCAGTCGGATTGAAATTGATGGCAAGCCCTTCCGCGTGATGGCTGGATCGAACGGCAGCATCCAAGGCCCGGCGGAAGCCAAGTGGGGCTACACCACGCTCAACGTCGCCGATTGGGACGGCGATGGCCGGCTCGACATCGTGCTCAACTCGATTCTCGGCGAGGTGGTGTGGTTGAAAAACATCGGCCTACGAACCGCGCCGAAGTTCGTCGCACCCCAACCGATCGAAGTGGAATGGAACGGCCCGCAGCCCGCGCTCGCCTGGGGCTGGCGCAAGCCGCAAGGTCGGGCGTTGCAAACGCAATGGCGCACCACGCCCATTATTTTCGACTTCAATCACGACGGACTGCCCGACCTCGCGATGCTGGATCACGAGGGCTACCTCGCGTTCTTCGAGCGAGCGAAGGTGAACGGCAAGCTGGCGCTCCGTGCGCCCCGCCGGGCTTTCATGGACGAGAAAGGGGAACCGCTCCGACTCAACGCGAAATCCGGCGGCGCAAGCGGACGCCGCAAGCTGTGCGTCACCGACTGGGATGGCGATGGCAAGTTCGACTTCCTGCTCAACTCCGCTAACGCCGATCTCCTCCAGCAAGTCGGCGAAAGGAATGGCCAATGGATCTTCCGAAACGCCGGCACGCTGGCAAAACAAAACATTGAAGGTCACGATGTCAGCCCGTCCGCGACTGATTTCGATGGCGATGGCGTGCCTGATTTCCTCGGCGGCGCGGAGGATGGAAGGTTCTACGTGATGCGGAATCCCCGGGCCAGATAGCAGCCCAACCTGCGAGCGGCGGCGGTCTCGACACTCTCATCCGCGCGCGGCCAGCCGGGGGAAAATCCGCCGGAGCGCAAGCTGGCGCACGCGACAATAAGCCCGCAGAAAGGCCAGCACGTTGGCGCGATCCAGCCTCCCGACCGTGCGCAACCCTCCGGCCAGACGGCGCAGATTGGCGGCCGCTTCCTCGTCCCGCACATTCGAGACAAACTCCAACCCATCGAGATCAATGAGGTGCGGAACTCCAGCCGCGTTGAACAAAAGGTTCGTCTCCTTCAGATCGCGGTGGGTAAAGCCCTCGCGGTGCAGCCGGCCAATCAAGTCACCGAGGGCGCGCGCCGCCCGGCGCGCATCGCCGCTCCAGTGACCGGCGTCCACGGCCTGGAGAATTTCCTCCATCAGCACGTAGCTGCGCGTCGGGAATCCGCAGACGCGATGATCCGCGGTCGCGAGCACGCGGGCCGTTGCCAGTCCGGCCAGTTCCAGATGACAGCCTTTGCGAAAACCGCGCCGTCCGCGCGAGCCGCGCCCCAAATCCTTTACGAGGTTCAACGGCTTCTTGAAGTTGTAGCGCTTGAGCACCATCCCCTGCCCCGCCGCGACCGTGGAACTGCGGCCACGC
The DNA here is from genome assembly GCA_031414955.1 of Pedosphaera sp. Lineage (GTDB taxonomy): Bacteria > Verrucomicrobiota > Verrucomicrobiia > Limisphaerales > SIBH01 > JANNGC01. The sequence continues at coordinate 51,042 of JANOQV010000173.1, read as the reverse complement.
TTCAAAGCGCGGCCGGACTCGATGAACTGATCCGGTGCGCGCAAAATCTCCGCCACCTGCGGAGTAAGCGCCGCCGCGCGCACGTTCCACTGCCAGGGGCCGAAGGCCCGCCGGATGAAGTCACGATTCGTCTTCAGACCGCGCTTCGAGCGATGCCAGAGCGCTTCCTTGCGCAGGGCCAGGCTGAATCGCGCCACCTCGGGCGACACAGGAATCTCCAGCGCCATCCGGGCCGTGGCCAGCATCAGGTCACGGTCTGCGGGGCGGGGCGTTTCACGCACCACGATGCCGTGCAGATCAACCAGGCGCAGCTCACGCGTGGCGGGGTTTACCAGCAGATTGGCCGGATGCAGATCGCGCTGCACCACGCCGGCCTGCCAGATGCGCTCAATGAAGACGGGAATGGTTTCCGGCGGCAGCGCGGCAACTTCGTTGGCCGGCACGCCCTCGAAACCTTCTGTAATCAGGATGCTCTCCTCGATCCCGCGCCAGCTCCGGCATTCACCCAGCGCCACATGACGCACGATGGGAACGCCGCGCTCGGCGAGCGCCCGGGCCAGCCGCCACTCCCCGCGCGCCTGCGAGGACTTGAACCAGAACTTGAACGTCCGCCCCGGCACGGCGGCATGGCGATAGCGTTTGATGAAATACTCCCGCCCGGCGACGGAATGCACCGAGACGAGTTTGGCCGCAGATTCCTTGATCACCCGGCCGGGCGCGGCCAGCACGGATTGAAGCAGCGGCCCGAAATCCGGGGCGAACTCCCAGCCGGCTTGCTCATGGACAAGCCAGGTCACGCGCGGAAATCAAGATGGGCGAAGCTTCGCATGGGGTGGTTATGCCTTCCGGCGCGTGAAACGGAAATTGAAAACTTCGCGCGCGCGCCCTTCACTCGCGGCGTGCTCGTCATCGCCAGATATCAGGAAGTCCTTCGCCGCCTCGGCCTGGACACGCTGGCGGGCGTGAAATCCTTCCGGGGCGAGCTGGTCAAAAACCACAAGGGCCGCCGCGATATCCAGCGCCTGACCACGACCGACAAAGGCCAGCCGCTCGTCCTGTTCCTCAAGCGCAACTGGCAGCCGTACAAGAAGGACGGCCTCCATTCGCTGCTCACGCGCGGCACCGTCTGGTCGCAATCGCGCGTGGAGCACGAGAACTCACAGGCCTTGCAACGCGCCGGTCTGAACGTGGCTGAACCGGTCGCCTTCGGCGAAGAGTGCGGGCCGTTGTGGGAAAAATTTTCCTTCATCCTCACCGCCGCGGCACGGGGCGAAATGACGCTTGAAGAATTTCTGCGCACCCAACCCGGCCACGCCGAGCGCCGCCGCGTGCTGACCGCGCTGGCCGGGCAGATTCGCCAGATGCACGACGCCGGCCTGGCCTCACCCGACTTGTTTACGCGCCACATTTTCCTCACGCGCGGCCCGGAGCCAAAATTCTGCCTCATCGACATGGCGCGGCTGGATCGACGCCCGCAACTCTCCGCGACCTTGCGGGCCCGCGATCTGGCGGCGCTCCATGTCACCGCGCCGCTGCGTTTCGTAAGCGTGAGAGAAAGGCTGCGTTTTCTGAAAACTTACGGAGATGCCGCCGCGCTCCTCCCGCTCATCCAACAGCGCGCCGAACATCTGCTCCCACGACGGAAGTTCGCGGATTTCTCCGCGCCGTGATCGGGCAAACTACGGGAGTTCCTTGATGCGGAGGTTGCGGAAGCGTACCTCCAAATCATTGGTGCGCTGGCCGATGCTGTGGACTTGCAGGGCGATGAAGCCGGAGGCATCCAGAGAATCCTTGAGCCGGTCCGCAGGCACGCCATTGAGAGCGGTCTGATAGGAGTCGCCGATCGCTTCGATGTGAAACTTGTTCCACGCGCCTGCTTTGAAAGCCTTCTGGGCCGGAACATTGTTGGACAGCGTGTTGAACCACTTGCGCCGGCCCTCCTCATAGAGGCCACCGCTCCAGGCGCGCACCGTGGGATCGATCTCCACCTGGAGGCCATGCACCCGCCCCGCCGGCACCTTGATGACTTCGCCCTTCCACCTCACATCGGTCAACTGATCGTAGGCGTGGCTGCGAATCTGCACCCCGGAGTTGAATCCCGCCGCCACCTTGAATTCGAGTTCGAGGATGAAGTTCGTGTAATCGCGCGCGGTGCAAAGAAACGAGTTCGGCGTGTTCGGAACTCCGACTCCAACGATTTCGCCCTGCTCCACCCGGTACATCGCCTGGCCGCCGCGCTGCGCCCAGCCCTCGAGGCTCCGTCCATTGAAAAGCGGCTTCCAACCATCGATACGCCGGGCCGGCGGCGGATCGGCAGGGCCAACGCAACCGACAAAAACCACCACCACGAAACCGGCCCACCCGGCCTGGAGAGAACGATGCAGTGACATGCCGGCGAGATTGCGGAGCCGGGCGCGGCTTGGCGAATGGAAAACTAAAGGGCTGCCACCCATGAGGACGCAGGGCGGGAGCATCCTCCCGGCTCGCTCCTCAATGAAGGAGAGCAAGGCCCGGTTGGGGTTAGACAAGTTTGGGGGAGTGGCGACGGGCCACGCGGGCTATCTGATTGCGTAACCAAGAAAGGAATTATCTATGTTCGGAGCAATCATTGTCAGTGTTTTCGCGGCTTCGCTGGTGGCCAGCTATATGATCATCGTGAACCGCTTCCTGCGCCTGGATGAGCACTACCACTCTCCGAGCGATCACGCCGAGCCGCAGCAAGTGCAAAACCGGAGGGCCGGGTTCATGAGCCACGCGCAAGTCTGAATGGCTAATCGAGTCTGAGACCCGGCCCGCGCCACCGAAACGAAACACCAACGCCTCGTCCCTGACTGGCTGCGAAGTCGGTGCTACGCCGGAAACATCGGCATCTTGTCGAAAGGTGAGAAAGACTCTCCAGTGCCGTCGGCCAGCCGGTGTCAGACCGGAGCCGCCCCTGCATCACTCGCATCACCAACACGATCCTGTACTCCGAGAGCAGGCTTGAATCTGGCTGGCGGGGGTAGTTGTTTGAGGTGGTAAAAATTCCGCTCTACTGCTGAAAAAGACCGACTGAAAACTACTCCGTTTTGCCTCCGGTTTAGAAGCAGGTGGCGAAAAAGGTTAGAAGCGCCAGAGTGCCGAAGAAGACAGACTTCACCAAACCACTGTAAAAAATGGTCGGGGCGGTGAGATTCGAACTCACGACCTCTTGTACCCGAAACAAGCGCGCTACCAGGCTACGCTACGCCCCGACCCTGAAGCGGCGGGCAAAATGCCTGACCTGCCCGTGAATGCAATCGATTTTTCCGCGCCGCGCAAAAGCGTTGTGCCATCCAGGTCGGGTGCTTAGTGTCGCCGACTAATGGCCGAAGCTAAAAAATATCGCCAGCGCATGCAGCACGCGAAACCCGCGCAGCTTTACGCCGAGCGTTTCGAGACCGGGCCACGCCGCCGCATCAACGAACGCGAGCAACGCGCCGTGGCCAAAGTTTTCGCCAGCATCACCGATTGCCGCAGCGTGGTCGATGTACCATCGGGCGCGGGGCGATTTGCCGCCGTCCTGTCGCAGGGACGTCAGTTGATCGAGATAGACGTGGCCTTCCAGATTCTGGAATACGCCTGCGAGCGCTCGGAGAAAGCCGGTTTGAATGCGTCCTTTCTGCAAAGCGACGCCTCGAAGTTGCCGCTGTCTGACGCCTCCGTGGACTGCGTGTTCTGCAACCGTTTGCTCCACCATATCGCTGCACCAAAAGAGCGCGAAGCTTTCCTGCACGAGTTTCACCGCGTGGCGCGGAAGTATCTCGTCGTCTCGTTCTTCGACTACCATGCCTTTGGCAAAGTACGAAAATTTCTCAAAGCCTTGAAAGGCAGGAAGCCTAAGTATGATCAGCAACCCACCTTGAATCAGTTCACCGAAGAAGTGCAACGCTGTGGCTTCGCGGTCCGCGACCTGGTGCCGACGGGGGCCGTCTGGGTCGCGCAGAAATACATGGTGCTGGAAAAGGTACCTCAGCGACGATAGCCGCCCTTGAGTCTGGCCCGTGCAGCATCTGAGAGTTTATTGGTCGGGGAGAGGACGTAGGTGGTGTTGTTCGTCCAACTGTTGGTTGCGCTGTTCAGTCCCAGCACGCGCGGCACCATCTCCACGATGTGCCCGAAACAATCCAGGGCCACGACGCCCGGCTGGAACATCAAATCGTCATAGACCACTTCGCCGAAGGGCGTGGGTGCTCTCGGCTTGGCGAAAGCGACGGTGCCGACCCGGTTGGAAGCAGTCAGATGTTCCCCGGGGAATTGGATGACGATGTTCGAAAGTCCAAGAACGGACTGAGCGATGGTCAACTGCGGAACTCCGGCGGCATTCGTGTTGAAGTTCACCTGCCATGGTCCTTGGCCGGTCTGCCGTCGGCTCAACCAGTTGTAGGCGACAACGTAAAACGCGGCCGCGATCACGAAGGTGAGGACGAAAGATTTCCAACTGAGGGCGTGCGATTTCATCAACGGAAAACAGGATTTGCGAGGAGGAGATCGAGTGTCAAGGCCCGGTCCAAAACACGTTTCCGCAGCGCGGAAAATTTTAGTAGCATTCTCATTTTCGTTTGATACATTCGCCCACTCTTAAAACAGAAAACGAAGCTTTTTCCAAGTTTTTGCTAGAAGAAATAGAGATTTTCAAACCGTGAGTACGAAGAAAAACAGCGCCAAAAAAAAGGCGCCAGCGCGCAGTGGCAAGACCGTCACACACTCCGCCACCGCTGCCTCCATCCTGGGGCGCGCGATGACCAGCACGAGCGCGCTCAAGCCGCGCAACGGAGCAGGACCAATCAAGATCAAGGGCGAGTGGCAGAAGTATTACAACACGCTGCTCGATCTTCGGGAGCGATTGCTGGCCCAGATGAACGGACTGGCCAAGGAGTCCGCCGAGGAAATGGCCGGCTACAGTCTGCACATGGCGGACTCGGGCACGGATAATTTTGACCGCGACTTCGCCTTGAGCCTCCTGTCATCCGATCAGGATGCGGTCTATGAAATCGAGGAAGCGCTCAAGCGCATCGAGAAAAACACCTTCGGCATCTGCGAGTTGACCGGCAAATCGATCCCGCGCGCGCGCCTGGAGGCGATCCCCTGGACGCGCTTCACCGTCGAAGCCCAGGCCCAACTCGAACGCGACGGGGCCTTGCGTCAGCGCCGCCTCGGTGCCCTGGGCACGGTGGACAGCGCCGCCGGACCCGATGTTGAACCTGCCGACGACGAAGAGCCGGAGGAAAAGGCCAAGGAGAAGGAATAATTTATGCCGCGAGAAATCATTACCATCGAATGCTCGGAAGCGCGCAAGGAAGGCAAGTCGCCCTCCCGCTACACCACCACCCGCAACAAGAAGCTGCAGACGGAAAAGCTTGAACTCAAGAAGTACAATCCGTTCCTGCGCCGCCACACCCTCCACCGCGAAGTGAAGTAATCCTATGCCACGCAAGACTCACACGGACAAAAAGCGCGAGGGAACTCGCGGAACCACCGAGCGCCGCACCCCGCGCCCGAAGCCGAAAATTGATTTCACGCTCGACGCGCTTGATTTCAAGAACACGAACCTGCTCCGTACGTTCGTCACCGATCAGGGCCGCATCCTGCCGCGCAAGTACACGGGCCTTCCCGCCCACTACCAGCGCCGTCTGAACAGCGCCATCAAACGCGCCCGCCAGATGCTGCTGATGAAGTAGCGCGTTGGAGCGCATCGACTGATGCGATGAAACCTCCTGCGTCGAAGCTCTCACGCCGCCGATTTCTCGGCGGCGTTTCTTTTGCCGCTGCCGGCACGTTGGGCTACGCACGCCTCTTCGAGGCCGAGCGGTTGCAGACGAGCCGGGTGGTCGTGCCGTTGTCCGGCGGGGCGAAGCCGGAGGTCAAACTACTCCACCTTTCCGATCTGCACGCCTCGCCGGTGGTCGGGTTGGACTATATCCGCCGGGCCATTGAGGCAGGGTTGGAATGGAAACCGGACCTCATCTGTGTGACCGGAGATTTTGTCACGCAGCAGTTTGGCGACGCGTCCGGTTATCGGGACGTGCTCCGTCTCCTCTCCAAGTCGGCTCCCACCTTTGCCACACTGGGCAATCACGACGGGGGACGGTGGTCGGGCGAGGACGGCGGTTACCCTGATGTGCAATGGGTGCATGACCTCATCATGCCCACCGGCATCGAGTTGCTCCACAACCGCTCCACCACCCTTCGGGTGGCGGGCCGGGAGATTCAACTCGTCGGCCTGGGCGATCTCTGGTCGGGCGAGTTCGATGTCCGGCGCGGCTTTGCAGAATCGCGCCAGGGTGAAACGATTCTCCTCTCGCACAACCCCGACACCAAGGACTACGCCGGGATCTTCGAATGGAACCTCATGCTGAGCGGGCACACTCACGGCGGCCAGTTGCGCGTGCCCTGGCTGGGCGCGACACCCTTCGCCCCGGTCAAGGACAGCCGTTACGTCGCCGGACTGAATCCCTGGAACGGGCGCTGGATTCACACCACCTGCGGTGTCGGCAGCATTTACGGCCTGCGCATCAACTGTCCGCCCGAGATCAGCCTGCTCACCCTGGCTTGATGTCCTCCGGAACCATCACCGCCAACGGCCAGCGCACCGCTGTCCAACTGCCCTGCACCTTGGAAGAATTCCTCCGCGCGCAACAACTCCTGCCTCGCAGCGTCGTGGTGGAACACAACGGCGAGGCCGTCGCACCGTCGGAGTTTTCCGGCCGCGCCTTGGACGACGGCGATCGCCTGGAAATTGTCCGCATCGTGGCCGGCGGTTGAAGGTTTGTTGGAGTTTGGAGTTTGGAGTTTGGAGTTTTTTTCCTACCTTCCGCCGGTCGTGAACATCGTTCAAATCACCCCGGGGGCGGGCGGCATGTATTGTGGCGGCTGCTTCCGGGACAATGCGCTGGTGGCGGCCTTGCGCAAGCTGGGCCACGACACGCTCATGCTGCCGCTTTATCTCCCGCTCACGCTGGACGAAGCGGATCAAAGCGCCGGCACGCCGATTTTTTTCAGCGGCGTGAATGTTTACCTCGAACAGAAACTGCCTTGGTTTCGCTACGCCCCGGACTGGCTGCACCGGGCGCTCGCCTCGCCGAAGTTGCTCAAGCGCCTCGGAGGGCTGGCCGGACGGACGCGGGCGCAGGATGTGGGCGAACTCACCATCTCCATGCTCCGGGGCGAGTCGGGCCATCAAGCGCGTGAGGTGGATGAACTGGTCGGCTGGCTCAAGGCCAATCATCACTGCGATGTTCTTTCGCTTTCCAACGTGCTGCTGGTCGGCCTGGCCCGGCGGCTCAAGGCGGAATTGGGGGCACCCGTCGTCTGCATGTTGCAGGGTGAAGACACCTTCTTGGATGGCTTGCCGGAGGAACTGCGGGCCGCAGCCTGGCAGATTCTTTCCGAACGGTCTCGCGACGTGGATTTGTTCATCGCTCCAAGCCGTTACTTTGCCGACTTGATGGCGCGGCGCATGGACGTGGCACCGGAGCGGGTGCGCGTGGTTCACAACGGGATCAACACCGAGGGATACGGAGTCCAAGGTCCAAGGTCCAAGGTCCAAGGTTCGCCCGTACTCGGCTACTTCGCGCGCATGTGCCCGGAGAAGGGACTCGGTCTCGCCGTGGATGTGTTCATCGAGTTGAAGCGGCGCGGGCGGGCGGCCGGCCTGCAATTTCACATCGGTGGCGGCTGCGGGCCGGGGGATGAAGCCTTCGTGAATCAGCAGCGGGCGAAACTGCAACAGGCCGGAATGCTGACCGAAGTCCGATTCTTTCCCAATGTCTCCCGGCAGGAGAAAATCCACTTTCTCCAGTCGCTCACCGTGTTTTGCACGCCCGCGCTCTACGGTGAAGCCTTCGGTCTCTACGTGCTGGAATCGCTGGCGGCCGGCGTTCCCGTGGTGCAGCCGCGCCACGCGGCTTTTCCGGAAGTGATCGAAGCCACGGGCGGCGGATTGATCGCCGAACCGAACGCGCCCGCGCTGGCTGACGCCGTGGAGGACTTGCTGCTTGATCCAGTCCGCGCCCGGGCGCTGGGCGAAGCCGGTCAGCGCACCGTCCGCGAGAAGTTTAACGTGGACCGCATGGCGAACGAAACACTGTCGGTGTTCACGGCTGCGAAAGAATTCGTAAAACACGAATCGTAAATCGTAAATTCCTCCCATGCCGTACGAGTTCAAGATTCAGCGCCGCGTCGAATTCTCCGAGACCGACATGGCCGGCATCATGCACTACTCGAACTTCTTCAAGTTCATGGAGACGGCCGAGCACGCCTTCTACCGTTCCATCGGGCTCTCGGTGGTGATGAAGGACGCCGACCCGCCGCTGGGCTGGCCGAGGGTCCACGCCGAGTGTGACTACTCCGCACCGTTGCGCTTCGAAGATCTGGTCGAGGTCCACATGCTGGTGAAGGAGAAGAAGAACAAGGCGCTGACCTACGCGTTCCGCATTTACAAGCTCGACGGCGAGCGCACCGAAGTCGCGCGTGGCGCGCTGACCGTGGTCTGCGTGACCCACGACAATGGCGAGATGAAGGCGGTGAAAATCCCCAAGAAGCTTGCGGATCAAATTCAGGTCGCGCCGGATGAGTTGCTGGAGTGAAGTCGAACGGCACGACCATCCGGCCGGCGGCCTGGTCCCCTACTCTGCTTTCGCCCCCGGCTTGTTCGCATTCTCCTTCAACGGCGGCGGGAAGCCCTTCGACTTCTCCGCTTCGAGCAACGCGCGCAACCGCTCCACGATCTCAGGATACTCCTTGGCCACGTTCTTCGTTTCGCCGAGATCCGATGCGAGGTCGTAAAACTGGAAGTCCGGATCGTTGCCCGGCTCCGTGTCGGTGAACTGAGTGCGTTTCACGCCGGGGCGCTTGGGGATGAACTTCCAGTGGCCTTCGCGCATGGCCAGTCCGCCGGAGTGCTCGACCAGCGTGGTGCGTCCTTGGCGCGAATCGCCGAGCAACGCGGGGAGAATGTTCCGGCTGTCCGGCGCAGTCTTCACGTCAATCGCCTGCCCGGTCAGCGCCGCGAAGGTGGCAGAAAAATCCACCTGGCAGATGAGCGCGTCGGACACGCCGGGCTGCACGCGTCCCGGCCAGCGCACTACAAACGGCACGCGCGTCCCGCCCTCGAAGATGCTGTATTTGCCGCCACGCAACGGTCCCGCCGGGCGATGCGCACCGAGTTTTTCCTTCGCGCCGTCCTGGTAGCCGTCATCGACCACCGGGCCGTTGTCGCTGGAGAAAACCACCAGCGTATCCTGGGTCAGTCCGTTGCGTTCGAGCACGGCCATCAGCTCGCCCACGCACCAATCCAACTCGAGAATCACATCGCCGCGCAATCCCATCGGGCTTTTGCCAGCGAAGCGCGCGTGCGCCATCCGCGGCACATGGATGTCGTGCGTGGAGAAGTAGAGGAAGAACGGCGCGCGCTTGTTCTGCTCGATGAAGGCCGAGGCTTTCTTCACGTAGGTGTCGGCCATGTCTTCGTCCGACCAGCGCGCGGATTTACCGCCGCTCGAATAGCCGATGCGGCTCACGCCATTCACGATGGTGAAGTCGTGGCCGTGACTGGGATGCATGGTGAGCAGTTCCGGATTCTTCTTCCCGGTCGGCTCGTCACCGATGTATTCGCCGAAACTCACCTTGATCGGATCCTTGCGGTCCAGTCCGACGACGCGATGGTTCTCGATATAAACACAGGGCACACGATCGCCCGTCGCCGGCATGAGGAAGGAATAGTCGAAGCCCAGTTCCAGCGGACCGGGTTTGATCTCACTGTTCCAATCCAGGTTGGTCGCGCCAAGGCCCAGATGCCACTTGCCCACCACGCCAGTCTTGTAGCCCGCGCGTTGCAGCACCGTGGCCATCGTCGTGCGGCCCGGCTCGATGATGAGCGGCGCGTCGCCGGGCAAAACGCCCGTACCGCGCCGGCGCCAGGCATACTCGCCGGTGAGCATTGAGTAACGCGACGGCGTGCAAGTGGACGATGTGGTGTGTGCGTCCGTGAAACGCAAACCCTCACGCGCGAGGCGATCAATGTTTGGCGTCTGCACCCGGGTCGCGCCGTAGCAACTCACATCGCCATAACCAAGGTCATCCGCGTATATGATCACGATGTTCGGCAGTCGCGATTCGAGCCTTTGGAATCCCGCGCAACCGGAAAGAAGGCAGGCCGCCAACGCACCAAGACAAAGGTTCAAGATCCGGGCAAAGTAATTCATTGGATTAGCCGGTGTTTAGCCCGTCTCGCGGTCTGGCGGCAATCTGTTTCGCTTCGATTGAGGGCCGGAAAAGGGGGAATATTGTCGTCGAATGATCGCTCCTGCTTTAGCAAACCCGCCCCACCCGCTTTGATGGCCGGGCTGGAAAGGCAACTCTGAAATCGGTGCCCTAGTGGATGCAGGTTGACTCCAGGTTCTCGCCGCCGGGCACGAAGGAAGCGCACATGGGCTTGCACAACACCGCGACTGGCAACCGGAGTTTATCTCGAAGACGGCCCGGTTTGGAGCATGTCAACGGCTCTGAAATCACTCGCCTAAGTTGGCAAGGAGGAGAATGAGCGCAAAGATTTGAAGGGACTGCGGATCCGGCCTGATTCCAGACACGCCCTATCGCCGTGGGTGTAACAAAATGCGAACAGGTTGTTTGTAATAACCCAAGACCCGCAACCGCTCCTCCTCGGCGCGAGTGCGGGGAAACAGGTAGAAATAGAGTGTGTCCATCGGGCTGTATATCAGGTTCCAGATGGTCGCTTGCTTCCATGGTGTGGCGTAGGCAATCGAAGCCCTCCTGACCCACTCCCGGGGTGCCCAACGAAAAGACGAAGGAAAATGTTGGAATGTGCCGCCCGGATTTGTAGGGGATTGGCGATCCATGCAAACAGCGTAGCCGAGAACATAGGCGAGGAACATGATCGGCACTGCGACCGTGGTAAATCGAAGCCAGCAGGCCAGCCCACTTTGGCCGAGCATTAATCTCCCGCCTCCAGACAAATTTGCCGCCGACTTGCGCAACCACCAGCCTGCCGCCGCCAAAGCCAACGCAATCCCGATCTCCGCGAAGCAAACGAGAAAGACGCCTTCGATCAGCGGGGCAACGCTGATGGCCATAAGGAATATACCCGCCACAACTCGCGGCTCTCTCAGGACCGAGTCCTGGGCTTTGGGGCGGTTCACGTCTTCGACGGATTAACCTTGTCGATCTGGTTGGTCTGCTGACCTTCGACCTTCTTCTTCAGGTCTTTGGCTTTGCCTTTGACCTGTTCGGCCTGCGCGAACAGAAAGCTCGCCGTGGCGAGCAACAGCAGTGCGGAAACGACGCGTGTTTTCATGAAGCGTTTATGAACTGGAACAGCGGCCGGAGCGAGGAGGATTTCCGCGTTTCTGTTTTCCGAGTTTCTGTTATTCAAATTGGTAGGCGATGAAGGATTCGAACCTCCGACCATCTCCGTGTAAAGGAGCTGCGCTACCACTGCGCCAATCGCCCAAACCGCATGGAAATTATCAGCCCGAGAGGCGAAGTCCAACGTCCAATCACGCCCTGTTGGATCAAATACTCCCCGAGCAGCACTTTTCACCAAGACCGTACGGTCAGGCCGTAGCGGTCGCGGTCGCAGTTCTCTGCGCCGCGAGGTCCGTGCGGCGTTGCGACAGGCTCTTAAAGAACTCGGCTCCTTCGCGCGCGCGGCGCATGAACACGTCCTTGTCCTGGAGCATCGACTTGAAGATGCGCCAGGACGGACGGCGCGGGATGAGGAGCTTGCCGAACTTGTTGAAGTAGTAGCGGTGGTAGAATTCCTCGAGCGACGCGAAGATGTCGTCTTTGCTCAGGCCAGGATATTCGAGCGAGCTTTGCTGGAAGCCGTCGGATTCCACGAGATCGGTCTTGTCCTTCTTGGTGAACCAGCCGTTGAGCTTGGCCTGCTCGAACAGTTCGGTGCCGGGATACGGCGCCGCGAGCGAAACCTGAAGGCTGAACACGTCCAGATCCTTCGCGAAGTTGATCGTCTGCTCGATGGTCTCGCGCGTCTCGACGGGCAGGCCGAGGATGAACGTGCCGTGAATCACCACGCCCGCCTTGTGGCAGTCCTTGGTGAAGCGGCGCATCTCGGCCGTGGTCACGCCTTTCTTGATCCGCTTGAGCGTCTCGTCGTTGCCGCTCTCGTAGCCGACGAGGAAGAGGCGCAGGCCGCAGTCCTTGAAGTAGCTGATGGTGTCGTAGTCGAGGTTCGCGCGGCTGTTGCAACTCCAGGTCACGCCGAGCGGCGCGAGCTTCTTGGCGATTTCGCGCGCGCGCGGGAGGTTCGCGGTGAAGGTGTCGTCGTCGAAGAAAAACTCCTTCACCTGCGGGAAGAGCTGCTTCATGTAGGCCATCTCGTCGGCGACATTCTGCGCCGAGCGGACGCGGTACTTGTGCCCGCCGATGGTCTGCGGCCAGAGGCAGAACGTGCATTGCGCCGGGCAACCGCGCCCGGTGTACATCGAGACGTAAGGATGCTGGAGGTAGCCGATGAAATACTTTTCGATGTCGAGGTCGCGCTTGTACACGTCCGCGACCCACGGGAGCACGTCCATGTTCGTGATCAACTCGCGTTCGCCGGTGTGCTTGAACTTTCCATCCGTGTCGCGATAGCTGAGACCAGTGACCTCGGAGAGTGGGCGGCCCTCCGCGACTTCCTTGCAGGTGAAATCGAATTCCTTGCGCGCAACCCAATCAATGGCCGGCGACGCCTTGAGCGTTTCGATGGGCAGCACCGCAGCGTGCGCGCCGATGAATCCGATCTTGGTCTCGGGGCGGTTGGCCTTGATGGCCTCGGCGACCTTGCAGTCGTTGCGCAGCGAAGGCGTGCTGGTGTGGATGATGACGTGGTCGTAGCCCTTGGCCTTCTCCAGACATTGCTTGATGTCGATGCCGTGCGGCGGGCAGTCCATCAGCGTCGAGTTCGGCACCATCGCGGCTGGTTGCGCCAGCCACGTCGGATACCAGAACGAGGTGACTTCACGCCGTGCCTGGTAGCGCGAACCTGCGCCGCCGTCGAAACCGTCAAAGGATGGAGGGGAAAGAAATAGCGTCTTGGACATAGGTATTCTTGCGAAGCTCGTTACTCCGACTCGGATTGGATTGGGTGAACCGCAGTGGAATCGGTCTCGTGGGTGTGCGGGTCTTCCTTGCGTGAAAACGCCCCGCGTGCGCCCGCCGCCGGATTGATCGCCGCCTTCGCTTCCGCGAGGTGGCCCTTGCCGATGCTCACGCCGTTGAAGGCCGTCTTCTCCAACGCGGCGCTCTTGGCCCACGGTTTGGGTTTTGCGCCGAAGTTGTATTTGACGTTCTTCCAGTTGTCGCCGGACTGGTAGTTCGTGCCCAGCGCGCCGCTCGGGTCGTAACCGCAATGCACCATGCAGTGCTCGCAGCGCGGGTCGCGCGCCACGCCGTTGACCACGCCGTATTTCTCCCACTGCACCTTCTCCAGCATCTCGGTGTAGCTCGGATAGTGGCCGTCCGTCATCAGGTAGCACGGCGCTTTCCAGCCGCGCACGTTGAAGGTCGGAATGGCCCACGCGGTGCAGGTCAGCTCGCGTTTGCCGTTGAGGAATTCCTGATAGACCGGCGTGCCGAAAATGGTGAAGTGCTTTCCCCACTCTTGAATCTTGGCGAACTTTTTCCGCGTCATGTCGCGCGTGAGGAAAAATTCCTTCGGGTCGCGGCCGAGGCGCTTGACCATGTCCTTCTTCGCCGCGTCGTAATCGTAGCCGGGCGAAATGGTGTGGCCATCGACTTCGAGCGAACTGAGGAACTTGAACATGTCCTCGATCTCCTGCACTTCGGTTTCCTTGTACACCGTCGTGTTGGTTGCGACCTGATAGCCGAGAATCTTCGCCATCTTCATCGCGCTGACGCATTCCTTGAAGACGCCCTCGCGCTCCACGATCAAGTCGTGCGTGTATTCCAGGCCATCGACATGGACGTTCCAATACATCCACTTGCTGGGCTTGATGGTGACCTTATTGCGCGCCGCCGGTTCCGCTGTGCGAATTGCTTCCGCCTCCTTGGGCGTGATCAGATTCTCCGTTTCAAGCTGCTGGAGTTTCGGCTCCATCTTCGGCGACCAGTTCGCCGTCATGTAATCGCGCATCTTCTTGCGCATGAACACGCCGTTCGTGCAGACATAAATGACGCGGCCCTGCTCGCGCAGTCCCACGATCAACTCCTCGATCTTCGGGTAAATCAGCGGCTCACCGCCGCAGATGCTGACCATCGGCGCGTCGCAATCGACGGCGGCGGCCAGGCACTGCTCCAGCGGCACCATGTCCTTGAGGTTGGTGGAGTATTCGCGGATGCGGCCGCAGCCGGTGCAGGTGAGGTTGCAGGTGTGCAGCGGTTCAAGCTGCAACACCATGGCGAATTTCGGGGTCTTGCGGACCTTGTGTTTAATGATGTGCCCCGCGATCTTCGCGGTCAGCGCCAATGGAAACCTCATATTTTACTTTTGGGCGAGCATTTCGCCCGGCGGAGCCGCCGGAATGGAGTCGCGCGGCGCCGGAGCCTCATTCTTCAAGAGGCCGGGGAGGAAAAACGACGCGGGAGAAATGCTGTACCGTCCATTGATGCCTCCGCACCCCGCGCCGCAGACGACGAGGGCCAGCAAGGCCAGCAAACGAATACATTTCCAATCCCATTTCACCGGCGGCACTATAGAAGTGGTGAAGGGATTGGCAACATTGTTTTCTGACAGGTTTTGGCTCATGCTTGTTTCAACAATGAGCCGGGCGATTGGTTGCGCGCTGGTGCTCTCCGGCGTGTCCACGCCTGGGGCGGAAACGAGCTTCGCCTCCCGCGCGGAACGCACCTTCGAGCAAGCCCAAAGGCTCGCCCAACTCGAAACCAACAACCTCACCGCCCTGCTGCAATTCGCGCGCGCCGCCTTCGACTGGGCAGAGTTCGCCACCAGCGATGAGCAGCGTGAGCCAATCGCCGTAGCCGGCATCAATGCCGCCCGGCGTGCACTCGACCGTGCCCCCACCAATGCCGCCGCGCATTACTGGCTGGGGATGAACCTGGGGCAGCTTGCGCGCACCAAACTGCTCGGCGCGATCAAGATTGTCCGCGAGATGGAGGAAGAATTTCTCCGTGCGCGCGATCACGACCCACATGTGGATTACGCCGGGCCGGATCGTTCGCTCGGGTACCTTTATCGTGATGCCCCCGGCTGGCCAACGAGCCTGGGGGACAAGAAGAAGGCTCGCGAACATCTGGAACGCGCTGCGCAATTGCATCCTGAGTTCCCGGAAAACCAGCTCGCTTTGCTGGAATCCTTCGAGCAGTGGTCGGACAAGCCGAGCTTCGCGCGCCAGCTTTCCATCGCCGATAAAGCCGTTGCTGACGCCCGGGCAAAGTTCACAGGCGAATCGTGGGAGGCGAGTCGGGCAGGCTGGAACAAACGCCTGACCGAATTGAAATCCAAGAAGGCCAACGTGGGCCGCACCTGGCCCGGCCAGGGAGAGAAATAAAAGGGGCGCGACACTCTTGTGCCGCGCCCCCTGGAAATATTAGCCACGTTTACTTCTCGGCTTCTTTGTCCGCCGTCTCGGCTTCTACGACCACAATGCGCTGAGAGCCAACCCCGCTACGCCCGGCCGACCAGATCCGCAATAAGATCGGCTCATCATTCTTGAACTTCTCGCTCAGGTCGATGGCTTCCTGCGCGCTCTTCACCTTCTGGCGATTGATCTCAAGAATCACATCGCCAGCCTGCAACTTGGCTTCCGCCGCCTTCGATTCAGGATCAACCGCGGTAATCAAGGCTCCCTGGACGCTGGTCGGAATACCCGACTCACGCCGAGCCACCCGATCCAAGTCAGCAACCTCCACGCCGGCCAGGGCATCGGAATTTTTTTGCGGCGGTTTGCGATTGGCATCGGGGCCGCCGGCCAGCTCCTCCATCTTCAACGTGCCGAGCGTCGCCGTGACACTCTTCTCCGCACCATCACGCCATAGCTTCAAGGTGACTTTGGTGTTGGGTGGGGTCTGCGACACCCACAGGCGGAACTGCCGGCTGTCCGGAACTTTCTTGCCGTCCAGTTCCTTCACCACGTCGCCGGGTTGAACGCCGGCCTGCTGGGCCGGACTGCCCGGCCGCACATCATCCACCATTGCGCCGCTGCGATCCTTCAACTTAAACACTTTGGCCTCGGACGCGCTGATGTCGGGATGCAACTGGATGCCAAGATAGCCGCGTGTCACCTTGCCGTCGCTAATGAGCGAGTCCATCACGCGTCGCGCCATGTTGATCGGCACCGCGAAGCCCAGTCCGATGCTCCCGCCCGTCGGGCTGATGATGGCGGTATTGATACCCACCAACCGTCCCTCGGCATCGACCAGCGCGCCGCCGGAGTTGCCCATGTTGATCGCCGCGTCCGTCTGGATGAAGTCCTCGTAATCCACGATGCCAAACTTGCCGCGGCCAGTGGCGCTGACGATGCCCATCGTCACCGTCTGCCCGACGCCAATCGGATTGCCCACGGCCAGCACCACATCGCCGACCTGGAGATTGTCGCTGTCCGTGATGGTGATGGGCGGCAGATTCTTCGCGTTGATCTTGAGCACCGAAATATCCGTCTGCGGATCGGTACCGATGACCTTGGCCACGTATTCC
The DNA here is from genome assembly GCA_031414955.1 of Pedosphaera sp. Classification (GTDB taxonomy): domain Bacteria; phylum Verrucomicrobiota; class Verrucomicrobiia; order Limisphaerales; family SIBH01; genus JANNGC01. The sequence goes on along the minus strand of JANOQV010000173.1, from coordinate 34,388 downwards.
TCCTCGCTGCCACTGAGCGACACCCTCACTTCATCGGCCCCATCGACGACATGGTTGTTGCTCAGGATGTAACCGTCCGCGCTGATGATGACGCCCGAGCCGAGACCCTCCTGCTTCTCGGGGCGGAGCTGCGGCGCGCGGCGACCACCGCGCCCGCGCGGACTGGCCGGAGGCGCATCCTCATCCGGTTCGCCGAAGAACCGGCGGAAGGCCGGATCATTGAAGGGCGAACCCATCGACGAGCGGCGCACCGTCTTGGTCGAGTGAATGGTCACCACACTGGGCGCGACCTTCTTCACCACCGGCGCAAACGTGGTGAGGCCGCGCCCCTCCTTGGCCAGGGGCGCTTGATTGAGCACGATGCTGGGAGCCTTGAGGGCGGGTGATTTCTCCGCCGCCCGCACGGTCGTTACTCCGATTCGCTGCCAGACCGGCACCAACGCGCCCACAGCCAGCGCCAGAACAAATCCAAAAAAGAAAGCTCGTCGTATCTTCATAAATAATTCCCGGGAGGCACCGCAGGCCGCGCTCATTCCCTGAAAAACCCATCCCAGGGAGGACGCCATCTGACTGCGGTTCTTGTTCACCGCCCGGTGCTTGCCCCTTGCCCCTAAAGACACCGCGACTTCAAAATTTGTTCAAAGGAGGATCATTTCACCGCGCGCCCAGTTGTAAAAACTTCCGCGAGAAGGACGGAAGCCTCTCCGAACGACTGAGCACTGACAACTTCCCCGCGCCCTCAATACATCGCCTTCGCCGGCCGGCGCAGTTTGCCGCCGGGCGGCGGCAACTCCTGCACCGCTGCATCGTAGTCCACGATGTAGCGCCACCAGTTGTTGTAGAAACCATCGGTCACGCCCGCGCTGCGCGGCAGGTGCCCGTGCCACCATTTCTGAAAATTCAAATGATGTGGTCGCCCCCAGGTGTCGCAGTTCACCGGCTGCCTTGCGCCTGTGAGGTTCGGATAATTCAGCCAGTCCTCCGCGCCCGACATCACGAGGTTCGTCTGGCCGTAATCGTAACCGCTCTTCGCGTTCGGGCCGCCGTGGACATTGCCGACCTGCGCGTCGTCGGGATACTTGTCGGCCTGCCGCGTAAAGCGACTCCACACATTCGTCCCGCCAGCTTTGCCCGTCCACACGCCGCGCCCGACGGTGAGCGAGAGAATCCCCTCACACCGATGACCGAAGCTGTGCAGCGCGTTGTCCTCGCCCACTTCGTAATTGAAACCCATCACCCAAACCGTGCGGCCGCAGTCGGGAATGTCGTAGGGACGATAAAACCACACGTTGTCGGCCGGGTAGAACACTTGGTCGCCGGGAATCTTCATCGCGTATTCGTCCGTGCCGAAATACGGCGCACCCCAAACCCAGACTTCGCTCACGTCGTCCTTGCGCACGCGCTCGGCCAGGTTCAATTCCTTGAAAATCGCCGCGTAGCTCACGCTGTCCGGCTGGTGCGCCTTCGTTTTGTCCTTCCACATTTCGAGGAACGACTGCTCCGAGTAGCGAAACCCGTCGCGCTTCATGGGGAACGCATCCACGTCGATCCAATCCACCAGATTGAAGTTCGCGTAGCCGCCGCTCGACTCGCGAAGGTGGCGAATGAGATTCGTGGTCATGGGCCGCGGATTGTTCCAGCGCAGGAAGCGTTGCAAGTTGGTGCCTCCGCGCTCGCGCAGGATGGGATCGTAATTCACCACGATCAGGTTGTTCGTTTTGCGCGCCGGGTCCGCTGCGAGCGCGCCGGACAGCGCGGTGAAAAGGAACACCATGAAAATCAGCCGACACTCCATTTGGGAATTCATTTCTCGATGATGGGAACGGCGCGCCCACCGCGCGAGCGGAAATCATGGTGGCGCTGGAGTACGGATTTTCCAGCCCGCAGCAACGCGAGACTGGAAAGTCTCGCCACCTGCCGGCTGGAAAGCCGGCGTTACGACGTAGCGCCGACATTCGTGTCGGCAGGTAGCGACACTTTCCAGGGTGCGGTCCAACAACTGGCGACCGCATCGCCAGCTGCGATTGATTCTCAGACCCCGCCCATTTTTGGTGTTTGCTTCCCGCCGTTTCGTGTTTATTGGCCGCGCATGTTTGCCGCACTCACGATTACTCCCTGGCATTGGGCCGGATTCATCGTTTGCATTCTGATGTTTCTGGCGCTCGACCTGGGCGTGTTCCACCGGCGTGCCCACGTCGTCAAGTTCAAGGAAGCCATCGCCTGGACGTGCGTCTGGTTCGTCGTAGCCATGATCTTCGCCGCCGGCCTTGCCTACTGGAAGGACCGCGAGCATGCCGTCGAATTCGTCACCGGCTATCTCATCGAGCTCTCCCTCTCGATGGACAACGTCTTCGTCATCGCCCTGCTCTTCACCTATTTCAAGGTTCCATCCGAGCATCAACATCGCGTGCTCTTCTGGGGCATCATCGGCGCACTGATCATGCGCGGCGCGCTGATTGGTGTCGGCGCCGTGCTGGTGAAGAATTTCCACTGGGTGCTTTATGTCTTTGGTGCCTTCCTGCTTTTCACCGGCGTGAAGATGTTCTTCGCCGGTGCCGGCGGCGTGGAACCGGAGAACAATTTCGTCCTGCGAGTGGCCCGCCGCTTCTTCCGCATCGCGCCGAAGTTTGAGGGCCACAAATTCCTGACCCGCCTGAACGGCAAACTGGCCCTCACCCCGCTCGCCCTGGTCCTAATCATGGTGGAGACCACTGATCTGATCTTCGCGCTCGACTCCATCCCGGCCATTTTCGGCGTCACCGAGAAGCCGTTCCTCGTCTTCACCTCCAACGTCTTCGCCATCCTCGGCCTGCGCTCCCTCTATTTCGTCCTGGCCAATGCCATCGACGCCTTCCGACTGCTGAAATATGGACTCTCCCTCGTGCTCGTCTTCATCGGCGGAAAAATGCTGGCGGAGATTTGGGACGTGAAAGTGAACACAATTCTGGCGCTGGGCATCGTCGTCGCAATCATTGCGCTCTCCATCGTCCTCTCGGTGCTGACGCGGAAGAAATAGCACCGCGCATGAAATACCGCTGGACCCTCGCCCCGCCCCAGCCTGCGCTGGCCGAGTTTCTCGCCAAGGAACTGCGCATCTCCACCCTCCTCGCCCAGGCCCTGCTCAACCGCGGCCTGAGCGAGCCGGAACCGATCACACGCTTTCTCGAACCGCGCCTGAAGAATCTTGCCGACCCCTTCCTCCTTCCAAACATGGCGGCCGCCGTGGACCGGCTCCTCCGCGCGCGCGCGCATGATGAACCGCTCGTCATCTTTGGCGATTACGATGTCGATGGCGTCACCTCCACCACCCTGCTCCATGAATTCCTGACCACACTGGGCTGGAAAGTTCACTGCTACCTGCCGCATCGCATGGATGAGGGCTACGGCCTCAGCCAGTCTGGCGTGGAGAATTGCCTCGCGAAATTCCCCGTCACGCTCCTGCTCGCCGTGGACTGCGGCTCGACCGCACGCGATCAAGTTGCCTGGTTGCGCGAACGCAGCGTGGAAGTGCTGGTCCTCGATCACCACCAAGTCTCTACACCGCCACCCGACGCCGTGGCGCTGGTCAACCCGCAGCTCTCAACCCTCAACCCTCAACCGGCCTCTCGCTTCACCGAACTCTGCTCCGCCGGCCTCGCCTTCAAGCTGGCGCATGCTGTTCTGAAGCGTGCGCGTGAAGCCGGCCTGCCCGGCGCGGCCGAATATGATCTCCGTCCCTTGCTCGACCTCGTCGCGCTCGGCACCATCGCGGATCTCGTGCCGCTGAGGGGCGAGAACCGCATCCTCGTCAGCGCCGGTTTGCCGCGCCTGACCACGACCACGCGCCCCGGCTTGATTGCGTTGAAGGAAGTCGCCGGCATTACGGGCAAGATCGGCGGCTACGAAGTCGGCTTCCAACTCGCGCCTCGCCTCAACGCCGCCGGCCGGCTGGAGAACGCGGAAGAAGCCTTGAACCTCCTCCTCGCCCGCGACCTCGACGCGGCCCAGCCCATCGCCGCCAGCCTCGACGCGCGCAACCGCGAGCGGCAGGACATCGAGCGCGGCATCAGCAAGGAAGCCATCGGCGCCATCCGCGCGCGCTTCGACGCCACGCGCGACTTCGCGCTCGTCGAGGCGCAGTTGCTCTGGCACATCGGCGTCGTGGGTATCGTCGCCTCGCGTGTGCTCCAGGAATTCTACCGGCCCACCTTCATCATTGGCGGCGAAGGCGCTGAATGGCGCGGCTCCGGTCGCAGCGTCGAAGGCTTCGATCTCGCCGCCGCGCTCCGCGAATGCGACGATCTGTTGCTGCGCCACGGCGGACACGCCATGGCCGCCGGACTGAGCATTCATCCCGACCAGGTGGACGCCTTCCGCGAGCGCATGAACGCCATCGCCCGCCGCTCCTTGAAGCCCGAGCAACTGCAACCCTCGCTGCGTCTGGATGGCGAAGTGACGATGAGCGACCTGAGCGTGCAGCGAATCGAAGAACTGGGTCGGCTCGAACAAACCGGCATGGGCAACCCCCGCGTGCAGTTCTGCATCCGCAACGTCGGCCACGAGCGCGCGCTGCAACGCATGGGCAAGGACAAGCAGCACGCCAAGCTCTGGGTCACGGATGGGAAACGCACCTGCGAAGCCGTGCTCTGGAACGTGGACGAACGCTCGCTGCCCGTGGGCCGTTTCGACCTCGCCTTCGCGCCGGAATTGAACAGCTATCAGGGCAACACCCGCGTGCAGTTGAAGGTGCTGGACTGGCGCGCGGTCGAGTAACCCCGGAGCACAACGCACCGACGGCGCGCTCCCGGTCGCAGATTGACCTGGTCCTGATCGGAAAAACCGGCTCCATCGGACGACAGCGGCACCTACCCAAGCTGCCGGCGGCAACTTCAGGCAAAATCTTCACTGGAAAATCCACTTGGCTTGTGAGAATCGTTGCGCGTTCCCAAAGCGCCCAGCGCCCCGGGACTTACTTATGGCAGCAGACAGGATGCAACAACAGCGGTTCGAGCTGAAGTACCTCATCACCGAGGAAATGGCTCTGAAGGTGCGCGACTTTGTTCGCAGCTATCTCGACTTCGACGAGTACAGCGTGGGCAAGCCCAACTTCTCCTACCCCGTGCATAGCCTCTACCTCGACTCGGACGACTTGAAGCTCTACTGGGAGACGATCAACGGGATCAAAAACCGTTACAAGCTGCGCCTGCGCTACTACGACACGAACCCCAAGTCGCCGGTCTTCTTCGAGATCAAGCGCCGCATGAACAACTGCATCATGAAGCAGCGCGGCGGCGTGCGGCAGCAGTTCGTCCCCTACCTGCTCTCCGGGCACCTCCCGCAGGAGGATCACCTGCTGTCCAAGGCGCCCAAGCAGATGGTCGCGCTCCAGCGTTTTTGCGAGCTGATGAACCGTATTCACGCCAAGCCCAAGGTCCATATCTTCTACATGCGCGAGGCCTACGTGAGTGAAAATGATCAGGTGCGCGTGACCATTGACCGAGACGTGTTCGGCGAGGAAAACCTGTCCCCTTCGATCAAGATTGACATGAAGGATCCAGTGCTCCGTTTTGAGCAGCAGGTCATTCTGGAACTGAAGTTCACCAACCGTTTTCCAAACTGGTTCCGTGACTTGGTGCGCATGTCCAACGTGATGCAATGTGGGGCTGCAAAATACGTCGAGAGCATCCAGGGACTCGGGGCGGCCAGAGTCCACAGCGACCTGCCCGTAGTCGAGGAAGGCCCGCCCAAGCTGGCCAACTTCCACGCCAGAGACCTCATCCCCGGCTGGGTGCCGTAAGACGGCTCAGACCCAGAGCAGGGAGGGAAATTTCTTCTGCAAGGCCGGCTTGAGCTTCGGGTAGGTGTTGGTGCGAAAGGCCGGCCAGTTGAACGTCGATTCTATCCGCTTCCCGTCGGGCGAGGCCAGCCAGAGTTTCACCGGCACCCGGCCCTCGGCGAGATGCGGATGCTCCTTCACGGCGAAACATTCGTGGAGCTTTGCCTGCACCTCGGGTGAGTTCGGCTCGCCCTCCTCGTCCCGCGCCTCCTCCGGGTAGAGCAGTTTCAATTTGCGCCCGTCGGGCCAGGTGATGGACAGCGGGGCCAACTCATCCACCCAGGCCAGTTGCTCGCGGGCCAGATGCTTGTGGAATTCCTCGCGGACGTGCGTGGCCTGCGCCTCCTTGGCCAGCGTCAAGCCGTGAAAAGCCCGGGCCAGGCAGCGCGTGATGGCCGGCTCATCCAGCGGCGGCATCTCCAGTTCCGGCAGCGCGGCGCAGATCAGATTCACCCGCGCGATGAACTGCTTCACGTCGTGGTTCAACAGCGGCAGTTCGAAATACCCGCGCCGCGCCGCCTCGGCCAGCGCCAGGCCGGAGGCTTCGGGCACCACCTCGCGCTGGTGCTCGTGGTGGATGACCAGATCGGCGAAGCGCACCAACTTCACCGCCGCCACGCGCTTGTGCGTCCGGTCGTAAAGGTGCTCGACCACACCAGTAAGATGCTGCGGGAACATCTCCTCGATCCACTCGCGCCTTACCGCCGTGGCCAGTCCAAGCAGGGTCAAGTCCTCCGGGCCGCGCCCCGGCACTTCGCGAATGCTCGCCACGACCAGCAAGTTTGAGTTCTGCACCACGCTCTCGCGCAGCAGCGAACCCTGCCGCCGCTCCGTCAGGTCGCAATCCAGCGTGCCGAGATCGCGCCGGACACAGAGTTGGTCGATGAATCCGGCCAGCAGGCAGCGCAGCAATGCATCGTCGTCCGGCTTTGAACCTTGGACCTTGGACCTTGGACTTTCCCCGCCTTCGCCTTCCGCCGGCCGCCGCTCGATCAGCCTCTCCCGCTCCGCAATGGTGACGATCTGCTCGAAGGTCTGCTCCACCTGCCGCGCCACCTGGGCGTTGAGGCCGTAGTTGCGACAGGACTCGAAGCTGAAGTTCGCGCGCTTCGCGTACTGGAACGCGCGCATCAGGGTGAAGAAGTCCGAGTTCTGCGACGCCTCGAACAACTCCCGCGCCTCGGCGATGTGCTTGTCCTCGCGCCGCAGTCGTTGGAGCAGATCCCGCCCGCTGACCAGCGCCGCGCACAGCGCCGCCGCGCGCACACAATCCCGCCGCGACGCCTCGATCAACATCCGCGAATAGCGCGGGTGCATGGGCAGCCGCAGCATCTGCCGGCCGACCGGTGTGAGGTCGGAGGTGATTTCTGCTTTCTCCTTCCCCCCTCCACTCAACGCTCCCAGCATGAGCAACAGCTTCTCCGCGCGCTCGACTGCCTGCGCGTCCGGCTTGTCCAGCCAGTCAAAATCCACCGCGCGCTTGATGCCCAGCGAGTGCAGCAGCAAGACCACCTCGGCCAGATCGCTGCGCTGAATCTCCGGCGTGTTGCGCTCGGCGCGATTCAAGTGCCCGCCCTCCGTCCACAGGCGCCAGCAATCACCCGGGGCCGTGCGCCCGGCCCGGCCCTTGCGTTGATCGGCGGAGGCGCGGCTGATCGGTTCCAGGAACAGCGTGCCGATGCCACGCTCCGCATCGTAACGCGCCACGCGCGCCACGCCGCTGTCCACCACATGCAGGATGCCGTCGATGGTCACGGACGTTTCCGCGACGTTCGTGGCCACGACTACCTTGCGCAATGGATTGGGCGCGAAGGCCGCGTCCTGTTCCTCCGCCTGCAACTCGCCGTGCAGCGGAATGAGCGCCAACTTCTCCTGCGTCCGCGCGGCGCGAATGGCCCCGATGGTCTGGTTGATTTCCCCCACGCCGGGCATGAAAACGAGAATGTCGCCACCACCGCCCGAGTTCACGATGCGCTCCACGATGTCCGCCGCCTTTTCCGTGACCGGCCGCTCGTCCGGCAGGTCGAGATAGTGCAGGTCCACCGGATAGCTCTGGCCTTCCGAGACAATGATGGGGCAATCGTCGAGATAAGCGGCCACCGGCTCCGCATCGAGCGTGGCCGACATCACGGCGATTTTCAGATCGGGCCGCGTGGTGCGTTGCAACTCCTTGGCCAGGGCCAGCGCCACGTCGCTCAACAAGTTTCGCTCGTGAAACTCATCGAACAGAATGACCGCGATGTCGCTGAGCGCCGGATCATCCTGGAGCCAGCGCAGCAGAATGCCCTCCGTGACGAAGCAGATGCGGGTGCCGAGGCTGGTGTGATCGTCGAAGCGAATCTGGTAGCCCACCTCACTGCCCAGTTTCACGTTGCGTTCCCAGGCCACGCGCGCGGCCACGGTGCGCGCGGCCACGCGGCGCGGTTGGAGCACAACAATCTTGCGAGTGCCGGCCAGGCCGGCGTCCAGCAACATTTGAGGCACCTGGGTGGTCTTGCCCGAGCCGGTGGGGGCGACGAGGACGAGGCGGTTGCCGGCGCGGAGTTCCCCGACGACGCCGGAGTGAACGGCCCAGATGGGCAGGGACAGGTTCGCCACGGCTTACTTGAACCAGACCATCGCGATGATGGTCACCGCCGTGACCAGCAGCATCATCCCGCTGGGCATGAATTTCTTGGTGCGCAGGAAGCGGATGAAAAAGATGAGCGCCAGAAAGCTTAAGATGCCCCAGGACCACTCGACCCGGAACACAGGGTCGGGCTTGTCGATGGCCACGAAGCCCAGCACAACGGCAAAAATGATCGAGGAGATGAGCGAGATCCTGCTCTTGGCCTTGAGGAAGCCAATCAGCCCGCCGATCACCAGCAGCCCAATGTAAATCCAGAGAATGATTTCAGGTTTCATAACCGGAAGTGGAGTTTCGATTAACTGCCCAGCACATCCAACGACAAAATTTGTCCAGCCTCGCACTCCGCCACCACTTCGAAGGGCCGGCAGCAAATCTCGCAGTCCGTGACAAACCGCTGGCTCGGCACGCTCGTGTCCACGGCCAGTTCAAAAGTCTGCCCGCAGAACGGGCATTGCACCGATTCAGTTTCCAGCATGGAAATAGGGTGGCATTTGAGAACGACGAAGCCAAGGCCGCGCATGGCACGCACCACAGTCGGGGACGCACCGGCGAAAACTCTGGCCGCGACCTGCAGCGCCGCCCTCCAAGGGGCTCGACACTCGCGTCGTTTACTGCGGCAACGATCTGGAACAACACCGCAAGGTTCGCCGATGGCCGATTGTGTTGCTGACACATCCGCACACCTCCTCTCTCGCCCTGCGGGCACCCTCTTCCATTCTGAGTGGAGGAGAGGGATGGGGAGACGATAAAGCGCAACGACAAGTTCCAAATGCAACAGACCAATTTGCTGCTGAGACGCATCGGAGCGCGGAGTTTGGCGTCCGCAGCTTCCTTGACATTGGGCGACCGAATTTTGATTCGCGCTTTGTTTCAGCCTAATGGTATTCACTCGCCATCATTGATGGATTCAGCCAGTAAAACGGAATTACGCGCACGGACACGCGCGCTCATTCGTGCTCTCCAACCAGAGCAGCGGCACAAATTCTCCGAACAACTTCGGCAAGTGATGATCGAGAAGGAAATTTGGAATCGCGCACAAAAAGTCTTGCTCTTCTCTCCTCTGCCGGACGAACCGGACATCACGTCGCTGCTGGAAAATTCTTGGCGTGCCGGCAAGACAGTCATGCTGCCGCGTACCGATTTGACCAGTAATGGTTACACCGCATCGATCGTCCGCAGTCTTCGGGAACTTCGTCCCGGCCGCTTCGGAGTGCTGGAACCTGCCGAGTGTTGCCCCGTCGTCCCGTTAAACCAACTGGACTTGGTGCTCGTTCCGGGCGTAGCCTTCGACCCGGGTGGCAACCGTTTGGGTCGTGGCAAAGGTTTCTACGACCGGCTGTTGGCCGAGGTTTGCGGGCACAAATGCGGAGTGGCGTTCGAGGTTCAGCTTGTCCCATCCGTGCCCGTGGAACCTCATGATGTGCGGGTTGATTCGATACTAACTCCGACGCGCTGGCATTTGTGTCCGCGCCCGGTTTGAAATGATTTTGGCCGTAAACAGCTACGCGGCGGTTGGCCTGGGCTTTGCCGCGGGTTCCTTGCTCGTATTTGCCTTGCTGCGTTGGAAGGAACACACTTTGAGCAAGGCGCGCAATCTTGAAACCCAGGCGCGCTTGGAGCAGGCCCGGCGGGAAGCGGATAGCGTGCAGCGCGAGGCCCGAATTCGAGTCAACGAGGACGCGTTGAGCCTCCGGCAGGCGACCGAGCAGTCCTTCGCGGCGCGTCAAAAGCAAATCACCGATAACGAGTCGCGCGCCACCGAACGAGAGCAGATCGTCAACCGGCAGCTCGAAAACCTCGTGGCCCAGGAACAATCATTGCGCAAGGAGCACGTAGAGTTGCAGCAACAACGTGCCAGCCTTGACGGGCTAAAAGCAGAACTTGAAGCCCTGCTCACCCAACGCACCTCCGCCCTCGCCGCCACGGCCCATCTGGGCCTAGCCGAAGCCCGTGCGCTGTTGCTCAAGGAAGTCGAACAGCAGGCTCAGAACGAGGCCGCCTCCACCACGCATCGCATCATCGAGGCAGCCCGGACTCGCGCCGAGGAAAAGGCCCGCTGGATCATCAGCACCGCCATCCAGCGCTACGCCGGCAGCCATGCTTTTGAGAGCACTAGCGCCACCATCCCCTTGCCCGACAATGAGATCAAAGGTCGCATCATCGGGCGCGAAGGGCGTAACATCCGCGCCTTTGAGGCGGCCACCGGCATCACTGTACTCATCGACGACACGCCCAACGCCGTGGTGCTTTCCGGCTTTGATCCAGTGCGCCGCGAGATCGCCCGCGAAGCGATGGCCCGGCTGATCCTCGACGGCCGCATTCATCCCACCCGGATCGAGGAAGTGGTGATCAAGGTGAAAACCGAGATGGAAGAATCCGTCCTCCGCTTCGGCGAGGACGCGATTCTGCGTGCCGGCGTCACTTCAATGCACACCGAGATTGTGAAATTGCTGGGTAAGCTCAAATTCCGCATGAGTTACTCGCAGAACGTGCTCGAACACTCCATCGAGGTCGCGCACTTGATGGCGCTGATGGCGGGTGAACTGGGTTTGGACGTGCAGATCGCCAAGCGCGCTGGTTTGCTGCACGACATTGGAAAGGCCGTCACTCACGAGATTGAAGGTCCACACGCCATCGTCGGCGCGGAGATCGTCAAGCGTTACGGCGAGCCGGAGCCGGTCGTCAACGGCGTGGCCTCGCACCACGGCGAGGTGCCAGCCAACGGTCCTTGGGGGGTCTTGGTCAGCGCCGCGGACGCCATGAGCGCCTCACGTCCAGGCGCCCGCTCTGAGACTCTGACCACTTACATCAAGCGGGTGGAGGATCTCGAGCGCATTGGTCTGTCCTTCGAGGGCGTCGAGAAAGTCTATGCCGTGCAGGCCGGCCGCGAGTTGCGCGTCTTCGTGCAACCGGACCAGGTCAACGACGACCGGGCCTTCAAACTCGCGCGCGACATCACGCACCGGGTCGAGGAGGAGCTACAGTACCCAGGGCAAATCCGCGTCACTGTCATCCGCGAGACGCGTTGCGTAGAGTTCGCCAAGTAACCCTTTGGGCCTTGGTTATCACCCCGCTTACTGGAGCAACTTTTGCGCGGATTCGCGCACGGCGGCGGCCAGTTCCGGCGGCGACAATACCTTGGCGTGACCGCCCCAACTCAGCACCCAGCGCCGCACTTCTTCGAGACTCGACAACTTCATCCGCAACTCCGCGCCGCCTTCCTTGAGGTCGCGCAATCGCTGCGAGGCATGCCAGCGTTTCTCGCGGATATAACCCGCCGCGAAGGCATCGAAGCGCAGCACGACCTCGAACTCCCCTGCCCCGCTCACGACGCCGAAACTGTGATGCAACCGCTTCTCCAAGGAAAAGCGCGCCGGGCGGGGAAAAGTTTTTCCCGTCGGCGTGACACGCCCCATGCGCGCCGGCACAAACGTGCGAATGTCCTGGCGCGCGTGGTCGAACGCGAAGAGGAACCATTCACCATTGATGTTCGCCAGATGATACGGATCCACCAGGCGGGCCTCGGCTCCGGCCTGGCCGGGCTTGCGATAGTCGAAGCGTAACTGGTGGCGGCCTGCCGTGGCCTTGGCCAGAGCGTCGAAAATTTCCAAGTTCAAGATCGGTTCGGCACTGGTGCGAAACGAAATTGTCTGATCCCACTCGGCCATGTTGAAAGAAACCGTCTCGGGCAACTGCGACGCCATTTTCTTGAGCGCGCTGACCAGCGGCTTCTCGAAGTTGGTGCCGCGATACTGTTCGAGCGCCTTTTCCGCGATCAGCAGCGCCACCAGTTCGCCTTCGGTGATCTGGAAAGTGGGAAACGAACTGACCGGCTCCGTGTAGTGATAACCACAGCGAAAGAAATCGTAGGCCAGGGGCAATTGCAGACGATCCCTCATGAATTCAAGATCGCGCTGGATGGATTTCGTGGAGACATCGAGTAACTGCGCGAGCGCGGGCTTGTTGGGAAATCGACCCGCAGCGATCTCCTGATGGATACGCATCATGCGCTCCAGGGGTGGACGGGACTTAGGTTGCAGGACACTCATCTCCGCGCATCCTCAGGCGCGCACACGCAAGGCTCAATCTTGAAGTGGAAAAACACGTCGCATGGGCGTTTCCGGAGCAGACATCCGGCACTCGAAGCAACGGGTAAGGCGCTCTTTCCCAGATGTTCTTCCGACATCCGACGCCAACTTCGGTTAGGCATAAAGCAATCGCAGGAGGAAGCGATCACTCGAGAATCCGACGCAGCGAAGGCTACAGGCTGGGCGTCGTCGTTGGTGTCCCAGTCCGGGGCACCGGAGCTGGAAACTGGACACTCCCGCAGGACACTCTCTACTCAAAAGTTCTTTCTCCATCGGCACTGACAAGCCGCTACTTGAATTCCTACATGCGAAAAACAAGCTGATTTGCCCTGTTTTCCCGCCTGCGGCCTGGAGGTTTTCAAGGTTGGCAAAGCCGTTGCTATGAGCGGTCAGCAAGAATGGAAACACAAACAGAACAACGAGTTGTTTTGCCGATTGGGAACCGGGTCCAACCCGGAACCAGTGCATCCACCCTGCTGAAACCTAAAAACACTAACTCAAACGCTCCTATGATCCTAAACGTCCAAGCCCGCGAAGAAAAAAAGCCGGCCCGATCCATCAAGGAAACTTCCCTCTGGAAATCGTATCGCCGCAAAGCCACCCGCGCCGAATCCGAAGCCGGACTCGTCGAACAATACCTCCCCCTGGTCAAGACCGTCGTAGGTCGCCTTCAGATGTCGCTCCCCTCCCATGTGGATGCCGAAGACCTTTACAGCGCCGGACTCGTCGGTTTGCTTGACGCCGTCCGCCATTACAATCCGAAGCTCGGTTCGACTTTTGAAACCTATGCTCGCGTCCGCATCCGCGGCGCGGTGTTCGACGAGCTGCGCCGTATGGACTGGGTGCCGCGGTCCATTCACAGCAAGGCCAAGAAAGTCCAGGCCGCCATCAAAGTGTTGGAACAAAAGAAGAAACGCGTCCCCACCGATGTGGAAGTGGCCGGGGCCCTGGGCATTTCCTTGAACGACTATCAGCATCTGCTCGAAGAAATCCGACCGGCCACCTTCGTCTGTCTCGACGCTGCCATGAGCGACGACAACGACAACTCGCCCTCGCAATATGAAGCCTTCGCGGATGCGAAGCAGGAAAACCCCCTCGACGGAGTGGCCCGCAACGAAATGGCCGAGATTCTCAGCAACCACATGCAGGAACTGCCCCAGATGCAGCGCCAGGTGCTGGCCCTCTACTATTTTGAAGACATGCGATTGCGAGAGATCGCGGAAATCTTCGGCCTCACCGAATCACGCATCTGTCAGATTCATTCGCAGGCCATCCTCTCCTTGCGCGTTCATCTGGAACCGTTCTGCGAAGCCTGACTTGGAGCACATCTTCGATTGGAGCGAAAGGCTTCCGAGGTCGGAAGCCTTTCGGCTTTTAGGCAATTGCGCCGCAGAGGTTCCTGACTCAGTTGGCCGGAGCCGGCACGGGACTTCCTGACTTGTCCCCGCCAAACATCTGCCGGGCCATCTTCAAGCCAAGTTTCTGCATGGAGGATTGCTGTTCGAGGAAGGTCTGATACTGCTTGAGTTGCTCTGAACTGAGGAAGGTCCGGGCTGACTCCACCAAACCGCGATTGTAGTCGTCCATCCACTTAATCTGACGGTCGATGCCGTCCTCTTTGAACATCTCAGGATTGGGCACCTGAGTTTGGTCGCTGGAGATCGGTGGCGGCATGGTGGTTTTCAAGTTCTTCATCGCCTCCATCAACTGCGCGGCCTGCTGATCCCCGAGCGGCTGGCTGTCCCCGGCGAGTTGGTTCTTGAACTGATCGACCTGCATCCGTTCGGTGATGTTCTTTTGGTAATCCTGGTATTGGGCAAATCTCTCCGGGCCGAGCAGTGCCTTGACCTCGGCATCGGTCTGCGTCTTGGCCTCGGCCATTTGCTTCTGAGGCTGGTCCTTGGGCGCATCCTTGTCGCCGCCGAAAAGGGCTTGCGCCGTCTCCACATTCTTCATCTGCGCGTCGGCCAGGATGCTTCTCAGCTTTTCCTTTTCCTCCGTCGAAAGATTGAGATCCTTAAACAATCCGCCGTACATCATATTGACGGCGGCTTTCTGCTGTTCGCGGACCATTTCACGCATGGCCGGGTCTTTCATCATCTTGCCCAGCATGTCGCCCATGCCCTTGCCGAAGTCATCCGGCTTGCCCTCACCATTCAAACCGTCGGCCTGCGCCGCCCGGATTCGCTCGGACATGACCTCCAGATTCTTGTTCTGGGCGGACTGATTCGTGCGTAACTCCGTGGTGACGGTGGCGAACCGGTCCACCTGCTGATCGAGCGAGCGGTTGGCACGCTCTAATTCCGTAACTCGGTCGGACTGCGCCTGCCCCGCTTCGGCCTCAGCGGTGCGCGCCTCCTCTGCAAATCGTATTTGCATTCGGGCCGTCCGCAACTGTTTCGCCTGCACCACGCACAAGACACCGAGCACCAGCGTGAGCAGGGTCGTGAATCCGATAAATATCTTTTGCATAACTCGTTCGTTTCACCGCCACCGGGCACTGCCGACAAACCATTTCACCCCAGATGGAACCAAGGCTAAGGGGGCAGGGAAGATTATCCAGCCGTGTTTTGTAAAAGTCCTCAGCAACTTCCTCCGTTGGCCCACTCGCCCACGAGGACACGTCCAAAATGGGCTTGAAGCTGCGCTCGCCAAGGAGCGATGCTCCGGTCGTGCCTCACGACGTGTTCATCAGCTATGCGTCCCGGGATCGAACGGTGGCCACCGCGCTTTGCGCCTCGCTGGAGAGCCGCCGCATCCGCTGCTGGATTGCCCCGCGCGACGTTCTGCCCGGCACGGAATACGCCGAATCCATCGTCGATGGCATCGCCGACTGCCACGTCTTCATCGTGGTCTTTTCCGCCGACGCCAATCAATCGCCGCAAGTGAAGCGAGAAGTGGAGCGCGCCGTGAGCAAGGCGAAAACCATCCTGCCATTCCGCATTGAGGACGTGACTCCGACGCGGTCAATGGAGTTCTGCCTGAGCAACACCCACTGGCTGGATGCCATGACCCCACCGTTGGAAAGCCATCTGGCGAGACTGGGGGAGACCGTGGTGCGACTCCTGAACATCGGGGCCGAATTGAGCGCGGCCGAGCGCGGCCGAAAACTGCGACCGTCCGAAGCAACGGCCACGCCAGAGCCGGAGCACCAAACTCAGCCCGCCAAACGCAGCCCGCTCTCGAAACTCCCGCCGCCACCGGGAATGCCACATGTGCCTGGTCATGATTTCCTGGTCCCAAAACTGGAGGGACAATTGTCTCGCTTGGGCGATGCGGTGACCCGCCTGTTAAAGAACCGTCCTCCTGACCGTGCCTCGGAAACACCGAGCACCTCACTCACAGGAAACCGGCCAGGATATGAATACCGAACAACCACGACATTCTTTGGCATTCCCTTGATGCATGTGGCGCTGGACCTCCCGCGCGTGAATGGCCGCCCCCAAGTGGCTCGCGGCATCATTGCCATCGGGGATCACGCGCGCGGGGTCGTCGCCATCGGGACGGTGGCGGTGGGAGGAATCGCCCTGGGCAGCGTCAGCGTGGGCATCATCCCGGTGGGATTCATGTCGATCGGAGTCTGCTCGACCGGGGCCATGGCGGCGGGCCTGATTGGAAGCTACGGGGTGCTGTCAGTGGGTCCGGTGGCCATCGGCTGCCTCGCCTTGGGATACTACGGGATGGGTGGCTTCGCCGTCGGCCATGCGGTCTGGACAGAAACCGTTTCCGATTCCGAGGCCGTGCAATTTTTCCAGTCCTGGGTCAATACCGGGCTGCATGTGTTTCTTGTCCTGATGTGCTTCCTCTCTTACTTCGGGCCCCGACTGGCGCATTTCTGGGGACGGATGATCTGCCGCGTCCAGGCCGAGGCCCGTGCCGCCGTCAAAGGGAAGCCGGACGCCAGGGATTGAGAACCCGAGCCAGGTCGCGCTGCCCTTGCTGCTTTCGCCCATCAGTCCTTCCCGAAAGACATGGCTCCGTTGGTCGCCACCACCTTGATGCGGTCGCCGGGCTTGAACTTGCCCTCCAATAACTGCGTGGCCAGCGGGTCGAGCAGATGCTCCTGGATGGAACGCTTGAGCGGGCGCGCGCCGAATTGCGGATCGTAGCCCTCCTGCGCGATCAGTGCCTTCGCCGACTTGTCGAGTTCGAGTTGCAGGTTCTGCTGCTGCAATCGCTTCGCCACGCGCTCCAACTGGATGTCCACGATGCGAATCAACTGATCACGCTGGAGGCTGTGGAAGACAATGATGTCGTCCACACGATTCAAAAACTCCGGCCTGAAGTGCGAGCGCAATTCCAATTTCACCTTGCTCTCCATCTCGGCCCGTTCGTTGTCGGCGAGAATCCCGCGGTTGAAATACTCCTGGATGATCGGCGAGCCGATGTTGCTCGTCATGATGATGACGGCGTTCTTGAAATCTACCGTTCGACCCTGTCCATCCGTGAGTCGCCCGTCGTCGAGCACCTGGAGCAGCACATTGAACACGTCATGGTGAGCCTTCTCGATCTCGTCGAAGAGCACGACGCAATAGGGCCGGCGGCGCACCGCTTCACTGAGTTGCCCGCCTTCCTCGTAGCCGACGTAGCCCGGCGGCGCGCCGATGAGCCGCGCCACGGTGTGCTTCTCCATGTACTCGCTCATGTCGATGCGCGTCATGGCATTCTCGTCGTCGAAGAGAAATTCGGCCAGCGCGCGGGCCAGTTCCGTTTTGCCGACGCCCGTCGGGCCAAGGAAAATGAATGAGCCAATCGGCCGGTTGGGATCCTGCAATCCGCTCCGCGCGCGGCGCACAGCATTCGAGACCGCATGAACCGCCTCGACCTGGCCGATAACGCGCTGCTGCAAACGCGCCTCCATCTGCACCAACTTCTGCCGCTCGCCTTCGAGCATTCTGGTCACGGGAATCCCCGTCCACGAGGCCACGACTTTGGCGATGTCCTCATCGGTGACCTCCAGACTGAGCAACCGCTTGCCGCCCGGAGCACCGTCGTGCGAGGCCTTCTCGGCGTCGGCCAGTTTCTGCTGCAAGTCCGGAATCGTCCCGTACTGAATCTGCGCGGCCTGGTTCAAGTCGCCGCTGCGCTGGGCCTGCTCCAACTCCAGCTTGGCCTGCTCCAACCGACCATTGATGATGCCCACGGCGTTGATGGCCGCCTTCTCGTTCTGCCACTGGGCCTTGAGCTGCGAGGCCTTCTCTTTCAATTCCGCCAGTTGCTTCTCGATCTTCTTCAGGCGTTCCTTCGAGGCTGCGTCCTTCTCCTTCTTGAGCGCGTTCTGCTCGATTTCGAACTGCATGATCTGCCGTTCAAGCTGATCAATCTCCGTGGGCATGGAATCCAGTTCCATGCGCAGCCGCGAGGCCGACTCGTCGATCAAATCCACCGCCTTGTCCGGCAGGAAACGATCCGTGATGTAGCGGTGCGAAAGGGTGGCCGCCGCCACCAGCGCCGAGTCCTGGATGCGGACGCCATGATGCACCTCATACCGCTCCTTCAATCCGCGCAGGATGGCGACCGTGGCCTCGACGCTTGGCTCGGGTACCATGACGGGCTGGAAGCGTCGCTCCAGCGCCGGATCCTTCTCGATATGCTTGCGGTATTCATCGAGCGTCGTCGCCCCCACGCAGCGCAATTCGCCGCGCGCCAGTTGGGGCTTGAGCAAGTTGGCCGCGTCCGTGGCACCTTCCGCCGCGCCCGCGCCCACGATCGTGTGTAACTCGTCGATGAACAGAATCACCCGCCCTTCGCTCGACGTGATCTCTTTGAGAAACGCCTTGAGCCGATCCTCGAACTCGCCGCGGTACTTGGCCCCGGCGATCATCGCGCCGAGATCCATCGCCACGAGCTTCTTGTTCTTCAACCCCTCCGGCACATCTCCGCTCACGATGCGCCGGGCCAATCCCTCCACGATGGCCGTCTTACCCACCCCTGGTTCGCCAATGAGCACAGGGTTGTTCTTGGTGCGGCGCGTCAGCACTTGCATCACGCGGCGGATTTCCTCGTCGCGCCCGATGACGGGATCGATCTTCCCCTGGCGTGCCGTCGCCGTGAGATCCCGGCCGTATTTTTCCAGCGCCTGAAACTTGTCCTCAGGGTTCTGGTCAGTGACACGCTGGTTACCGCGCAACTCAGCCAGCGCCTTGAGCACTTCTTCGCGCGTGAGCTTGTGGACGGAAAGAATCATTTTCAGCGACGAACCGGCTTCCGCCAACAGCCCAAGCAGCAGGTGTTCCGTGCTGACGAAATCATCCTTGAGCTTGTGCGCTTCCTTCGCGGCGGCTTCGAGCGTCTTGCGAAACTCGTTCGTGGGATAAGCCTCGCCGCCACCTTGCACTTTCGCGCGCCGCGCCAGTTCGACGCCAAGTTCCTGCTCCACCTGCGCCGGACGCACGCCCATTTTTTGCAGCAGCGGCTGAATCAAGCCTTCGCTTTGCCGGAGCAGCGCGAGCAGCAGATGCTCCCCGTCGATGGCCTGGTGTGAGTTTTCCTGGGCGAGCTGTTGCGCGTCCTGCAACGCCCCCTGCGCTTTGGTAGTATATCGATCCAGTTGCATAGTCGTTGAATAGATTGAACGCCGCGCGGCGGTCAAGGGCTGGACGCAATTTGGGGAACGAACAACGAAACTTGCTCCCGCGAGGTTCCGGCCAACCCACGCCCCGAGTGACCCGTGCCCCGTCCCTCCAGGGCATGAGTCGCGGCAACCATCAGCATTTCACCCGGCCGCCAGGTAGTATCCGGCAGACGGGCGCAGCAAGGTTTGCGGGACGGTGGGCGGCGTGGCGGCGGACAAAATCGAGAATGCGACCGGTGTCCTCGTCCGCCGCCCAGACTTCGCGGAGGAAATCAGCCGCGTGAAGGCCATGCTCGCGCAAAAAAGCGCAATCACCACCGCAGAGATACATCAGGTCGGGCGGCATCTCGCCTTTCAACTTGGCCTTCGCTTTCGCAATGATGCGTGGCAGCCATTCGATTCCGGCCAACTGCGCGGCCTTGGGAGGCAGCTTGTCCATGTTGACGATCTGCGAACTCCGTTGCCCCTTCTGGACAGTCAAAAAGTAGTCACGACGCACGGCGGTGACGAGCAACGTGGTTTCAAAGCCGGGTTCCTGCCCGTGGTAGGTATCCTCCACAAAATCAAAAATCTCCTGCGGCGTGGCGCCGAGTTCATCGAGGAAGCGGCCTTGCTCCGCGTCGAACAGCGATCCGAGATCGCGCTTCCCGTCCGCGAACGCCTGGAGGGCGTCATCGAACAGCTCTCGAAATTGTTTGGGCCATTGGTAATTGTCCATGTCGACAGCAGAACACAACTCCGGCCGCAATTCCAAATTTGATTGCGCCAAGCCGGCCTTCGAAGCGGCCGGGGTCTGGCAGCCATCTTCCCGCAGGCACGGCACCGCAATTTCGCTTAGGGCACGACGGTGACGCGCACGGCTTGTGTTTTGAGCCACGCCTCCTAGACTCACCCCATGAAAAACGACGTCGTACTGGTTGAAATCAAAGGGATACTCCCCGCGAACACCGGCTGCGCCATTTTTGTCGGCAACGATGAAAAGGTCTTTGTGATCCAGGTGGAGAGCGCGATGGGCCTGGTCATCAATAATTTCCTGCGTGGACAGCCCAAGGAACGTCCCCTGACGCATGATTTGATGAACAGCGTGTTTCTCGGGTTCAACATTACGGTCGAGCGCGTGGTCATCACCGACCTCAAGAATTCCACCTATTACGCCCGCCTGATCCTCCAGCAACAGAACGAACTCGGTCGAAAACTGGTCGAGATCGATGCCCGCCCCAGCGATTGCCTGGCCCTGGCCTGCGCCCAGAAGCGCCCGCTCTATGTCACCGCTCCACTCTTCGCGCAAGTGGAAGACATGAGCGAAGTGCTCGAGCGCATCAACGAGCAGGGCGGCGGCGAACAGGAGTAATCCCCATGCCGGCAGCCTCCCCCGCTTCCGTTCTGCTCGTCTGTGGCGACGATGATTTCAACGTCAAGCAACGTGCCCGCCAAGTGTTCCAGAAATGGTCCGAGGAACTCGGCGGCCTGGACCACGAGATCATCGATGCCCAAGTCACGAACGGGGGCGAGGCTCTGAAGGCTCTGGCGAAATTGCGCGAGGGACTGAACACCCTGCCCTTTTTCGGGGGCGGCAAGGCCGTCTGGCTCCAGAACTGCAGTTTCCTCGGCGACGACCGCACCTCCGCATCTCAGGCCGTCACCGAAACTCTCGCCGAGCTTGCGGCGGAGTTGAAAATCTTCAAGTGGGACAACGTCCGACTGCTCATCAGTGCGGGCAAGGTGGACAAGCGCAAGACCTTCTACAAAACCTTGGAGAAGCTTGGCGCGGTTGAAATGTTTGCCGCCCTGTCACTCGAGGATCGGGACTGGGCGGCCAAAGCCGAAGACCACGCGCTGAAGCAATTGCGCGCCTTGAAAAAGAACATCGGTGACGAGGCGCTCGCGGAACTTGTCAGCAATGTCGGCCCCAATCTCCGCCAACTCACCAGCGAGGTGGAGAAGCTCGCGCTATATGTCGGGGGCCGCGTCCCAATCAACATCGAGGACGTGGCAGCCATCGTGACGCGCAACAAGCAGGCGCGGGCCTTTGCCTTGGGTGATGCCCTGGGCGACCGAGACCTGCCGCGCCTCCTGCGGTGCCTTGAGGAAGAGATGTGGTCGATGCAATTCGACAAGGAAAAATCTGAAATTGGCCTGCTCTACGGCCTTATCGGCAAAGTGCGCGCCATGATCTTCCTGCGCGAAATGATTCGAGAGAAATGGATTCAGCCCGACGGCGACTACAACCGCTTCAAATCGCAGCTCGAACGAGTGCCGGCGGAGAAACTTCCCGAGGACCGGCGCTTCAACCCGCTGGCCTTGAATCCCTTCATGCTCTTCAAAGCCCTGCCTCATGCCCGGCGCTATTCCACGCCGGAGCTGGTTCGCGCCATGGAACTGCTGCTGCAATGCAACCAGCGCCTCATCTCCAGCGCGCTCGATGAAAAACTCGTCCTGCAACAGACACTGGTGGAAATCGTGCGGCCCAAAACACCGGCCGTCTCCGCCGCGCCGCCATCTTGACGAGGCACTTTCAGAAACGGATATTTGCCTCGGCATGAATGGAGCACCCCCAACCAGTCTATCCGTATGCGTGCGCGATCACGTCGCCTGTGTGCGAGTGGGAGGACGGGCGAACTTCAGTTCGAGCGTGGATTTCAAGCGCCTGCTCCTGCAACTGCAGGCGGATGGCTGCGCGGAAATCATTCTCGACCTTAAGGATTGCACCCTGATGGACAGCACCTTCCTCGGGGTGTTGGCCAGTGCGGCCATGAAATGCGACACCGCCCGCCAGGCCGGCTCCCGGAACACCATCGAACTCTTCCAACCCTCCGAGCGAATCCTCGAACTGCTCGACAACCTCGGAGTCCTCCCGCTCCTTACTGTACTGACTGTTGCGCCACCCATGGGTGCCTTCCAACGAGTGGCCGACGGCCAGACCACGCGCCTGGAGTTGAACCGCGCCTGCTTCGAAGCCCATAAAACCTTGATGAACATGGGCCCGGACAACGAACGCCGCTTCAAGGACGCCACCGAGTTCTTCGAGAAAAATCTGCGCCAGGACGAAGAAAAAGAGTAACCATCCCACGCTTCACCGGCCACCGAGGCCGCATCGAAGATCGCCGACCAGCCTGACCGCGCGCCAGCCTTCTCCTCTAAAGGATGCGACACCTCAAACGGACCAGCCATCGATGCCACACGTCCTCATTATTCACGAAGTCGCGGACTACTCCGCGTGGAAGAAGATTTTTGACGGCGCATCGCGACCTTCGGCGTGAGGCCGGAGAACGGTCTTATCAGGTTCTCAAGTATCAAAACGACTCCAACCGGATTGTGCATTTCTCCGTTTGGACATCCCTTGACGCGGCCAGGGAGTTTTTCGAGTCGCCGCAACTGATCCGAATCCGGGCCGAGGCGGGCGTCAAGTCCCCTGACTTTATCTACTTGGAACAACTCGAAGCGGCCACCTTCTGAAGTTCCACTTTCTGGAAACACCAGCCCAGCGGTGGTTGAACTCCGGCGTCCGTGAGGGCCGCAGATTGAACTAGGATGATGAGGCCGTTCCGGATCACATCACTTGGCAGCCAGTCCTCCAGGCCGCGGCGCGTTGGAGCGGCAGGACATTTCCTCAGGCCGGCACTGGGATTTGCTTTACCACTTGCTCGACCACGCTGCGGGCGGTGACACCGGAGAAGCGCGCCTGCGGTTCCATGACCATGCGGTGGGCGAGGACGGGTGCGGCCAGTTCCTGGATTTGCTCGGGGGTCACAAATTCGAGTCCATCCATGAGCGCGAGGGCCTGGGACATTTTCATGAGCGCAAGCGAGGCGCGCGGGCTGGCCCCGAGTTGCACGCCGGGACGGGAGCGAGTGGCGGCGCACAGGTCCACAATGTAGCGCTTCAATTCCTCGCTGATGCGCACGTCGGTCACGGCGCGCTTCAACTCCATCACATCCTTGAGCGTGACGACATGGGCGAGAGCCTCGATGGGGTGAACCTTTTCCTGCGCGGAAAGCACGGCGACTTCCTCCTCGGGTGGCACGTAACCGAGGGTGAGGCGGACGGCGAAGCGATCCATCTGGGCCTCGGGCAGCGGATAAGTGCCGCGAAAGTCCACCGGGTTCTGGGTGGCGATGACGAAAAACAGCTCCGGCAGCCCGCGCCGCTCGCCATCGACGCTGACCTGCACTTCGCCCATCGCTTCGAGCAGCGCGGATTGCGTGCGAGGCGAGGCGCGGTTGATTTCGTCGGCCAGCAGGATGTTGGTGAAGATCGGACCTTCGTGAAAACGGAATTCCTGCTCGCGCGGATTGAAGACGCTGACCCCGAGAATGTCCGAGGGCAGCAGGTCAGGCGTGAATTGGAGGCGCTTGAACTTCGCGTCGATGGAGCGAGCCAGGGCCTTCGCCAGGGTCGTCTTGCCGGTGCCGGGGAAATCCTCCAGCAACACATGGCCGCCGGTGGCGAGCGCGGCAAGAATCTTGCGGAGCGCCTCGCGCTGGCCGCGGATGACCCGTTCGATGTTGGAGATGACCTTCTGGGAAACGTCGCGCGCGGATGGATTCATTCTGTGCCGCCAATGTGGTGACAAACGGCGCGGGAGACAAATGGAAAGAAGGCGGGACGGAAATTGAACTACGGCTGGACACGGATGAGGCGAGAGCTGGCACGCCTCTTGGCCGTATCGAGCGGAAGAACTGGATGGCAATCCTGTCCGGGCATTGAGTCGCCCGCCCAGTTCTCCCCTTATCCGTGTTCCATACGTGGCAAAAATCGTTCCCCGCCCTACTCTCCCGCCGCCGGTTTCAATGGCGGGGCGTCCAGATCGAGGCGGTAGGCCGAGGCCGACCAACGCAGTCCATTTAACACCATGCCCGTGTCCTCCAGCCAGCAGCAGATCTGGGCCTGTTCGAGTTGGCTTCGGTGAGAGATTTATTGTTCATGCAGCGAGGGCGAGAGAATCAGTGGAGTTTGCTGCGGCCCAGAGGGCGGCTTCAAAGCCAAAATGCAAACCCGTGGTTTTGGAAATTCTATCCCGCGCCAGAGATGACGTATTGTGCGGGCCGTTCACAGGGCCAACGTCAATGCAGAGCGGCAAGGAGGAATGATCCTGGATTCAGACAGGAGTGGGAACGGAAAGGCCCGTTAAAAGGAAAGGCGCGGATGGAGCTATCCGCGCCTTTGTCTGAAATGGTTTCGGCGGACTAACTATGGGTCCGGCGTTTGACCTTCAACTGCGCCAGAGAATGCGCCAGCGCGGCGCTCACCATGGCGGTTTCCTCATCATCGAGTTTCTCGCTCAGGCGGGCTTCGGCGCGTTTGCGGGCTTCCTCGGCCTTTACCTCGTCGATGTTCTCGGCCTTCACCGCCATGTCCGTGAGAATCGCCACGCGTTCGCCGGTGATTTCCACAAAACCATCGCCCACGGCCACCCATTCATCACGACCCTGGCGGCGCGCGGTCACTTCGCCGGCGGCGACTTGCGTCATCAGCGAAACGTGATTCGGATAGATGCCCATTTCACCTTCGCTGCCGGGCAGCGTCACCATCTCGACGTCCTCGGAGTAAGTCACGCCTTCGGGCGTCACGATTTCCAGTTTCATAAAGGCAAGTCGTAATAAACTTTGGCCACATCTACGAGCGGATTTGTGTCGTAGGGAACATGCCCATTTGTCTTGTATGCCACGGCCTCGTAAACGAGAGCCAACAAGCCCACCTTCGATCTGTCATCTGCCTCGCCAAATGTGCCGCTGAAACTTTGACAAGCAAACGAGACGGTCTGGATCATTTCTGTGAAATAATGGTCAGAAAACGCAAGCGGTGAAGTAACTTTTCTCCTGCCTGTTTGTGTGAGCAAGTCTGCTCCGTGAAGCCAATAGCACGACTCCAAAATCCCCAAAACAATGTTGGTATCAGCGCGAACCGGATTAAACGCTTCTGGAAGAGGTGTCTTGAAGGGCTTGATGCTCGCAGAACTCAACGTGAAAACGGCAGCTACTTTGAAGACACTCGGAGTCTTGAGGTTTAGTAGGTACTGCAGTCCAATTTCAGCAACTCCTCTCAGGTCATCCTCATCGATCAAAACATTTTTTTCCCCTCCGAGATAGTACAAGCGCAAACACCGGTCAACAAAACCTTCCAGTGACTCAGCGAGGGATTGCTCACTCGGCAGTGAGTCTTGAAGGAGAAGATCCAACATTCGTTGCGCCTTGAAATGGAGCTGTGGATGTTACTTCCACCAAGCTGAAATCTTGGTAGGTCGTACTACGGTGCTTTTGGCATTGCCGGTAGTTTCCCGCTCTTTGGGAGCGCACTCAAACAGTTTGGCAAGACGGGCATGCAATTCTTTGGTTTGTCCAGAAGGGAGACTGTAATGTCCATTTGTTGGCAAGGTCTTCAGAGTGTTCATAAACGGTTAGCGAAATTAATGCGTTGTGCGTGTATTGCAAGGGGGCAAAGCATTTGCAAGGCCGAAATCAAGCTTCGTTGATCTCGTCGATGCCGCCCTTCATGTAGAAATTGCCTTCGCCGACGGCGTCGTGCTTGCCTTCGAGGATTTCCTTGAAGGCGCGCACGGTGTCAGCCACGGGCACCTGCTTGCCGGGGCGTCCGGTGAACTGCTCGGCCACGGTGAACGGCTGGCTGAGGAACTTCTGAATCTTGCGCGCGCGGAACACGCTCGTCTTGTCCTCGGCGGAAAGTTCGTCCATGCCCAGAATCGCAATGATGTCCTGCAAATCCTTATAACGCTGGAGCACTTTCTGGACGCCGCGGGCCACATCGTAGTGTTCCTGGCCAACGATTTCCGGCGAGAGCGCACGGGAGTTCGAGGCCAGCGGATCGACAGCGGGAAAAATACCCAGCTCGGCGATGGAGCGTTCGAGCACGATGGTCGCGTCCAAGTGCGCGAAAGTGGTGGCCGGCGCGGGGTCGGTCAAATCGTCAGCGGGCACATACACAGCCTGGAAGGACGTGATGGAGCCGTTCTTGGTCGAGGTGATGCGTTCCTGCAAGTCACCCATTTCAGCGGCGAGCGTCGGCTGGTAACCGACGGCGCTCGGCGTACGACCGAGGAGCGCGGACACTTCGGAGCCGGCCTGCGAGAAACGGAAGACGTTATCGACGAACAGGAGCACGTCCTGATTCTTCTCGTCGCGGAAATACTCGGTCACGGCGAGCGCGGAAAGCGCCACGCGGAGACGTGCGCCCGGAGGTTCGTTCATCTGGCCATAGACCAGTCCGAAGCGGGAGCCGGGCTTGATGATGGGGAGTCCGAGGGCGTTGCGCTTGGGATGGCCCTTCTCATCGAGTTCAACCTTGATGACGTTGGCCTCGATCATCTCGTTGTAGAGATCGTTGCCTTCGCGGGTGCGTTCGCCGACGCCCGCGAACATCGAGATGCCACCGTGCAGCTTCGCGATGTTGTTGATCAACTCCATGATGACGACGGTCTTGCCGACGCCGGCACCACCGAAAGCGCCGACCTTGCCGCCCTTGAGGAAGGGACAGATGAGGTCAATGACCTTGATGCCCGTGCTGAGCACCTGCGGCGAAGTTGATTGATCGACGAGCGGCGGCGCGGGGCGATGAATGGGATAATACTTGTCGGCCTTGACCGGACCCTGTTCGTCCACGGCGTCGCCGGTGACGTTGAAGATACGTCCCATGACGCCTTCGCCGACAGGCATGGAGATGGGCGCGCCGGCATCGATGACTTCCTGGCCGCGGCTCAAGCCCTCGGTGGTGCTCATGGCGATGGCGCGAACCCAGTTGTCGCCGAGATGCTGCTGCACTTCGAGCGTGAGCTTGGTCAGCGTGCCGCCGGGCGGGGTGAATTCGATCTTGAGCGCGTTGAAGAGAGCCGGCAGTTGCGCCGGAAACTCCACGTCCACGACGGGACCGATGATTTGAACGATTTTGCCTTTGTTCATTTGCTTAAAATTTTATGCCTTGAATCTTCAATTCGCGTTCCAACAAATACCGCACTTCAAACTGCATCTCGCCGCGCATCACGAACACGACGAACACCCCTTCGCGCTACCGGTCATACCGATAGATAATCCGGCAAGGCCGGACAATCATCTCGCGATACGGCAGTCCACGCACTTCGACCGGAACCCGTCCCAACTCGGGATGGTTTTCCAACAAATCGGTCGCCGCAAAAACTGCGCGCACCAATTCGTCCGCCGCGCCCGGACTGTTCTTCGCGACAAAGTCCGCGATGGCGTCCAAGTCGGCGAGCGCCGGATCCGTCCAAATTACTTTAGCCATCGGGCCATGCGCTCTTTGGCTTCGGCCTGCGTGCAGGTCCGGCCTTCGCGAATAGCCGCCTCACCGCGCTCGATTCCCGCCAGTATTCTGGCCCGGCTCAACTCTTCGAGAACCAAGGTCGCAACCTTGTCCTGCTCCACCTCCGGCAAACCGGACGCTTCATTCAGTGCTTTTTCAAGTAGCGCTGTCATGGCGTGATTCTAGTCGCGCCGGTTCCTCAATTCAATCACCCCATCGCCATCGCCGCGCTGGTGATTTCCAAAAGTTCGCGCGTGATGTTGGCCTGGCGCAGCTTGTTGTATTCGAGCGTCAGGTCCTTGATCATCTGCTTGGCGTTGTCGGTCGCGCTCTTCATCGCGACCATGCGCGCACTGTGCTCGGAGGCCTTGGCTTCGAGCAGAAATTGATAGACCTGAAAGTTCAAGTAGTGCGGGAGCAAACTGCCCAACACGGTTTCCGCGCCCGGCTCGAAGAGGTATTCGGTGGTGTTCTTCTCCAACGCCTGACCTGTGCTTTCACCCTGCACGTCGGCGTCCAGCGCGGTGATTTCGCGGATGGGCAGGAGCTGCCGGACTTCCGGCTTCTGCACCATGGTGCTGATGAAATTCGTGTAGAGCACGTCCACCTGATCCACCTTGCCGCTGGTGAAAAGATCCTGGGCAAACCGCGAGATGGCGCGCGCCTCGGCGAACGCCGGGTTGTCCTTGTAGGTGAACTCCGCCGCCAGTTCGCGCTTGGTGCGCGCGACGAACTGCGAAGCCTTGCGTCCCGCCGTGACATGGACGGTGGTGGCCTTGTCGTACTTCGCCGCCTCGCGGAGCAGATTCGTGTTCAACCCGCCGCACAGCCCCTTGTCCGTGCTGATGATGATCAGCGCGCGCTTGGTGACCGGGCGCACTTCGATAAGCGGATTGGAAAAATCACCCGCGCCCGCCGACACGGCCGAGAGCACGTTGTTCATCAACTTGGCGTAGGGGCGACCCGAGAGGGCGGCCTGCTGCGCCTTCCGCATCTTGGCGGAAGCGACCATTTGCATCGCCTTGGTGATTTGGGCGGTGTTCTTGACCGACTTGATGCGCCGGCGAATGTCGCGTGTGCTGGGCATGGTTATCTTTTACGGGAAATTTTATACCGGTACGGCGGCGCTTCCTCGCGCATGTGAAATCCCATCGCCCGCTTTGGTTGCTCCTCCGCCGGGGCTTCGAGCAATTTGCGAATGGCTGTGATCAAATCCGCAATCACGGCGTCATGTCCGCCGACGCGTTCCTCCAAAGCCGCCAATTTTGCCGCGAGCTGCTTGTTACCCAGCAGCACCTCGCGCATTTGCACGAAGGCGCGGACGACGAAGACGCTCATCTCGACGGCACGCTGGCTGTTGAGGTGGGCCGCAAGCATGATCGCACCGTGCTCAGTGAAAACCCACGGCAGCTTGCGCCGTCCACCGCGACCTTTCTTTGATATCGCAAATTGCGATATCAAAGCCGTGTGCTCGTCCGGCGTCAGTTGGAAGGCAAAATCCGCCGGAAAACGCTGCCGGTTGCGCTTGAATTGTTCGTTCAAGCGCATGGTCGAGACGCCGTACATGGCCGCCAAGTCCGAATCCAGCATAACGCGCTGCCCACGAACAAGATGGATTTGGGAATCCATCCCTTCGATCTGCGTCATTGCTGCTTCGTTGGCCATATACACATCGTTGCGTTTGATATCACAAATTGTGACATCAAACGATTCAGGCTTACCGATACGTCTGCTTGAACTCCGTCAGCGCGGCCTTCAACTCGGCGGCCAGCGCGTCGCTGAACGCCTTCTCGGCGCGAATCTTGCCGAGCAGCTCCGCTTTCCGGGTGCTGAGGAAGTCGGTCATCTTGGCCTGGAAATCCTTCACCTTATCGACGGCCACGTCGTCGAGCATGTTGTTCTGCATGGCCCACAGGATCGCCGCCTGCACTTCGACCGGGAACGGGTTGTATTGGTTCTGCTTGAACAGCTCGACGATGCGCTTGCCGCGTTCGAGCTGCGCCTGCGTCTTGGCGTCGAGGTCGGAACCGAACTGCGCGAAGGCCGCGAGTTCGCGAAACTGCGCGAGGTCCAGCTTGATCTTGCCGGCGACCTGTTTCATCGCCTTGATCTGCGCGGCGGAACCGACGCGGCTCACGGAGAGACCGACCGAGATAGCCGGGCGGATACCCTGATAGAACAAATCCGTTTCCAGATAGATCTGGCGGTCCGTAATCGAAATCACGTTCGTCGGGATGTAGGCCGACACGTCGCCCGCCTGAGTCTCGATAATCGGCAGCGCGGTGAGCGAGCCGTTGCCGTAATTCTCGGAGACACGCGCCGAGCGTTCGAGCAAGCGGCTGTGCAGATAGAACACGTCGCCAGGATATGCTTCGCGACCGGACGGACGCTTGAGCACGAGGGACACCTGACGGTAGGCCACGGCCTGCTTCGAGAGATCGTCGAAAATGATCAACGCATCCATGCCGTTGTCCATGAACCACTCGCCCATGGCCGCACCGGCGAAGGGCGCGAGATACTGGTTGGCGGCGGAGTCCGATGCGGAAGCCACGACGACGATGCAGTAGGGCAGCGCGCCTTCCTTCTCCAGCGTCGCAATGACGCGGGCCACGCTGGACTGCTTCTGACCGACCGCGACGTAGATGCTATAGACCGGACGAAAACCCTTTTCCTTCGAGGCTTCGCTCTGGTTGATGCGCGCTTGGTTGATCATCGCGTCCACGCCAATCGTGGTCTTGCCCGTCGAACGGTCGCCGATGATGAGTTCGCGCTGCCCGCGGCCAATCGGAATCATCGCGTCAATCGCCATGATGCCGGTCTGCAAAGGCTGCGTGACCGATTTGCGCTTCACGATGCCGGGCGCAATTTTCTCCACCGGATAAGAAACGTCGGAAACAATCGGCCCCTTGCCATCAACGGGCAGACCGAGCGTGTTGACCACGCGACCGAGCAACCCTTTGCCGACGGGCACGGAGAGCAACTTGCCGGTCGTCTTGACCTCCTGGCCTTCCTTCACTGAGGTGTAGTCGCCGAGAATGATCGCGCCGACTTCCGTCTCTTCGAGGTTGAGGGCGATGCCGGTGACGCCGTTGCCGAAGTCGAGCATCTCGTTGAGCATCGCGCCCGTGAGACCCTCGATCTTCGCCACGCCGTCGCCGATTTCACGAACGTTGCCGACGTTCTGGCGCGAGACCTCGGTCTTCACGCCGGAGATCTTCGCTTCAATTTCTTGCAATAGTGTACTCATACAAATTCGTTAAACTTCCTGAAGCTGCGCCAACCGGGACTGGATGCTGCCGTCATAAACATCGCTGCCCACCTGGATGCGCATCCCGCCGATGAGGGCCGGGTTTTGCGCGAAAGTGAAATCCAAACCGGCCCCGTAACGCTTCGAGAGCGCGGCCTTGACGCTGCCCTGCTGCGCGTCATCCAGCGCGACCACGCTCTCCACGCGGGCGGCGCGGCGGGCGATGTCGAGCTTCAGCAGGCGCTGAAAGTGCGAGAGAATACCGATGTAGCCGCGCGGCTTGCCCGCCAGCACGGCATCCACGACCTGACGCGCCTTGTTCTCGTCCAACAGGCCGTTGACCTGCGTGGCGCGAAAGAGGTCTTTCGCGTCGCGTCGGGCTTGCTTGTTAATTTTCATTCAGTCTTTGGCGGAGGCGGTCGCGCTGCGACCGCTGGTGTCGCAGCGCGACACCAGCCACCTTTACGCCGCCAATTGTTTCGTCGTTTCGTCCGCGAGGCGTTTCTGGTCGTCGAGCGTGAGAACCTTGCCACTGACCTTGGCCGTGGTTTCGGCGACGAGACGAACGAGTTCCTTGCGGAGTTCGGTCTTCATGCGCACGAGTTCTGCTTCGCTGGCTTCCTTGGCCTTGGCAACAATCTGGTTCGCGGTAGCGATGGCCTTCTGCGTTTCCTGCTCCTGGACTTTGGCGGCGACGGCTCGGGCTTCTTCGATCTGCTTGTTTGCTTGCGCGTTGGCCTGGTTCAAAATCTCCTGCGACTTGGCCTGCGCGCTGGCCAGTTCCTGTTTGATCTTCTCCGCGTTGGCGAGGCTCTGGGCAATCGTCTGGCGGCGCTCTTCGAGCACCTTGAGGATGGGACCGTAGGCAAACTTCTTCAGAGCCAGGGCCACGATCACGAACAGGACGATCTGCGAGATGAGCAACGGCCAGGTCACGCCGAATTGATGTGCAATTTCGGCTACGGGATTGCCCGGGGCAGCGGCGGCAGCAAAAACAGGATACAGGTTCATAAAAAATTACTTACGAAAAGTTGCAGGGCGCGGAGCCTTGCGACTCCGCGCCCGCAAGATTACTTGGCCAGGAAGATGGCGAAGAAGACCACGCCTTCCGCCAACGCGGCGAAGATGATCGCCTGGTTGCGGATGGCACCTGCCGCGCCCGGATTGCGTCCGGTCGCTTCGGCGGCCTTCATGCCGATGATTCCCACACCGATGGCGGACCCGAGGGCAGCCAGACCGATGTGCAGACTTCCTTTGAGACCCGCGGCGGCTTCGACGACCGCGCCGGGTTCCACCGCAGCCAACAATGAAGTGAACATAGTATTTACCTTTCGTGTTTTTCCCATCCACCCCCGCAGTTTGCCCACGGTCCGGCAGACGAAATTGTTTGAACGCTCAGTGCGCGTGCTCTTTGTGGTGATCTCCCTCATGGTGCCCGGCCATCAAGGCCGTGAACACCGAGGTAAGAAGGGCGAACACCAGAGCCTGCACAATGCCGACGAGCAGTTCCAGAAAGTAAAAAGGCAGCGGCAGCAGCCAGCCGAACCATGTCCCACCCAAATTCATCATGGCCTCCAGAATGTTTTCACCAGCGAAAACATTGCCGTAGAGACGGAAACTCAACGAGACGGGACGGAACGTAATGGAGATGACTTCAATAACCCCGACAAACAGGAATATGGCCATCATGAACAGCGCCATGACGCCCTTGCCGTTGTCGCCCCCAGAAAATATGTGCTTAAGGAAACCGACCAACCCGAGGGACTGGAAGGACCAGAACACCCAGAGCACGAAAAACACCAGGGACATCGCCAGCGTCATGTTCAGGTCCGCGTTGCCGCCGCGTAAAACCGGCTGCCCGCCATAAGTGATGGTGCCCACGCCAGGAATCAGTCCGAACCAATTGGTGAACAGAATGAAGACGAAAAGGGTGCAGAAAAACCAGAACGACTTCTTGACCAAGTCCTTGCCGAGAATCTCCTCGAAGAAGCCGTACATTCCCTCGACCAGCCACTCGACGAAATTTTGCAACCCGCGCGGCACCAACTGAACCTTCCGGGTCGCCAGTTGCGCCACGAGGATGAGGAGCGCCGCCACTACCCATGTCACCACCATCGAATTCGTGAACTGGAGCGGGCCAAGATTAAAGACAGCCGCATCTGGAGTCAGACCATGATGCTCACCATGTTCCGCCGCCCCAGCCAAAAACGGCGTTCCCATGAGAAACACCGACACCAATGCTGCTTTAAGAAAATGCTTCACGCGTTGTGAAAATGCCGATGGGGAACCCCAATTCCCCCGCCTCAAAACCGGATGAGTATTCGCCGTCCGGCCAAAAGCGTGCGCGAAATTGCCGAGTCGTGAAATTTTTCACAAGCGATTTTTTGGGAAATCTTCGCTCCGAAAAACTGTGCCAGGCCAAATCGCGACGGATGAAAATCATTCACCACCCGGACCGTCACGAACGACACGCAGAGCCTCCGCATGAAGGCCTGGCCGACGGTGGGCCAAGCAACGGCGTCGCCGAGCATAGGTTCCGTCGTACGGAACCCAACCTGGATGCGGCAACCGCTCCTGCTTTCAGAATTGGCCCCAAACTGGAGACAGCACGGCTGGAACGTGGCCCAGACAATCGAGGGAAAGATGGCACCTCGGGTTTATTCGGTCGCAGTCCGTGCGTGTCGTCGGCGTGGGCGAAAAAGAGGTTCGCCCCTTGACGGCTGCGGGCGGCGCTCCTTATGCAATCGCCCGCATGAGCAAATCGGAAACACATCACTTTCAGGCGGAGATTCAGCAACTGCTGAACATCGTCATTCACTCGCTGTACACGGATAAGGAAATTTTTGTCCGCGAACTGATTTCCAATGCAGCGGACGCGTGCGAGAAATTGCGCTTCACCCAATCTTCCGGCCAGGCTGTCCAGCAACCAGACCTCGCGCCCTCCATCGCCGTGACCACGGACGACCAAGCGGGCACCATCACCATCACCGACACCGGTCTCGGCATGACGCATGGTGAACTCGTCGAGAACCTCGGCACCATTGCCCATTCGGGGACGAAGTCCTTCCTCAAGCAACTCGCCGAGGACAAAAAGCCGGACGTGGGTTTGATCGGGCAGTTTGGCGTGGGCTTTTACTCAGCCTTCATGGTGGCGAAGCGCGTGACGGTGCAGAGCCGATCCTTCACGCCGGAGGAGCAGGGCTGGCAATGGATGAGCGAAGGCGGCGGTGGCTATGAACTCGCGCCCGCCGCCGACCTGCCGCGCGGCACGAAGATCACATTGGAGTTGAAGGATGAGGCCAAGGAGTTCGCGCAGGAGAACACCATCGAGCGCATCATCAAGCGCTACTCGAGCTTTGTGCCGTTTCCCCTTGAGTTGAACACCAAGCGGCTCAACACCGTGCAGGCCATCTGGGCGCGGAACAAAAACGACATCAAAGAGGAGGAATACAACGAGTTCTACACCTTCGTCGGGCACGACCACGAAAAGCCAATCTTCCGGCTGCATTTCACGGCGGACGCGCCGCTGGCCATCCAGTCGCTGCTCTTCGTGCCAGGGCGGAACTTCGAGACGCTGGGCATG
Organism: Pedosphaera sp.; assembly: GCA_031414955.1. Classification (GTDB taxonomy): domain Bacteria; phylum Verrucomicrobiota; class Verrucomicrobiia; order Limisphaerales; family SIBH01; genus JANNGC01. Next base: position 181 of record JANOQV010000173.1, on the reverse strand, counting down.
GGCCGCATTGATTCGGAGGTGAACCTGTACTGCCGCAAAGTGCTCATTCAAGCCAAGGCCAAGGGCTTGTTCCCGGACTGGCTGCGCTTCCTCAAAGGTGTGGTCGATAGCGAAGACCTGCCGCTCAACATCACGCGCGAGACGATGAAGGACACCTCGCTGATGCAGAAGTTGAACCGGG
>JANOQV010000172.1:0-27045 GCA_031414955.1 Pedosphaera sp. | reverse complement strand
GGGGTGCGGGCGGGCGGCCCCGCGGGTTGGCGGGGTCCTTCACCCCCCCGCGGGGGCCCCCCGGGCGCTCCGGTTCATGGATAGGGGTTACCGCCGCCGGCTGTCGCCAGTCCGCTGCGTTCCGTGCTGCCGCACTGCTCTCCCTATTGGCCCTGTTCTTGTTCTTCCACACTTTGGCCCACGCGCAGAGCTACGCCATCGACTGGTTCACCATTGATGGCGGCGGGGGCACGAGCACGGGCGGCGTTTACTCGGTCAGCGGCAGCGTTGGGCAACCGGATGCGAGCGGGCAACTCAGTGGCGGGAACTTTTCGCTCACGGGCGGCTTCTGGAGCCTGTTCGCCGTGCAAACACCCGGCGCGCCGCTCTTGCGCATCCGCCTGGTGAACAGCGTCACGGCGGCGGTCTCCTGGCCGTCGCCCTCCACGGGGTTCCAACTGCAATTCAATGGCAACCTGAACACGACCAACTGGACGAACGTGGTGGCCGCGCCCACCGACGATGGCACGAACAAGACGCTCACCGTCAGCCCGCCCACGGGCAATCGGTTCTATCGTTTGTTCAAGCCGTAGAATTGTCGCGACCGACAAGAGCGAGGTCGGACCCCAAGACCGGCCCCGGCGCGCGGGTTTTCAACCCGCAGCGTGGGGCCGGGTCGGAAGGCACCAGCACCATTCCGATGCTCGGCGTGTATGAAGGTGTTGAGGATGGCAAATCCACCGACTGAGAAAAGACGTCGCGCGCCCGTCGTCGGCCAGTCCATTCCTTCTTCGGAGTTCGGGGTAAATCGGAACTCCGAAGCTGCGGCGGCGCAGCCGCCGGGGTGGCCCAGGCAACCTGCCTGGGCCGCGCGGCTACCAGCCGCGCGGAACTGGGGGTGGGGGGGAAAATTACGGACGCTCCAGCCCCAAGGTGGTCGTCCTCCCGTTCCGTCTGCCCCTTTTTGTCCCTCACTTCTAATCCCACCCTGGGCGGCTCCTCGGTTTGACACTCCGCGCCGCACCGCCTTACGGTGCGCGCATGGAATTGCGCGGCAAAAAACTCGGCATTCTCATCGCCTGCAAACCGGATCAGCCCGGCTTTCGTCACGGACTTGGCGTGGCGGGTGCGGCCTTGAAACGCGGGGTGAACGTGTATCTCTACTGCATCGACGAGGCGGTGAGCGGTGTGGCTGATCCTGAATTGCAAAACCTCAAGGCCGCCGGGCTGAACCTCTACGCCTGCGCCTACGGTGCGCACAAGCGCAACATCGCGCTCACCGACCATGCGACCTTCGCCGGGCTCACCGTGGTGAATGACATCATCGCGGGGACGGAGCGATTCCTTTGTTTCAATTGAACGAAAAGAAACATGAGCGAAACACCAAGCACCAAGCACCAAACACCAGGCAAATCCCAAACCTCAAACACCAAAAGCCTGTCGTTCGCACGGGGCTTCTGTTTGGAGCTTGGAGCTTGGTGTTTCTTTGGTGTTTGGTGTTTGGTGTTTGGTGTTTTTCCATGAAACCGCGCGCCCTCTTCATCGTCACCGGCGACCCGCGCTCCAGCGCCAAGCCGGCCGAGGCCATTCGCATCGCGGCCGGCGTGGGCACTTGGAAGAAAACGGACGTGACGGTCTATCTGCGCGGCCCGGCCGTGCTCGCGCTGAGCGAGTTTGTGGATGAGTTCATCGACGAGGACAACTACTCGCGCTACTTCCCCATCGTGGGCGAATTCGGCCGGCCCATTTACGTGCAGCGTGGCGCGGCACTGCTGGGCGAGATCGGCGAGTCGCCCCTGAAGTTTGAGGAAGTCGATGACGCGCAACTGGCGAAGCTCGCCGCCGAGTCCAACTACGTGCTCCGTTTCTAAATGCGCTCCGTGCTTCACATTCTCACCCGGACCGAAGACGAACTGACACAGCAGTTAATCGCCAGCCAGCGCGCCTGGCCGGAAACACAGGTGGAAGTGGTGAGCCTTGATCAGGCCGCGCCGGACTACGACGCGCTGCTGGAGAAGATTTTCACCGCGGACTCCATTGAACTGGATTGAAGCCAACAAAGCGCCGGTTCAGCGCCTCAGTCGGATGTTCCTGAATTCTGCGGCCGCTCCCGGATGAAGGGCCAAGGCGATCATGCCACGCGGGAATCCGTTTTTCTGATCCAACACGTCGGCCGCGGCATAGCCATCGACCATGCTGTAAAAATGATTTCCGCGCACGGACAGGTTTACTTTGTGCCAGCCGCCATCGTCCATCAACTGGCGCCAGGCATCGACCGTGTCTTTCCCCCGGGCAATCGTGCCGGGATAGGTGAGTCCGCCGCTGACGCCATCGCGCCGCCGCTGATCTATGTTTCCCACCGACCCGCGGAGTGAGCAGGCATAACCGGGCGGAAAGTAGAAGCTCTCCTCCCGGACGCGAAAGCGCAGTTCCGGTGCCCCCTCGACGTGCCGGAACTCGAATTCCAAATCGAAGTCAGCCAGGTCTGCGCCGCGATAGATCAACCCGGTGGCGCGGTGAGTCGTGGGCGAGGACGTTTCGTAACGTCCGACGATCGTGCCATTCGTTGCCGTCCACGCCGCCGTCTCGCCACTCCACCCCGTCAGGTCCCATCCGTTGAAGATGGATTCCATATTGCCGGGGAGCGGCGCCGGCATGGCAAACCCGGCGAGCCGGCCTGCGGGGGGCGTTTTGGGCGCGCCCATTACTGTCGCTGTAGCGGGGGATGGCGGAGTCAAGGTGGCGCGAGTGGGAACCCCAGACTCGTCGGGTTTTGCCGGGCTGTTGCGCCTGATCCGGATGTTCTTGAACTCCACCGTCGTCGGGCCGGACGTGACCTTGAGTGCAATCAGTCCGGCAGCAGGAGGATTCTCGCCCTGGTCGTCCACTTCGACCACCACGACTCCGTCCAGTGCATGCGTGATGTGCCGGCCCGCCACGGTGATGGTCAGTTCATGCCAGGTGCTCGCACTCATGTTGCCGGATAAAAATCGTTTCAGGTCTCGGGATGGGCGGTCGTTTCCCAATTCGGCGAGGCTGCCGAGATTGCCGCGCCCTATTTCGTATTGGTAACCGCCGGCGCCGAAGCCCGGTAATTCCTTCGCCCGATAAAACACGCCGGCCTTTCCCGCCTGCGGCAACCGAAATGAAGCGCGTAGTTCGAAATCCTCAACCATGCCGCCTTGCCAGATGAGCACGCTGGGTTTGCTGAATGAAGTCGCTTGCGTCAGCCGCCCACGAATCGAGCCATCCACGACCGACCACACCTTTGAGTCGCCCGTCCAGCCGGTCAGGTCGCGGCCGTTAAACAGATTCACGAACCCCGGCACTGCGGGGGCGCGAGTTGCAGCCGTCGGAGCGCGGGCGGCGGTTGCGGCAAGTTTTGCCGGAATCGGTGCGGGCGCGGCATTCGTCGGCTCGATTGCTGGCGTCGTGGCCGATGCATCGCCGTGTTTCGTAACGGCGATTTCCGGCTTCGAGCCGGCCGGTGAGCGTAGGAACCACCAGACCGCAGTGCCGGTGCCGAGACTCGCGACCACCAAGACAGTCAAGGTCGCCACAAGCACTGACGTCTTCGCTCGGGCCGGCTCGTGCTCGGCCACGGTGGCCGGCGTTTCCCATGGTTCAGTGAATTCCTCATGATCTGCCGTGTCCGGCTCTGCCGGGGGCGGCTTCGGCAGAGCTGTCGGCTTGGGAACCGCTGGTGCGACCGATGTCTTGCGTTGCTCCGCGGGTTTCGGTGCGGGCGGTGTCGCGATGATTTTTTCCAACGACGGCGCAGAGGTCGTCGGCGGCAGGCCGATCCAGTCTGCCACGGCGCGTGCGCTTTGCGGTCGTTGCTCGGGAGATTTCCCCAGGCAGGCCATGATCAGGGCGGCCACCGGCGAGGGCACTGGATTTTCCAAGCCGAGTTCCGCGAGGCGCTCGGCCATGGGCTGCGGCGGCAGATTGCGCACTTGATAAGCGATGTCTCCGGTGAAGAACGGCGGGCGGCTGGTGAGCAATTCGTAGAGCGTGGCCCCGAGCGCATGGATGTCGTCGCTGACCTGCGGTAGCTTGCCGTCCATCTGCTGCGGGCTCATGTAAGTAGACGTGCCGCTCTGGCTGTGGCGAATCATCGAGACCCGGGTCACGGAGTCGCTCACTTGCGCGGCGATGCCGAAGTCGGAGAGCTTCAACCGCCCGCGCGAATCGAGCATCATGTTGGCGGGCTTGAGGTCGCGGTGGATGACCTTCTCGCCGTGGGCGTAATCGAGGGCCTCGCAGAGCTGTTTGACCAGCGGTTCGAGATATTGCCAGGTGAACACGCGCTCCGATTGTTCCAGCCGCAAGTCGCTCAGATTCGGTCCATCGATGTATTCCATCGAGATGAACGCCTCGCGCTCGTCTTTGTAGAGATCGTGGATGCGAATGATGTTGGGGTGCGTGAGCTTGCGGGCGCGCGCGGTCTCACGACGCAAATCATCGAGGGCCACGGCATCGAAGCGGATTTCCGGCGGCAGGAATTTCAACGCCACGTCCTCGCGCAGCGACTCATCGCGCGCCAGCCAGACCACGCCCATGCCGCCGCGACCAATCAGGCGGACGAGGGTGAAACGCCCGTTGCCGACGAGAAAACCCGGCTCCAGCGAAGCCAAGGCGGCGTCCACGGGCGCGTTGTCCGGCTGAGGCGTTTCGTTCATGCGGATTCCGGGCGATTAGACTCCAAAGTCCCATTCCCGGATATAGAGAAATTTCCGCCGCTGAACTCAGCTCTGGCTCCAAATCCACCAGGCCAGCACTCCGACAGCGAGCGACACGATGGCAAAGAGAATGAACCCCACCACCATCAGGCAGCCTTTGAGAACTGATGGCGGTGCGGGGCGCGCAGGCGGCACAGCCCTGGGCGGCAGAGGCGGTGGTGATAAAACGGGCCGGGCGTCCACCGGCAGTGGAGGCGGCGTACTCCTGCTCTCCATCCCTGGGGAATCGGGACCACTCTCCGGTTGTTGCGGCTCGCTCATGTGGCTTGATGGGGAGCTAACGGCCACACGATGGAAAACACAAGCCCGGCGGGGTCAGTACGGGCACAACTCGGAGGGTCTGTGAACTGCGAAGCTGGAAGGCGGCGCTGCCTGCCGACACGAATGTCGATGTCGCCCGTAGCGCCGGCTTTCCAGTCTCGCAACCTGCCAGCGGCAAGATGCGCCCAAAAACTCCTTGCCCGTCGCTCGCGCGCAAAAATACGCTGAACAGCAGTTCCCGAAACAACGTCGTTTTACCTTATGAGATTCGCCCAAATCGCCCTCGCCGTCCTGTCCGCCGCGCTTTGCGTCCAGGCCCAGTCCACGCCCGAATGGATCTGGCATCCGAACAACGGGGCCCGGCCCGCAGACGACGAGACCCGCTACTTCCGCAAGACCTTCACCGTCGATGGTCCGGTGCGCCGCGCCACGCTGGCCGTCTCCGCCGACAACAAGTTCACCGCCTATCTCAACGGCGCGAAGATCGGCAGCGGCACCGAGTGGTCGGCATTCCCCAAGTTCGACGTGAAGGCGAACCTGAAGCCGGGCGAGAACATCGTGGCCATCGAGGCGCAGAATGAGGGCGGCTCGGCCGGTCTGCTCGCGGAACTCGATTTCGCCACCGAGGAGGGCACGCGCGCCAAGATCGTCACGGACGCGAGTTGGAAGACGGGCACGAGCGCGGAGGCGGGCTGGCAGACGGCAGCGTTCAAGCCGGGCGCGAATTGGCTCTCGCCCCGATCGCTCGGCAAACTGGGCGTGCAACCGTGGGGCAATCTCGCGGCGGCGGCGACCGGTGGCGGCAAGGTGGCCACGCCGGCTGAGTCATTGACGGTGGCTGATGGTTTCAAAGTGGAACTGCTCCGGAGCGCGCAGCCTGGCGAAGGCTCGTGGGTGGGGATGACGGTGGACCCGAAGGGCCGCCTCATCATTTCACCGCAAGGCAAGGAGCCGATGCTACGCATCACGCTCGATGCCAAGGGGCAGATTGCGAAGATGGAGAAGATTGAGGTGCCGGTGAACGCGGCGATGGGTCTGCTCTACGCCTTCGACGCGCTCTACGTGAACGGCCAGGGCGCGGAGGGCTATCACATGTATCGCGTCACCGACACGAACAACGATGATCAGTTCGACAAGGTGGAGTTGATTCGCAAGTGGAAGGGCGGCCCCGGCGAACACGGCGCGCACGGCATCGTGCTCGGGCCGGACAACCAGCTCTACGTGGTGTGCGGCAACTTCGTCGATGTGCCGGATGACATTCTCCCGACCTCGCCGCATAAGAATTACGCGGACGACCTCGTGCTGCCGCGCATGGAGGATGGCAACGGTTTCGGCGCGGGCCGCAAGCCGCCGGGCGGTTTCGTCGTGCGGATGGACAAGGACGGAAAGAATTGCGAGCTGTTCGCCTCCGGCCAACGCAACACCTACGACATCGGATTCAATTCTGATGGCGAGTTGTTTGGTTTCGACAGCGACATGGAATGGGACTGGGGTTCGCCATGGTATCGCCCAACCCGCGCCTATCACATCGTGAGCGGCGGCGATCAGGGCTTTCGCGAAGGCTCGGCGAAATATCCGACCTACTACGCGGACAGCTTGCCCGAGACCGTGAACATCGGCATCGGCTCGCCGACGGGAGTGCTGGTGCCGACGAAGGCAAAATTTCCAGCGCGCTTCCAGAACGCGCTCTGGATAATGGATTGGACTTATGGACGCATCATGGCTGTGGCCCTCCAGCCCAAGGGCGCGAGTTACATCGGAACCTTCGAGACGGTGGTGAAAGGGAAGCCATTGAACGTCACGGACATGGAAGTGGGGCCGGACGGCGCGATCTATTTCGCGACGGGCGGACGCGGCACGCAGTCGGGTCTGTATCGTGTCAGTTATGCCGGGCCAGACGATTCATCCACGTTCAAGAACTCGACGGCGGCTTCCCATCGAGAAGCTCGAAAACACATCGAGCGATGGCACGGGCATGGGACGGCTGGAAAAGAAGATTTGGAAAAAATCTGGCCCGCACTGAACTGGCCCGACCGCTTCATGCACAACGCCGCGCGCGTCGCGATTGAATCTCAACCTCTTTCGCTATGGAAAGAAAAAGCCCTGGCGGAAACGCAGCCCGTCGCTGGTTTGACGGCTTTGCTCGCCTTGGCTCGCGTGGGAACCAAGGCGGACCAAAGCGACGTCTTCACCGCGCTGGCGAAATTTCCCACGGCGGCGCTGCCGGAAGATCAGCAGTTGCTCAAATTGCGCGTCATCGAAGTGAGCATCGCACGTCAGGGCAAACCCGCCGATGAGTTCGTGCAGCGCGGCATCGAGAAGCTTTCCCCGCTCTATCCCGCGAACTCGTGGCCGCTGAACCGCGAGCTGTCGCAAATCCTCATTTACCTCGACGCGCCCGGCGTGGTGAAGAAGACGCTCGACCTCGTGGCTAAAGCCCAGACGCAGGAGGAGCAGTTGCACTACATCGTGGCTTTGCGCAAAGCGAAGACGTGGACGCTGGATGAGCACAAGGCGTGGTTCAGTTGGTTCCAGAAGCGGAGCGCCGGCGAGGATGCCGGTGCGACCTATCCGGCGGGTTCGAGTTATTTCATCAGCGCCACGGCCAAGCATCCGGCGGAGTTCGAGCAATGGTTTACCGATGTGGGCATCCGGGCCGGCAACGGGTCGAGCTACAACAACTTCATCAAGAACCTGAAGAAGACCTTCACCGACAGCCTTAGCCCGGAGGAGCGGAACGGGTTGGCCAGCATCCTCAGCGATCCGCCCGAAGTGCTCGCCCTGCTCAAGCCGAAGAAGGAACACAAGTTCGTGCAGGAATGGAAAATGTCCGACTTTGCGGACGCGCTGGACGGACCTTCGCGCGGCCGCAATTTCGCCAACGGCCGCGAGGCGTTTCTCGCCGGCCAGTGCGTGCAGTGCCATCGCTTGAATGATGAAGGCGGCGGCATCGGCCCTGACCTCGCTGGCGCGGGTGCAAAATACACGCGCCGCGATCTGCTCGAATCGATTCTCGAACCCTCGAAGGTTCTCTCCGATCAGTATCAGAACATCACGGTGGTGAAGCAGGACGGCGAAGACATCACCGGCCGCATCGTTGAGGACACGGCCGTGAAGGTGGTGCTCGTCGTCAACCCGCTCACCAACGAGAAGGTTGAGGTCAAGAAATCCGACGTGAAAAGCCGCACGCCCTCGAAGCTCTCGCCGATGCCCGAGGGACTGGCGAGCATCCTGACCCGCGAGGAGATTCTCGACCTGCTGGCCTACATGGAGTCCTCGGGCAACCAGCGTCACGCGGCTTTCCGCAGGCAATAACGTGGCGGCCCGTTTTCAAATTGAGTGGTTGCTGCTTGCGCTCCTTGCGCTGCCAGCCGCAGCCGCGGACCTGCCGGATTTTTTCCGCGTCCGTACCGCCACGGATGTTCAGGGAAAACCGCACCGGTTGGGCGAAACTGCGGCCACCAAGGCCATCGTCCTGGTGTTTCTCGGCCCGGAATGTCCCGTCTCCCAACGCTACGTGCCGGAGTTGAATCGCCTTGCGGCCGGGCACAAGACAAACGGGGTCGAGTTCTGCGGCATCATCTCGGGCAAGTCCATCACTCGCAGCAACGCCGCTGCTTTCGTGAAGGCGTATGCCATCCAGTATCCGGTGCTGTTCGATGACACGGGGCGCTTCGCCCGCTGGTTGCGCCCGACTCATGTGCCGGAGGCGTTCGTGCTCAAACCCGATGGGGACGTGGCCTATCGAGGCCGCATTGATGACTGGTATCTGTCGCCGGGCAAGCCGCGCGCGGTGATCCAGCATCGCGAATTGCGCGACGCGATGGCGGCCGTGCGGGCGGGGAAGACGCCGCCACGATTGTTCGCCCAACCGGTGGGCTGCTACTTCGAGGACTGGCCCACGCGCTGAACGGAACGCGGCCAGGAGGGTCGTGGTCCGTGGCCGGTTAAACTATTTCCAGCGGACACTTGGGCAGGGCGTCGATGAAGGCCTGGCCGTATTTCTTGCTCAGGATGCGGTTGTCGAGCACGACCACGATGCCGGTGTCGCTCTTGGTGCGAATCAAACGGCCCACGCCCTGGCGGAATTTCAGGATCGCCTCGGGCAAGGAGAATTCGCCGAAGGAATTTCCTCCCCGTGCCTCGATGGCCTCGATGCGCGCCTCGATCAGCGGATGATCCGGCACCGCGAAAGGCAGCCGGGTGATGATCACATTCGAGAGCGCCTCCCCCGGCACATCCACACCCTGCCAGAAACTGTCCGTGCCGAAGAGCACCGAGTCGATGTCGTCCTTGAACTTCTCCAGCATGACCGAGCGCGGTGTGCCCGCGCCTTGCACGAAACACGCCAGGCCGAGCTTGTCGAAGATGGGCTGCATCCGCTCCGAGACCTCCTGCATGAGCCGGTAGCTGGTGAAGAGCACGAAGGCCTTGCCGTGCGTCTGCCGCACGAAGTGCTCGATGTTCTGCACGAGTGCGTCGCTGTAACCACGCTCGCGCGGGTCGGGCATCTTGGCCGCGACGTAGAGCTTCATCTGCCGCTCGTAATCGAAGGGCGAACCCACTTGCAGCAAAGTGGCGTTCTCCGCCCCGACCTTGCGCGCAAAATACATCATCGCCGCCGGCCGCGGGTTTTCCTTCCCCGGCTTTGGACCTTGAACCTTGGCCGTTGGACTCTTGGTCTCCCCGACCGCCAGCGTCGCGCTGGTCATGATCACCGACGTGTCGGACTCGAACAGCCGCGCGCGCAAATACGCCGCCACGTCCACCGGCGCGGCGTTGAGCGTGAGGTTGCGCTGCGTCTTGCCGCCGCGCTCGACCCAATAAACGAATTCCTCCGACGACTGGCTGAGAAACGTCGCCAGACCTTCGCGCAACTCGGCGAGTCTCCGGTTGCACTCGACCAGTTCCTGCCCCGTGTCCTTGTCCTCGCTCGTCTTGATCAATTGGCTCACCGATTCGCGCAGGCGCTGGATGGGCAGTGATAATTTGTCCTCGACCAAATCGGCGCGGCGGATGCGCAGTTCCTTCCACTCGCGGCGCTTCGATTCGCCGCCGGTGGCGCGGGCGCGGGCTTCGTACTCGGAGGTTTCGCTCGCTTGCCGCGCCATGTCCTCGCAAGCCTGCTCCACCTGGAGGAAGAAATCATCGCTCGCGCTCAGCATATCCGAGACGAGTTGCACCGCCGCGCCCTGCCGCAACGTAGCCAGCAGCCCTTTCTGCGTGTGCTTATTCCAAAGGCGGTTTGCGGCGTAGCGCAGTTGCCCGCTCGAAACGCTCACCCCGATGTGCTTCGAGGCTACGCTCTCCACCGTGTGCGCCTCGTCGAAGATGATGAAGTCGTTCTTGAAGAGCACGCCGCCCTCCTGGTCCTCATCCACGCCGGGCAGCAGCGTGAAGAACAGCGTGTGGTTCAAGACCAGCACGTCGGCGGAGAGAATCCGGTGCCGCGCGCGCTGGAAGAAGCAGATGCCGTTGTCCTTGGCGAAGTCGCTGGCGTGCCCGCAAATCTTCGGTGAGCACAGGCCGCGCTCCGAGCAGACGTGCGACCAGACCTTCATGTCCGGCTCGATCTCGAAGTCCGAGAGGCTGCCGTCTTCCGTGCGCTTGCTCCAGGCGTGGATGCGCCGCAACTCCTCGACTTCGGGCGAGGTGAAGAGGCTGTCCGCCTGCATCATCGCCTTGTGCAGCCGACGCGAGCAGAGGTAATTGCTGCGCCCCTTGAGCATGGTGAAGGCGAACTTCACCGGCAGCACCGCTTCGAGCATGGGCAGATCCTTCTGCGTGAGTTGCTCCTGCAAATTGATGGTGTGGGTCGAGACCACCGCCTTCTTCTTGCGCGCCACGGCGAAGAGAATCGCCGGCACCAGATAGGCGAGACTCTTGCCCACGCCCGTGCCCGCCTCAACGGCGAGATGCTCGCCGGATTCCAGCGCGCGCGCCACAGCCACGGCCATCTGCTGCTGCTGGGGGCGGAACTCAAAATTCTTGGCCCGGGAAAGAATGCCGGTGGGCGAAAAAATCTCCTCAACCTGCTTCACCAAATCGAGGGACGAGCCGGCCGGTTGCTGGTCGATGACGCTGATCATCGCGACGGGACTCCGGCTCGCATCGCGGTGGCGTTGGGGAACACAGTTAGAATCACGCGCGGAAGGTAAGGGTGGCAACTGGCGGTGTTCAAGCCGGGGCCGGATCGTGCCCCGCCCGGTGCAAAAAAACAGGCGGCACCTTGCGGTGCCGCCCGTGCGGAAGGGGATCCTGGTTGTGCTATTTCTTGCCTTCTTGGAGATGCACGGCTTTGTAGCCGCCCTTGGCCTTGAAATAGAGAATAAGCAGGAGGTAGAGGACAGCCATGATGGCCGGGACGGCGGCCGTGACCTTCAAGGCCATGCGCCCGCCGAACAAAGTGGCCGCACCCACGGGCTTGGCGTCCTGGTCCACGGAAGGTTTGGCTGTTTCCCACCATTTGGCCAGCGCCTCGTGGTTGGCATCCTGCTTATTGGCCTTGGTCAGGGCGGCTCCGACGTTGCCGAGTTCCTTGCCTTGGTCGCCCAGCACTCCGACCTTCGCACCGTCCAATCCCTTGATCTTCGGGAGGAACATGAAGCCCTTTGGCTCTGCTACCGCGTAACGCTGGTAGGTTTCAGGAGCCTGCTGTTCCAGGTTCTTGGAGGCGTAATAATCCTGCTTGTAGCCGATGGCCGGGCCACCCAGCAGACCGGCGGACAACATGCCCACTCCACCCATCATGCCGATGGCAACGGCTCCACCTTTGGGGAACCGCTCCGAGGCCACGGCCAGCATGGTGGGCCAGAGGAAGGTTTTGCCCAGCGCGTAAACGGTGGCGGCAATCGTACACATGATCACGCCCTCGGCGTTGCCCAGCAGCGTGAGGCCCACCGCTCCGAAGAGTCCGCTCACGAACAGCAGCCCGAGCGGCGAAATCTTGTGAACGATCGGGCCCGCGACGAAGCGAAGCGCGAACATGAGCGAGGAAGTGTAAACGAAGAGCATCAAACCCTTCTGCGGGCTGGCCATGATGCTGCCCGTGATTTTGCTGATCCACGAATCGGTGCCGAGTTCGACATAGCCCACCAGCGCATGCAACACGAGCAGGACGACCATCAGCGGGGCGAAGACGGTGGTGATCATTTCGCCCACCGTAATGCCAGCGGAAGCCGCTTCGGATTTCGGGAAACGCTGACCGAGCAGCATCACGCCGTAGAACACGACCGGAATCAGGAAGAGCGACATTTGAATCTTCCAGTCCAACGCCGGCGAAATCACCAGGCCGGCTGCATCCGTCTTGGCCGCCATGAAGGTGGAGGCCAGTCCGCCGAGTACGAGTCCGGCGGGCCATCCGGCGTGGAGAATGTTCAGGTAATGGGTCTTGTTGTTCGGGAAGAGGGTGGCCACGAGCGGATTCACGACGGCCTCGCACACGCCATTGCCGATGGCGAAGATGAACATGGCGATGAACAAGCACCAATAGGCCGCATCCTTGCCGCCGGAGGCGAAGAAGGCCGGAGTGGCCAGGGTGAGCACGGCGGAAATCAGGTGCAGCACAAAGGCGGCGATCATCAGCTTGCCGTAGCCAATTTTATCGGCAAACAGGCTGGTGATGATGATGACCGCGCCGAAGCCGGTCAGGCCACCGCCAGTGATGGTGCCCAGTTCGGTCATGGTGAAGCCGAATTGCTCGGCCCACTGGCCAAGAATGCCGCCTCGGACTGAGAAGCCCACGCCCGCCGCGAGGATGGCCATGAAGCCAGCCCAGAGCAGCCGTTTGGCGTTTGGTGAATTTCCGTTTCCGTTACTCATGTTGTTTTTTGGTTGGTTTTGTTTACTGAGTGAATGCAGGAAGTTTCACGATCGCGCCGCCCTTGAGGGCCGACTCGTGGGCGCAAAGGCCGACGCAGGTCCAGTTGGCGGATTGCTTCGCGTTCGGAAACGGGTCGCGGCCTTCGTGGAGCGCCATGGCAAATTCGTTCGCGAGATGCGGATGGCTGCCGCCGTGACCGCTGCCCTGGGTGAAGCTCAGGTGGGTCTTCTTGCTCGCGTCATAAACGCCCAGCGTCGTGTACTTCGCGATGCCTTTGGGCAGGCGCTTGGCAAAGTCGGGACACTTGACCGCCTTGGGAATCTTCGGCTCGGGCAGTTTCGCGGTGTGCATGACCAGAGGTTGGTGCTCGATGAGCGGCCATTCCACAGAGGCCTTGCTGCCATAGACGTCGATGCTCTCGCGATACTGACGCGCGGTGTCGAAGAGCGAGCGGATGATGCGGGCGTTGACGTCGGTGTCGCGGAACTTGATGTGCGCGGTCTCGACGGCGAAGGGCGACCCATAGGCTTTGGCCAGTTCCTTGCGCACGGTGCCGGAGCCGAAACAGGAAACATATTCGGCGGGCTTGCCGATCAAACCCGCCACGGGGCCAACGCAGTGCGTGGCGTACCACATCGGCGGAAGGCCGGGCCAGTAATTCGGCCAGCCGTCCATGTCCTGCTGATGACTCGCCTGGACGAACTGGAGTTTGCCCAGCTTGCCCTGGTCGAGCAGTTCCTTCATGAAGAGATACTCACGGGCGTACACGACCGTCTCCATCATCATGTATTTCAGGCCGGTTTTCTTGACCAGTTCGACGATCTTTTTGCAGTCCGCGATGTTGGTGGCCATGGGCACGGTGCAGGCGACGTGTTTGCCCGCCTTGAGCGCGGCGATGCTCATCCAGCCGTGGTCGGGGATGGGGGAATTGATGTGAACGACATCGACGTTCTTGTCCTTGAGCAGCGCGTCAAATTCCTGATAACGGACCCTAACTCCGAAGTAGTCTCCGACGTCGTTCAGTTTCTTTTCGTTACGCTGGCAGATGGCGTAGCAATCCGCATGGGGATGTTTCTGCCAAAGGGGGATGAATTCCGCGCCAAATCCAAGCCCGACAATGGCGACGTTAATTTTCTTCTGACTCATTTGGTTTTGTTATCCGGCGCGCAAAAAATCGCGCGCCGAGCGTTAAAAGAGATGGTGGATGACAGCGTTTTTGGCGGCGGACTGTCAACTGAAAGTTCCAGGCGCGCTCACTGGAGGGTTTGCAGCCGGGCGTTCGGGTTGCGGTTCATGCGGTCGATGATTTGGACGTATTGCCAGGCAAAGGTGTTCCCGGTGGTTCCGTCCGACTGGTAAAGCCCGAGGGACTTCACCATCCACTCGCGGGCTTCCTGGTAGTGGCCGACCTGGAATTCGTGCCAGCCCATCATGGCATGGGGATACCAATACGCCGGATCCATTTCGAGGGCCTTGGCAAACCAGGGCGCGGCTTCCCCATGCTGCTCGATCTTGTCGAGGCACATGCCGATGTGCAGGTGGCTCAACGTGTCGTACTTGTTCAGGGCCAGACTGCGCTGGAACCATCCCATCGCCTCCTTCGCGATCTCTTCATAGCCGTCCTCCCCCATCCAGGCGATAACCCGAAGATGTTCGCCGATGGCCGCCGCCGTCTCGAAGTTCAAGGGCTGCACGGCGAAGGCCGTTTTCAACATCTCGATCTTGTTGGTAGTGCCATCGGTCAGGAGCGCGGCGCGGCGCAACAAGCCGGCCTCGCGGCTGCGTTGCACCGTGGCCGGAAGCAGAAAGAACAAACTGGCCGCGAGGGCCAGGGTCGCGCCGGTGGCGAGGGGCCAGCGGGCGGTAAACCAATAGCGTTCGGTGGCGAAGCGGATGTGGCTGCCCAGCAGCGCCAGCAGCGTGGTGGCGACGAGGGCATTGGCCGGAATGTGCATGTTGAAATCGAGACAGGAATGGACGAGCAACGCCGCCAGTCCCGCCGAGGCCCCCAGCACGATGGCGGCGCGATTGCTTTTCTTCTGCCCCAAATCGTTTTCCCCGCGCTGCACATGCCGCCAGCAGCGAATCACGGACCAGACCCCGACGCCCATGGGGAGCAGGATGAGCAGCAAGCCAATGGCCCCATAGTCCACCAGCGTGTTGAGATAATCGTTATGCATCCGGCCGGGCCGGACTTGGGTCTTGTCCACCGGCTCGCGATACTGGCGAAAACGGTAGTCGAAATGATCGGGGCCGACGCCCGTCCAGGGAGCGTCCTTCCACATTTGTAAACCCGACACCCAGAGGCGCTGGCGGATGTCGCGCTCGTGCCCGCTGAGATAGGTCTGGGCGCTGCGATGGGCGACGGACCGTGTGTAAAGCCACGAGCCGGCGGCGGTCATCACCCCGAGCATGATCACGGCAATCCAGCGCTGGTCTTTGCGCCGGATGAGACAGAGGAACAGCACCATGAGCGACACCATCGCGGAAATCCAGCCGCCGCGCGATTGAGTGGTGGCGATGCCGGCCAGCGAAACCAGCGTGGCATAACCCAGGAGGATGCGGGTCACCGGTTTGACCCGTCCCGTTACCGTCAGGGCCAGTCCGATAGGCATGATCATTTCCAGAAAACCCGCCATGTGGTTTGGACAGAAAAAAGTGCCCGAGGCCCGGCCCTGATAACTCAACGGCCGCTCGAAACCCCAGACCAAGTTTGAGGGACGAAGCCATTGATAAAGCCCGTACATGGCCACGATCATGGCCAGTCCTACCAGGCAGAAGCTCAAACTGCGCACGGATTCCTGCCCGTACAGATTGTTCACCACCACGAGGAAGAGCAGGGCGGCGAAGAGAATCTGGAGGAGTTCCTCGCGCGCGGGAAATTTCAGTTCTGCCGTGTAAGCCCGCCAGATGGCATAACCCACAAAGGGCACGATGGCCCAGCAGATGGGTGGCCAGAGAAAGCGAAACTTCGGGGCCAGCCAGACTCGCACTCCCCAGAGCACCAAGGTAGCCGTAATCAACCAGCACACGATGGCATACTCGGACGGTCGCGCCGCGCCCAAGGCCAGGACGGCGAATCCCAGGAGGCCGACGACCAGAATCAGAATGGTTCGCTCCAGCCAGACATCCATGGCGGCGCGGTTCATGGGCACGACGCCTCGTCCGCGCCGAATCCTTGAGGGCACGGAAGCTCCGCCCTCGAAACAGGTTTTAAAATTTGAATCACCACAAGGTCTTCACCAGGACTAGCCGCCGGAATCCACGGAGAAAGCAAATGGACGACAGGTTTAATCGGCCGCTTCCGTTTCACGTTCAGGAGCGCCGCCAAGGTGTCCAGTGCGCGCAGTCAAGTAAAGTGCTTTTGCCTCGGGAACCGGGCCTTGGGTCGGCCGGGATTCTCAGCGCGGAAAAATTCCCAGGACGAGAGAGAATCAGCGCGGCGGGGTCGGAGCTTCAAAACGGATGACCGTTTCGCCAGGTTTGGCGTAACCGAGATTGGCGCGCGCCAGCCGCTCGATCGTCTTGGGATTGTTCCGCACGGCCTCGAAGGACGAGCGCAACGCTCGATCCTGCTCTTGCTCGATTTTAATTTTTGCGTCGAGCTTGAGCATGTCCTGTCGCATCCGCTCGTTCTGCTTGATCAGTGGGAAATACCAAAGCGCGACCCCCGCCACGCCGAGGATGAACAAAAAGAACACGGCCAGCTTGGTCAGCTTGTCCCAGATGCCGAGGTTTACATTCACGCGCCGAGTAAATCACAGGGCTGCGCGCCGTGTATAGGGGAGAATTGAGATGCGCCCCGTCGGCCTGGACCGCTGATTTTTGTCGCTGCGCAGAGCCACGCCTTGATCTATGCTTATTCTGCCATGAGCCAAAAACAATCTCTCCGGGAGAGCCTGAGTCTCGTTATTGCCGCGTTCCTTTGTGCTCTCGGAGTTTGTTTTGGCCAACCGTTGCCAGCGCAAGACAATGAGCCGCCGCCGTTCAATCCCCAAGGCCAGCCCAATCGCAACCGGCCCGGCCCGTGGGATAACGACGTGCTTGCATATCGCGCCAGCGCGGACGGCCAGGTGGAGAAGCTCGCCACGTTCCCGCGCGCCGGCGTGCCCACGGTCGCACGGCTGAAGGACGGACGACTCGCCGCCGCGCATCAGCATTTTCCCGCCGACAACGACGCGGACTTCGACAAGGTGGCCGTGCATTTCTCGTCCGACGAAGGCCGGACTTGGACGGATGCGCAAGTGATCCGGCTGGAGGGATTGCCGGAAGGAATGCGTTTCCCGTTCGATCCCACGCTGGTGCCGTTGTCCGATGGCCGCGTGCGACTTTACTTCACTTCGCTCAAGGGCCGGCAGTTCAACGAGGATCGGCCCGCGATTTATTCTGCGGTGTCGAGCAACGGCCTCGACTTCGTGTTCGAGCCGGGCGTGCGTTTCGGAATCGAAGGGCGTCCGGTGATTGATTGCGCGGTGGCCCTGCATCACGACGTGTTTCATCTCTTCGCACCAGACAATGGCGCGGGCAACAATCCCGGCGTGGCGCGGCGCGATCCCGCTGACCAGCCGCGCGGCGGCACCGGCTATCACGCCACGAGCAAAGATGGATTGAACTTCACGCGCCAGGCCGATGTGCCACTGGACAACTGGCTGCGCTGGTTGGGCAATGCGCAATCCGACGGCAACGTGATTCGCTTCTTCGGCACCGGCGGTCCCGGTAGTGTCTGGACCGCCACGAGCACAAACGGCGTGTCATGGATCGTTGATGAAGATTTTCCGTCGGTGATGGGTGCTGATCCCGGCGCAGTGAAATTGAAGGATGGCGGCTGGCTGCTCGTGGTCACTGGTCCGCCGCGTGAAGGACGCCTGCAAAACAATCCGCCGGGTCAAGGTCCGGGCCAGCGCCTTCCCATGCCGCCCGTGATGAGCGCGCTCGACGCGAACGGCGACGGCACCATTGATGAGTGGGAGTTGGAAAATTCCCCGGCCTTGTTGCGGAAACTGGATCGCAACGGCGATGGACGATTGACGGCGGAGGAGCTTCGGCCCGCGCCGCGGGACGGTGGCGGCGCACCTGGTGGTCAACCTCCACGTCGCCCGCGTCCGCCGGTGGAGCAGTGAATTCCCCGTGTTCCGTTAATGGCATCCTCCTTGCGCAGGAAAGTCATCCTCGTTCCAGCGGAAAGACGGTCACGTCCACGCCGCGCGACATGACGATGTGGTCAGGCGGCCGGCCGGAGGGCGAAAAGCCATTGAGCATCAACAAGTGTTCGTCCCAGGCCGTCACCTCGGCGCGACACAACGGATACGGTGGATGGAAAACCGTGCCGCGCCGGAGACCGTCCGGCGCGCTGGAATAAAGGCGGTAACGCTCGATCAGGAAGAACTCCAGCGAGTCGGGCGCGGACGGCGGCAATTCCGTGCCGGGGGCATAGTCGAAAAGACAACTCGCACCGTTTGCCCGCTGGCCGACCCGCCGCGATTCGTAGCGGATGCGGCCTTCCGGCGTGCGGCTCGAATTCATCTTCGCATGTTCGTAGGGCAGATGGAAAAACTGCCGGGCCATCTTCACCGCCAGCCATTGATTTGCGTCCAGCGAATAGAACCAGACGCCCGGTACGCCCGCCCGGTCATGGACGTAAGTGCGCAAGTTCAACTCCATGAAGTTCGAGATGCCCGGCACGGCGGGCAGGAAGCGCGGGCGGATGTTCCGCATGAAGAACGGAACGATACCGAGGTACGCTTTGCCGCCGAAGGTATCCACGAACAAACCGTCCGGCAGCGTCGCCTGAATCGCCGCGACGGAATACTCCCAGTGCAGAAACAGCAGATCGCTCCACGACTGGAACATCACCGGCTGCCCAGTGGGACGCATCCGTGCCGCGAGGCGTTGCGACTCGGTCGGGAAACCTGGAGTGGGAGTGGACGTCATCACGAAGAAGTCATAGACCAAAGATCGGACGGGAACAAATCATCAAGGCGGCGACATCCGCCCTCCGCCCGAGTTTGCGTCCGGGCCGAATTGAGTCAAACATGGCGGGCGTGATGCACGCATTGGCACGGAACAGGGCGGCGGTGGAGAACTTTTCTCACGAGCGCCTTGGCGAGAGAGGCTTGGTCTCTCGCCTTGCCGCCGCTGCCCCGCTTCTCACTCACCCGTCATGAATCTTGCCTCCTTCAACGATTGGCTCTTGCTCGTTCATGTGGTGGTGACGCTCTTCATGGTCGGCGTGATCTGGTTCGTGCAAATTGTTCACTACCCGTTGTTCCATCGAGTCGGCAAGGCGGGGTTCGCAGAATACGAGCGGCAGAACACGCGACGAACTGGTTACGTGCTGGCGGTCCCGATGCTGGCCGAACTCCTGAGCGCCGTCGCCCTGGTCTGGCGGTTGGGCGGCATGCTCGCCTGGAGCGGGTTCGTCCTGCTGATGGTGATCTGGCTCAGCACCTGGCTCTGGCAGGTGCCCGCGCATCGCCGGTTGGAGCAAAGTTTCGATGACGCCACTCATCGCCGCTTGGTCAGAACCAACTGGGTGCGCACGGTGGCCTGGTCGGCCCGCGGGATGATCGCGCTCGCCCTGCTCGTCGTATCGCGCTGAGTCCGGATTGCTGGCGTTTCCCGAGGAACACCTCGATGGTGCGCGAGCGTTCATCGCCATGAATGCCTGACCGCCCATTTTCCCGCGCTGGAAGTGAGCGCTGAACTCTCCCGCCTGCTGGGCACGCCGTGGACGAAAAACATTGAGGACCAAACCGACGCGTTCTTTTGCGCGCTCATCGGCTACTGGCACTGGCTGCACCGCGGTCGGCGCACACAACTGCTGGGCGACCTGGCGACGGGATTCATTCTCGTGGCGCAACCTTGAGCGCGCCCCGGCAGCGTGAGCCAGACAAAAGCCGCTCGCCACCCGGCGCACCTTCCATCATCATCACCCCGATGATCTGGTTCGCTCCATCCCAAAAAGACCACCGCCGCCTCATCGAAAGCTGATGGAGTAGAAACCAGCCACCAATCTCTAATGCTCAACTCCGAAACCAAACGCCGCATTGATAACTGCCGCGACGTCCTCGTCGGCAAACTCCCGCAGCCGTCCAATCAGGTCGAACTCATCACCCTCGCGCTGATCTACAAATTCATGGACGACCTTGATGAGGAATCCGTGAAGCTCGGCGGCAAACGCAGCTTCTTCACCGGCGAGTTGGCGAGATACCGCTGGCGCAATCTCCTCCCGCAGACCGTCTCCGCCGACGAACGCGTCACGCTCTTTTCCGAGGGCGTCGAAGCCCTCGGTCACGCGAAGAAAGCCGCGCACCTGCCGGGCCTGTTCCGCGACATCTTCCGCAACGCCTTCCTGAAATTCCGCGACGGCCGCATCCTCACCATGTTCCTCACCGAGGTGAACGGCTTCGCCTACTCGCACAGCGAGGAACTCGGCAACGCCTTTGAATACCTCCTGCAATGCACCGGCGCGCAGGGCGAGAACGGCCAGTTCCGCACCCCGCGCCACATCATTGATTTCATCGTCGCTTGCCTCGACCCGCAGCCGGGCGACAAAATCCTCGACCCCGCGTGCGGCACGGGCGGCTTCCTCGTCTCCGCCTACCGGCACATCCTCGCGCACAGCACCTCGCCCGGCTCGACCATGCCCGGCGACAAACTCACCCACGCCCAGCGCCAGAAGGTCTATGGCAACCTCGCCGGCTACGACGTGGACGATCAGATGGTGAAGCTGAGCAAGGTGAACCTCTTCCTCCACGGCTTTCCCGACCCCGCCATCCATATCTACGACACCCTGAGCAACGACGCCCGCTGGCACGAGAAGGCCGACCTCATCCTCGCCAACCCGCCGTTCATGACCCCGAAAGGCGGCGTCACCCCGCACACCAAATTCCGCATCGCCGCGAAGAAGGCCGAGGTGCTCTTCACCGACTACATCGCCGAGCACCTAAGCGGCGACGGGCGCGGCGGCGTCATCGTGCCCAACGGCATCGTGGCCACCACGCAGAACGCCTACGTGAAACTGCGCCGCTTCCTCGTCGAGGACTCGCTCGTGGCCGTCGTCTCGCTCCCGGCGGGCGTGTTCAAGCCCTACTCCGGCGTGAAGACCAGCATCCTCCTGCTCGACAAAAAACTCGCGCGGCAGACCAAGGAAATCCTCTTACTCAAAATCACCGCCGACGGCTTCGACCTCGGCGACAAACGAAATCCCATCGAGGCGAACGACCTGCCGGAAGCGGAGCGCGTGGTGAAGGCGTGGCTCAAGCAAATGACGAATGGCGAATTCCAAATGACGAATGGCGAATTCCGAATGACGAATGGCGGCGCGGATTGCAGGGCCAACGGCCCGACGTTGAGCGCCAAAGGCGCGGCATTATCCCAGCCTGGGGCAACGCCCCAGGAAACGAATCCCCAAAACCAATTGAAGGGCCAACGGCCCGCCCCATCCCACCGCGACAAACAATCCGCCGCCGATGGATCGGGCCTTCAGCCCTCGGAAATGTTTTTGAACGACGCACCTGGGGCGTTGCCCCAGGCTGGGATGGGCAGCGCCGTTGGCGCTGGCGTGGTGTGGAAGCGTGTGGAGAAAAAGGCGCTGCTCGAAATGCCCTCCGTCAGCCTGCAAGCCGAGGCGTTTCTCGGAAACGGTTCAACATCCACAGAAGTCGAAACGGTTTCCTTGGGTGATGTCGCCACATTTGAATACGGACACACGGCGACCGCAGCCGACGAAGGAGACATTCGTTACGTTCGCATCACGGACATCAACGAGTTCGGTCGGCTTCGCCCCGGCGATGCAAAATTCATCAAACTCGACAAGGAAGCGAAGGCTTGTCTGGCGTGCAAAGGCGACATCCTCGTTGCCCGAATTGGCGCGACGGCGGGTAAGACGCTTCTTTTCGACTCTGATGAGCCAGCAGTCTTCGCTTCATATCTCATTCGGATTCGCTTCGACCCGGAAAAGGTGCTGCCGGAGTTCTACTGGTGCTTCGCGCAGTCGAAACAGTATTGGCAGCAGCGTGACCAATTGGTTTCTGGCGGCGGACAGCCACAATTCAATGCGAACGCACTCAAACAACTCGAAATCCCGCTGCCACCGCTGGAGGAACAGCGGCGCATCGTGGCGGAAATCGAGGGCTACCAGAACGAGATTGCCCGCTTGGAATCCGAAATCGCCGCCGACCGCGAACGCATCCAGACGACGATTGACGCCGTCTGGAACGGCGACTCCGAAAGCGCCAACGGCGCATCGCCATCCCAGCCTGGGGCAACGCCCCAGGTCAAAGGCCGAAAACAATATGAGGGCTGAAAGCCCGACCCATCAAACCGCGAACATGCCAACAAAACCGCAACCGCAATCATTCGTCCGGCCCGGTGAACCGCGCCGTTGGCGCTGGGGACAAATTTGTTTGCCGATTTCCTGGGGCGTTGCCCCAGGCTGGAATCAATCGGGCCGTTGGCCCTAACCGAACATCGCCATGCCACAATCATTGAGCCTCGTCATCGTCCACGTCATCTTCAGCACGAAGGAACGCCGCCCATTCCTCGACCCGGACACGCGCCCGAAACTCCACGCGTATCTCGCCACCGTGGCGCGCAACGCGGGATGCGAGGCGTATCGCGTCGGCGGCGTGGCGGACCATGTTCACCTTGCCATCCGATTGTCGCGCACCATCACCATCGCGGATTTGGTGGAGACGTTGAAAACGTCCTCGTCGAAATGGGTGAAGACGCAATCCCCGGGCCTCGCCGACTTCTCGTGGCAACGTGGCTACGGATGTTTTTCCGTCGGCCCGGCGGATTTGGATTCCCTGCGCGCCTACATTGACGGCCAAGAGGAGCATCACAAAACGCGGACGTTCCAGGATGAATTTCGGATGTTCCTGAAAAAATACGGCGTGGAATACGACGAAGCTTATGTGTGGGATTGAACGATGGGACGGGCTTTCAGCCCTGATGATTTTGTTTTCCACGAGACCTGGGCCGTTGGCCCAGGCTGGGATGGCGGCGGGCCTTTGGCCCTACCGGCGCGGCGCGTGCGAAATCCCCCTGCCGCCTCTGACGGAGCAACGTCGTCTCGTGGCGGAGCTGGACGCGGAGGCGGCGCAGATGGATTCGGTGCGTGCGCTGCTCCCCCGTTTCGAGGCCAAAATCCAACGCGTCCTCGACCGCGTCTGGGGCAACACCCCGGAGGCCACGCCATGAACGCCCTCGGAGCGCGGCCTTCAGGCCGCTTCACCGTCCGAACGAGAGCAAGCATCGGAATAATCCCTGCGCGGCGGGCGTGGCGGAAGTTGAAGCGGGCTGAAGCCCGCGCTCCCATCCCAACCGGACTGCGCTACGCTTGCCCAAGCGCTTGGGCATAGCGTATGTTGCCGCCATCAAGCAGGCCATGAACGAAAACACCGCCATTGAGTTTGTGCTTCACGGCAAGGTGGAGGGGCAGGAGATTACCCCGCGCACCATCGGCCTCTCGCAGTTCAATGAGTTCAACCAGCAGGTCGAGACCTTCATCGGCGGGAGCCAAAAGCTGAAACTGGATCAAGTCCACGTCGAGATTGCGAAGAGTTCCTACGTGCTGCGCGCCTTGCTGCCGGCTTTGGTGCTGTCCAGCCTGGAACCGGATTTGAAGCTGATGTCCCGGCAGGATGTGCTGGGCGAACTGGACATCAAGCGGGCGGAAGTGGTGCAGAAGTGGCAGGCGCGGGCGAAAAGCAATCCGGAGTTGAATTACGAGGTCCGGCCTGGAGGCGAGGGAATTGCCAAAGTGCGCATCAGCCGTGAGACGGATTACCGCGTCGGCGAAATCATCCCGTGGGTAGCGGTGGAGAAATACCTCTTCGGCGAGATCACCGACATGGGCGGCGTGCAAAAGGCCAACATCCACCTCAAGCTGGATCGTGGAGGCCGGACGCTGCTGGTGGGTGCGGCCCAAGGCTACCTGCGTGATCAATTGGAAAACCGGCTTTATCACAAGGCGCTGCTGCACGTTCGCGCCGAGCAGCATTACAAGACGGGCGAGTTGCGGAACGTCCATTTGATTTCCTTCATGGATTATCAACCGGGTTATGACGAGGCGGCGCTGGACCGGTTTGCCGCCAAGGGCGCGAAAGCTTGGGCGGACGTGCCGGACGCGGCCAAGTGGGTCAGGGAAGCGAGGGGAGACTGACGCATGGCGGCCGGAGTTTTGCTGGACACGAGTTTTCTGATCACGCTGGCGGGCAGCCACCGGGCGCATCATGAGGCGGCCCGCCGTTACTGGCGGCATTTCACCGAGAACCAAATCCCGATGTATCTCTCGACCATCGTGGTTTCGGAATTTTGCGTGAAGCAGGAGATTGACCCGCAAATCCTTCGTTGCTGCGTGGTGCTGCCGTTCAATTGGGATGACGCCCTGCGCGTCGCCGCGCTGGATTGGAAACCATTGCGTCCGCCCGGTGTGGAGCGCGATGCCTTGAAGGATGACATCAAAATCATCGCGCAAGCCGCACGCATTGATGCGGAGTATGTCATCACGGATGACTCGGAATCCTTTTACCGCTACTGCGAGACATTCAAAACAGCAGGAAAGGTGGCGTTCAAAGCCATCAAGCTGGCGGACGGTTTCGACCGCGCATTTTTCAACGGCGGCCAGCGTGATTTCACTGAAGGTTTGACTGACGGAGACAGCACGCAGTCGTAATTTCCCCACACCATGCCTTCCGAAGCCCAAGCGCGCATCACGATCAACAAGATGCTGGAGGAGGCGGGCTGGCGGTTTCTTCCGGATGCGCAGGGGCGGCGCGAAAACATCATCTGCGAGCATCGCGTCACGCGGCGGGCCTTTTCCCCCAGTCAGGATTTGGGCAAGGATTTTGAGCACGCGCCGAACGGCTTCGTGGATTACGTCCACCTGAATACCGACCAGCGCCCGGTAGCGGTCACGGAGGCCAAGCGCGAAGGCATTGACCCGCTCACCGGCAAGGAGCAGGCGCGCGCCTACGCGGAGAGCCTCGGAGTCAGCCACATTTTCCTGAGCAACGGGCTGGTGCATTACTACTGGAATCTGCGGCAGGGCAATCCGGTGAAGGTGTCGCGCTTCCTGCCCTTGGAACAACTGGGCCAGGCGGCGGAGTGGCGGCCTGATGCCGCGCGCCTCGCCGCCGTGAAGGTGGATGAGAATTACATCGCCGTGTCGCAAGATGCCGCATGGCTTTCGTATTCCTCCGCTGATCGCGCGACTGTGATGGTGAACAAGAAAATCCGCCTGCTGCGGGATTATCAGGTCGAGGCGATGCGGGCGCTGCAAAAGGCTGCTTCACCCTCGCTGCATCGGTTTCTGTTTGAGATGGCGACGGGCACGGGCAAGACGCTGTTGAGCGCGGCCATCGCCAAGCTGTATCTCCGCACCGAGAACGCCACGCGCATCCTGTTTCTCGTGGACCGGTTGGAGCTGGAGAATCAGGCGTGGAAGAATTTCAACGCCTACCTCGCCAACGACGGCATTCAGACCGTCATCTACAAACAGAAGCGCCGGGATTGGATGCAGGCACAGGTGGTGGTGACGACGATTCAAAGCCTCGCCGCCCGCAACCGTTTCCTGCACGAGTTCGCCCCGACGGATTTTCAGCTCATCATCAGCGACGAAGCGCACCGCACCATCAGCGGAAACAACCGGGCCATCTTCGAGTATTTCGTGGGCGCGAAGCTCGGCCTCACCGCCACGCCGCGTGATTATCTCAAAGGCCTGGATGATGCGGCGCGGCAGAACGATCCGCGCGAATACGAGCGGCGGTTGTTGCTCGATACTTATCAGACGTTCGGCAGTGACGACGGCAAGCCCACTTTTAGCTACAGCCTGCTCAAGGCCGTTCAGCACGTCCCGCCGTATCTCTGCAATCCCGTCGCACTCGATGCCCGCACGGACATCACCACGCAGATGCTTTCGGACGAGGGCTACGCGGTGACGCTGCCGCCCAATGAGGACGGGCAGGAAACCGAAGTGACCTTCGGCAAGCGCGACTACGAGCGGAAGTTTTTCTCAGATGAAACCAACCTGAGCTTCGTCCGCTGCTTCCTCGAAAACGCCAAGTGCGACCCCATCACAGGCGAACCTGGCAAGACGACCATGTTCGCCGTCAGCCGCAAGCACGCCACCAAGCTGGTGACGCTGCTCAACGAGGAGGCGACGCGCCGCTGGCCGAAGGAATACGCCGCCGGTTCGACGTTTGCGGTGCAGGTCACGTCGAACATTCCCGGCGCGCAGCAGATGACGATTGATTTCGCCAATAACAACCTCAACGGCAAATCCAAGTGGCGAGCAGACGAGTTTCGCGATTACGACACCAGCCGGACGCGCGTCTGCGTGACCGTCGGCATGATGACCACCGGCTACGATTGCGAAGACCTGCTGAACGTGGCACTGACACGTCCGATTTTCTCCCCGACCGACTTCATCCAAATCAAAGGTCGCGGCACGCGGCTCTACACCTTCAAGCACGGCGAAGGCGCAAGCCAGCGCACGGCCAAGAAAGATGGCTTCGCGCTCTTCGACTTCTTCGCCAACTGCGAATACTTCGAGAAGGATTTCGATTACGACCAAAAGCTGACTTTGCCCAAAGGCCCGCCGGAAGAAGGCGGTGGTGGTGGTGAGGGTGGCATCCGTCTCGAAGATTTCACGAATACCTCGCCTGACCCGATGGCAGAGGTCATCCGCGAAGAGATCGGTCTTTTTGGGATGCGGATTGACCGCGAGATGTATCGCGTGCGTTTCGCGCAACAGGCCAGTGAAGCCGTCGCCGCTGACGCCGTGCTACGCCAGGCTTACGACGATGAAGACTGGCCCGCCGTCGAGGAGCGCGTCCGTCGTCTGCTATTCGAGAAGCCGCAAGAGTTCTGGAATCTCCCGAAGCTCCAGGAGGTTTACAAATCCGATCGCCTGCCGAGCTTGCGGGAAATCCTCGCCCGCGTGTTCGGATTGACTAGCGAGATTTCGACGCGGAGTCAGCTTGCGGATGAAGCGTTTGAAAGATTCGTCGCCACGCAGGAAACCAACGCGACGCACAGTCGGGAACTGCGGACGGTCTTCGTCGCGTTTCTGCTCGATCCCCAAAGCCGGATGCTGCTGGAAGAAGGTCGCTTTGCCGACCTGCGCGCTCGTGACGCCGGTCTTTACGACTCCATGTCGCGGCTCGCGCAACTGGAGCGGGAGTCTGAGCCTTATTGCTCACTCGGCGGCCGGGGCGCGTGCCATTTGCACCGCGA
>JANOQV010000171.1:0-63790 GCA_031414955.1 Pedosphaera sp. | reverse complement strand
AGGATTTTGCCCGCCGCCCCGCGCCGCTTTTTTAGCCGGGCGATTTCTCCCAGCACCGCCCGCTCCCGTCCGTGGCGCAACCGGTGCCGCCGCGGTTCCACCCACGCGCTCAACTCCGGCGGGGCTTCCCCGCGCAGCGCGCGGCCCACTTCCCAGAGGTGCTGGCTGGCGTGGTAAAAGTCCAGCAGCCCGTGGGCGGAGGCGAAGCGATCCTCCTTCAGGTTCCAAACCCAGGCCGCTCCGTCGCCCAAGAATAACACTTCCCGCGCCCGGCCCAGTCCCTCGCGTTGCGCCTCCCACTGGAGGCGACGGCCCAGTTCCAGCGGCTCGCCCAGCCAACTCACCACCACCTTGTCCGCCAGCAGCCCGCGCCCGCCTTCCGTCCGGGCGGCCTGTTCGTGCCGGTAATACACGCCCAGCTTGAGTTCGTGCCACTCCACGCGGTTTTTCTTCGTCCGCTTTTTGCCCCAGCCGGCCCCACGCTCGCGCACTTGGCAGCCATCGACCAAGGCCACGCCCAGGGCGCTGGGAGCCTGGCCGGGCTGGCGCTCTTTGGGGAGCGTGTCGTAGCGCGCCCGGGCCTGGACTTGGGCGCGCGCCCCCACGCGTTGCACCAGCGCGTGCAGGGTGGAGTCGTCGATGGCCCGGCCCCAGCAACTGGCCACGGCCGCGGCTTCCTCGTAGGAGCCGGTCGCGGTCACGGTGAAGCCGAGCTTCTGCGCCCAGGCCGGCGTGATCTGTTGATGCGCGCCCAGACCCCAGGCCCGGCGCACCGGGCAGAACCACTCACCGCTGGCCCGGTCCTGACCGTAATCGACGGTGAGTTTGATCTCGCCCAGTTCGCTGACCAAGGTCAGCGGACGGCGCTTGCGCTGGGCGAGGGGAAAAAACCTGGCCTTCTTCCCCGGCCAGTTGTTGCAGTCGTTCTTGGAGACGTCGCCGGCCCCATTCACGGGACTCGGCCACCACTTCACGTTCGACCTCGGCCAGCGTGGGCCGGGGTTGGGGACCGGGACTGGGTTGCGTTTGGGGCGATGCTTTTTTCATGTGACGACACGACAGCCATGTTCTTGTTTTTGCCGGTCGAGGAACCGTGACCACCTCACTTTAAGAACAGTGTCAAGATGCACCCCCCACGCTGCCGCTTCTCGATTCAACATTGTCACCGGCCCGCTCTTTCCCGATGTTACGCCGGATGGTTGCGCCGTTGCCCAAAGTCAGTTTCATCATGCCCACGCTCAATGCGGCGGCATTGCTGGAGAACTGCCTTGGCTCCATCGCGAAACAGACTTATCCCCGCGACCGCTACGAAATCATCCTCGCCGACGCGATGTCCACGGACGGCACGCGGGACATCGCCGCGAAATACCGCGCGGTGGTGATCGATGATCGCGGGCGCGACATGGAGCAGGGCAAGCGGCTCGCGCTTCAGCACGCCACGGGGGAATACATCGTGTTCGTGGACGCGGACAATGAGATCACGCACGCGGATTACATCAAGCGGGCGGTGGGCGCGCTGGCGGCGCACCCGCAGGCGCTCGGGGTGGAGAGTTATTATCTGCCGTCGGCGAAGATGAGTTCGTTCTGCGCCTACCTCACGGCGCGGTTGCACATCAGTGATCCGATCTGCTGGTTGATGGCGGTGAATCCGCGGCTCGTCGCGCGCGCGGGCGAGGTGGAGCGGTGGACGGTGCCGGGCGAGTCGTGCGCGTATCCGCTGGGGGCGAACGGGTTCGTCTTCCGGCGCGCGGATCTGGAGCGGGTGCGGGCCAGGGAACATTTTCAGGACACGCACATCGCGTTGCACTTGATGCACGGCGGGCAGCGCGAGTGGCTGCGCATCGCGGGGCGCGGGGTGCATCATTATTACGTGCAGACGTGGTGGGGCTTCGTGCAGAAGCGGCGGCGCGCGATGGTGCATTTCATGAATGTGCGCGGGGACACGGACACGTCGTGGATGAAACAGAAGCCGCCGGTGCCGGGCTGGCTGGCGTGCTTCTACTGCGTGAGTCTGGTCGGGCCGCTGTGGCATACGGTGCTCGGGCTGGTGCGGGATCGCGACGTGCGGTGGCTGTGGCATGGGCCGGCAAGCGTGGGTTCGCTGGCCGGCACGGTGTGGGGGTGGTTCACGCATCGCGCGCGCCCCAAGGACACGAACATCGCGGACCTGCAGGTGAAGCA
This sequence comes from Pedosphaera sp., assembly GCA_031414955.1. Lineage (GTDB taxonomy): Bacteria > Verrucomicrobiota > Verrucomicrobiia > Limisphaerales > SIBH01 > JANNGC01. The sequence continues at coordinate 61,609 of JANOQV010000171.1, read as the reverse complement.
GACGCTGAAGTGAATGAAAGGGAAAAGCTCCAAGCTCCAAGCTCCAAGCTCCAGGGAAACACCAAGCACCAAGCTCCAAGCTGTCGATGCGACGACGGGAGCCAACTGGTGTTTGGTGTTTGGAGCTTATCTGGATCTTGGATCTTGGATCTTGGATCTTTAACCCATGCGCCTGCACTTCTTCACCAACGGCATCTTCTCCACCAGCATCGCGGGCGGGGACATTCATTTTCTCAAGCTGGCCGAGGGCGCGGTGCGGGCCGGCTACGAGTTGAACTTCTTCGGCGGGCACGCGCTCCAGGAAGTTCTGCGCAAGCACAACGTGCCCGGCACGGTGACGCTCACCGACAGCGGCATGATGCCCAAGACCGACACCGGCGTGTTTGGCGGGCAGGTGAAGCTGTTCCGCGATATGTATGCGCGTTACCGCCGCACGATGGCCGCACTGGAGATCATCCGGCCGGAAGATGTGGTCTATGCCACGTCGGACTACTGGTTCGACGTGCTGCCGTCGGTGCGCAGCGCGGCGCGGCGCAAGATGATGGTGTGGCACATGAACGCGCCCGGCTTCGGCGAGATCGTCACGCGTTCGCGCCCGGACGTGGACGCGTTGCGGGCGGCGTCGCTGCATTACTGGGCGAGCCAGCGGCATTCGCTGCGGCGCTTCGCGGGCTGCAAGCACAAGCATCTCTTCCATCTGCACCCGGCGATGAAGCCCGACTTGCGCGCGCTCGGCTTCCGCGACGACGAGCTGACCTACGTGTCGTATGGATTGGAAGTGACGTTGAACGAGTCGGTGCCCGCGCCGCCGCGCGAGTTCGACGCGGTGTGGATCGGGCGGGTGCATCGGCAGAAGGGCATTGATGACTTGCTGGCCACGCTGGAGTGCCTCGCGAAGAAGTTGGAGAACTTCCGTGCCGTCTTCATCGGCAACGTGAAGGACGCGCTCGCGCCGGAGATCGCGAGGCGCGGCCTGGAGAAGCACGTCACATTCCCGGGCTTCGTGAGCGAGACGGAAAAGATCCGGCTGTTCAAGGCGAGCCGCGTTTTCCTGATGCCGAGCCGGCACGAAGGTTCGCCGCGCGTGGTGGGCGAGTCGATCATCGCGAACACGCCGGTGGTGGCCTACGAAATTCCCAACTACCGGCCGGTCTTCGGAAACTTCGTGCGCTACGTGCCGGCGTTTGATCTGGCGGCGTTCAAGGCGGCAGCCGAGGACGAGATCCTCAAGATGCGCGCGGGCGCAAATTACCTCGACCGGCTCAGTGTCACCGAGTTCAAGCAGGCGAACTCGTGGGAGACGACGCAGGGGAAATTCCTCGCGGCGATGGCGAGACTTGGGGGCGCCTGACTTAGAGCCGGTCTGAAAATCAGGCGGACGGAGTGCGCCCGTCTCGGGCACAGAAGCTTGAAAAGGTGGAAGGCGCTGCAAAAATCCATGCCGGCCGCAGTTCGTGCGTCGCTGCGCCCGGGACGGGCGCACTCCGTCCGGGTCTGGTGCCACCGGATTCTGGATTCTCAGACCGGCTCTCAGGCTCCGGGGACGGGAGAAGTTCCGGTTGGGTCTCCTGAATTCGAGGGTGGGTGATTGAAAGTGGCCCGCGCTTGCCAAGGCGATGCGCTCAATTATCTTCGCGCCCGATTCACCTGATTTGATTTTATGAAGACTTTGCTCCACCGCAGTTTGGTTCTGTTCTCGTGCCTCGTGCTGGGCGTGGGGCCGGCGTCCGCCGCCGACACGGATCCGCTGCCGATCGATCCGGCCGTGACGATTAAGAAGCTGCCGAACGGACTGACTTATTACCTGCGTGCGAACAAGAAGCCGGAAAACCGCGCGCAGTTTCATCTCATCATCAACGCCGGCTCGATCCTCGAGTCGGAGAAGACGCTGGGGCTGGCCCATTTCCTCGAGCACATGGCCTTCAATGGCACCAAGAATTTCGAGAAGCTGGAGATCGTGAACTTCCTCGAGCGCACGGGCATGACCTTCGGCGCGGACGTGAATGCTTACACATCATTTGATGAGACGGCGTACCGGCTGGAGGTGCCGATGGACAAGCCCGAGGTGGTGCGGAAGGCGCTCCAGGTGCTGGAGGATTGGGCGCACAACATCAGCTTCGACGCGGAGGAGATCGAGAAGGAGCGCGGCGTGATCACAGAGGAGTGGCGCACAGGGCGCGGCGCGCAGGGGCGGCTGCGGGACAAACAGATTCCGGTCATCTTCCACCAATCGCTCTACGCGGAACGGCTGCCGATCGGGAAGACGAACACGATTGCCAGTGTGACCCGCCAGGACTTTCTCGACTTCTACAGCAAGTGGTACCGGCCGGACTTGATGGCGGTGATTGCGGTGGGCGACTTCGACGCCAAAGCGATGGAGGCGATGATCGTGGAACATTTCTCGAAGCTGAAGAATCCCCCGAACGCACCGCCGCGCCCGGTGCCGGCGGTGCCGGACCATGAGGGCACGCTTTTCTCCATCGAGACCGATCCGGAGCTGTCGAGCACGAGCGTGCAGATTTTGTGCAAGCATCCGGCGGCCCCGGACGGTTCGGCGGCGAATTACCGGCGCGATCTGGTGGAGGGGCTTTACTCGGGCATGTTGAACCAGCGCTTGAGCGAGCGCGTGCAGGAGGCGAACCCGCCTTATCTGGGCGCGGGCGTGGGCAAATCGCACATGGTGCGGGTCAAGGATCTGGCCACGCAAATGGCGCGGGTGAAGGACGGACTGTATGCGGAGGGGCTGAAGGCGTTGCTGATGGAATCGCGTCGAGCGCGCCGGGATGGCTTCACGGCGGCGGAGTTGGAACGGGCCAAGACGATGAGCCTGCGCGGGCTGGAGCAGGCGTATGAGGAGCGGGACAAGACGGAGTCGTCGAGCTACGCGCGGGAATACAGCGGGAACTTTCTGGAGCACGAGCCGATTCCCGGTATCGAGGCGGAGTTGAGGATGACGAGGCGGTTTCTCGCGGAGATCACACTCGCGGAGGTGAACCGCGCGGGGGATGCGTGGATCACCGAGACCAATCGCGTGATTGTTTACAGCGCGCCGGACAAGGCGGGGAAGAAGGCGCCGACGAAGGAGGAGATTCTTGCGGTGATCAAGGAGGCTGAGGGCACGGAGATCGCCGCATATTCTGACGGCGTGTCGGATGCGCCGTTGCTGGCCAAGACGCCCGCCCCAGGAAAGATTGTCTCCGAGAAGCAGCACCAGGACGTGGAGGCGATGGAGTGGGTGCTGTCCAACGGCATCCATGTGCTGCTCAAGCCGACCACCTTCAAGAACGACCAGGTGCTGATGACGGCGTTTAGCCCCGGTGGCCACAGTCTGGTCCCGGCCAAGGATTACCTCTCGGCGGCGATGGCGGCGGGCATCCTCTCGCAAAGCGGCTGGGGCGAGTATGACGCGATCCAATTGCAGAAGAAGCTGGCGGGAAAAATTGCCTCCGTCGGCACGTCCATCGGCGAGTTGGAGGAAACGATGCAAGGATCGGCCTCCCCAAAGGATTTGGAGACGTGGTTCCAGTTGATGAACCTGCACTTCACCGCGCCGAGAGCGGATGAGAAGGCCTTTCAGTCGTACGTGACGCGCATCAAAACGGGCCTCGAGAACCGCGACCGCAATCCGGCCGTCATTTTTGGCGATGCCATCCAGAAGGCGCTCTTCGGCGATCATCCGCGCCACCGTCCGATGACGGTTGAACTGATGAAGGAACTGGATCGCGAGGCGGCGCTGCGTATTTACCGTGATCGGTTCGCGAACGCGGGGGACTTCACGTTTGTGTTTGTCGGCGCGTTCAAGCCGACGGAGTTGCGCCCACTGGTGGAGACTTATCTCGGCAGCCTGCCAAATCTGAAGCGCAAGGAGAAGGGCCGGGACGTGGGCGATGACCCGAAGCGCGGCCTGGTGAACGTGGAAGTGAAGAAGGGCCTCGAAGCCAAGAGCAGTCTACGCCTGACCTTCCACGGCGACGCCAAGTGGAGCATGGACGAGCGCTTCGCCTTGCGCGCGGCGGTCGATGTGCTGCGCATCCGTCTGCGCGAAGTGTTGCGCGAGGACAAGGGCGGCGTGTATGGCGTGAGCGTCTCGGGCGACCTAAGCCGCGAGCCAAAGCCAACCTTCAGTTGCAACGTGGGCTTCACCTGCAACCCCGACAACGTGGCCGACCTGACCAAGGCCGTGCTGGAGGAAATCAAGAACCTGCAGGCCAGCGGCCCGGACAAGGACCACCTCGAGAAGGTGCGCGAAACGATCCTGCGCAACTACGAGCGCGGCTTGAAGGAGGACAGCTTCTGGCTGAGCAACCTGAGCTTCTATCGCGAGAATGGCCTGGCCTTCAGCGGCATCCTGAACCTGCCTGACCGGGCCAAGGCGCTGACCGCGAAGAAAGTTCAGACCGCCGCGAAGAAGTATTTCTCCACCGAGAACCTGCTCACCGCGACGCTGCTACCTGAAGCCAAGCAAACGGCGAGCGGGAAGTAGGGCGAGTGCGCGCGGACCAGCATGGTCTCTGCCGCCGCAAGCGGTAGAAGCGATTCGTCGGGCTTGCGTCGTTGGTCACGGTTTGCCATGAGGCGGGCGGAAACACCTTGAAAAACACCGCCCAAGCAGGCCCGACAGGCTCCTAACGTGTCTCAGTCGATGCCTCGCGGGTTCCGCTCGGCCCGGTGGTGGTTGGAAACGGAGTGATAGACCGGGTGGAACGATCGTCGCAAAACCACTTGGCCCAGCGGGTGTAGAAATCAGTTTCGGGACTGCTCATCAAATGCTCCTTGAGCTTCAGGAATTCTTCCATGGTGACTGGCTCAAACACTGTTGCACCCGTCAGCCTCCGGCCCGCCACCGCTATGGCCAACTCAGGAAGCCACGACGGTGCAGGCTCGGGAGCGAAAACCATTTCCCACACCCGCGCGGTTCCGTCCACGGAAGCGGTCACGACCCGCAATCCGTCGGGGCTAAACTCGGCGGAGTAAACCGTGTTGTCATGCCGGAGCGGTTCGGTGAGCGGTCTTCCCGTTTGAGCGTCCCACACTCGCGCGGTCTTGTCCCGGGAAGCTGTAATCACGCGCAATCCATCCGGACTAAACCGGGCCGAGTATACCGTGCTCTGATGTCGAAGTGGTTCAGAAAGCGGCTTTCCGGTCTGGGCATCCCACACGCGCGCGGTCAAATCGTAGGAAGCCGTGACGACCCGCAGTCCATCCGGGCTGAACTCGGCGGCGAGAACTTGGTCTTCATGCCGAAGCGGATCAGTAATAGGCTCTCCCGTCTGGGCATCCCACATTCGCGCGGTCCGGTCCTCGGAAGCCGTGACCACGCGCAAGCCATCCGGGCTAAACTCTGCAGCGCTTACAGTGCTGGCATGCTGGAACGGTTTGCCGAGCGGCTTCCCCGTTTGAGCGTCCCACACTCGCGCGGTCTTAGCCGAAACCGTGACGATGCGCAATCCATCCGGGCCGAACTGGGCCGAGCGAACTTGATCTTTGTGCTGGAGAGGTTCGGTAATCGGCTCTCCCGTCTGAGCGTCCCAGACCCGCGCGGTGGTGTCCCAAGAGGCCGTGACCACGCGCAAGCCATCCGGGCTGAACTGGGCAGAGACAACTTGGGCTCCATGCCGGAGCGGCTCAGTGAATAGATTTCCGGTCTGAGAATCCCAAACTCGCGCGGTCCGGTCCTCGGAAGCCGTTACTACCCGCGATCCATCCGGGCTGAAACGGGCGGAGTAAACCGTGTTGTCATGCCGGAGCGGTTTGGTAAGCGGCCTTCCCGTCTTTGCATCCCACACCCGTGCGGTGTTGTCACGCGAAGCCGTGACGACCCGCAACCCGTCTGGACTGAACTGGGCCGAGAGAACTACAGCTTCATGCCGGAGCGGTTCGTTGGGTGGTTGGGCGGTCTGGGCATCCCAGACCCGCGCGGATTTGTCTGCAGAAGCCGTAACCACGCGCATTCCATCCGGACCGAACTGGGCGGAGTAAACATGGTCATCATGCCGGAATGGTTCAGTGAGTGGTTTTCCGGTCTGCGCATCCCACACGCGCGCGGTCTTATCTCGGGACGCTGTGACCACATGCAATCCATCCGGACTGAACTGAGCCGAGTAAACCTGATAATCGTGCCGAAGCGGTTCAGTGAGCGGCTTGCCCGTCTGAGCGTCCCAGACCCGCGCGGTGGTGTCCCAAGAGGCCGTGACCACGCGCAAGCCATCCGGGCTAAAGCGGGCCGAGAGAACCAGATCCAGTTTGGTGTCGATAACCCCGGCTTCGTGCTGAAGCGGTCCAGTGATCGGCTTTCCGGTCTGGGCGTCCCATACTTGTGCAGCGTTGTCGAAAGAAGTCGTGACCACGCGCAAGCCATCCGGGCTGAACTGGGCCGTGAAAACTGAGTTGTGATGTCGAATCGGGTCGGTGAGCGGCTTTCCCGTGCGGGCATCCCAAACGCGCGCGGACTTGTCGTCGGAAGCCGTAACCACACGCGAACCATCGGGGCTGAACTGGGCCGAGTAAACTCCTCCGCCTTCATGCCGCAACCATTCGGTCAGGGGCCTTCCCGTTTGGGCGTCCCACACGCGCGCGCCCCGCTCCTCCCAAGAAGCGGTGACCACATGCAATCCATCCGGACTGAAATGGGCCGAGCGAACATACGCATAATGCCGGAATGGTTCCGTGAGCGGTTGGCCGGACTGGGCATTCCAGACCCGCGCGGTCTTGTCTCGGGAAGCTGTGACCACCTGCAATCCATCCGGGCTGAACTCGGCCGAGAGAACCTGATCTTTGTGCCGGAGCGGCTCGGTAATGGGTTCTCCCGTCTGCGCATCCCACACGCGCGCGGTGCTATCCTCCGAAGCGGTGACCACGCGTAATCCATCCGGGCTGAACTGAGCGGAGTAAATCAAACGGCCATGCCGCATCGGTTCACTGATGGGCAGATTATAGTTGCGCAGAGTCAAAGCGGAAAGAAGCCGGTCGGTCGCCACATGATTTGACCGATCGCTCGTCAGCACGTGAGCCAGATAAGCCAGACCGCGAGATGAATCATCGGCGGCAAAAAAATCTTCGGCTCGTTGCATTTGCATTTGAGTTAATGCTTCCTCGGCCCGGCGTTGCTGCCGTTGCGCCGTGGCTTTGGCTTCGGCCTCGGCGGCGGCCCGTTGCTCGGCTTGCCGGTGTGCGCTCGTCGCCTCTCGGCCGGCCCGGAGGGCATTGACTCGTTCCCGATTGGCCCAGATGGCCAGTCCCGTGCTCACCGTGGCCGCGGCGACGACCAGCAGCAAAAAGCCCGCTGTCACCGCGGCGGCCACCTGATGTTTGCGCGCAAATTTCCTCAATCGGTAAATGGTCGCGGGTGGCCCCGCCAAGATCGGGTCGTTGTTCAGGTAACGCTGAATGTCCCCGGCCAAATCGCCGGCGGTGGCATAGCGCAGGTGGGGGTCTTTGCCGAGGCACTTGAGACAAATGGATTCCAGATCTCGATCCACCAGCGAGTTGGCCAACCGGAGTGGCCTCGGTTCCTCCTGCCCAATCCTGCGAAGCAATTCAACCAGAGTGGGAGCCTCGAATGGCAGGTGCCCGGCGATGAGTTCATAAAGAATGATGCCCAAGGCCCAGACATCACTCCGCACCGTCACATTTTCTCCATCGCCCGTGGCTTGCTCCGGAGCCATGTAGGCCGGGGTGCCGATGGTTCCCTGGGTGCGGGTCAACTCCGATTCCGACTCGAGCAATTTGGCCAGCCCAAAATCGGCGACGTAGGGTGTGCCCGCCGCATCGAGCAGAATGTTCGCCGGTTTCAGATCGCGGTGCAGGACGCCCCGGTCGTGGGCGTGTTGAACGCCCAGCGCCACGTCCCGCAAAAACGCCGCGTTGCGTCGCTGCTGCCGCCGGGATTCCCGCGCATCGGTGCCCGAGACTTTCCAAAGGCCGTCTTCGATTTGCCGGGCCAGGTTGCCGCCCTCGGCCAACTTCATGGCGAAGAAGTGCTGGCCGCGTTGCTCGCCCACTTCATAAACGGGCAGGAGATTGGGATGGTCGAAGCTCATCGCCACCTTTATCTCGCGATGAAACCGCTCCACCGCCACGGCGGAACGGAGTCGTTCCCCGCGCAGGGTTTTGAGCGCGACCACCCGTCCGGTCACGCGATGACGGGCTCGAAAGACAACCCCAATCGCCCCGTCATGACCGATCTCTTCCAACAATTCATAAGGCCCCAACCGTGGCAACGGCTCCTCCGCCGGGCGCTCCGGATCATCGATGCAGATGCCATTGAAGGCGCAGACCGGGCACATCCCTTCTGGCGAGAGGGGAGTGGAGCAAACCGAGCAAGGTTTCGATTCGTTTTCCATGAGCCGTTGCCAGACGGTGCCATTCACGCGGGGAGAGTTGCGAGTTTATTGCTCCTGCCGGATGCGAAAGAACTGGGCTGGAAGGTTGGTGGCCGGCACCGAGTAGTTTAAGGGACTGCCGGCGGCGGGATTCGTGACCACTCCGGTCCAGTTTGTGAGATTGGTCGAAGACTCCAGCACGACCGCGTCCGCGCCGGGCACGCCCGTCAATCGGAAGTGGAACTGGCCGTTGGCTACTGCACACCCAGGCGAAAGTATCGTTGCGCGTTGGTGTCGGTGGGCAACGTCACTCGCCATTCATTGCTGATGAGAACGGGCACATTGGTCAGTGGAGTCCAGACGACGGGCAGCGTGAGGTTCGTCGTGGCGGAGAGCGAGAAATAACTCGCTTCGACGGGCCAGGCTAGGGCGAAGCCGCCGCCGGAAGCAGAGAGGGTTAAATTGGGTAGCGCCACGATGCTGGTCGTGCCGGTCAACTCGAAGTCGAAGCCAAGGTCGCCGCCGGTCTGGCTGTCATTGTGGATTTCGGCGGCAAGGGTGTTCCAGCCAGCGATGAGGCTGGATGGGGCCAGGGTTTTGACCAGCCAGTTAGTTTCGTCCCCTCCGCTAAGGGCCGCGAGTGCCGGGGTGGTATAGGTGATGGTCCCGCCGGTGATGTTGGTGTCGTGCCAGACTTCGGTGCCATTCAGGTAGATGACTGCGGCGTCGTCGCGGGTGAGGCGGGCGGTCAGGGCGGTGACGAGCGCGGGATCCGGAACGTAGAACTGGCGGCGGAAATAAGTCGTCCATTGGCGGTTGCTCGCTACTTTCGTCACTTCGCCGTCGTTGCCATAACCGAGCCGCGCGGGTCCGTTGCTCCACGTCACGTCGCTGAAAGAATTGCTGCGCCAATTGGTGCCGAGATCATTCGTCTTGTCGAAGTAGCGCCAGACCGCACTGCGGGCGGACAGGGTGGGCGCGATGATGTTGATGACCGAGGCCGGTGCTGATCCCCACAGCCGCGCGATGTGCCCACGCGGCACGCCATTGGCGGTGGTGAAGCGGCTGGCGCCGGTGAAGCTGACGCCGCCGCCGATGAGCACCCGATCATCGCTCTGCACCGCCACGGCATTGAGGGTGCCGTTGGCCCCGGCCAGTGCGTGGCCAAAGCTCGTGTCCAGCGTTCCATCGCTGTTGAGTCGCGCGACTCTTCCGCGCGCTGTGCCACTCATGGTGGTGAAGTCTCCACCGATGACCACCTTGCCATCGCCCTGCACTGCGATGGCATAAACGTTGCCGTTGGCCCCGGCCAGTGCGTTAGTAAACCTTGTGTCCAGCGTGCCATCCGTGTTTAGCCGCGCGATACGTCCGCGCGCCGTGCCGTTTACGGCGGTGAAAGCACCACCAACGACCACCTTGCCATCGCCTTGCAAGACCAAGGCAGCAACGGAGTCATTGGCGCCAGATACCCCGTTCGTGTCCAGCGTGCCATCGCTGTTGAGCCAAGCCAGCCCTCTATGCAAAGTGCCATTGACGTTGGTGAATAGTCCGCCGATGACCACCTTGCCATTGCTCTGCACCACCACGGCATCGACGCGGCTGTCGGCTCCGGCCAGCCCGTTGCCAAAGCTCGTGTCCAGCGTGCCATCCGTGTTGAGCCGCGCGATGCCCCCGCGCGCCGTGCCGTTGACGGTGGTGAAGAATCCACCGATGAGCACCCGGCCGTCAGCTTGTACGGCGATGGCTCTGACCACGTTGTCGGCTCCGGCCAGCCCATTGCCAAAGTTCGTGTCCAGCGTGCCGTTGCTATGGAGCCGCGCGATGCGACCGCGCGCCACGCCATTGACGGTGGTGAAGTTGCAACCGATGAGCACCTTCCCGTCACTCTGCATGGCGATAGTCGTGATCTCGCTGACCTGGACATTGGCAAAGCTGGGATCCCGCGTGCCATCGCGATTAAGTCGCCAGATGGGAATGCTTCCGCCCGTGAGCACCTGGCCATCGCTTTGCACCACCAAGGCGTTGACGGTGCTGTTGAGCCCGGCCGACAACCCGTTATCGAAGCCAGTGTCCAGCGTGCCATTACTGTTGAGCCGCGCGACGGACACACGCGTCGTACCATTTACGGTGCCGAAAGTTCCGCCCATGAGCACCTTGCCATCGCCCTGCACCGCTCCGGCATAGATGAAGCCGGTAGTCCCAGCCAGTCCGTTGCCAAAGCTCGTGTCCAGCGTCCCATCGCTATTGAGCCGCGCGATGCTACCGCGCGCTGTGCCGTTGACGGTGGTGAACTTTCCGCCGACGAGCACCTTCCCATCGCTCTGGACCAACACGGTAGTGACGTTGGTGGAGTCGATGCTGCCACCGCTACCGTTGAAGCCGTAGGCCCCGGCCAGTCCATTGCCAAAGCTCGTGTCCAGTGTGCCATCGCTGTTGAGACGCGCGATGCGACCCCGCGCCGTGCCGTTGACGCTGGTGAAGGAACCGCCAATGAGCACCTGGTCATCGCCTTGCACCGTTATGGCAAAGACGGTACTGCTGGCTCCGGCCAGTCCGTTGCCAAAGCCGGTGTCCAGTGTGCCATCACTGTTGAGCCGTGCGATACAGTTGTTTGTCGCGCCGTTGACGTTGGTAAAGGAGCCGCCGATGAGCACCTTGCCATCGCCCTGCACGGCGATGGCAGAGACGCTACTGCTGGCTCCGGCCAGCCCATTGCCAAAGCCGGTGTCCAGTGTGCCGTCACTGTTGAGACGCGCGATGCGCCCACGGGTCGTGCCGTTGACGGTGGTGAAGAACCCGCCGATGAGCACCTTGCCATCGGCCTGCACCGTTATGGCAGAGACGCTACTGCTGGCTCCGACCAGCCCATTGCCAAAGCCGGTGTCCAGTGTACCATCGCTGTTCAGCCGTGCAATGCGACCGCGCGCTGTGCCGTTGACCGTGGTGAAGTTGCCGCCTATGAGCACCTTGCCGTCGCTCTGAACGGCTATCGAATCGACGGTGGAGATAAACGGTAACGGCCGGAAGACCCCGGCCAGCCCATTGCCAAAGCTATAGTCGGTGGAACCATCGCTATTAAACCGTGCGATACCGCCTCGCGCCGCGCCTTGGACAGTGGTGAAGCCGCCGCCGATAAGCACCTTACCATCGCTCTGCACCGCTACGGCATTCACGGCGCCATCGAGGGCCGCACCGCCCGCAAAGGAGAAGTCCACGTCGCCCGCTGCGGGTGTTTTGACGGTGAGCGCGGCGGCACTGCTCGGGAGCGTGCTGGGCGAAGCGTCGGACACGTCCACGGAGTAGCTGCCCGCTTGGGCGGCGGCGAAGGGATTGAAGACCAGCGCGGCGTTCGTTGCTCCCGCGATGGCCGCGCCATTCTTCTTCCACTGATAGCTCAAGGTGCCCGTGCCCGTGGCGAGGACCGTGAGCACGGCCACATCACCCGCCAACACGGTGGCAGGCTGGGGCTGGGTGGTAATGGTGACGACAGCCTTGGCGGGAAGGCCAAAGGCCACAGCCAGCATGGTGAACAGGAGGGTGAGGAGGCTGGATTTCTTCATTTCGTTTTTTGTTTTTCAAAGACCCAGCTACTGCACACCCAAGCGAAAGTATCGTTGCGCGTTGGTGTCGGTGGGCAACGTCACTCGCCATTCATTGCTGATGAGGACGGGCAGGTTGGTCAGTGGAGTCCAGACGACGGGCGGGGTGAGGTTCGTGGCGGCGGAGAGCGAGAAATAACTCGCTTCGGCGGGCCAGGCCAGCACGAAGCTCCCTCCGCTGCCTTCGACCGTCGATAGGCTCAAATCAGGTGCTACGTTGATGCTTGCGGTGCCGGTCAGCTCGAAGTCGAAGCCGAGGTCGCTGCTGGTCAGGCTCTGATTGTGAACTTCGGCGGCGAGGGTATTCCAGCCCGCGATGAGGTCGGACGGGTTGAGAGTTTTGGAAAGCCAGTTAGTTTCGTCCCCTCCGCTAAGGGCCGCGAGTGCCTGGGTGGTATAGGTGATGGTCCCGCCGGTGATGTTGGTGTCGTGCCAGACTTCGGTGCCATTCAGGTAGATGACTGCGGCGTCGTTCCGGGTGAGGCGGGCGGAAAGGGCGGTGACGAACGCGGGTTCTGGGACGTAGAACTGGCGTCGGAAATAAGTCGTCCATTGGCGGTTGCTCGCAACTTTCGTCACTTCACCATCGTTGCCATAACCAAGCCGTGCGGTTCCGTTGCTCCACATCACGTCGCTGAAAGAATTGCTGCGCCAGCTCGTGCCCAGGTCGTTCGTCTTGTCGAAGTAGCGCCAGACGGCACCGCGGGCGGATAGCGTGGGTGCGACAATGTTGCTAGCGGAGGCCGGTGCCGATCCCCATAGTCGCATCAAGTGACCACACGGCACTCCGTTGACGACAGTGAAGAAAGCTCCACCGATGAGTACCCGATCATCGCTCTGCACCGCCACAGCAGAAAGGCTGCCGTTGGCTCCAGCCAGCCCATTACCAAAACTGGTGTCCAGCGTACCATCTGTGTGAAGCCGCGCGATTCTGCCACGCGCTATGCCGCTGACAGTGGTGAAGGATCCGCCAATGACGACCTTACCATCGCCTTGCATAGCCAACGCATCAACGGAGCCGTTGGCACCAGTCAGAGCATTACTGAAAGTTAAATCCAATGTACCATCGGTGTTGAGCCGCGCGATGCGACCGCGCGCGATGCCGTTAATAGTGGTAAAAGATCCGCCAACCACCACCTTGCCGTCACCTTGCAACGCTTGGGCAGCAACGGAGCCATTGGCACCAGTTACCCCGTTTGTGTCCAGCGTACCATCGGAGTTCAGTCGTGCGATACCTCTGCACAACGTACCGTTGACGTTGGTGAATAACCCGCCGATGACCACCTTGCCGTTGCTCTGCACAATTACGGCATCAACCCGGCTGTCGGCTCCTGCCAGCCCGTTGCCAAAGCTCGTGTCCAGCGTGCCATCCGCGTGGAGTCGCGCGATGCCCCTGCGTGCCGTGCCGTTGACCGTGTTGAAAAATCCTCCAATCAGCACCCGGCCATCGTTCTGCACGGCAATGGCTCTGACCACGTTATCCGCTCCGGCGAGTCCATTACCAAAGCTTGTGTCCAGCGTGCCATTGCTGTGGAGCCGTGCGATGCGTCCGCGCGCCACGCCGTTGACGGCGGTGAAGTTGCAACCGATGAGCACCTTGCCGTCGCTCTGCACGGCGATAGTGGTGATTTCGCTGACCTGGACATTGGCAAAGCTGGGATCACGTGAACCATCGCGGTTGAATCGCGAGATCGGAAGAGTTCCGCCGACGAGCACTTGGCCATCGTTTTGCACTACCATGGCGTTGACGATGCTGGTGAACCCGGTTGACGACCCGTTATCGAAACCGGTGTTCAGTGTGCCATCGCTGTCGAGTAGAGCGATAGACCTGCGTGCCGCACCGTTAATAGTGGAAAACTGTCCAGCAACGAGCACTTGGCCGTCTCCCTGAACGACGATAGCTTCGACGGCGTTGTTGATCCCCGTTCCATTGCCAAAGCTGGAGTCCAATGTTCCATCGCTGTTGAGCCGCGCGATGCGCCCACGTGCCGTGCCGTTGACGGTGGTGAAGGTTCCGCCGACAACCACCCGCCCATCACCCTGCACGGCTATGGAATAAATGTTACCGTTGGCCCCAGTGAGTCCGTTGCCAAAGCTATTGTCCAGAGTACCATCGGAGTTCAGTCGTGCGATTCGCCCATATGCCGTACCGTTGGCGTTAGTGAACCTACCACCGATAAGTACCCGGTTATCGCCTTGGACCGCGATGGCTTCGACTGTGTTGAACTGACTGGAGGACACAAGCTGGACGTTGGTGAAACTAGTATCTAGCGTACCATCGCTGTTGAGCCGCGCGATACCACTGCGCCCCGTGCCGTTGACGTTCGTGAACGAACCACCGACGAGCACTTTGCCATCGTTTTGCGTCGCCAAGGTATAGACTGTGTTGCTGACCACGGCCAGCCCACCGCCAAAACTGGTGTCCAGCGTGCCATCGCTGTTGAGCCGCGTAACTCCACCCCGGGCAATGGGTAATGTACCCCCGACAAGCACCTTACCATCGCCTTGCACCGCCATCGTATAGACCACGCTGCTGGCCGACAGCGGGCTGCTAAAGCTGATGTCCAGCGTACCGTCGCTGTTGAGCCGCGCGATGTTAAACCGCGGCGTGCCGTTGACAGCGGTGAAGGAACCGCCGATGAGAACCTTGCCATCGCTCTGCACCGCCAGTGCAATCACGCTGTTGCCGTTGGCCCCGGTCAGTCCGTTGCCAAAGCTGTGGTCGGTAGAGCCATCGCTGTTGAGCCGCGCGATACGGCCTCGCACCGCACCTTTGAGAGTTGCGAAAAAACCGGCAATGAGCACCTTGCCGTCACTCTGCTCCGCTACGGCAAGCACTGAACCGTCGAGGGCTGCTTCGCCTGTTGGAAAGGAGAAGTCCACGTCACCCGCCGCGGGTGTTTTGACGGTGAGCGCGGCGGCGCTGCTCGGGAGCGTGCTGGGCGAAGCGTCGGACACGTCCACGGAGTAGCTGCCCGCCTGGGTGGCCGCGAAGGGATTGAAGACCAGCGCGGCGTTCGTTGCTTCAGCGATGGCCGCGCCATTCTTCTTCCACTGATAGCTCAAGGTGCCCGTGCCCGTGGCGAAGACCGTGAGCACGGCCACATCACCCGCCAACACGGTGGCAGGCTGGGGCTGGGTGGTAATGGTGACGACAGCCTTGGCGGGAAGGCCAAAGGCCACAGCCAGGATGGTGAACAGGAGGGTGAGATGGTGTTTCATGGTGTCCGGGATTGCCGTCTGGATTCGTTGGCGAGATGCCACCTGCTTTCCGCATTTTTGTAAAGATTGGAAGTTCCCCAAAAAGAGTGGACGGGTGCGCAGTTGAAGCCGGCCATGTTGCCTGGCGCGGTGGCACCGTTGTTGATGGTGACATTGGTGGCGTAAGTGTTCACGCCGCCTACCAGACCGTTATTCCAGCCCACGGACCAGCCCGGCGGAGTATTAGTGCCGGCCGCACCCATGCTGTCGAAGTTTTCGGTGAGGGTGCCGCCGGTGTAGGCGACGACTTGGGCGGCGGCGGTGAAGGCGAGGCCCAGGTTAAAAGCCAGAGCCAGGAGGTGATGAGATGTTCGTTGGTGCATAATGGTGTGTTTTTTCAAAGTGGGACGGGGTTGTATCAAAATTTTCTCGGTAAAAATGTTCGCGACATGAATCGTTCGGCTCATTCGATGAACCCTTGGTTCAACGCTCAATTTCGAGCCGGAGAAAACGCGCCGGTTGCCCTTCCATGCTCTTGAAGTCCTGGACCACCACGGGGCCAATGCCTGGGTCGGTGATTGAAGCGCCTGCAATGCCCCACCAAGCCGCGGTGCCAATTTTCACGGCAATCGTTGTCCACGGCCCCGTCAGATCATCAGCGGCGAGTATCCGGAACGTAACGTCCGTCGCCGCAAGGTGGCGCGTAAAGTTGAGGGTGAGGTGTCCGGAGTCCTCGCCAGGGACTGGGAGGATCCCCCTGCTGGCCATGCTGGGGTTCCCGCCGAGGGCGTATTCAACGGCATTTGGAACGCCGTCGAGATCGGGGTCGGCAAGGTCTGCGGCCGGCCCCAAGTCAGCGAAATAACCGAAGTAATTCGATCTCCATTGCTCGACCGGAGTCAGGCTTCGCGTGGCGAATGTTTGGTCCGGCCCAGTGGTCGTGCCGTAGGAATTCACGGCCACAGCCCGATAATGGTAGGTGGTTCCTGGCGAGAGCATGGCGAGGACGGCGGTGGTCGGAATTTCATCGAAAGCGGCGGCCAGAGCCTGATTCGGCGAGGCGCTGCCATAATTGGTCGAGAGTCCGTATCGGAAAAACACCGTGGTTGCTGCTCCGCGTGCGTTCACCGTCGCATGAAGCGTTGCCGTATCAGCCGCGACGTGGCTCGCCGGCAGCGCCGCCACGCGAGGCGGGCCTCCGACGAAACGGAACGAGCGCAGCGGCAGTGAACCAACCGAACTTGAGGCGAGGACGTAGAGCGTGTCATCCACCAGCGCCATCTCGGAACCATTACCGATGGCAAAAGGCAGCGTCTCCGTTGCCCATGAGCCGACTGCCACATCGTAGATCGCGAGTTGATTTGTCGTGGTGTCAATGGTCCACGAGGCCGCATCGCCATCGCTCGCGCCGCTGCCGCCGCGCAGGATGAAAAGGCGCTCGTGCCCGTCAGCGAAGAATTTTCCCGGCACGCACTCGATGGCGCAGCCCATCCCGGGGTTGAACGGCATTCCGGCCAGTTCGAGCATGACGGGCGCTCCCGACCTGCTGATCCGTGCGATTACGCCGGGCTGCGCCGCTTCCCACCGATGCTTGATGAACCACGCATCAGTCGCGTCCGCGCAGCCATCCCAGGCGTGGGACGCGCTGCCGGAGAGGTCGCCGAGCGGAATGGCGGCGCCAGTTTGCAAATTTGTCACCCGCATGATCCGGGTCCAGCCGCTCCAACCGCCGAGGATGGAATCCGGCGCGAGCGGGACACACGCCGCATTCACACCGCCACCCAGCACAGCTCCACCGCGTATCCAAGTATTGGCGGCGATGTCGTAACGATAGACGGCGCGATCGAGCGCCGCATTGCTGTGCAGTGCGTGGGTGTAAAGCGAACCGGCGAGAAAGCCGAGATCGCCGACTCCGCTGTCACCATTCACATTCGAGGGAATCGGCAAGGCCGCGAGCGATTGCCACACCGTGCTGCCTTTTGACAACCGGGAAAACGGTGCGTTCGCCGACTTGCCCGCCGTGAAATACAGGAACGCGCCATCGGATCCGAGCGCCGTGTGACGGTCTCGCGTGGGCGTGCCTGCGGGCAGGCTGTTACTGGTCCATGCGGTGCGCATGGAAAACGCAGCGCCGGCCTGCGCGCTCGGTGCAAAGCCCGCGGCAAACGCACGCACTTTCACCATCACAGTGCCATTCACGGAGAAGGGCGAGGTGTAGAGCGGTGCGGTGCCAAAAACATCGCTGCCGTCGAGTGTGTAGCGGAGTTGCGCGCCAGGCGTGGACGAGGCGAGCGTGACCAAGGTGGAGCTCGTAATCGTCCCGCCCCCCGGTGAAATTGTGGGCGTGGTCGCCGGGGTTCCGGTGCGGGTGAAAGTGGCTGTTGCGGTGTCGCTCGGGGCGAAGGTCGGGTGAAACGCTCGCGCCTTGATCACTGCGGAAAAATCGAGTGGCACCGCTCCGGTGTAGAGCGTCGATGCGTCTGTGGGCTCCGAACCATCGATGGTGAAGCGCATCCAGGCACCCGCCGTCGTCGAGGAAAGCGTCACATTCACTGGATTGGAAAAAATTGCGCCCGCCGGGGTGATGACCGGGGTCGCCGTCACCAGTGTGTACGTGGCGCTTGCTACCGGACTCGGTGATGCGCCAGAGAGGAAGGCGCGCACCTTCACGGTGCCAGAGGTTGCCAAGACCAGTGGCGGCGAATAGCTCGGCGAACTTGCTGTGGGGTCGGAGCCATCCAGCGTGTAGCGCAGCGTTATGTTGCTGCGGTAATGGTGCGCTGACACCGGGAGCGGCCCAAGCAGTCGGCCACCCTCGGGCAGAAGAATCGGGGCGCCAAGGCTCTCTCGCGTTATCGACCGTGCGACGCTGGCTGTGGTCCCTGCGGCATTTGTGCCGGACACAGCGATGATGGTGGGGCCGCTCGTATTAAGGGGCACGGCGGGAATGCTCCAGGTGGTGCTGGCCGGAATCGTTCCCGTCGCCCCGGCATCGGTCCTCCAGATGAGCGAGCCGATGACCTGGGCGTTGCAGGTGCCCGAGATCATGACGCTGCTCGTGGCTGCGCCCGCGCTCTGTGGTGCCGCCGTGATGGCGAGGCTGGGAGCGGTGGCACTCGGATCGTAGAAGATCACACGATTCCAAGTATGGTCCTGGATGATGAGGCGATCAGCAGGATCGAAGCAGGCGAACGCCATCTGCCCGACCACTGTGGGCAAAAGGTGCGTCGGCTGGGGCGCGGTGCCGATGTGTGGCGTAGGATAAAACCACGCCCGCTCACCCTGTCGGTTCCAGTAGCTATCACAAAGCAGGAGCATCTGATTCTGCGAGTTGAAGGCAACGTGCGTCGGAGTGTTCGGCCGGTCCGGATTGAAATAGTTGCGGCTTGTCGTCAACGTCGGTTTGCAAAAGACACCCGAAGCGGCTGGGTTCGGAAAGATATTGCCGGCCGTCGGTGTGAGAGATGCCGCATCAAATCGCAGCACGCGCAGGTTCCCGGCGTTGTCATCCCGGCCCTCGAACCCAGAATCCACTGCGTAGAGATTTCCGAAATTATCCAGGGCCAGTGTCCAAGGCGCGGCGACTCCGCGTGCGTCTGTCGTGTAGAGGCCGAGCCCGTGGTTTTGTGCGCTCCCGGTTTTGGTCGTCTGGCCGATCACGAGATCGACCTTCGGTGTCGCCGAGAGCGGGTTGGCGACGCGCAGGATGCGGTTGCGCGGGTAGTCCGAAATCCACAGCGCGTTGCGGGCCGGGTCATAGACCAGTCCATTGCAGTCGAAGGAGACAGAGGTGTTGTCGTCCACCCACGTCAAATTCGTGGTGCCGGTGGTGAGGATTTTGAGCGGCGCGATATTCCGCCCGCCAGAAGTGATGGGCGTGGCGAAAATGTAAATCTTCGTGCCACCGCCCACGAACAGCCGCCCCCCGGAGGCGTGCATGTGCCCGATCGTTCGGCCTTCAAAAGTGCCGCCCGGCTCGTTCGCATCCAGCGTTTCCTGCCCGATTGAAAAATCGGCCGAGGCAAAAGTGGCGGCGTTCGCATCATCGTTCCAGACGAGCACGCGATTGCGGTTGGCCACGTACAACTGCGCCCCCTCACGAGCCATGCCGTATTGGTCCTGCACGGTGCGCGCCGAAGTGGTGTTCCAGCCCCGCGCGAGCATCTCACCATCGGAGATGACCCGTCCCGCCGCATCGCGCCGAAGGGGCATGGGCACCCGCACGATGCCCGCCACTCCATAGGGGCAGGTGAAATAAAAATTCCCCGCCGCATCAAAGCCCATGTCCCCCTCCGGCTGGCGGACTTCATTCACCACTCCATCGAAGCGCACGTATGCCGGCGACTGATTGAGAGTGAAATCCGGAAGCCCGATCACATCCAGCTTGGCCCCGGTCTGCGTGTGCAGCTTGAGAATCCGATGATTGCTCCCATCGGCCACCCATACTCCGTTCGTATCCTGCGGATCGAAGGCGAAACCGCGCCCGTTGCTGAGACCGCTCGCTTGATCCGTTGTGATCTTCCCCAGTTCCCGCACGGCAGCCATGCCGTTGTTGAATGGAGGCGTGAAAACGAGGAGTCGGCATGGCCCGCCGTAATTCGCCGACTCGCCATCGAGCACGTAAAGTTCACCGCTTGTTGGATGCACCCGCACGGCTTGCGGTTTGTAGAGCCGATTCAGCGCGGTGCCCGTGTTGGCGGTAGTGAAATTGGGCTGCCCGATCACGAGGTCGGCGACCTTGGCGATGATTCCACCCTGCTTCGGAAAACGCAGCACGCGATGGTGCCCGCCATCCGCGACCCAGAGGTTACCGGCTGGGTCAATCGACACGCCGGCGCCGAATATGCCGATGCTGCCATCGAAGCCATATTGGAGGCTCAGGGAAGCCGCCGTGGGCGCGACTGGACGAGCCCGGGTTGTGAAATTGGTCTGGCCCCAAACTTCGTCAGCGATGCTATCCGTCGCGAACGGATCATTATATTTCAGAACACGATTATTGTTCAGATCGGGCACGTACAGGTTTCCGTCTGCGTCCGTAGCCATGGTACCGTTCCTCGGCGACTCCGCGGTGCTGGCGACGTACGGGAAAGGTAGGAGCGCCAGTGTGGTCGCCGTCGGCGGGAGGAATTGCGAGTTGTCCCGGTTGGCGGCCCCAAAATCCCATCCCGAAGGTTGGCCGATAACGAGGTCTGCAGGTGGGAAGGAACCATCCGCATTCGCCGGACGCCACCCATAGAATCCTAGGATGCGGTTGTTCGCGGAATCGAAGCCGTAGTAGCGCACCGGTGTGCGTGCGGCATCCACATGAATGCCGCTGAGATGCGCGGCAGAGCTTGGCGTGATGCGATTGAGCATCACCTCCGACGCGGCGGTCGTGCCGAGGTATTTCGTCACCTTCCAATCCAATGGTGGGAGCAGTGTTTGGGCCACCACTGGTGCTGCGAGAGTGAGCAAGACCACTGCGACAGCGGCAAGCTTCTTGGGTATTGTTTTCATATTGCTTTTGTGGCCGCAGGACCGTTTCGAGCCGAGTTACGCCGGCCGACCGCTGCTTCCACCGGTTCCAAAGAGTATCCCGAGAAAACGTTACAAGATTTCTGTGCGTGGCCTTTCTTTCGTCCCGTTGTGCAACCCGTTAAGGCTTGTGGCCCTTTCAGGAGACTGATTCTCTGTGCCGGAAGCTTTATGGCTAAGTTCAACCAAACACGCTGGAGCTTGGTGTCGGCAATTCGGGGCCAGAACCAGCACACCGCACAGGAGGCTCTGGAGGAATTGTGTCGGATTTACCGCCCGGCTGTGCTCTCCTTCGCCCAACGAGCCTTGCGGGATGCACATGAGGCAGAAGATCTCACCCAGGACTTTTTCGCCGACTTTCTCCGAAGAAAACGGATCGAAGTAGCGGACAAAAGCGCCGGCAAATTTCGGACCTACATGCTGGCCCATTTCAAATTTGTCCTGTTGGATTACTTAAAAGCGAAACGGGCCGGCAGTCGCGGGGGCGGGCAAATGGATGTACCCATCGAAGAGATTGACGACCATGAAGGGCCGACCACTTGTCCCGACGATGGCGAATTCGATCGCGCATGGGCCATGGAGATTGTCCGAGAGTCGGTTCGACTCCTGGAGGCCGAAGAAAGTGCGAAGAAGGGAGGGATACCCTTTTCCGACCTCAAAGGATTTCTCCCAGGGTTTCAGAATCTCAAGAGGGCGTCCTATTCCCAATTGGCCGAGAAATATGGTGTCACCGAAGGGGCACTGCGTGTGCGGGTGGCTCGAATGCGGGACCGCTTCGGGGAATTCCTGAATTCCGTTCTCAGCGACACGGTGGGCCATGTTTCCGACCTGGAGTCCGAACGGATAGCCCTGCTCGGCGGCATGCTCAAATCCATTTGAAGGCCTTGACGAAAGTGAAACCGACCGCTTCAGCACCAGTGGTTATTTGACGCACTTTTGCTGTTCCTCGGCAAAAGCCGAGTGCTCCGCGCAGTGCAAACCTTCCTGCAATTTTCGCCTTGTTGCAAGGCCGTGTCCGCTTGCTCCGACGCCACCTCGCCAGCGAGGAGAATGACACTCCAACGGGTGGTGGCAAACTCACGAATGAAATACGGTGAAGGCTAACTGTCTGGATTGTTCATCACCGAACACATTGAAGCTTGGTGCCGCACGCGCTCCACTCGTAGCTTCCCGCCCGATGCGTAAGACGAAGATTATTGCCACCCTGGGGCCGGCCACCGATTCCGACGAGATGATCGGCAAACTGATCGATGCCGGCATGAACATCGCCCGGCTCAACATGTCGCACTCCGCGCACGATTGGGTGCGGCGGGTCGTGGCCTCCATTCGCGCGGCGGCCATGGCGCGCAAGATGTCCGTCGGTATCCTCATGGACACCCAAGGCCCGGCCATCCGCACTGGCGACCTGCCGGCCAAGCTCGACCTCCTGCCCGGACAAAAGTTCACCTTCACCGTGCGCGGCGAACAGAGCGAGGAGGTGCATTCGGTGGATGTGAACTACGAAAACTTCGTCAACGACATCAGCGTCGGTGACGTGGTGCTGGTGGACAACGGCGTCATCCACATGAAGGTGCTGGCCAAGCAGGGCAACCGCATCGAGTGCGAAGTGCTCACACCCGGCACGCTGGGCAGCCGCCGCCACATCAATCTGCCCGGGGTGAAGGTCAGCCTGCCCGCGCTCACGGCCAAGGATTTCGCGGACGTGGAACTGGGCCTGGAACTCGGCGTGGACTTCATCGCCCTGAGCTTCGTGCGCGAGGCGAAAGACTTGCAGCAGCTCCGCGCCTTCTGCGAGCGGTCCAAACACAAACCGCAGATCATCGCCAAGATCGAGGACCAGCAGGCCGTGAACAATCTCGCTGAGATCGTCCAGGAGGCCGATGCCATCATGGTGGCGCGCGGCGACCTCGGCATGGAAGTGCCGTACGAAGAGTTGCCCATCATCCAGCGCCGGACGGTGAAGCTCTGCCTGCGCATCGGCCGGCCCGTGATCGTGGCCACGCATATGCTGGAGAGCATGATTCAAAGCCCCATGCCGACGCGCGCCGAGATTACCGACGTGGCCAACGCCGTCTTTGAACAGGCCGACGCCATCATGTTGAGCGGCGAAACCACGGTCGGGAAATATCCACTGCAATGCCTGGAGGTGTTCAACCGCATCTCCAAACGCATTGAGTTGAGCGGCGGCGCGGGTTTTCACGAGCGCGCCGAGTTCACCAGCCCGCGCCAGAAGATGGCCAAGAGCGCCGTGGTCATGGCGAATGAATTAAAGGCCGATGCCCTGCTCGTCTTCACCCTGCGCGGCAACATGGCCCGGCACACCGCCTGGATGCGTCCGCGTCACTCACCCATCTATGCCTTCTGCGATTCATGGGAGGTCTCCGATGCGCTCGCCTTGAATTGGGGCGTAACGCCCCAAGTGATCGAGTTCGACCAGGTGAACCCGAACCGAACCATCGACGTGGCCATCGCCAAGCTGACCGCGGAGGGAATCCTGAAGCCGGGCCACACCATCGTCATCATCAGTGCCATCACCACCGGCAACACAACGGCGGACGCGGTGCAGATGCGGACGGTGTAACGGGAAGAGCGCAGGTTTTTCTTTTGTGCGGCAGCGGTTCTGGATTTAGCGTCGTGACATGACACGGCAACAAGTTCTCGATCTCTACTTCATGGAGTCGCGCGCGAAGTTGATCGACCTGGCGGCGTTCCTCGATCGGGTGGAGCGCGCCGACGGCGAGGCTGACTTCCGGCTGGCTGGATTTTCCGAGGCGCTCAAGCAGCTTGGGGCCGGCCATGCCCAGCGCGCCCGCAGTGTGTTGCTGTCCTTGAGCGATCCGACCAGCGAGCCCATTCCCGCCGCCACCACCAAGGCGGCCTGCGGCGCGTGGCCGGGCACGAAGTAACCCACAACTTTGGACCAATCATGCGCTACATCGAACCTCACGGACACATGGTCAGCCGGACCACGGATGATTATCGCGACATGGTCACCGCCGGATGCGCGGCGGTGTGCGAGCCGGCCTTCTGGGCGGGCTTCGACCGCAGCTCGGTGCAGGGCTTCTACGATTACTTCTGCCAGCTCACGGACCACGAGCCGAAGCGCGCGGCCAAGTTCGGCCTGCCGCATTACACCTGGCTGTGCATCAACCCCAAGGAATCCGAGGACGTGAACCTGGCCGAGGAAGTCATCGGAATCATTCCCCAGTTCATCGACAAGCCCAACGTGCTCGGCATCGGCGAGATTGGGCTGAACAAGAATTCGCGCAATGAATTGAAGGTGCTCGAAATGCACATCGACGTGGCGGCACAGCACAACCAGCTCATCCTCGTCCACACGCCGCACCTCGAAGACAAGCTCAAGGGCACGCGCCTGATCGTGGACGCGCTCAAGAACGACCAGCGAATCCGGCCCGAGCGCGTCATCATCGATCACGTCGAGGAACACACCATCGACGTGGCGCTCGACGCCGGTTTCTGGGCGGGCATGACGCTTTATCCCGAAAGCAAATGCACCGCTGCCCGCGCCATCGACATGATCGAGAACTACGGCGGCGAGCGCGTATGGATGAACAGCGCCTGCGACTGGGGCGTGAGCGTGCCGCTGGCCGTGCCCTACGCCGCGCTGGAGATGCGCCGTCGCGGCTACCTCGCCGAGCAGATCGACCAGATGGTCTTCCAAAATCCCGCGCGCTTCATGGCGCAGTCGCCGAAGTTCAAGGTGCCGCAGGCGTGATGGATGAAAATCTGCCCGCTTGTGTTCCGTCATTCATCGACGAGGCTTCGAGCATCAATGACCACTGGTCGCCGATTCATCTGGCTGTTGCTTCACTTGCTGTTCGTGGCGGCAGGCCGCAGTCAGACCATGCCGAGTCCCGATGTGCTTTGGCTGGCGCATGAGGCGGCGGAATCGATCAATTGCACGAGACAAATGCGGATGATCGGTTTGGCCGCGCGCCTCTGGCAGATTGAAAATGGCGGCGAGTGGCCGTCCGGTTTTTCCGTGCTGACGAACGAACTCGGCACAGCGTCCGCGTTGTTTTGTCCTTCTCATTATCGGCGGGAGCCGGCCTCGACGAATTGGAACAGCTTTGTTTGGGAGGCCATCGACTACTCGTGGATCACTCCGACGAACCAGTCGGACCCGGCGACCGTGTTTTGCCAGTGCAAGATTCACCGCAACGGCGGGCGAATTGATGGTTCTGTAGATTTGATTTTCGGCTTCCGTCCTGGATGGCCTCGCATTCTGGCCCCGCCCCTCAGGCAATACGCCTCCACCGGCTCCCTGGTTCGCTTTGAGTTCGTGCTCACGAATGCTGCTTTCCCAATCCGCCTCCAGTGGAACCGCGAAGACCCGTACTGGCGCACGAATGTGATCTTCGCGGTGACCAATTACGAGACGGGTGAAGGGTATTGGCAAAACATCCTCGTCGGGACCAACACTCCCATTCCGGGAGCGACGAATGCGGTCTTCGAGATCGCAAGCACGGTCACCAATGATGCCGGTTTTTACAGTGTCACTATCAGCAATGCGCTAGGCACGGCGAAGACCCCGGCGCGGCGGCTGCAAGTTCCACCACCGACGACACGCCTTCCGCTGGCCGAGATACAGTGCCGGAATCGTCTCAAAATGATTTCCATCGCGGCGGGAATGTGGGCGCAAGACCACGCGGAAATCCTGCCGTCGCACTTGGGCGAGATGACCAACGACATCGGCTACGCGATCTTCGGCTGGCCCATTCTGCTCTACTGTCCGTCGGATACGAACCGCCTCGCGCCGCAGAGTTGGATCCAAGTGGATTTCACGAATACGAGCTACGAGATATTGCCCGCGAATCCGATGGCGGTTTGCTTAGAACCACCTTGCTATGACCAACCGTTCGCCCGCTGCCGCGTGCATGGATTCGTGGTGCTCGGTGACGGAACCATCCAGCCGGCCTTGACGCTCGCCGTTGGTTCGATAACGCGCACCAATGGTCAGTTGAGTTTCATCGTGCAAAACCCGGCCAACCGCAGTTTTGAAATCCAAGCGTCCACGAATCTCTTGGACTGGACTATTCTTCTCACCGTGACGAACTCTACCAGTCCCGTTCCTCTCACCGATCCGGTCGCGAATTTTCAACGCCGCTTCTATCGCGCGCGACTGGTGGATTGAAGGACCTACTCAGGGCGGGGTTCTCGGCCTCGATTATCTGCGGCGATGGGGCGGACGCTTGCAATTGACCGGCGGGCCGTAGTCCGAGCTCCAAGACGGAGGATGCCCGCGAGTGGGTTCCACAGCGCAACCGCAGCCCCGCCCTTACAACTGCGCCATCGCCTGATCCATCGCGGCGTAAAGCATGTTCATGCTGGCTTCCGTCTCGTCGCCCATGTTCGAGACGCGGAAGGTGGTGCCTTTGATCTTCCCGTAGCCGCCATCGATCAGGAAGCCCTGATCCTTGACCAGCTTTTGCAGCTTGGCCACGTCCACGGTGCGGCCACCCGGCTTGGCCCCGTTGTTCACGCAGGTGAGCGTGACCGATTCAAAGCCCGGCTCGGGGAAGAGTGTGAAGCCGTGCTTCGCCGCCCAGGCGCGAGTCAGGTTGGCCAGCTTGAGGTGCCGAGCGAAACGCGCTTCCAGTCCTTCGCTGAAGAAGTCATCCAGCTTCGAGGCCAGCGCGTAAATGTGGCCGATGCTCGGCGTGCTCGGGGTCATGCTGCCCTCGGCGTTCTTCTGGAACTCCACGAAGTCGAAGTAATAGCCGCGATCCTTCATCGTCGCCGCCTTGGCCAGCGCCGCCGGCGAGCAGACGAAGACCGCCAGTCCAGGCGGGAGCGCGAAGGCCTTCTGCGTTCCGGCCAGCAACACGTCGATGCCCAGCGCGTCGAACTCCATCTTCGTCGCCGTCATCGAGCTGACCGCGTCCACGATGAACATCACGTCCGGATACTTCTTCTTCAGCGCGGCGATCTCGGCCAGCGGACTCATGGTGCCAGTCGAGGTTTCGTTGTGGATCAACGTCAGCGCGTCGAACTGGCCGGTGGCCAGCTTCTGGTCGATGGCCTCGGCGCGGATGGGCGAGCCCCACTCCGCTTGCAGCCCCTCGGCCTCCTTGCCGCACCGCTTCGAGACCTCGAGCCACTTGTCCGAGAACGCGCCGCACATGCAGTTGAGCACCTTCTTCGTGACGAGATTGCGGATGGCCCCTTCCATCACGCCCCACGCCGAGGACGTGCTCAGGTAAACCAGTTGCTTGGTGAAGAGCAGTTGCTGGAGCTGCGGTTGCATCTTCGCGTAGAGATCTTTGAAACCCTGGCCGCGGTGGCCGATCATCGGCGAACGGAAGGCCTGAAAGGTCTTGTCGCTGACTTCAACCGGTCCGGGAATGTGCAATTTAACGTGCGCCATAAGGGGCGAGAAATTTTCAGAAGAACCCGGTGAACGCAAGCGGTCTTTCCAGGCGTGATGCGCACCGGGTGCATCTTGACACTGTTCTTGTTTGCCAACCAGTGCGGAGCGCGGCGTTTACGCCGCTTCACCGTTCGTAAGCCTGCTGGTCAATCGATCCGTCATCGCCCGCTTGGACGCTGAAGCGGCCTGAAGGCCGCGATCCAAGAACAGTGTCAAGATGCGCCCATGCGCACCACCCGAAGCGACAAGCCGTCAGTGACCGCAGGTGCAGGCGTACTCGGCGCGCTGGCAACCGCCGCAGGTGTGCGTGTCCAGACTGAAGCGGAAGTTTTGCGGTCTGGCCGTGGCGTTCTGTTTGAACTGCACGACGAGATTGTAGCCGTCGCCTTCGGGCAGTTTCGTCTTGCTCACGAGCACGTCACCTTTCTTCTCAAACTCGATCGTGGCTTTGCCGCCTTTGGCTTCGGCGATGGCGGTCATGGATTGCGCGGCCACCGGGACCGGTTTCAACGCGGCGCCATAGAACGTCACCGTCACGGTCTTGTCCTTCTCCACGAAAAACTCGGCGCGCGGCTCGGTCTTTTCCAACAGGCGTCCGCCCTTGGGTCCACCTACGACCTTTTCCGCGGCCTTCACGCCAAGCAACCCGGCCCAGAGCGCGCCGACGAGGACGAACAGTTTCAATAATGTTTTCATGTGCCGGCTGATTTGAGGTTCTTACTTTTTGACTTCGGCGGACTGGAGTTTGGTTTGAAGAGCCAGGATGGCCTCGCCCATTTTCTTCACGTTCGCTTCGGTGGCCTTCTGCGCGCCGGCCGCGCCGGACTTATCGATGGCGGCGGCGAGCATGGTGATTTCTTTCGCGCCGGCGTCGGCTTTGGCTTTGAACTCGGCGGTAACTTTGGCGGGCAACGCCTTCACGAGATCGCGAATGGCAAAGGCATGATCATGCGCCTCGCCCAAATCTTTCTTGGCCACGGTGCTGATCAGTTCCGCCTGCTGTTTGTGAATCTCCTTCCAAATCTCCGGCACCGTCGCGGGGATCTTGGTGAAGTGACTGTGACCACCGCCACCCGTGACGGGAGCAGGCGTCTTGTCCTGCGCCAGAATGGGCGTGGCGGTGAGAGCGAGGCAGGCCAGAAGGCGCATCGCCATGAGCGTGGTGTTTTTCATAATTCGGTCTTTTGATTGGTCGGCTGGTTATCGTGTTTCGTTGAGTGGTGGAACATTCGTGGTCGAGCCGATCTCTGCGTCCGCTCCAGGGTCGCGGTTACTCTCCATCTTTTGATGCAGTTCAAAGTGCTCGTCCTTGTTCAGCGGAAATTCTTCCGCAAACCGGCTGTGCTGGTAGCCGTGCAGTTGCATCAGGAGCAGGAGCAGCCCGGCGAACATCAGCGCGGCGTTCGCGACCTTGCTGAACTTCAGGAACGAGGTCGTCTTGCGCCAGCCCGCCAGCACGATCCACATCACGGACAGCGCCGCGATCTGGCCCAGCTCCACGCCGAGGTTGAACGAGAGAATCCGCAGCACCAGACCTTCCTGGCCGAGCGGCAGCGTTTGTAGGCGCGCGGAAAGTCCGAAGCCGTGAATCAATCCGAACACAAACACCGCCGCGAGCAGGTTCGGCGGCTGGACTCCGATGTATTTCTTAAACCCGTCGAGATTGTCGAACGCCTTGTAACAGACGGTGAGCGCGATCACCGCATCCACGAGATAATAGTTCGCCTGGATGTGCAGCAGCGTGGCGAAGACCAGCGTGAGGCAATGGCCCAGCGTGAACGCCGTGATGAATTTCACCACGTCCCGGAGCCGGGTCAGGAAGAACATCACGCCAAACAGGAACAGCAGATGATCGTAGCCCGTCAGCATGTGGGTCGCGCCGAGCTTGAGGTACTCGAAATTGCCGCCTTCCAGGATGCCTTGCTTGTCCGCGTCGGAGATGCCGTGCGCGTGAGCCGTCAGCGTGGTTAGCAGGCACCCGGCGATGAGGGCGATGAGTCTCATGAGCCAATTACAAAACCCCGACGTAGCCGCCGACGTGTGGAGGCGGACTGGCTGGCAACCGAGGGAATCCGCCTCCTCACGTCGGCGGCTACCGCGTTCCGGGAGGGTTTGAAAATGGGTCTCATGAATTCCTATTTTGATGGGCCGCCAGCTTCAGGACCATGTGCATTTTTCCTTCGTCCCTCTACCCACTCATACAGCACGGGCAGCAAAACGAGCGTCAGGAAGGTGGAGGAAATGATGCCGCCGATGACCACCGTGGCCAGCGGACGCTGCACTTCCGCGCCCGGCCCGGTGGCCAGCGCCATGGGTACGAAGCCGAGGCTGGCCACGAGCGCGGTCATCAGCTTCGGGCGCAGGCGCGTGAGCGAGCCTTCGACCACCGCGTCGCGCAGGCTGCGGCCCTCGGCGCGGAGCTGGTTGATGAAGGTGAGGATCATGATGCCATTGAGCACGGCGATGCCGCTGAGGGCGATGAAACCAACGGCGGCCGTGATGCTGAAGGGCATGTCGCGCAGCCAAAGCGCGGCCACGCCGCCGGTCATGGCCAGCGGCACGCAGGCGAACACCAGCAAAGCCTGGCGCGCGGAGCCAAACGCCGCGTAGATGAGCATGAAGATCAACACCAGCGCCATCGGAACGATGAGCATCAACCGCTCGCGCGCGGCCACCAACTGGCGGAATTGTCCGCCGAACTCGATTTCGTAACCTGGTTGCAGTTTGAGAACGCCCAACCGGGACTGCGCTTCCTCCGCCCAACTGGCGATGTCGCGCCCGCGCAGGTTCACCTCGATGCCGACCCGTCGCCGGGCGCCTTCGCGCTCGATCATATTCACCTGATCGCGCAGTTCGGTCTTGGCGAGTTTGCCGAGCGGGAGCAGTCCTGATTCGCCCACGCGCACGGGCAGCCGTGCGAGTTGATCGAATTGCGCGCGGTTGGTCTCGGACAGGCGCACGACCAGATCGAAGCGCCGGTTGCCCTCATGGAACGTGCCCACCGTTTCACCGCCGAGCGCGGTGCCCACCGTCGCGTTGAGTTCGGCGGCGTGGACGTTGTGGCGGCGCATCGCCTCACGGTCGGGGATGATTTCCAGCACCGGCGCGGTTCCAAGGTTATCGCTGTCCAGTTCGATCTCGGCCGTGCCGGGAACCTTTTCCAGAAGCGCGCGCGTCTCATTGGCCAGGCGCTGGAGTTCCGGGAAATCCTCACCATAGATTTTCACCGCGATGTCGGAGCGCGCGCCCTCCAGCATCTCGTTGAAGCGCATCTCGATCGGCTGGGTGAACAGGTATTGCAGGCCCGGCACGCGCGATTGCAGCGTCCGCGTGATGAGATCAATCAACTCGTCCTTCGTGATGGGCCGGCCCTCGACCTTCCGCCAGCTCGAGGCCGGCGCGAGCGCAAGAAACGTGTCGGAAAGATTTGCGCCCATCGGATCGGTGCCGATTTCCGGCGTGCCGATGCGCGAGAATACGGAGGTGATTTCCGGGAACTCCTTGAGGATGACTTCCTCGGCCCGCAACTGGCTGGCCAGCGAACTGTCGAGGCTGGCGCTGGTCGGGCCGACGATTTGCACGATGAGCGAGCCTTCGTCGAGTTGCGGCACAAATTCCGCGCCCAGCTTTTGGTAGAGCGCCACGCTGCCGCCCAGCACGCCGAGTGTCAGCACCACCAACGCGAGTCGATGGCGCAACCCCCACATGAGCAGCGGACGATAGAGACGCTTGAAGCCGCGCATCAGCCAGGTGTCTTCCACGTCGTGTTCTGCGGTGTCTTTCCGCGCCGCGCTTCGGCCCAGGAACCAGGCGCAGAGCACGGGGATCAACGTCAGCGCCAGGAGCAATGAACCGATCAGCGCGATGATGACCGTGATGGCCATGGGCCGGAACATTTTCCCCTCGGTGCCGGACAGCGCGAGCAGGGGCACGTAAACAATGGTGATGATGACCACGCCAAAGACCATTGGACTGCCGACCTGCTTGCAGGCTTCCAGCACGGTGCCGAGCCGTTCCTCGCGATTCAAGGCCCGGCCCAGGGATCGCTGGCGCAGGGCGACGAGACGCGCCGCGTTTTCGGCGATGACCACGGCGCCGTCCACGATCAATCCGAAGTCCACCGCGCCGAGGCTCATCAAGCTGCCCGCGACTTGCGCGCGCACCATGCCGGTGATGGCAAAGAGCATCGAGAGCGGGATGGCCGAGGCGACAATCAGCGCCGCGCGCCAGTTCCCCAGCAGCGCGAAAAGGACCGCGATGACCAGCACCGCGCCTTCGAGCAGATTGTTGCGCACCGTGCGGATGGTGCGGTTGACCAGTTCGCTGCGGTTGTAAAGTTCGCGGATTTCAATGCCTGGCGGCAGCTTGGCCTGAACCTCAATCAACTTCTCATGCGCTCGCTGGGCGACGAGCCGGCTGTTCTCGCCGGTCAACATCAGGGCATAGGCCACCAGCGCCTCGCGGCCGTTGACCGTGGCCGCGCCGTTCCGGAAGGCGGAGCCATCGCCGACCTCCGCCACGTCGCGCACGAGCAGCGGCTGGACGCGCCCGCCAAACTTCAACGGCAGCGCGCCGATCTCCTCCAGGCTCTGCACGCGCCCCAGCGTCCGCACCGTGACCTGTTCGCCGCCCTTGCTGATGAGGCCGCCGCCGACGTTCTCCACGTTCTCGCGGATGGCGGCAGCAAACTCGTCGAACGAAATCCCGGCGGCGAAAAGCTTCTGTGGCTCCGGCTGAATCACAATCTGGCGCTCGAAGCCGCCGCACGTTTCCACGTCGGCCACGCCGGCCACGGCTCGGAAGGCGGGCTTCACCGTCCAGTCCTGCAAGGTCCGCAGGGCCTGCAACTGCGCGTGGCGCGTGGCCGGCCGGTTCGTGGCGTCCTCGCGATACTCGAGCGTGTAGAAATAAACCTCGCCCAAGCCGGTGGAAATGGGGCCGAGCTGGGGCTGCGCACCCGCCGGCAGTTCCCGGCCCAACCCTTGCAGGCGCTCCGAGACCAGTTGTCGGGCGCGGTAAATGTCCGTGCCTTCGTTGAACACCATCGTGACTTGGGAGAGGCCGAACTTGGACAGCGAGCGCACTTCCTCCAGCCCGGGCAGCCCCGTCATCTCCGTTTCAATCGGGAAGCTCACCCGGCGCTCGACTTCCTCCGGCGACAGGGCCGGGACGGTGGTGTTGATCACCACCTGCACGTTGGTGATGTCCGGCACGGCATCGATGGGCAGGCGGAGCGCCGACCACACGCCGATCGCGATCAAGGCCAGCGCTCCGATCAGGACCATCGTGCGCTGCCGCAGGGCAAACTCAAAAATCTTGTCTGTCATGCGCGCTTATTTCCCTCCCGGCTTTCGCTCCACCGGGCAGCACGGACTGCCGCCTTTGAGCGCGCACAGTTCAATCAGCCAGAGCGACTCCGACGCTTTCGCGACCACCAGATCGCCGGCGTAAAGCCCATCTTTGATTTCCACCCAGCCGTCCGCCGTGACACCGGTCTTGACTGGTGTGCGCGTGTAGTGCGCGCCGTTTGCCGCATAGACAAACGCCCCACCCACGCCCCGAGTCACCGCGCTGTCGGGCACGGCCATGACGGTGCGTGGAGTCGCAGTCACCAGCGCGATCGCCACCGAGCTGCCGGCGGTGAGATTGGATCGCCCAGGCGTGAATTCGATGATGGCTTCAATCGGGCTGGTGGCGTCATCGCGGTTCCCGGCGAGCTGAGCCAGCATGCCGATCGGTTCAAGGCCATTCGCGGCGCGCACCGGCTGGCCGATGTGCAGTCCATTGGTCTGATCGGGACTCAGCCAGACCAGTCCCGCCGCTGGAATGGTCCCTTGTGCGGCGCGGAAAATCTGCACGGTGACTTCGAGCCGGGGCGTCACAGATTTTTCGGCGACCTCGCTCGTTTCCACCTTCAGCCGCTGTTTCATGTCATCCGGCAGGCGCACGCCCCGGCCTTTCTCGTAGAGCGACACTTCTTCACCCGATGCTTCGGCTTCGTTCTCTGCAGCCTCCTTCAGGCCGCAGCCCGTGAACAAGGCGGCACAAAGCACCGTGACCGGCAGGCAAAACGGTTTCATGGCTTCGCCTCCCGTGCCGCGGTTGGGGACGGCGCGAGGCCCGTCAGCAGTTCCAGTTGCAGGGCCGCTTCCAGCGCCTCCGTCCGCGTGTCGAGCAACGCCTCAACGGCTTCGAGGTATTGCTTTTGCAATTCGACGTAAGTGGCGATGGGCACCGCGCCGAGCCGGTAATGCCGATCCGCCAGAGCCGCCGCTTCCTGAAATTTCTCTATGGAATCAGCGCGCCACTTGCCCATCTCGGTGAGCTTGGACTGATAACGCATGGCCTGCTCGGCCACCTGCCGCTCAAGCTGCCGTTGCGTGACGAGCATCGAAGTCGCGGCCTGCTGCTGGCGCGCCTCGGCCAGTTCCACGCCGCCTTTGTTCCGGCTCCACAGCGGCAGCGGGATCGTCACGCCCAGGCCGATTTGCGTCTCCCGATCCCCGGCCCGCTCCTGTGAGACGTACGGCCCGACGCTGAACGCCGGGTTCCGCTCGTTCTTCGCCAGCGAGACTTTGAAGCCCTGCTGCTCCAACTCCGCCCGGCGCATTTGCAATTCAAAGTTGTTGGTCAGCGCGGCGGCTTGCAGTACGTCCGCGCCCGGTGCCGGGGCGAACGTCAGCCCGGGCCGCTGCACTTTCACCGTCTCGCTCAACGGCCGGCCTCGCAGTTGATTCAATTCGAGCAACGCCGCCTGCTCGGCCGTGGCCGCCGCGCTGGCGCGCCGGTGCAGCGTGAGTTCCGTGGCCTCAATGATGCGCGTCTCCAGCGCGGGCGTGAGTCCGGCGGGATCACGTTGCACCAGCACTTCGCGGAGAGATTGGAAACGATCCGCAACCTCATGTGTAGCGGCGGCTTTCTCCTGCGCGGCGAACAACGTGACAGCGAGCGCGCGCGCCCGCGCGGCCAGCGCCATGTTGAATTGCGCCAGGCCCAGCTCGGCGAGTTTGATTTGCTGGTTGGCGATCGCCTTGCGCAACGGCACGCGCCCCGGCCATTCGATGGTTTGCTGCGCGGACACTGACCACGCCACGCCATCACCGCCGCCGCTCGCGCGCTTGTGGCCCAGCGTGGCCGACACTTCGGGATTCGGCAGCGTGCCCGCCGTGCGTCGCTCGCCCTGGGCGGCGGCAATTTCCGCGCGGTAGAAGTTCAGTTCGGGATTGCGGGCCAACACTTCCGCGACCAGCGCCTCCAGGCCAACGCGGTTGGTGGCCTGCGGACCATTGGTCGCAACCACGCTCTCATCTGCCGCCAGCGCAACAGTCGCGGCCGCCACCCAGCCACTCACACAAAGGGAACGGACAAAATGTCGTTTCATAAGCCAACACGGACACTGACACGGAAATACAGGGACGAAATCCCAGCGTGAAAAAACGCCGGCCAGACGGAGGAGTCCTCAGCGCGAGGACGACTTACGAAGCGAGGCAGGGAGCGCGGGGTGGCAGGGCCAGACGCGAGACAAAACGCCCAAGGGCGGTGATTTCAACCGGAGCCGCCGTGGGCGGCGCAAGGGGCGGGAAGGCGAACGCGCTCCGGACACAACCGGGCCGCATCTCGGCCAAGAGCACCAGGGCCGGGATTTCCAGACGGGTGTTGGACAGTTTGTAGCTGCCTGCCTCCACGGCGGCGCAGTTGTCATTCTCGCTGGAACAATCGCCCTGTTCCGGAGCGGGCGCGCATTTGAACATGTCGCCGCCCAGGACGCGCTCCCAACTGCAATGGGAAGTGATGGGCACCCAGGCCAGGGCCAGAACGAGTCCAAGGATTTGAAGCAGTGGCTTCACAGCGCGCATAGAAATACTCGAGGGAAACCCTCGGCACAATCAGCAATTGCCTTGAGCCGGGCCGGAGCGGGGTCGAGTGAACTCTGCACTCCCTTTCGACTTCGGGGGTTTGCTAAGGTCCGGCGTGCGCGTTTACACCAAGTATCGAGCGGCCGCAAAACCCGGGCGAAAGAGGCCGGGGCGCGCCCTCGGGCTGGTTGCCGGAGTGCTGCTCCTGCTCGGGGCTTCGGGGTGGGTGATGTATGAGCGCAATCTTCCCGGGCCGCAGACCAACGCGCCGACCCCGCC
The DNA here is from genome assembly GCA_031414955.1 of Pedosphaera sp. Classification (GTDB taxonomy): domain Bacteria; phylum Verrucomicrobiota; class Verrucomicrobiia; order Limisphaerales; family SIBH01; genus JANNGC01. Next base: position 26,448 of record JANOQV010000171.1, on the reverse strand, counting down.
CGCGCTGTCGGCGAGCGCCACCAACCCATTGCCTGCACCGCCCCGCACCGCGATGATTTCAAGTGCGAGCGCCGCTTCGAGCGCCACGTACCCGGCCCGGTCCGCGACGATTCTGGAAGCCCAAGTGGCGCTGGATCGAATCGGCATTTCTCCCGGCTCGATTGACGGTGTGCCCGGCGCACAGACGCGGGCCGCGATGCGTGCCTTCCAACTGCGCGAGGGGCTGCCGGTCACGGGCGAGTGGGATACGAACACGCGGGCGCGCCTTCCACTGGCTACGCCGCTGCTGACGGCTTTCCGAGTGGAGACCAACGACCTTGGCCGGCTCATGCCGCTGGCCACGACATGGCTGGGCAAGTCACGGCAGGAACGGCTCGATTACGAAACAATGCTGGAGTGCGTGGCCGAGCGCGGTCATGCCCATCCAGCCTTAGTCATGAAATTGAATTCGCTCGTGGACTGGATGACTGTGCGGCCTGGAGTCGCGATCAATGTGCCGGCCGTGACCCGGGAGCCGCCGCGAACCAAAGCGGCTTTTCTACGCATCCGGCTCGGCGAGCGGACCCTCCAGGCGTTCGATGCCACGAACGGGTTGCTCGCCCATTTCCCGTGCAGCATCGCGTCCCGCGTGGAGAAGCGTCCGGTCGGCGAACTGCGGGTGACGGTGCTGGTGCCGAATCCCGATTACATGTTCAACCCGGAGAATTTTCCTGAGTCGGTCGAGGCGCAGGAACTCGGGCGCAAGCTGCATATTAAGCCGGGGCCAAACAATCCCGTGGGCACGGCGTGGATCGGCTTGAACCTCTCCGGCTACGGCATCCACGGCACGCCGCGCCCCGAGGACGTGGGCCGCACGGAATCGCACGGCTGCTTCCGGCTGGCGAACTGGAACGCGGAATATCTGCTGCAACTCGTGGCGGTGGGAACGCCGGTGCAGATCGAGCGGTGACGCTGGGGCTTACGCCAGTGGGATCCGTTCTGCTACTTGAGCGGCATCCTCATGCGCTTCCACGGAAAGCCAATTGACCGCGAGCTGCCGGCGGAACCACGTCATCTGGCGCTTGGCGAACTGGCGGGTCTTAATCTTCACGAGTTCCACCGTCTCGGCCAGCGACCGCGCGCCGCTCAGATGTTCGACCACTTGGCGATAGCCGATGGCCTGCATGGCGGTAGGGTTGCGCTCCAGTCCCATGGCGAGCAACCGCTGGGTTTCCTCGACCAAACCACGCGCGAACATTTCCTCCACGCGGGCATTGATGCGCGCGTGCAGATCAGCAGCGGTGCGCTTAAGGCCGAAGAGAGTTAAGGGTTGAGAGTTGAGAGTTGAGCTAGATGACCAAGTGGCGCGTTGCGCCGAGAAGGGCTTGCCGGTGAGCCGGATGACTTCAAGGGCACGGATCACGCGGCGCGGATTCTGGCGGTCGATACGCTCGTAAGTCACGGGGTCGCGCTGCTCCAACTCGCGGAGAAGTTCTTCGAGCGGCGTGGCTTCGAGTGCCCGGCGCAGGGCGCTGTCGGAGGGCGGTGCGTCGCCGAGCCCTTCGAGAAGTGCCTTGAGATAAAGCCCGGTGCCACCACAGAAAATCGGCGTCCGCCCGCGGGCACGGATCCCCTGCTCCGCCCGCCGGGCCTGCTCCACGAACTTCGCCGCGTCGAAGGCCTCGGTCAGTTCCACCACATCGATGAGATGATGCGGCACGCGGGCACGCTCGGCGGCGCTTGGCTTGGCTGTGCCGATGTCCAGTCCGCGATAGACCTGCATGGAATCCACCGAGATGATTTCGCCGCCCCGCTTCTCGGCGAGCGCGAGTGCGACGGCGGATTTGCCGGAGGCGGTGGGGCCGACGAGGAAGATGGGGGGGGAGGCGGGCATCAAGGCGTTGCGGGCAAAATTCCAAATTCCAAATCCCAAATTCCAAACAAATCCCAACGGCCCAAAATCCATAATCCAAGACCCGCGCCAGAGGAGCGTGTCTCTACATTTGGAATTTGGAGCTTGGAGCTTATTTGGGATTGGGGATTGGGGATTGGGCCGCTTCAGCATCACCATCAGCGCCACGCCCGCCACGAGAATCCCCGCGCTGACCAACTGCGCCGGAGTCAGGAAACCGGCATGAGTATGGGCCGGATTGTAATCGCCGCGGAAGTATTCGACGAACGAGCGCGTGCAGGCGTAGCCGATGAGGTAGGCGGCGAAGACCTGGCCCTCGAACTTCTTCCGGCGAAAGAGCCAGGCGAGGAAGAGATAGAGGGCGAGGCTAAGGAGTGAGTCGTAGATCTGGGTTGGATGAACCGCGCTCTCGTGCTCCGGGGGCAGTGCGCCGGACGGATAACGGATGGCCCACGGCAGCGAACAGGCCCGGCCGTAGCAGCAGCCATTCATCAGGCAGCCCAACCGGCCGAACACGTAGCCCAACGCGATGCTGGGCGCGAGCACATCAGCCAGTTTCCAGAGGGCCATGCGGCGGACCCGACAATAGAAAATGGTGGCCACGCTGGCTCCGACGAGCCCTCCGTAAAACACCAACCCGCCCCGTTGCACCATGAAGACCTCCGTCCAGGGATGCGCGGCGAAGCTCTCCTGCCAGTAGGTCGTCACGTAGAGCAAGCGCGCGCCAATGATGCCGCCCACGATCATCCACGGGCCGGAGTCGCCCACTTTTTCCGGCGACAAACCCTGGAGAGCAGCACGTCGGCCCGCCGTCCATAGCCCGGCGATGAAACCCAGGGCGACGAGCACGCCGTACCAATGGACGGACAATGTCCCAAGCTTGAAGGCGATTGGATGCACCGGCGCGGACGGTAGGAGGGCCGCCCAGTGAGATCAAATGAAAGGTGCGCCCAGGGCATGCCGTGCGGTTTGAGCAGGCAGTGGTGGATTTGAGTTCGGAATCGGCGGTTGCCAGCGGCCAACGGGCAGAGGCACAGTCTCCGCACACTGTCTGAAACAAAACCAAAGTTGAACTATGCCGAACCCTTGGACTGGAAAAGGTAATCCTTACACGCGCAAAGAAGTTCGCGACCGCCTGATGAGTACGATCAAGAAGGGCGACGCCATCATCGCGGGCGGCGCGGGCACGGGCATCAGCGCCAAGTTCATCGAGAAGGGCGGGGCTGATTTCATCATCATCTACAACTCGGGCCGCTTCCGCATGATGGGACACGGCTCGACCGCCGGCATGATGGCTTATGGCGACGCCAACGCCATCGCCATGGAGATCGGCGAATACGAAGTGCTGCCCGTGGTCGAGGAATGCCCCGTCATCTGCGGCGTCCACGCCACCGACCCGCGCCGTCGCATGTGGCACTGGCTCGGCAAGGTGAAGGAGATGGGCTTCAGCGGCGTGAACAATTTCCCCACGCACACCATTGTGGACGGCCACTTCCGCGGCGTGCTCGAAGAAACTGGCATGAGCGTGAAGAAGGAATACGAGATGGTCGCACTCGCACGCCGGATGGATTTGTTTTCCGTCGTCTATGTCGGTTCGCCCGAAGAAGCCATTGAGATGGCGAAGGCTGGCGCGGACGCGATCATCGCGCACGTCGGCACGACCGTCGGCGGCAGCATCGGCGTGAAGAGCGCGGTCAAGAGCTGGGACTTCACGATCAAGCGCACGCAGGACATCATCGACGCCGCGAACACCGTGCGGAAGGACATCTTCTTCCTCTGCCACGGCGGCCCCATCAACACGCCCGCCGACGCAGAGCGCGTGATGAAAGCCACGGACGCCGTCGGCTTCGTCGGGGCCACGAGCCTCGAACGCATGGGCATCGAGGCCTCGCTCACGAACCTCACCAAGGAGTTCAAGAGCCTGAAGGCTCCGGCCGCGAAGAAGTTCGGCAAGAAGAAGTAGGGCGCTTCCCGGGTTGAAGCGGCTGCGGTTCTGGCTTAAAGCTTGGGCATGAAAGGCGAAAGCATTCTTGGCGAGTCCGGGCAGTTTGCCCCGCGCAAGATTGTTGGCCGTCCGCCCACGCCGCGCCAGGTCTTGTGGCAGCTCGAACAAATCCGCCAGTTCACGGACAAGCACACCCATGGAAAACCCAGACTCTCCGAAGGGGACTATTTCCCAGTTCGAAAAACTGTTGGCCCAAATCGCGGCGGCGGGAATTGATTTTGCCGCCGTCGGCGGGCTGGCCGTCATTCTCAATGGCTACGACCGCCAGACGCGTGACCTCGACATCATCGTGCATCGTGCGCCGGAGAACATCCGCAAGCTCCTCGCTTTCCTTTCCACTTGGGGCGAAGGCTGGGCGCGTGAGCTGACCCTTGGCGATTTTGAAACTTTGCAGGAAGGCTCCTTGCGTATTCAGGAAGAGTTCGACCTGGATGTGTTCGTCACAATGCGCGGGCGTACGCTGGATGATTTCCGCCCGCGCCTTCGCTATTTGCAAAGTGACGGCGTGCAAATCCCTGTCATCTCCCCTGAAGATTTAATCCACTGCAAGGAAGCCTCGTGGCGCGACAAGGACAAGATCGACGTCTCGGCGCTTCGAGCCATCCTCAAGCGCGAGCGCGACGAGAAGTAATCCCCGGCGCGCATCGGGTCCGTGTTGACCACGGCGATGGATTTTCCTCTGTCGTGTCGCCCGGTTCAGAAGCTGGTTGCCTCCAACTTGTTTTGCCTCGATTTCTCAGTGTGAGAGAACCATACCGTGACGAACACGATGATCATCACCAGCCTCGACTTTGAAACGGCCAATCACTCGCCCGTGAGCATCTGCGCCGCCGGACTGGCGGTGTTTGAGAATGGCATCCTGACCGAGTCCCCTTACTGGTTGGTGCGCCCACCAAAACCACATGGATGGTTCCACGAAATCTTCATTGAATGTCACGGCTTGACGCATCTGGATGTTCTGGAGGCTCCCGAGTTTCCCGCCATTGCGCCGGAATTGCTGGAACGCCTGACTCGCTCTGACCTCGTGATTGCGCACAACGCAGGCTTCGACATCAGACATCTGCGCGACACCTTGGACCATTTCGGCCTGCCCTGTCCCGAGTTTGATTATCTTTGCACCTGCAATCTCGCACGACGAGTCTGGCCGGACTTGCCTGACCACAAACTCGGCACCGTGACGGCACACATCGGCCACCAATTTAACCACCATCACGCTCAGTCCGACGCCGAAGCCGCCGGACGAGTGCTGCTGGCGATGATGAAACACGCGAACGCAACCACGCCGTCCGAGTTGTTGCAGAAGGTGGGCATGGAGATGAAGCGTTTTTGATTATGGCCACTTTTGAACAACACCCTACCTAAGCATCAATCAATTTACTGCACCATGAGCTTACCAAACGACGCTGTCTCTGTTCCGAAGCCCATTATCGTTTCACTCAAGCAAGTTGCCGCGTGGGATCTTGAACATCTGAACGCTCCGTGCGAGGAGATCAAAGCGAGTGTGCCAGCCCTTCAACGCGGACTAGTCTGGAGCCCCCAGCAAGTGGAACTTTTGTGGGATTCCATCCTGCGGGGCTTCCCCATCGGAAGCCTCGTTGTGAGTAAGCAGATGGACAGCCAGGAGCGCAGCGGCAAACCGAACTAGATGCTTTCTCACAACGCCATGATACACGATCCAAATCTGGAGACGCGCGTGCCTTGGCGGAGGCGATCAAAGCTCGGTTCATCAGGATTTACAGTGATTGGTATTACTCGACCGGAATGAGCCTCCTTCTCTCACCAAAACCGAGTGAACGCACTTTTTCGTGAGGAACTCACCTAGCCAAGGAACCAGTTCAATCCTCCGGTCGCTCCCCGCTCGGTGCCATCTTCACCAGCTTCGGATCGAACTGGCCGAGCACTTCCACCAGATCGCTCTGCGCGGCCATGACCTCGTGGATGTTTTTGTAGACCATCGGCACCTCGTCGAGACCGGCGCTAATGAGCGTGACGCCGCGCTCCTTCAACAGGCGGTTGGCTTTCTCCCACGAGAGCGATTCGTTCGCCTTCTTGCGGCTCATGACGCGACCTGCGCCGTGTGAGGCCGAGTTCAACGACTCGGCATTCCCTTTCCCTCGCACCAAGAAACCCGGCGACGCCATCGAGCCGGGGATGATGCCGAGCACGCCCGCGCCCGCCGGCGTCGCGCCCTTGCGATGGACCACCACCTCGCGCTCCGCCCCGCCTATGACGTGCCGCTCCTTCCACGCGAAGTTGTGATGGTTCTCCACGTCCAGCAGCACCTGCGCGCCCAGCTTCTCCGCGAGGTGGCGGTGAATGCAGGCGTGGTTGGCCGCTGCGTACTGGCCCATCAACTCCATCGCCTCCCAATACTCGCGGCCCTCCTGCGAATCGAGCGCGAGCCACGCCAGCCGCTTCAACTCGCTCGGCAAATCCGGGAACTGCTCGATGGCCAGCTTGCTGTAGTAATCACAGACCGCCGCGCCCGTGCCCCGGCTGCCACTATGCGAGAGCAGCGCCAGATATTCGCCCGGCGGAAGTTCGCCGAGTTTCTCCTTCGCCGTGAACACGCCAAACTCGACGAAATGATTTCCGCTCCCGCTCGTGCCGAGCTGCGACCATGCCTTGTCCTTGAACTGTTTCGTCACCGGGCTGACCGACCAGTCCGCGTCCAGCACGTCATGCGCGCGGCGCTCCTTGAAATTCGCGCCCACGCCAAAGCGCGTCTCCGCCTCGATGGCGCGCGTGAGCCGATCCTGCTTTCGCTTCAGATCGCGGAGCGGAAGATCCAGCACCGTCATCTTCATCCGGCACGCGATGTCCACGCCGACCGCGTAGGGAATCACCGCGTTCTCCGTCGCCAGCACGCCGCCGATGGGCAGGCCGTAGCCGACGTGCGCGTCCGGCATCAGCGCGCCCGCCACCGCCACCGGCAGCAGACAGGCCCGCTCCATCTGCATCACCGCCTCGTGCTCCAGACCCTCGCCCCATTGGCGATACTTCACCGGCACCGCGCGCGGCGGCGGCGGCGCTTTGAGCAGCGCCTTGGCGAATTCACCGCGCAACGCGTCCTCCACGAACGCCGCCGGGTTTGCCACGATGGCCGCGACCTCCTCGCGCAACCGCGACTTGTCGCCGCCGCCGAGAATGAACTTCGCGACAAAGTCCGTGGCCCGCCGCGTGGCTTCACCCAGCGGCACGCCGAGGCGGAGAAAATCTTTGGTGTTCATGCTTGGGTTCTATTGGCTTCAAAAAGCGAGCGCGAGCTTTGAGATGGCACTCCCGTGCTTTGAGTGCAGCCAGACTCTGTGGTCGCGGCGCGACCGCTGCCATCACACCTTGGTTGAGTCTGTGCCGAGTCTGACCCCACCCCATAACCGCGCGCGGGTGGCCTGGCGCGCTTGACTGACCAAAGATTTAACCGACGTGCAAAATCAGCTACGCCGCGCCGCGACATTCTTCAACAACTCTTCCACGCACGTCTCGGCAAACGCCGCGTCGTTGATGTTGCAGTCGAGTTCGCGCACGGCGATGTCTTTGCGGAGGTTCGCCTTCAACCCAGCGAACAACGCGGCATCGGCGGCAGGATCGTGGAAAGGCTGACCCGCCGCGCTGATCACGCTGATGCCGCGCAAGGGAATCAAGACTGTCACTGGCGCTTTCGAGCCGTTGACTTTCTCCGCGAGGATTTCACCAAGGCGCTGGCACTCCTCCGGCGTGGTGCGCATGAGCGTGACCTGCGGGTTGTGATGGTAGAAGCGGCGGCCGGCGAACTTCGCGGGCACGGTTTCCGGAGCGCCGAAGTTCACCATGTCGAGGCAACCGGGCGTGACGATGGCGGGCACGGCGTGTTTCGCGGCCGCTTCGCAACGCGTGGGTCCCGCGCCGAGGATGCCGCCGACCAGTTCATCGGCCCATTCGGTGGTGGTGATGTCGAGCACGCCCGTCACGAGTCCGGCTTCGATGAGTGATTCCATGGTGCGCCCGCCGGTGCCGGTGGCGTGGAAAACGAGCACTTCGTAGCCGGCTTGCTCCAGAAGTTTGCGGGCGTGCGTGACGCAATCGGTCGTGTTGCCGAACTGGCTGGCGACGATCACCGGTTCGTCCTCGGCCTTCGGAATCTGCATCTCGACCATGCCGCAAATCGCGCCCGCCGCGCGGGTGAGAATCTGCCGCGAGATGCGGTTCAAACCAGACACGTCCACGATGCTTGGAAACATCACAATGTCCTTCACTCCGACGTACTGGGCAGTGTTGCCGCTGGCCAGCGTAGAGACCATGAGCTTGGGGAAACCGATGGGCAGGGCGCGCATCGCGGCCGTGCAGATGGAGGTGCCGCCGCCGCCGCCGAGCGAAATCACACCGTCGATCCTTTTCTCCGCCAGCAGTCGCGACAGAACCAGCGGTGCGCCCTTGGACATGGCCGTGACAGCTTCGCCGCGATCCCGGCGCGCCACCAGCGCAGCGAGGTCGGCTCCGGCGGACTGGGCCACTGCCTCGCGGGCGATGTCGGGCTTGAGCTTGGGGGCTTCGAGAGTGCCCACGTCGATGATGAGCGTTTGGTGCCCGCGCTGGCGGATGAGTTCGGCGACGAAGGCGTGCTCCTCGCCCTTCGTGTCCATGGTTCCAAGGACGGCAATGGTTGACATGCCGGTGAGTTAAGAATTTCCGGCGACGCCGCGCAACGATTCTCAGTCCAGGCCGGACCGTGAGCAGAGGGAGCCTCGAAGCGCTTGGTGAAATACGGCGGATGCGCTATGAACTCCGCCATGACGGACCTGGAACGAAACATTCTCGACGCGTTGCTCGATCTGGAGCGCACGGTCGAGACCATGGCGCGCACGGCACCCAAGCCCAGCTTGCTGCCGTTGTTCGCGCGGCTGGATGACCTGATGCGCTCACTGCCGACGACCTCCGACCCGCTGCTGATGCATTATCTGCACAAGAAAAGTTACGAGAAGGCGCGGTTGTTTCTGCAAGGGCGCGAGGCGGAAAATGCCCGTGGCAACTGCCACGGCCACATGGATGAACAGGGACGCCCCTGGCAGCCGAAAAGCTGATGTTCCACGACGATACCATTGCCGCCATCGCCACGCCGCTTGGGGAAGGCGGGCTGGCGGTCATCCGCGTTTCGGGCGCGAACGCTTTGGCGTGCGCGGACAAGGTCTTTGTTCCGGGTGGAAAATCCTCCGGAAAGATCTCCACCGCCGCCACGCACACCATCCATTACGGCCATATTGTTCACCAAGACCGCAGAGTGGATGAAGTGCTGGCAGGGGTGATGCGGGCACCGCGCACGTTCACGCGGGAGGATGTGGTCGAGATCACCTGTCACGGCGGGGTGCTGACCACGAAGCTGGTTTTGGATGCGCTGCTGGCCAGTGGCGCGAGGCTGGCGGAGCCGGGGGAATTCACCAAGCGCGCCTTCCTCAATGGCCGCCTCGACCTCGCCCAGGCCGAAGCCGTGGCCGACCTCATTGCCGCGCGCACGGAACTGGCCGTGACCGCCGCCCACGAGCAACTCGCCGGCAAGCTCTCGCAGCGCATCAACGAAGTCCGCGACCAGATGATGCGCACCCTCGCGCATATCGAGGCGCACATCGATTTTCCCGACGAGGACATTTCGCCGGACACGCAGGAGCAACTGCTCGGGCGACTGCGCCACGCCGTCGCCTTCATGGATGAGTTGCTGAGCACGGCGAACGAAGGCCAGATCCTGCGCCGTGGCATCCGCGCCGCCATCGTCGGGCGGCCCAACGTCGGCAAGTCGAGCCTGCTCAACCAACTGCTCGGCCACGACCGCGCGATCGTCTCCGCGCTTCCCGGCACCACGCGGGACACCATCGAGGAGACGGCGAACATTCGCGGGCTACCAGTGATCTTCATCGACACGGCGGGCTTACGCGAGGCAACGGATGAAATCGAAGCCGAAGGCATCAAGCGCAGCCGGGCCAGCCTGGAACGCGCGGAGCTGATCCTGCACGTCCTCGACAACTCCGAGCCGTTGACCGAAGCCGACCAAGTTTCCCTCCATGAACTGTCCGGGCGCAAACGCATCCTCGTGCTCAACAAGGCCGACCGGCCGAAGCGTCTTCTCCTGCCCGCCGAGGAAGCACCGCAAGTCGAGGTGAGTTGCGCGACGGGCGCGGGATTGGAGGCGCTCAAGGATGCCATCCGAGGCCTGGTCTGGGCCGGCGCAATTCACGCCGACATGCTGCAGGTCATGATCAACTCACGGCATCAGGAGGCGCTGCGGCGGGCGCGGGAAGCCACGGAGAATACGATCGGCGCCTTTCAGGACGGCCAGACGCTGGAGATTGCCGCCATGGAGTTGCGCCTGGCCGTGAACGCCATCGGCGAAATTGTGGGCAAGACCACGACGGAAGATTTGCTCGACTCCATCTTCAGCCAGTTCTGCATCGGGAAGTAGGGGGAGACTCTACGGATTCCAGAATGCATCCTTGCAGCCCAAGAGACACGGGTTGCGAACTTCGGTTGCATATTGATCCGAAGTTCGGGCGGATCTCGGGGCTGGTTTCTGGACCAGGTGAATGGTCTTTTGCCGGCCCGGACGGCTCAGGGCTTTCGCGGCGTGGGTTTGGTAAAGGCGTCCACCAGTTTGCCCAGCCAGCCCGAACGCCTCTTACCTGAATCGGCGGGTGCGATCCGCTCGCAGGCGCCGCCGCAGTCCGGACAGAACCGCCGCGGCGTGCCGCCGGCCACGCGCAGTTCGCGCACGCAGTTGCCGCAGAACACATGAGTGCATTTGGTGCATTGCATGACGGCGGCCACGCCCTCGTGGCGAAGGCAGCAGGGCGTTCCATCGGGCATGAAGGTCGTTTCCTTTGGGGGCGGTGGCATGGGCAGATCCGGCACCGAAATGCGGACTGGCGCTTCAGTAAGCACCAGTTCCACGTCGCCCAGGCGCAGCGTCTGGCCGGTGGAGACCTGCGCTTCCTGCACTCTCGCCTCGTCCACAAAGGTGCCGTTGCGCGAGCCGAGGTCGCGCACCAGGACCGCATCCTCGGTCAGCCAGATTTCGCAGTGGTGGCGCGAGACGGAGGAGTGCGGGAGGAGGAACTCATTCTCGCCTTCGCGCCCGACCCGATTGCAACCCGGCCCGAGGTGAATTTCGGCGGGTGAGAAATCGGGATTTTTTACCAGCAGTCGCGCCATGGCCGAAGCATGTCAGGCTTGGCTCGATGTGTCGCTCCCATTTTACCGCCGGCCGGCGGCCCCATTCTCGGAGGAGGCCGGTGGAATGATACTCCGAGGAAGATAACGCTGCCGGCTGATCCGGCGCGGTGGAGAATTCCAAGAGTCCTGCATTCTCGGATTGCATCGCGGGCGCGGGGAAAAGAACATCCACGCCCGGCTCGCTTTTGGCGGCCACTTGAAATGACTCTGGCACTGACAATCAAAAGCTACGCGCGGTGCGCGCCCCGGGCGGGGCTGCGGACCTTCACCCTGATGCTGCAGCCCCCCTGCTCCTGACATGGAAACCAAATTCCCCATCGTCATCGCGCTCGACGGCACGAGCGCCAGCGGCAAAAGCACCAACGCCCGACTCATCGCCACCAAGCTGGGCTTCGTCTATGTGGACACCGGCGCGATGTACCGCACCCTGGCCTGGTATTGCCTCTCCAAGCGCATCGACGTGAACGACGAGAAGGCCGTGGCCAACGCCTGCCGCCGTTGGAAGACCACGCTGCAATGTCTCGACCAGACCGTGCGCCTGAACGTGGACGGCTATTATCCCGAGAAGGAAATCCGCACCGCCGAGACGAGCGGAGCCGTGCCGCATGTGGCGGCGGTGCCCAAGGTCCGCGACTGGATGAAGCTCAAGCAGCGCGAGTGCCTCCAGTTCGGCAGCCTGGTGATGGAAGGGCGGGACATCGGCTCGAATGTTTTTCCCGAGACGGATTTCAAGTTCTACCTTGATGCCTGCCTGAAGGAGCGATCACAGCGCCGGACCGACCAGGGCGTGACGGAAAATCTGGCCGCGCGCGATGAGCGTGACAGCCAGCGCGCCGCCGCCCCGCTCATGATCCCGCTGGGCGCGGTGATGATCAACAATTCGGGCGAGACACCGGAACAAACCAGCTCGCGCATCATCGCCGAGGTGGAGAAACGACTCGCGGCCCGCCTGTGAACTTCGTTTATTGGATCGGCTGGTCCTGTTTTCGCGTGATGTACGCGACCTACTTCCGTTGGCGTGTCTTCCACCCCGAGCGCGTGCCGGAAAGCGGCGCGGTGCTGCTGGCCTGCAATCACGCCAGCATCCTCGACCCGCCGCTGGTGGGCTGCGGGTTGAAACGCGAATGCACTTTTCTGGCCCGCGAGACGTTGTTTCGTTTTCCGCCCATCCGCTGGCTTTTCACCCAGTGGCAGGCCGTGCCCATCGACCGCGACGGCGGCGGGGCGAGCGGCATGAAGCGCATCGTGGCCGCGCTGGGCCGGGGCCGCGCCGTGATCCTGTTCCCCGAAGGCACGCGGACTCACGACGGGCAATTGCAATCCGTGCGCCACGGCGTCGGACTGATTGTGGTGAAGAGCGGCGCTCCCGTCGTTCCCGTGCGGGTCTGGGGCACGTTCGAGGCTTATGGCCGAACCGTGAAAGTGCCGAAGCCGAAACGAGTCACGGTGAAGTACGGAGAGCCAATGCCCTTCACTGCATTGCGCGAGGAAGCGAAGACCTGTTCCAAGGAACGGCTCAAGGAAATTTACCAGGAGATCGCCGACCAAATCATGGCCGCCATCGGCCGGCTGGAACCAAAGCGCGACGAGTAGGTGGCAGGCAGGCAGTGTTTGCGACGGCGGTGGTGGCGGAAAAATTCCGCGGCCCAAAATTCAGGTTCAATTGTTCTGCCATGAAATCTTTTAGCCATCGCTCCGGAGGCATCTCGTAGCCGGGGATCTTCACCTCACGGCAGTGGAAATCCAATCCAGGTAACGCCGCGTTCCCGCCGCCAGCGGCAGCACCACGAATTCCGGCGTGTCGTAGGGATGCCCGGCGAGGATAAATTTCTCCAGCGCCGCCAGTTTGCCCCGGGTCGTCTTGAACAGGATCAGCACCTCGGCCCCTTTCTCGATGCGCCCCTGCCACCAGTAATGCGACTCGATCCGGGGGATGAGATTCGCACAGGCCACGAGCCGGGCTCGCAACGCTCCGCGGGCCAGCCGACGGGCGACCTTCAAGTCCGGCGCGGTGACCAGCACCACGGCAAAGGGCTTCGCACTTTTCACGGGATAGGATTGCCATGCTTGAACTGTTCTTGGCACGGACAAGTTTTTCGCGTCCGGCGCACCCCACCGCGCGACTTTGAACTTTGGACTTTGCCAGGGGGACTTTGTAGCGTCCCGCTGTGCCGAGTCTGCTCGAACGAATCGAAGCCAATGCCAGCGCGCGTCTCCCGCTCCCGCCTGGTCGCAAGCCGACCGAGGAACTGGTGCGCTATCGCAACTTCCTCAAGGTCGAAACGCACCGGTTGAAGATCTTGCACCGGGCCGGCGGGAGCGGGCGCGAGGTCTGCCGCGCGCGGGCGGCCATTCTCGACTTGCTGCTGCGCCACATCCTCGAGGGCACGCGTGCCGCCACGCCGGAGTTGGCGGAAAAAAATCTTCCCCCTATCGCCCTCGTCGCCATCGGCGGTTACGGGCGCGGCGAGTTGAATCCGTTCAGCGACATCGACTTCATGTTCCTACACTCGGGGGAAATGGTCTCGGGCGCGCGGCCCAAGCCGGTCATGAGCGCCATCGTGGACGGCTTGCTTTATCCGCTCTGGGACATCGGGCTGAAGGTGGGCCATTCCGTGCGCAGCATCACTGACTGCATTCACATCGCGAACACCGACATGCAGTCCAAGACCTCGCTCATCGAGGCGCGGCTGGTCACGGGCAATTCCGAGCTGTTCCGGATTTTTCAAAGGCAACTGGTGGAGAAGTGTGTGGCCGGCTTCGAGGAGGAATACATTGAGGCGCGGGTGAAGGACCAGGCCTTGCGCCACGCCAAGTTCGGCAACTCCGCGACCATGCAGGAGCCGAACATCAAGAACGGCTGCGGCGGCTTGCGCGACTACCAGAACTTGCATTGGATGGCCTTCTTCAAACATCGCACGCGCAGCACGGCGGAGATGGAGAAGCGCGATCTGATCAGTGCGACCGAAGGGCGCCAGCTTGAAACGGCCTACGACTTCCTGCTCCGCGCGCGCAACGAACTGCATTACCACACCGAGCGCGCCGTGGACGTGCTCTCGAAGAGCGTGCAACCGAACGTGGCCCACAATCTCGGCTACACCGACCGCTCGCCCAGCCGCCGGCTGGAGCAGTTCATGGGCGAGTTTTACAAGCACACGCGGAACATTTATCTCATCACCGACACGCTGGAGCAGCGGCTGGCGCTACGGCCCAGACCCAAATTGCTGCCCGGTTTCAAGCGCCTGATTCTCGACCGGCTGGGCAAGTCGAAGGCCCAGGTGCTCGATGGTTTCAAATTCATCGAGGGCGAAATCCACGCCGCCGGGCCGCGGGTCTTCAAAGAACAGCCGCGCCGCCTGATGCGCGTGTTTCTTTATGCCCAGCAGCGCGGGCTGAAGCTGCATCCAGACCTCAAGCAGATGATTCGCCAGGAATTGCGGCTGGTGGACGGCGGCTTTTTGAAGGATGAGCACGTGCGGGCCACGTTCCTGGAAATCCTGAACTCGCGCGGCAACGTGGCTCCGGCGCTGCGAGCCATGCACGACATGGGGCTGCTCGGAAAATACATCCCGGAGTTCGGCAAGCTCACCTGCCTGGTGCAGCACGAGTTCTATCACCAGTACACCACCGACGCGCACACCCTGGTCTGCATCGAGAAGCTGGATCAAGTTTGGGAGTCGAAGGAACCGCCCTTCAGCAATTACTCGGAGATGTTTCACGAGGTGGAGCGGCCTTTTGTGCTTTACCTGGCCTTGCTGCTGCATGATGCGGGCAAGGCTCTCCACACCGGCAACCACAGCGAGGTGGGCGGCAAGATCGCGCTGCGCGTGGGCAAACGGCTGGCCCTGGACGGCTCCACCACCCACGCCCTGCGGCTGATTATCGAGCAGCACCTGCTGCTGGCCGTGACCTCGCAGCGGCGCGATCTGGACGACGAGTCAGTGATCCGCACCATCGCCGCCCAGGTCCAGACGGCCGAGAACCTCCGCATGCTCACCCTGCACACCTTCGCCGACTCGACCGGGACCAGCGATCAACTGTGGAACAGTTTCAAGGATTCCCTGCTGCTCACCCTGCACCGCAAGACCTTCGACTACCTCCTGGGCGGGGCTGCGTCGGAACAGGCGGCCCGGCTCGAGCGCGAGCTGCTGGAGGAGGAGATCGCCCGTCTGTTGCCGAAAACATTTGGCCAGGACGAATTGCACGCCCACTTCCAGCACCTGCCGCCGCGCTATTTCCGGATTCATGGCGCGCGCGAGATTGCCGGTGATCTGGTGCTAATTCATCTCTTCATGCAGCATCAGATCACGGAGGACGATCACGCCCTGGAGCCGGTCCTCTCCTGGCACAACGAACCCGATCGCGGCTACACCACACTCAAGGTCTGCACCTGGGATCGGCTCGGATTGTTCAGTCGCATCACCGGCTCGCTGAGCGCGGCGGGGATCAACATTCTCAGTTCCCAAAGTTTCACCCGCGCGGACGGCGTGGCGCTTGACACTTTTTTCGTCACCGACGCGGTGGCCAGCGCGCTGGTCACGCGCGAGGGGCGGGAGCGATTCACGGAGCTTATGCTGCGCGCGCTCCAGGACGAGTCGCTCGATTTGCCGGCCTTGATTGCGAAACAGCGCACGGCCCGGCCCCTGTACCAATCGCACGACGGCGAGAGCATCCCGACCCGCATCGAGATCGACGCGCACAGCTCGGAGACGCGCACCATCATCGAGGTCGAAACCGAGGATCGCATCGGGCTGCTCTACAGCATCTCGCAGGTGTTCGCGGAATTGCAGCTCGACATCTCAGTGGCGAAAATCCTGACCGAAAAAGGCGCGGCCGTGGACACGTTCTACGTCACGGACATGCTGGGACGGAAGGTGGAGGACGCCGCCTCGATCAAGCTGATCGAGCGGCGGCTGCGCGAATCCATCCTGGCGCTACCAGGCCAGCAAGGACCGGCACGCCAGGCTTGATCACTTCGCCTGGCTTTTTTCCTGGTAGCGCTGGAGCGTGGCCTGCAATTCCGACTTCTTATCCTTGTCCTCGCAGAGTTCCACGGCCTTCTTCTGTTGCAGAATCGCCTCGGCCACTTTGCCGGTGTCGAACAGCGCGCGCGCGTAGGTGTCGGCGGCATTCGGGTCTTTTCCTTCTGAAGCATCAAAGGCCGCGCGCGCCAGCTTCAAGGCCAGCTTGGGATTGCGCGTCTTGATCTTTTCGTCGGTCAGCAGCGTCCAGGCGATCTCGGTCAGCGCCTCGGCGTCGCCGGATTGCACGCCTTCCAGCCGTTGCGCCAGTTCCTCAGCCTTGCCTTCGTTGCCCCGGCCGGTCACGGCGCGGTAATACTCCGTGAAGACGCGCTGAAGCTGGAACTGGGATTTGAACTCCGCGAAGTTGAATTCCTTGGGCGCGAGCGGCGCGGCCTTCTTCTCGATTCGCTCCAGCTCCGCCTCGCTCTTGCCCGTGAACATGGCCTGCTGATACTCGCGCATGAGTCCCTGGAAGCGTCCCATCTTGCGCAGTTCGGGCAGGTCGAGCGCCTTGCTCGGCTCGATGCCGCCCATCTCCTTGTCCAGCGCGGTCAGTTGCGCGCCCAGCCTGTCCAGCTTCTCCTCGCTCTCGCCGCGCATGGCCATCTCGTAATACTCCATGATCTTGCGCTGGGCGCCTTCGCGCTTGCGCTCCGCCGCCATGTCGAAGGTGTTCGAGGCCAGTTGATCCAGCACACGCTCCAGGCCGTACATCGGGTGTCCGTGCCAGGCCACGCGGCCCTCCTTGTCGATCACGAACGCGTGAGGAATGCCATTGACGCCATAGGTGCCCATGAACGCCTCGGATGTCCGGCGGTCCCGATCCACCGCCACCGTATAATCCATCTTCTCTCCCATACTGCCGACGAACGACTTCACCGTGGCGCTGGTCTCGTCGCTCACGCCGATGATGGCCACACCACGCGACGCATACTTCTTCTGCAACTCGGTGAGGTGGGGAATGCTCACGCGGCAAGGCCCGCACCAGGTGGCCCAGAACTCGATCACCACCACGCGCTTGCCCTTCGCGCTTTCCAGGTCCACCGCGTCGCCCTTGACCCAGTCGGAAATGTCCAGCGCCCCGGCCGGGTCGCCCAGGTTCGCGGCGCGCAAGTCCAGCGGCAGGAAAAGCGGCGCGCCGATGGAAACCAGAATCGCGAGAAATGTTTTCATAATGGTGATTTTTGGAACGTGGGCAGGCTAGGCCGGTGGGGCCGGGCCGTCAATCCGGCGTTACGGCGTTGCGGTAGCGCCGGCTTTCGAGCCGGCAGGTAGGGAGACTTTCCAGTCTCGTGTTGGTGGTGCTTTCAAGATGCACCCGATCGCTTGAGAGCGAATCTTGCCATCACGGCCGCAATCCCAGCCACCACCTCGATGGAATTTTTGTTCGACAGACTTCACGCTGGCCGGTGAGCTTAAAGCCATGAACACCACACCCGATCCCCTGCCCTCGCGTCGCTCTTTCATCCAGACCACCGGCTGCTTCGCCGCCGCGTCCGCGCTCGCGGGCGTGGTGCTGCCGCATGTTCACGCCGCGGAGAATAACACGATTCAACTCGCGCTCATCGGCAGCGGCGGACGCGGCTCCGGCGCGGTGGCCAACGCCATGTCCGCCGGTGGTCTGGTGCTGGGCGACAATTCTGGAAGGCAGGCTTCTCCCGGCGAACTTTCCCTCAACCCCGTCAAGCTCGTCGCGATGGCGGATCTCCGTCAGGACCGGCTCGACGAGAAACACGGCGTGTTGAAACAAACTCTCGGCGACCGCGTCGATGTCCCGCCGGAGCGCCGGTTCCGCGGCTTCGACGCCTATCGCCATGCCATCGATTGCCTCAAGCCCGGCGACGTCGCATTGCTCACCACGTTTTCGTCCTTTCGCGCGCAGCATCTCGAATACGCCGTGCAGAAGGGCGTGCATGTCTTCATGGAAAAAACCTTTGCGCCCGACCCCGGCGGCATCAAGCGCCTGCTCAAAGCCGGCGAGGCGGCGGAGAAGAAAGGTCTCAAGATCGCCTGCGGCCTGATGTGTCGCCATTCGTCTGCACGGCAGGCCATGATTCAGAAAATCCGCGAGGGCGCACTCGGCGACGTGCTGAATCTCCGCGCTTATCGCATGGACTCCGGCTACTTCATGCCGCCGTTTCCCAAGGACCAGAACGAACTGCTCTGGCAGCTCAGTCCGGGGCATCCCTACCAGTTCATGTGGTCGTCCGGCGGCATCTTCATTGAGCTGATGATTCACCAGATGGACGAGTGCTTCTGGGTCAAGGACTCGTGGCCGGTCTCCGCGCACGGCGTCGGCGGACGCTTCGCCGGCAGCACCGACGCCAGCCAGAATCTCGACAGCTACTCGGTCGAGTTCACCTTCGCCGACGGCACCAAGGCGCACGTCAACGGCCGCTACATTCCGAAGACGCACAGCGAATTCGCGACCTACGTGCATGGCAGCAAGGCGGCGGCGAAATTTTCCGGCGACACCCACGCCCCCGACTGTTTCATCTACAAGGACCGGCACATCAACCGCGCCAACGTCGCGTGGCGTTCGCCCAAGGAAACGGTCAACCCGTGGCAGGCCGAATGGGACGTGCTGCTCGACGCCATCCGCCACAACAAACCGCACAACGAACTGCGCCGAGCCGCCTACTCGAACCTCGCCGCCCAAATGGGCCGCGCCGCCGTCCACATGGGCCGCACCGTGACCTGGGACGAGATGATGGCCTCGAACTTTCAGTTCTTCCCCGACGTGGACAAACTCACCGCCGACAGCCCCGCCCCCGTGCAAGCCGACGCCAGCGGCCGCTACCCCGCGCCCGTGCCGGGCAAGTGGGTGGAGGTGTGAGGCCGACGACAACGGAGTTCGCCTCTGTGATTTGCGTCCGGAGCGCCGCAAAGATTGCGGCGCTCCGGCGACTTCTCCAAGCGTGTTGCAACAGAGCGACCGTACTCGCAGAACGTCATTCAAGCTCATGACTTTTTCACTCGTGTGGGCTTCTTTGCTTTCGCTGTGGGGGCGAGCGGGGCGGTGAGTTGCTCGTAGAGTTGGAAGAGGTATTCCACGCGGGCGCGGTCGCTGGGGAAATCGGCGGGGCGGTAGCATTTGTCCACGGCCTTATCCAGCGCGGCGTGGGCGGCGGCCAGCGCGGGCGGCATGGCCAGCGGGTCGTAAAGGTCCGCCAGCGTCGCGCTGGGGAAGCCCGCCCGCGCGTCCAGCTAGAACTTGCTCAGGTGCAGAGTTCCTTGCGCACGAATTAATAAATTTCTCTCTGCGGCCTGCGCGCGACGCTGTCGATCATTTGGGTTGTTCTCCGTGTTGGTCAACAACCACACGAACTTGCTTGGCAACTTGTTCAGTTCCGGGGCTTCCTTTCGCAGCCACGATTTAAGCCAATCAAGCTTCAACAGAACCCGCTTGGTTTCCCCGCTGGCGGCGTGATGAGTTTCCAGCCATAGAATGCGTTCTCCTACATGCGTATTTCCAAGCCCAATCCCATAGTCCCAGCGATGTGAGTTCGTATGAAGGTTGGAATCTTCGAGGGTCTTATCAACAAACACGCTCCCAGTTGCAAGATCGCGATCAGTGAGCCGGTTGCGGTCAGCCTTGGGCAAAGCTTGCAGTCCTGGATGGTAGGCCCGGCGAATGGACGGCGTGGCTTCGACCGCCGCCTTAAACTTCCCGTGGTTCTCCATGACGTGCTTGCTCAAGTAGCCGCCTGAACGCCAGGCTCGACGGCCGGATCTGCTTCGTCAGGGACGACACCTTCGGAATCCTCGGGTGCGGAGTTCTCCAATCCCGCAACGACATCAGCAGCATGAGAACTGAAGGTGGTGAAGCCGCCCCAACTGTTTTCCGCCTCGGCGGCAGAGCTGGGATCCAGGCGGGAGATATCAACGGTCGCTTGGGCTTCGCGGTCGAAGTAATAAACTTTCAACCGCTTTTGCAAAACGCTTTCCGCAACCTTGGTCGTCTTGACGCTGGGGGGGAGGTTAAAGAGTTCTAGCAACGAGTCAGGCGACGACTCACGGTCCTTTAAGACACGCAAAGCCCAGACGAGATCGAGCACATGGGGCGAATGCGTGGAAATGCACACCCGGTATCCTCGTTCCATCAACTCCATGACCAGCCAGAGCACCGACTCGATGGCGCGCGGGTGAAGCCCCATTTCGGGTTCTTCGAGCACGACCCAGTCGATGGGCTTTCTCTTTCCGGCTCCCGCCGACGGCATCAAGTGGTAAAGCCCAAGGAGGAGCGGAGTGAACTCGCGCTGGCCAGCCGACCAGACCATGAATGGCAATGCCTTTTCACCTTTGCGCTGGAGAACCAGCCGCTTGCGCAGCCCACCCTGCTCTTGCTTGAGCGCGAAGTCCCCGAATATGCCGCGTTTGAGCAGCTTCCGAGTCGCTTCGGTCAACCGGCCTGCTTGGGGGAAAATCGCCTCTCCTCTGCCGAGTCCAGACTCCATCATCAAGCGGAGTTGTTCACTGAAATCCTCTACGACATAGGGATCGCCGGCGCTGTAGTCTCCAAAATGGCGAGGCCAGCCATTCTTGAACGTCAACACTCGGTGCGCGGGGATGTAAAAAAGAGAGGCTGGTGATTTCGCATGGATTTTCCCGGGCGTAAGGTCCGAGAGCACCATGCTCTCCCCTTTCCAGTTCACCTCGGTAACACCGTCTTTCCAAAGGTTGTCCATGCCCTCGCCAAAGAACGCTTCCAACAGGGCTGCGCCCCCACCGTTCAAGGCATAGCCTTGTTTCCGCAGCGTGGCGGCGACGGAACGGTAATCGGTCACCAGCTTCAACATCTGGAGCAAAATGCTCTTGCCAGATGCCTGCGGCCCCACGAGCACAGTGAGATCGCCGAATTCAACTTCAGCCCGGCAGATTGGGCCGAGGTTGCTGATCAAGAGTTTCGGATATTTGCGTTTCGCCGACATACAAAAAGGTTCGGTGCAGATTCTTAGTGGCAAAGACTAGGGCAATGACTGGCGAATGCCAAATGAAGACTGCCGATGAAGGATGCACGGCTCATACTTTCCGCAGGTGCTTCGGCCGAGCCTTCGCGGTGGGGGCGAGCGGCTCGCCCCGTGGCGTCGGTGCCGTAGTCGCCGGCCTCCAGCGCGTCGTGCAGGTCGCACATGAGGCGCGTGGCTTCCTCGTTGGCGGGGTCTTCGGGGTTGAGCTTGTGCTGCTTGTAGCCCGCGATGAAGAAGAAGTGCCGGATGTGCTTGTGGAAATCGGCGAGTGGAAACTAGAAGCTGGGTGGGAGGCGCTGGAAAAGCGGCGCGTCGGGATCCTGCTCCGGTTCGAGGTCGTGAATGGCGATGCGGCGGAAGTCGGAGACGATGAGGTAGCGCGGGACTTCCTTGCCCCGTCCGCTGTCCACGAGCGCGCGGATGTATTCCATGCCCTGCGCAGCGGCTCTGCCAAGGTCTTTGCCGGCGCTCTTGTGTTCGGCCAGCAGGGTCTTGGGCCAGAAGAGATCAATGAAGCCCCAGTCGCCGGAGAGTTTCTTCACCGGCTCCTCGTAGCTGGCGACGTGGCGGCGTTGCTGGCCGAAGACGTGGAAGAAGGCGTCCCAGAAAGATTTCGCCTCAGCCTCTTCGCGCGTCTCGTCCTTCCATTCCTTCGAGAAGGCAATGGCGCGGTGTTTGATTTCGTTCCAGGAGAGCGGCATGGCGGGAGATTAGGGATTCGGACAGCGGACGCAACTCAGAGCGGGCACGCCATTGTTTAGCGACCTGACAGGCGCGACGCAGACGGTGACCGTTCCCGGCGGCTTCCAAATTGTGGACACGCCCATCAACTCCACCAACTCCCTGATCGTCGTGCCGCCGATGCTCACCACCAGCGTCTTCAGTTACACTCGGCGCGCCGACCCCAGCGTGACCTACAGCATCTGGACCTCGACGAATCTGACCACCTGGACGCGAGACACCGGTGCCGTCGTGGGAACAATCACCGCGACAAACGGAATCGAAACCGTGCCCGTCACCCTCAGCCAGGCGCTGCTGGCGAATCCGAAACTCTTCGTCCGCGTGCAAGCGCAATAACGGAGCGCCGCATTCCATGCGGCGCGTTGGTATGCCGCGTTGGTGAGACGATGACGATCGCGCCGCAAGGATTGCGGCGCTCCTCGGCAACCTTACTCCGCATTCCCGCCGCCAATCACCGCCAGAATCGTCTCGGCATAGAGACGATGGCCGAAGTCGTTCGGGTGATTGAGGCCGTTGCCAGTGAGGTCGAAGTGTTTCTTGCGCGACTCGACGGCGGTCCACGCGGAGGTAACGTCGGCCAGCGCAATGCCGGGGCCGGTGAGTTGAGCCAGTGACTTGGCGTAGGCGGGATAAAGTTCCGGCGCGGAGTGAATCCATTCGCTGTTCGCCGTCATCGAAGAAACCAAGATCACAGCGCATTCCGGGAACGCGGCCCGGACTGGCTCGATGATTTGTTTCGTGACGCGCGCGAACTCGTCTGCCGTGCGCCGGCCCGAGGCGTCGTTCATGCCGAAGGCGACGAGGAACAAGTCGGGTTTCTCCGCGATCACGTCCGGCACGCGGGTCACGCCCCATTTGGAGTCCATCCCTCCCTTCGAGAGATTCTTGAGCGTCACCTTGCCGCCGAAGCGCGTCTCCAGCGCGCGGGCGACGAGGCTCGGGTAGCCGGGCTGATGCGGCCACACCTTGGCCAGTGCCGAGGCGTCGGCCTCGGTCGAGATGCTGTCGCCGAGCATGACGAACTTCACCGGCTGCTTGGCGCGCAGTTTCGCGCGGAGTCCGTCGAGTTGTTCGTCCGGCGCGGCGGCGGGCAGCGGCACGCGCCAGTCATCGACGCTCGCGTAGCTGGCCACGCATTGCAGGTCGTGGATCACGCGGCCCGGGCCGAAGAACATCCAGCGGTCGGTGCCGCGCTGGGATTTGTAGGCGTTCGGTGAGTTTGGCGCGGGATGCAGTTCGTCCGTCCTCTTGAACGGGACGCGCGAACCCGCCGTGAGCGTCACCGTGCGCGAACCGGTCTGCCAGATGTAGTCGCGTCCGGCCTCAAACTCCATCGACCCGTTCGCGCTCGCCAGTCGCGGCGGCACGGAGGGCACGCGCAGCAACTGCGCCGTCGCCGTGGCCTTGCCCGCGCCGGTGAAGAACAGCGTGTCGCCCTCGACGCGGTTGGCGGCAAGAGGTCCGTCAGCGGCGCGACTCAGCAAAGTCAGCGTGGCCAGCAGCGACAGGGAGAGCGTGTGGGTAAATGATTTCATGATTCGTTTCGGTGAACGCGAGCCACGGTAGTTTACCCCTGACCTCCAAGGCAAAGGCGATGTCGGGCGCGCGGGCGGTTGAAAGTGGTGGTGATTCGGCGGCGGCAGTTGGCATCTCCATCCAAGACGGTTGCTCAACCAATTCGCCGGTAGGCCGCGCGGTTCGTTTGAATTCCCCGCGCGACGAACGTGCGCTCGAAATCAGTGAGCACGGCAGCCAGCCGTTCTGGCGTGGGCACAGGCACGAAATGTTTGTTGCCATCGAACACCCGGGTCATCTGGGCAAAGTAATCAGCGTCGTCGGTGCGGAGATAAACCACGCCGTTGGCCGCCAACGCCGCCCGCACCACCTCGGTGAACGGCTCATTGATCAATCGGTTCGCCCGATGTTTCCGTTTCGGCCACGGGTCGGGGAAATAAATGTGAAACGCGCTGACGGAATCGCGCGGCAGCAGGAACTCCGTGAAGTAAGATGCTTCCAGGCGCAAGGCACGGACGTTGGTCAGCCCCAGCCGCCGCGACTTGCGTTCGATCTTCCGCAAGCGTCCCAGCAACCGCTCCAGACCGAGCAGGTTGGTGCCCGGATTCAGAGCCGCCCATTGCGTGAAGAACGAGCCGTCGCCCGCGCCCAGTTCCACTTCGAGCGGTTGCGGGGTCGTGAACAAGGTGGCCAAGTCCAGCCGTTCGACATACGACGGCGGACGGAAAATGACGGCCGGTTCGTTGGCCGCAGTTGAACTCAGTGTTTCCACCGGGGCATTTGAAAGCGGAAACGGACAATTGGGAATCGCAGAATCGTTCCAGTAACCGAAAAGAATGCCCACCGTCTGTTCAGCGGAACCCATGATGAACTCATCCCAACTCATCCGCGCGGTGCTGCTTGGTCTGCTGGTCGCGGCGCCTTCAGCCCGGGCGCAGGCCGTCCAGTTCACCAATCTGCTCCGCCTGACGAATCAGGAGGTGGCCTTGAAGTTCGTCGCCCCGACCGGCCTGAACTACCGCATCGACGCCTCGACCAATCTGGCGGCCTCCAATGAGTGGAACGGCCTGGTCACGCTCCAGAGCACGGGGGTGAACCAGCACACGGACTTTGCCGCGCGGGCGGCCAGCGCGCGGTTCTATCGCGCCCAGCAAGTTACCAACGCGGGCGCGCTGACCGGGGATCATCTCGCGACCACGAACGGCGACGTGGTGATTCATCCGCTTTACCACGCCTCGGTGGTGCTGAGTTGGAACGGGAAAATTATCTACAGCGATCCGGATGACGACGCGGCCTTCGAGTCACGTTACGCCGGCTTGCCGCAGGCCGATTTGATCTTGGTGACGCACGAGCATGGTGATCATTACAGCCCGGCGAAACTGACCGCGCTGCGCAATGTCGGCGGCGTGATCATCGTGCCACAGCGGGTTTACAACCTCACCAGTTTCGCCGGTTACCGCGCCAACGCTATCGCGCTGCAATACGGCCAGAGCACCACCGTGCAGGGCATGACCGTGCAGGCCGTGCCGGGCTACAACGGCAATCACGTTTACACGAACAACAACTGCTACGTGCTCATGCTGGGTGGCCGACGGCTCTTTTTCAGCGGCGACACGGGGGATGTGGCGGAGATTCGCGCGCTGACGGACATCGACGTGGCGTTCCTGGCGATGAACCTGCCTTTTACGATGAACTGGATCAGCGCCACCAACTGCATTCGCTCCATGCGGCCCAAGGTGGTCTATCCGTACCACTACCGCGATTCCGGCAACTTCTACACCAACCCGCCCTTGTTCAAACAATGGCTGGGCACGGACCTGGGCATCGAAGTGCGGCTGCGTAATTGGTATTGAACCGCCGCTGTTTCCCGCCCGTTACCGCGCGGCCCGCTCCAGCGCCGCGCGCAGCTTGTCGTCGGGGATCTCCACGCCGGCGTCTTTCTTCAACTGGGCAAAGTAAACAGGCATTTGCCGCTCCAGCGCCACTTGCCCGAGATATTCCCGAATCCGCTCGCGCGCTTCGGGAAAGGTCAGCTTCTTGGCGGGCGTCAACTCGTGCAGTTTGATGATGTGGTAGCCGTAGTCGCTCACGACCAGGCCGCTGACCTGGTTGGTCTTGAGGGCGAAGGCCGCCGTCTCGAACTCCGGCACCATGGCCCGGCGCGGATCATCCTTGGCGCGGGTAAATTTGTACTCGCCCTTGTTTTCCTTCACGCTGGGGTCTTCGGAAAGCTCCAGCACGAGTTTGGTGAAATCCTCTGAGCGGGCGCGGGTCAGGATTTTTTCAGCCCTGGCCTTGCGCGCCGTTTTCTCTTCCACACTGAGCGGCAGGCCCGTCTTGAGATCCTTGGTGGCGAACAGGATGTGGCTGGCCCGCGCGATCTCGGGCTGCTGGAACGCGTCACTGTTCGTCTCGTAGAATCGCTCCATCTCCGTCTCGGTGATGACGATCTTACTTTTGATCTCGCGATTGATGACTTCCTCGGAGACGGCCTGCTCCACGGCGCGATTGGTGAACTGGGCCAGCGTCATGCCGAGCGACTTGAGGTAGCGTCTGAAGCTCTCCTCCGAGTCAGCCATCTTGCGCGACTCGTCGAAAAACTTCACCGCGTTGGTCTTGGCCTTCTCGCGATCCGCCGCCGTGGCCTTGTTCACCAGCAACTGGGTGACGATGATGCGTTCGAGCAACTGGGCCTCGGCTCCTTCGCGACGGTTCTCGGCCAGACTCTGCCCGCGCGCGGCCAGATTGGCGCGGAAGGCGATGAAGGCGTCGTCGAGCTGGCTGCGGCGAATCTCCAGGCCCTTGCCCTTGGCGATGACGGGGCCGATGGCGAAATCGTCCGCGGCGCGGAGCACGGTCGTGAACAGCGCGGCAACCAGCAGCGCGAGCGCAAAGGATATTTTCTTCGTTCTCATTTCAAACTTCCTCAAACTTTCTGCGGCCACCAACGCCGCCGCACCGGCTGACGGAGCGCCCCCAAACCTTGGGCGGGAAAACCCACCCCCCCCCCCCCCCCCCAAGATAGGGGCGCGCCGGGTGAATGGCGGGGGAAAAACCATAAACACGCGCCGCCAAAAACACGCGGACGCCCCCCCACCCCCCGTG
>JANOQV010000170.1:0-3060 GCA_031414955.1 Pedosphaera sp. | reverse complement strand
CGCGCGGGGAGGATGCGGGACGTGACGCGTTCCGGCAGCCAGGGCTTTTGCCCCAGCACCATGCGCATTCCCAGCAGGGCAATCACGAGCCCGAACGCCGTGGAAACTCCGGGCAATGGTATGGGCGTCACAAACGGGAAGGCCAGGAACAGCAGCAGAGCATTGTAGCCGCGCAGTTGCAGCACGTCGGTCAACTCGCCCAGTCGCACCGGGCGGTCTGCGAATCCTGCGGCCAGTCGGGCGAGCTGGCTCGACAAGGTGCGCTTCAGCACGCGCGGCAGGCGGAGAGCCACGACCGTTTCATGTGAATCGATCATGGCGCGTTCACCAACGGTTGCGGATTCGCTTTCACTTCCTGATTCGGCTGCGGCGTGAGCAGCACCTTGTCCACGGACTGGCCGTCGAGATCGATGATCTCGAAGCCGATTGATTCTGCGATGAAGCTGTCGCCTTCACGAATCGGGTGTTTGAGCTGCCGGGTCACGAATTGCGCCAACGTCGTGCCGCGCGGAATCGGATGCAGCCCGGGCATTCCATTCAACTCGGCGGCGAGCTTCGCCACATCGTAGTGGCCGTCCACGAGCCAGGTGCCGTCAGGTCGGATCCGCGCCTCGGGACGATGGCGATCTTCACGCGCGGGGATTTCGCCGACGATCGTTTCGAGCAAATCCACGAGGGTGACCAAGCCCGCGAGTTCGCCATCCAGTCCACGCACGAGCGCGATGTGGCGGCCGGTTTGTTTGAACTGCTCCAGCACTTGCAGAACGGTGTCGTTGGGCGAAACGAACAACGGCTCCGTCATCAGATTTTTCACATCCGCTTTCGCCCCGGCGGCGACGTTGGCATAGATACTTTTCACGGCGACCACGCCGACTACGTCGTCGCGGTCGCGAGCATACACAGGATAGCTGGAATGCCCCGACACTACGATCTTGTGCCAGACGCGTTCGTGCGGCTCGTCCACATGAACGCAGACGAGCTTCGGGCGGGGAGTCATGATTTCGCGGACGGGCATGCGGTCGAAGGCGAGGACGGTTTCCACCATTCGCGGCTCGGCGTGATGAAACTCGCCTGCCGCCTGGCCTTCGCGCAGGAGCAGTTTCACCTCGTCCTCCGCGGTGACAGTTACGCGCTGGGCCTTGGCACGAAATGCTTTCAGGATGAGATCCGTCGCGAATCCGAGCAGTCGAATGAACGGCTGGGCCGCGCGGCTCAACCATTCCACCGGACGGGCGAACCGGCAGGCCACGCCCTCGGGATCGGCCAGCGCGAGTCGTTTGGGCACCAGTTCACCGACCACCAGTGAAAGAAATGTGAGCGCGGTCACGACCACGCCCACCGCGATGGCTCCGGCGTAGGGCACGAGCGCGGGCCATGTTTGCAACCAACCCGCAATCTCCTCCGCGAGCGTGATGCCGCTGAACGCGCCCGCCAGCAGACCGACGAGCGTGATGCCGATCTGCACCGTGGGCAGGAAGCGATTCGGTGCGTCCGCTAATCCCAGCGCAATCACGGCCCGTGCGTCGCCGGCCTCGGCCATCTGCTTGAGCCGCGATTTGCGCGAGGACACAACGGCCATTTCCATCATGGCGAACATCCCGTTCGCGGAGAACAGCAGCAGCACGACGAAGATTTCGATACCGATGCGAGTCATGCCTGGTTGGGTTTGGGCACCACCGTCGGGATGGTCACTTTCTTCGGCCACACGAGCGACATCACGACCGACGTCGCGAGGGTGAGCACGATCAAGCCGAGCGAAACCAGCGTGTCAATCTTCCACGCCGTGTGCGCGAGGAGCATCTTCACACCGACGAATGTCAGCACCACGCCCAAGCCAATCTTGAGATAATGGAACTTATCCATCACGCCCGCCAGCGCGAAATACAGCGAGCGCAGGCCGAGGATGGCGAACACGTTCGAGGTATAGACGATGAACGGGTCGGTCGTGACCGCGAAGATGGCCGGGATGGAATCCACGGCGAAAATCACGTCGGAAACCTCGACCAGCAACAGTACCACGAACAGCGGCGTGGCCATGCGGACGCCGTTCTCGCGCACGAAGAATTTGTCCTCGCGATAGTCGCTCGTCACCGGCATGAGTTTCTTGAACCACTTCACGACCGGGTTGCGCTCGGGATGAAGCTCCTCCTCGCGTTTCACGATCATCTTGATTCCGGTGAGGATGAGGAACGCGCCGAACACGTAGATGATCCACGCGAACTTCGTGATGAGCACCGTGCCCGCCCCGATCATGATGGCCCGCAAGATCAGTGCGCCGAGGATGCCCCAGAACAGCACCCGGTGCTGAAACTTCGGCGGCACGGCGAAGTACGAGAACAGCAGCGCGAAGACAAAAATGTTGTCCACGCTCAACGAATACTCGATGAGGTAGCCGGCGGTGAATTCCAGCGCCTTCTGCGCCCCCGCGAAATGCCACACGCCGAGATTGAACAGCATCGCCAGCGTGACCCACGCGACGGTCCAGGCCATGGCTTCGCGGACCGAGACGACGTGCGACTTGCGGTGGAACACCCCGAGGTCCAGCGCGAGCATCGCCAGCACGAAGACGTTGAAGCCAATCCAGAGCCAGAGTTGGTGTGTCATGTCAGGAGATGGCGTTCATGCCGTCATCGTGCCGAGGCGCGCGGGGCGCAAATTTCGCCAGGCCAGCGCGCCTAAAATGGCGGACAAGGCGAGCATTCCGCCGAGGCCGGCACCCGCGCGGTTCATCCAGACATCGGACGGCTCCTCGCGGAAAACAAAACGCGGCAGGCGTTCGTAGTCCGCCATCGTCAGGGATTCGCGGCGGTGAATCTTCGGGGTGTAAAAGTCGGACACGGCCTGCCGCAGCCCGCCCACCTGCTCGCGAAAGGCGCGGTGCCGCCAGTAGCCGGTGCCGGCCAGATCGGTCAGCGCTTCGTGCGCGGCGATGGCCGGCGAGACGAAGCGCCACCGGCCCACGGCGGACTGTTGCCGCTCGAGTTGCGCGTCGAACTTCTGCCGCACCGGCTCGACGGCGCGGCCCACTTCGCTTTGCACGGTGAGATGTTGCGCGGCGAA
>JANOQV010000169.1:0-37832 GCA_031414955.1 Pedosphaera sp. | reverse complement strand
TGCGCCGCATTATCCCAGGGGCAAGCGCGGACGTCCGCCCATCGGTCTGGAACGGATGCTGCGCGTCTATTTCCTCCAGCAATGGTATGCGCTGGCCGACGAAGCCCTCGAAGACGCCCTCTACGACAGCCAGGCGTTGCAGCACTTTGCCCGTATTGACCTGAGTGCCGAGGGCGTGCCCGACGCCACCACCCTCTTGAACTTCCGTCGCCGGCTCGAAACGCACGACCTGTGCAAGGGACTCTTCACCGCCATCAACATCGACCTCGCCGCGCGCGGTCTGCTGCTGCGCGCAGGCACGCTGGTGGACGCCACGCTGATTGCCGCGCCGCCCTCGACCAAGAATCAGAAGAAGGAACGCGACCCCGAAATGCACCAGACCCGCAAAGGCAACCAATGGTATTTCGGGATGAAAGCGCACATCGGTGCGGACCGTGACAGCAAGCTGGTGCATACCGTGGTCGTGACGGCGGCGAATGTGGCCGACCTCACCAAGACGGTGGAACTGCTGCATGGCGAGGAGACGCAAGTCCACGGCGACGCCGGATACACCGGCGTGGAGAAGCGGGCGGAGATTGCGGCGCTGGAACGGAAGATTGACTGGCAGATCGCAGGCAAACGCGGCCTGCTCAAGGTGCTGGCTGAAGGCGCGGAGAAGGAGGCCCGCAAGGCGGTGGAGAAAACGAAGGCGTCGGTGCGGGCGTTCGTGGAACATCCCTTCCACATTGTGAAGAATTTATTTCGGCACCGGAAAGTGCGGTATCGAGGGCTGGCGAAGAACGGGCATCAACTCTACACGCTCTTTGGTCTGGCCAATGTCGTGATCGGGGCGCGGCGGGCCACGGCGTGAAAAAACATGAATCAAACCTGTTGAAGCGGTGCAAAAAGCGGTTCAACCCCGCCCCCCACCCAGAACCGACCCGCGACCCAGGCCGCCAGAGGCGAATCTCTGTTGCTTGAGGATGACTTTCCCGTCAGCACAAACTGAAATTTGAAAACTTGGCTTTATTCAGCGTCTCCCTAATGTCCTGATTTGGGTTGGTGCTTCCAGATTTGATACGCTCTTCCCGCCCCGACCAGGCTTCCGGCCGTTGCATTTTAATTCCCCATCGAAGCCCGAAGCAGCTGGCAACCTTGCTGCTAATCCCCGCGCAGGAGCCATCGACCGCCCGTGAAGATGGCTCATGGCCGCTGGGCGCTGGCTCTCCAGGAGGCTGGAGAAAATCAATTTCGGGCCTGACTTGCGCACACAACAGGTCCGAGATCAGAAGGGGAAGCGGCAGGCAGTGGGGCAACTCGCTGCCTGCTTCGCCTTTTAATTGGCGAAGGGCGAGGCGGGAATGTGTTTCAGCAACGCGCGCGCCTTTTCAAAAGTGGTCACCTCCTCGGCCAGCTCGATCAAGGTCCACTTCTCCGGAAAGCTGTAGTTGTGGCCGGGCTTTAAGGTCACCTCGGGGCTGAGCGGTTCCAGTTCAGCCACGCGATCGTCGCAATAAAACTCCACCGTATTGCCCCCGTCGCTGTAGTTCGCCTGGGCGAAAACCGGGAAGTATTTCACGAACAGGGTTTTCCCGCGCACGTAGGCGATCCAACCGGCGTCGCTGTCCGCCCCGAGCTTCAACTCCTTCGCCTCGGGCAAGGCTCGTGCCTGCGCCACGAGCACACCATCAAGCACACGCACGCGGGCGTCCGCAGGCCGGCTGCCGTCGTAACGGTAGCCGCCCGCCTGACCACGCCGGATGGACCAGCCCGCTTTGAAGGCGCTGCGCTTGTGCAGGGGAATAAGGACGAAGCCGCCGCCTTTGCAGAGCGTGCGATCCCAGAGGCAGAAGGAAACATCGTTGCTAATGACATTGCGCAGACGCTGGGTAACGCCCAGATCGCCGGTGTCTGGATCGATGACCAGCTCCTTCTCCATCTGCACCCCGAGGGCGAAGAATGGATCGCTGACCACCTGCACGGTGAAGGGCCGGGGCAGCCGCCACGCCCACGGTCCGTTCCACAGCGCCTGGTGCTCAGGCAGGCCGCGCAATTCCGGACCCAGATCGCACTGGTATCCTCCGACCCAAAAGCCATTCGATGCTTTCGCCAGCGTAAGTCCCCAGGCCTCGGGATTCGCAAAGAACAGATTTTCGCCGTTGACGGCATAGCTCATCACCCGGCCGCCGATGGCCGGCACGACCACCGCCTTGCAATCGCCGCCGCGCATGACCAAGGCTTCGCTCCATCCGCCGTGAGGCTCCGTGACCACATCGACCATCTTCGCCGGTTGGGCGGCGGAGGCGGCCAAAGCCAGGCCGGCGAACAGTCCGAGACATTTCATCATAAGCATTGCACCGCAGGACTATGCGGACGTTCGACGGTGGATTCAAGCCGGGCATCGAGTGCAACCTGTCCGCCAACGAAATTTTCGCAGACCATCCCGCCCGTCATGGCTCAACGGCTTAATGATTCGCCCACGGCTCGGGCCACCGCCTCGACACTCACGGAGGCCATCGCTGCGAGCAGCTCCGCCTCCGTGCCTTTGATCGGGCCACCGTCGTAGCGGTAGTACTCAAGGTTACGACCCTTCACGACCGGGTTGGGTACGAGAGTGAAGGGGTTGGCGTGGGGGTAATTGGTCGGATTCAGCGTGGGCGCCTCGATCACGATCTGATTCGGCACCTTCATCGCAGCGGCCAGATGCATGAGCGCGGTGTCCACGCTGAGGAAGGCGTGGCAGTGCTTCATGAGCGCGCCGGCCTGGCGGAGGTTCCTCGACTCAGGAATCAAAATGTTCGGGCTGGGCACCTCGGCGCGGATACGGGCGTGGGCCTGCTGCTCCTCGGGCCCGCCGAAGAGCAACACCACCAGGTCGGACCGGGTGGAGGCAAGCTGCTGGAGCAAGGCGATGTAGTGGGCCAGCGGCCAGCGTTTGAGCGCCAGATTCTTGGTGCCACCCGAGCCGACGTGCAGGCCGAGACAGCGACGAGATGCGAGCTGATGACGGGCGGCGAACTCGGCAGCCCAGGCAACCTCACCAGGGGTGAGATCCAGTTTCATCTCGTGCGAAGGCAGCAACACTCTGGCCCCGATCAACGGCAGCAGGCGATTGTTGTTCTCCACACTGTGGACTGAATAATCCTCGGGAACAGTCAGGTGGATAAGCGCGCGTTCCCAGGCCCGCGTGTTGTCGTAGGCATGACTCACGCGCCGCTGCGCGCCGATGAACCGCGCCAACCCTCGATAGGCCAAGCGCCCTTGAGTGTGGGCATTGAGAGAGATGTCGTAGCCCTGGCGGCGCACCTCGAGCAGGAAGGGCAAAGACCGGCGCGCGCCATCCTTGATAAAATTCTTCTGCCAGACGCGGTTCACATGCGGGTTGCCCTCGAGCAAATCCCTGGCCCCGGCCCACATCACGAGCACGTCGATTTGGGCGGCGGGAAAGTTGGCCCGCAGCTCGTGGAGGAGCGGCGTGGCAATCAGCGTGTCGCCGATGCCGGACATGGCGATCAGAAGAATCTTCATTCGCGTGCGCGGCGGGAAGCTACAGAGATTCTCCCAAACCCAAAATCCAAAATCCAACCCAAGCCGAGATTGGAACGCCAGACGGTGGAAGACCATGAGTCAGTTCGAGGAGAAGGCCGAAAAGGATTCCATTTGGAACTCAGGAAATCACGAATGGATCAAGGAACCAGCTTCCATTTCCTGAGTTCCTGAGTTCCTGAGGCCAAAATTCAAAATGAGTCACGGCCTGGCGGAAACTCCCGTTGACACCCGGTTCACCCCTTCTATATTCAATTCGCGAATCGGACTAATCCCGTCCGGTTTAACCAAACGATGCAAATCACACGAGCAGGAGAATATGCGGTGCTGGGCCTGATGTGCCTGGCCCGGCGGCCTGCTGCCTCGGTGGTGATGATAGACGAGGTGAGCCGCGAGGAGCGCATCCCAAAGAGTTTTGCGGCCAAGATTTTCCAGTCGCTGGCCAAGGCGGGCCTGGTGAAATCCAATCGCGGCAGCGGCGGCGGCTTCACCCTGCTCAAAGCGCCGCGCGATGTAACGGTGCTCGAAGTCATTGAGGCCATTGAAGGCAAGATCGCTTTCCAACGCTGCCTCTCAGAAGACGAGCCGAAGTGTGAACATCACGGCGGCTGCGCGCTGTGCGGCCTGTTCGAGCAGGCGCAGGATCGGGTGAAGGATGTATTTTCCCGGACAACTCTCGCGGATTTGATGAAGACGCATGTGCCGGTCGGTGACAGTCACCGCTCGGTCGCGCGTCGGGGCGGAATGAAACTCGAACTTAAAAACTGAAAATTCTTATGAGCGAAACTTACACACTCTACAACCAGACGGTGATGGATCACTTCATGAACCCGCGCAACATGGGCGACGTGAAGGACGCCGACGGCATCGGCGAAGTCGGCGCGGCGGCGTGCGGCGACATCATGAAGATCAGCCTCAAGATCAAGGACGGCAAGATCGAGGACGCGCGCTTCAAGACCTTCGGCTGCGGCTCGGCCATCGCCAGCAGCAGCATGGCCACGGAACTGATCAAGGGCCGCACCATCGACGAAGCGATGAACTTCTCGAACCAGGAAGTCGTGGACGCGCTGGGTGGATTGCCGCCGGTGAAGATTCACTGCTCCGTGCTCGCGGAAGAAGCGCTCAAGGCCGCGCTGGAGGATTACTTGAAGAAGCATCCCGAGGCGGCAAAACGGGCCGAGGCAGTTCCGGCTTGAGGCTGAAACCTTGCAACTCCGAGGCATGATGCGCCTGCTGGTCATCACTCTCTGTGCCGCGCTGCCGGTGTTCGCGCAGGAAGCGCTGCCGAGAATTGAGCTTAAAGATGTTCCGCTCACGGCGGCGATTGGCAATCTCGCATCGCAAGCGGAGTTGAACATTTTTGTGGATCCTCAAGTGTCCGGCTCGGGCCAGGCGGCATCGGAACCTAAAGTGTCCGTTCAATGGACTAACGTAACGGCGGCACACGGGTTTCAAAGATTGCTCACTGAAAATCGCTTAGTTGCCATCACGAACCGCGCGACTTCAGTGATGCGAATCGTGCCTGCGACGGTGGCTGCGACACCATTCCCGACGAACAGCCTGGGTGTTGACTCTGGGCGCGCGATACCGCGCATCGGCGTGGAGTTCATGCCGCTCGCCGAGGCGTTCACGAGACTTGGAGAAGCGGCACAAGTGACGCTGAACATTGATCCGGCTGCCCGCGCGATGATGGAGAAACAAGGCCCGGTCTCGTTTGGCTGGCGGAACATTACGCCCAAACAGGCGCTGACGGCGCTCGCCGACAACTTCGGACTCGTACTGACGAAAGACGGCGGTGAGTCGGCTTTCCGAGTGCAGATGCATCCTGTAAAGTGAACGCATGAGCACAGTCACTGAAATCAAAGCCGCCTTGGGTCGCCTGACGCCGACAGAGTATTACGAAATCACGGACTGGATTGTTCAGCACGCGCCTGCGGAAACGCCGGAACGGATCATTGAGATTCAGCGGAAACTGGACGAAGCCGAGCGCGGAACATTTCGGAGGGTCAGTCCCGAAGAACAAATCAAGAAGCTCGTGGCAAGTTTGGAATGAATCTGCCGTGGGAAGAAGGCGAGTATGTTTTCTGCGATTTGCAGGAAATCGGGAGGCGAATTCGCAGGCAAGACCCTGAGCGTGCGATCAGATTTTGGCGCGCAGCCTACGCCACATTTGATTTCATCGGGGCCAACCCAGAAATAGGCCGACGACGACACGACCTCCGACGACCGGAAATTCGTTCATGGCAAGTGCGAGGATTCAAGCGGTTTTTGATCTTCTACCGGGTTGAACCTGAGCGCGTGCTGATTTACCGGGTGCTGGACGGGACACGCGACTTGAACCGCGAGATCGCGGAGGATTGAAACAATTTTTTATGCGCCAAGTTTATCTCGACCATCAGGCGAGCACGCCGGTTCTGCCGGAAGTGTTCGACGCCATGAAGCCGTTCTTCACCGAGGCGTTCGGCAATCCGT
Organism: Pedosphaera sp.; assembly: GCA_031414955.1. Classification (GTDB taxonomy): domain Bacteria; phylum Verrucomicrobiota; class Verrucomicrobiia; order Limisphaerales; family SIBH01; genus JANNGC01. The sequence goes on along the minus strand of JANOQV010000169.1, from coordinate 31,835 downwards.
CATCGCTGCACCAGCACGGGTTGCGCGTGCGCGATGCGCTGGCCAAGGCGCGCTCGCAATACGCCGCGCTCATCAACGCCGAATCGCCGGACGACATCATCTTCACCTCGGACGGCACCGAGTCGACGAACCTCGCCATCAAGGGCGTGGCTTACGCGAACCAGCGCAAGGGCATGCACCTCGTCGTGAGCGAGACCGAGCATCCGGCGGTGATGAACTCCATCGAGTTCCTGGAGAAGCAGGGCTTCACCTGCACGCGCGTGAAGGTGGACAAGGAAGGCGTCATCAATCCCGAGGACGTGCGCGCGGCCCTCACCGACAAGACGACGCTCATCGCGGTGCATCATGTGAACCACGACATCGGGACCATCGCGCCGATTCGCGAGATCGGGAAAATCGCCGGCGAGCGCGGTATCGCGTTCTACGTCGATGCCGAGGCCAGCGCGGGCTGGTTGCCGATCGACGTGCAGGCGATGGGCGTGAACCTGTTGTCGTTTTCGCCTCATCGTTTCTACGGGCCGAAGGGCGTGGGCGTGCTCTACCGCAACCGCAAGGCGCGGCTGGTGAGCATCATTCACGGCGGCGTGCAGGAAGGCGGACGGCGCGCGGGCACGGAGAATGTTCCGGCCATCGTCGGCGGCGGACTCGCGGCGGAAATTGCGCTGCGCGAAATGGCGGAGCGCATGGCGCACACGGCGAAGTTGCAGAAGCGCCTCTACGAAGGGCTGAAGTCCAAGATCACCTACATCAAGTTCAACGGCCCCGAGCCGGGACCGAAGCGCGTCTCCACGAACCTGAACATCAGCACCGAGTTCATCGAAGGCGAAGGCCAGTTGCTGCTCTGCGACATGAACGGCATCGCCGTGGCCAGCGGTTCAAGCTGCGTGAGCAAGTCGCTGAAAATTTCCCACGTCCTCGCCGCCATCGGACTCGACCACGCGCTGGCCCAGGGCAACATCATCATCTCGCTCGGCCAGGACAACACCGAGGAAGACATGGATTACGTCGTCGAGACGTTCGCCAAGATCGTGGACAAGCTCCGCAACATGTCGCCCATGTGGGACGAGTTCCAACGCGGCATCATCGACTCGTGCATCACGCCCACGGGCCGCGGCAAATCCTTCAGCGAGCACGCGGCGGCGGTGTCCGGCAAGGCCGCTCATTAATCTGGGCCACGGTTGCAACGACTATCGAGTAAAGCGGTTTGAGTGGTAACAAGAACGGCGACGCAAAGGAACATTCAAACTTCTCACGGTTTCGCGCTGACAGGTTTGGAAACAAGATCGTCTTTGCGCTTACACTGCTCGGCAAATTCCCGGAACACTGCCAACGACTCCTTCGTAAGGGGGAATGAAACCAACCTCAGATCGCCTTCAAAAGTGACATACCCGCTTCGCGCCGACAAAAAGGCGTACGCGACCTCCGGGCTGATAACCAAATAGACCGACTCGAAGGCCCTCCCGGAGGCATTCGTTGAGGCATTGCTTGGGGTGTCGTGCTTAAATGTGTATCGCGTGTCATTGACAACCACATGCACAGCGTTTCCTCTGGAAAGTACGATTGGTGCTTTGCCATGGAGGTAAAACTGTGCTTGGTATTCTGCTGGTTCATCTCGATAGCATTTGCGTTCAAGTCTTATTGAAGGTTGGTCTCCAACACTTCCGTCGCTGTTTGTTCCAAGGGCAACATGGTCAGTGCCAACAGTGTCGAAGCCGTTGTTGTAATTGCTGTGGACTTTCCGCTTTATTTTGTCTTCTGGCGTCGCGCTTTCTTCGAGTCGCTCACGCTCCAGCATTCGGAAAATGTCTCCCATTACAACCAGCACCAATTCTCCGCGCGCATCTTTGTCACCAGCGTCGGCCTTGTGAAAAAGCGTTTGGATCTGGCCCTTCTTTTCCGCGCTTAACCAATCGGACTTCGCGTTCAACAATTCGCTTCGGAGCTTCGGTGACTTGAAATCCCAGAACAAAAAGCCGGTATAATTGGTCGGCACACCCCAATACATTTCACCCAAAGCCCCTTTTGCGCTTTTATCCCCCGCGTCCGCTTTAGCCCAAAGCGTCTGGGCTTTCTCCTTCCGCTCCGCCAACTGAACTTCTAACGGTCGGTAGTTATGACGAGCGAGCAGCACGACTGTCACCGAAATCCCCGCAACCACACACAACATGGTGCTCCAAATCGCGATTTTCGTTCGCTTTAGGTGCGGGGCTTTGGTCGGGTTCTTTTCTGGAGTTGCCGGGATAAGCGGCACGGGGAATAAACATGTCGGGCATTCCACGGAATCTGCGCCAGAATCCATCGGGTATTCGATGCGCTGACCACAGTGCAAGCAAGTGGCCTTTCCATATTCATCGCTCATGCATTCAATGGTTCAGTTTTTCGCGTTTCAGTGAGCTGATGAACGAAGCCTGCTCGTGGTATCGTGGCCAGTCAATCCATCTGATGAGCACGCCTGCCCACTGCTTGGTTCACGGAACAAGGTGACGCGCTGCGCCGTCGAGCATTGAAATGGCATCGCGCAATACAGGTTGTCCGTTCCAAGTGTTCGCGACCAAGAAGCGACCCGGGGTGATGCCTTTCATTCTGGCGGGCGGTATCTCAAAGGGCTTGGCACGGCAGAGACTGAGAAAACTTTCCCACGCTCTATCGCTTCGGTGGGCGATGGCATTGCGAACCCGCTTGAGCAATTCAAGATCGCCCCGACGTGGAAGCGGTGTGGCCGCGAAGCGGTTGCCTGCGCCCAGGAATTCGTTCGCGCGCGACAGAACCGACGCGTAATCCGACCACTCGACAAACTTCTGCGGATGGTCTGGATGACTGAGCAGTTGATTGGCGAGCCGCCACGACGCACCTGTGGTGCGAAATTGTCGAACCCCACGATGAAGTTTTGAAGTCGTGCTTGTGGCGAGATCCTCGACGAGCAGGTAATGCGTGAACTGTTCCCAGTGAGTCCATGCGGACAGGAAAAGTCCCTCTGAAAGTTTATGGAGGTCAGGTGCGGAAAGGAATCCGCGCGGTCCGCTGTTCTGGGTGACTTTCGTCAGGACGCTCTCGATGTGCGTAAGCGTGCCGAGGAATTCGTCGCGCAGTCCTTGTTGGCTCATTGACTTGGAGCCTACGTGGCGTGACTCACGACGCGCATGGAATGGCGTACCGTTGCCCGGCCGCCACCCAAGTCGAGAACGACATTCCAGTAGCCTGAATGGGGCGGCGTCAAACGCGCCGGGAAATGAGTGAAGAAACCCCCGTAGTAGTGGTACGACCGTCCCGCTTTGTAATTGGAGTAGTCGGAATCGTCCATCAGGAGAACATTGGCCTGGGTGTCGCAATCGACCTCAACGGAGACCTCAACGACATCGCCATCTTTCGTGAACGGTCGTTCCAGGAGCATTCGTTTGTGCAAATGATCAGACATACGGTTTTTGATTTCGATTTTGATTCAAAACGATTCAAACAAAGCAAAGTTTTCCATTTTTGTCCATCACCTACACTCACGATTTCGTCGCGGACGAGACGCCAAAGACAAGCCGGCGCATTGACCTGAATCGCGGGGCGAAGCCCCCTCAAGCCATGAAGAAATAGGATTGTGGCTGGTCTTGAACATCTGGGCGGCAGCTTGCGCGTGCGGGGCACGCGCATTTCCGTGGCTGTGGCGGAAGGCATCCTGCCTGCCGTAGAGTCGTGGCGTCCCGCCCGGCGGAATCAGCGTGGGTGCAGCAAAGGGCGTTGGAGTTTTCCTCGCGCGTCCGTGAAGTTCGCCGCCCATTCCGGGCGGCGGGACGCCAGCCCTTTACGTCCGGCGAGGACGCCTGACGCCACAGCGTTACTCGCAAGGTGCGCCCGGCCTGACCGAGGAATCGGTGCGCGGCGCGCGGGCTGAACTCGCTCGCGCCAAGGAATTGCAACCGGCGTGAGAATTCTGCCGGACGAGAACCGGCCATCCATTCCTTGACTCCCTGCGCCCGCGAAACGATACAAGCACCATGAAGACGGCGAAGAAAAAGCCTTACCGCGAGATCATCGTGCCGCGCCGGCCGGGGCTGATTGACCGGACGAAATGGCGGCGGGTCATTCGCGAAGTCATCAAGGAGCGTTTGGAGGCGGAACAGGCGCAGCGAAAACTGGCGCGCGCCGCCTGACGCACACGCTTCCTGATGCCTTCCGACTACAGCCGCAGCGTTTTCATCAACGCCCCGTTCGATCACACGCACTGGGATTTGTTCCACGCGATGGTTTTTGCCGTCATGGATTGCGGCTTTGAGCCGCGCTGCGCCTTGGAGGCGGATGATGGCAGCCAGGTGCGGATCGAGAAGCTGTTCGCCATCGTCGAACAATGCCGGCTCGGCATCCACGACATTTCCTACACGGCGCTGGACCCGGCCACGGCGTTGCCCCGGTTCAACATGCCGCTCGAACTTGGAATTTTTCTGGCCGCGAAACGCTACGGCAATCCGCGCCAGCGACAAAAAAACTGCCTGATTCTCGACCGCGAGCCGTACCGCTATCAGAAATTTATCTCGGACATCTCCGGGCAGGACATCCGTTCGCACCAGCGCCAGCCGCGCTTGATCATCCAGTTGGTGAGGAACTGGCTGCGGAGCGCCGACAAAAAAATTGTAATCCCGTCGGACGCGGCGATTTGGTCGCACTACGAGTCTTTCCTTCGCGATCTGGAGCCGACTTGCCGCCGGCTGGGACTGCAAGCGGACAATCTGATTTTCAACGATTTCATTTTTGCGGCCTCTGATTACCTCCGCACCATTCCCGCGCCTTAAACAACCATGCTCAACGACCAATCCATTCTCGAGGCCCTCAAGGCCGTCAAATACCCCGGCTACTCGCGCGACATCGTTTCGTTCGGGATCGTCAAGCACATCGCGGCCAACAACGGCGCGGTCAGTGTCACGATTCAACTGACGGCACCGAACAGTGAGGCGGCGGCGAAAATCAAAGCCGATGCGGAGGCCGTGCTGCGCGGACTCGCGGGCGTGGAAATGGTTTCGGTGCAGGTCAATCAGCCCGCCGCGCCCGTGGGTTCGCAGCCCGGCGGCATGGCGCAGCCGAACAAACTTCCGAACATCAAACGCATCGTCGCCATCGCCAGCGGCAAGGGTGGCGTGGGCAAATCCACCTGCTCGGTGAACCTCGCCTGCGCGCTCCAGCAACTCGGCGAACGCGTCGGCCTGCTCGATTGCGACATCTACGGCCCGAGCATTCCGCTGATGATGGGCATCAAGCAGCGCCCCACCATCAGCGCGGACGAGAAGCTCGTGCCACCGCAGAATTACGGCGTGAAGCTCATGAGCATGGGCTTCCTGCTCGACAGCGATCAGCCCGTCATCTGGCGCGGGCCGATGATTCAGAAAACCATCACGCAGTTCGTCCACTCGGTGGAGTGGGGCGAACTCGATTATCTACTCGTCGATCTACCACCCGGCACCGGCGACGCGCAACTTTCCCTCTGCCAGACCGTCCCGCTCGACGGCGGTGTCATCATCACTACGCCGCAGGAAGCTTCGCTCGGCGTGGTGCGCAAAGGCATCGGCATGTTCAACAAGGTCAACGTGCCCATCCTCGGCCTGGTGGAGAACATGAGTTATTACACGACGCCCACGGGAGACCGGATCGAGCTCTTCGGCCACGGCGGCGGCAAGGCTGAGGCTGTGCGCCAGAACGCGCCCTTCCTCGGCGAGATTCCCATCTACATCCAGATTCGCGAAGGTGGCGACGCTGGCCAGCCCATTGTTGTGACCAGCCCCGACTCCGCACCGGGCCGCGCCTTCATGGATGTGGCCATGCGAGTGCGCACGCAGTTCGCCAAGTGAGCCTGCAAGACGTTCCGGCTTTGTCCTACTGTGCGGACACCAGCAAAAAGATTGTCTCCCTGCTCCCCGATGATACACTTGGACGTCCGTTGACTTTGTATGTCGAACAGCTCTCAAGAAGCCGGGGCCGCTGACCTTCTCAAGAACTCTTCCCTTTACCGGGAGTTCCAGGCGGAGCGGGAAGAGATCCTCCGCCACAAGTGGATTGAATCCGAGAAGGCCGGCTACGACATCGGTTTCGAGCGGGCGTTAACCGATTGGATCATCAAACACCGGGCCAAGTGGCGAAAGGCCCGACACTAGGACATCACGAACATCCCTTGTCCTTTAACGCGGTCCTGCGAGGCTGCGAAGGAATGATGCAAACCAAAACACAGACTCCAGCGGACGAACCAGCCCGGGCCGGTTCGTTTTTTTATGCCTGAATCCGCCGCCATCCTCACTACCAGCGCCCTGGAGCGGGCCTTGCAGCGCATGGCTCATGAAATAGTCGAGCGCAATGATACCGCCCGCGACCTCGTCCTGGTTGGCATCCAGCGCGGCGGCGTTTTCCTCGCTCATCGTCTGGCCGAATTATTGAAGACCATTCTCGGCCAGCCCGTTCCCGTGGGCACCCTCGATGTCAGCATGCACCGCGACGACTTTGGCCACCGGCTCGCGCCGGACGTTCATCCCACGCAGATTCCCTTCGACATCACGGGCAAGACGGTCGTCCTGGTGGACGATGTGCTCTTCAGCGGGCGCACCACGCGCGCCGCATTGGATTCGCTGAACGACTTCGGCCGCCCGCAGCGCGTGCAACTAGCCGTGCTCATCGATCGCGGCCATCGCGAGCTTCCCATCAAGGCGGATTTCGTCGGCAAGAACGTGCCCACCTCGCTCCGGGAGCGCGTCAACGTTCAGCTCAAGGAGACCGGCGGACAGGACATTGTGACGTTGGAAAAGCTATGACCTGGCAACGCTCACACCTTCTCGACATCGAGTCCCTCTCGGCGGACGAGATCATCACCGTGCTCGACACGGCGCGGGCCTTCAAAGCCGTGGGCGAACGTGCCATCAAGAAAACCCCGGCCTTGCGCGGCAAGACGATCATCAATCTCTTCATCGAGCCATCCACCCGCACCCGCATCAGTTTTGAACTCGCCGCCCTGCGCCTGAGCGCCGATGTGATTAATTTCACCGCCGAGGCTTCCTCGCTCAAGAAAGGCGAGACGCTCAAGGACACCGCCCGCAACCTTGAGGCGCTCAATGCCGACATCATCGTCATGCGCCACAGCGCGAGTGGCGCGCCGCATTTCCTTTCGCGCGTGGTGAACTCCCACATCGTGAACGCCGGCGATGGTGCCCACGAGCATCCCACCCAGGCGCTGCTGGACACCTTCACCATCCGCGAGAAGAAGGGGGGCGTGGCCGGGCTGAACGTCACCATCCTCGGCGACATTCTCTACAGCCGCGTGGCGCGCTCGAACATCTGGGCCCTGACCAAACTCGGCGCAAAAGTGACGCTGTGCGGTCCGAGCACGCTCGTCCCAAAAGTATTCGAGCGCATGGGCTGTCGGGTGACTTACAACGTGGACGAAGCCATCGAGTCCGCCGACGTGATCAACCTGCTTCGCATCCAGCACGAGCGTCAGCGCGCGACCATGTTCCCGAGCCTCGGCGAATACACCAAGCTGTTTGGGCTGAACCAGGAACGCTTTGCCCGGACCAAGCCGGACGTGCTCATCATGCACCCCGGCCCGATCAACCGCGGCGTCGAGATCAACAGCGAGATCGCCGACTGCCCGCGCTCGGTAATTCTGGAGCAAGTCACGAACGGCCTCGCCGTGCGCATGGCAGTCCTTTTCCTCGTCGCCGGCGGACAAGGCCCGCAGGCTGTGGGTTGAAATGAACGCGCTCGCAGATTACTACGCGAAGCGCGCCCCGGAATACGAACGCATCTACGACAAGCCAGAACGGCAGGACGATTTGCGCACCCTGCGCGAATCCGTGGCGGCGATCTTTACGAGACGCCGCGTCCTCGAAGTGGCGTGCGGGACGGGTTGGTGGACTCAGATCATCGCCCGCACCGCGCAGGCGGTGACGGCCACGGACGTCAACGAAGAAGTGCTGGCCATCGCCAGGGCGAAGCCGATGCCTCGTGGCAACGTAGTCTTCCACCGTGGCGATGCGTTTGATCTGCAAACCGTCGAAGGCGAATTCGATGCCGCGCTCGCGGTCTTCTGGTGGTCGCACCTAACTCGCGCAGAGCTTGCCCGATTCCTGAACGCGCTGCATCACAGACTCAAGCCGGGCAGCATCATTGTGTTCATTGACAACAATTACGTGGAGGGCAGCAGCACGCCGATCTTCCGGCGCGATGCTGATGAAAATACCTGGCAGTCGCGCAAGCTCGACGCTGGAACGACTACCGAGGTGTTGAAGAATTTCCCGACTGACGGAGAAATTCGGTCCGCGCTCGATGGCCGAAGCGGGAATCTTTCCATGGAGCGGCTGACCTTCTACTGGCTCGTTCAATACTCATCGCCGTGACCGGAGCGCCGGGCCTTGCTCGGCCTGAACAGGAACAACCGCGTTCGTGCCGAGCAATGCTCGGTGCTCCACTCAAGCTACAGGCAGCGCGCCCACGCGATCCTTCGCCACCCCCAAATACTGTTCATCAATCTCAATGCCGGTGAACTGCTTCACGCCACAAGCGTGCGCCGCCATCGCGGCATTGCCAATACCCAGGAACGGATCGAGCACGCTGAGTTCGGCATTGCGCCCGTGAATCTGGATACACATCTCCGCCAATCGCACCGGGAACGTCGCGGGATGCGGCCGGTCCTTGTCCCGGCTCATGATGGTCTCGTAGGGCACGAACCAGTTGTTGCCCCGGCAGCGTTTGTCCCGCCCGCCGGTGTGGCCCCAGCGCGCGATGTTGCTCTTGTCCGCGTATTCCACCCCGACCGCGAGACGCTCCAGCGGCACGTTGCCGGTCTTGGTCAGATGAAACACATACTCGTGGCAGTCGGTGACGAAGCGCTGCGAGTTGATGGGCTTGAAATGCCCGGCCGAGATGCTCTCGCCCGCGCGCGTCTGGATCGTGATCGACTTGATCCAGTGAAACGTGTTCTGGAGCACGAACTCGTCGCGCAAGACCAGCACCACCTCATGCGGGAACATCGGATTTTTGGGTGAAGCACCGACGTTCAGGAAGAACGAACCGTGCTCGCGCAGCAACCGCTTCACCTCGCGGCACCACTCGACCGTCCAGCGCAGGTAATCGGTCCGCTCGCTCGTGTCGTCGTATTTGCCGTACTTGATGCCGAGATTGTAGGGCGGCGAAGTGACGACCACGTCGATGGATTCACCCGGCAGGCCACGCATCCGCTCCAGGCAATCACCATGGATGAGGTTGAGCTGGGTGGCTCCAACGCTGGGCGGAACGGCGCGAGGGGGCGTCAACGGTTCACAATCGAGATTCAACTGAATCGGCACGCGCGGTTTGTAGCACCAGGCGACCGGGTACCGCAGGAAAAATTACTCACCGGCTTTTCCCGGCTTATGCACAAAGGAAACAAGGCGACCGAAAGCGTTGTGTCGCGTTGCGCTCACTTCAACCTGAAGCCGCCCTGGAACACCACCTCCGCGACCGTCACCGCCAGGAAGGCCAGGCTGACCACGGCGTTCAGACGGAAAAAGGCGTTCTGCACCCAGTTCAAACCGCGCCGCTGGGCGATCCAATGTTCCAGCACCAGACAAAAGACGATCAGAATCCAGCCGATGATGAACGCGACCTTGAACCGCGAGAGCAGGCCGAAAGCGAGCAGCAGTCCGCACATGATCATGTGCGAGAGGAAGGCCGCGCGCAGAGCGTTCCTCGGCCCCCACGCCACCACGAGCGAGTGCAGCCCGTGCGACCGGTCGAACTCATAATCCTGGAGCGCATAAATGATATCGAAGCCGATCAGCCAGAACACCACTACCAGCGCGAGCACGATGGGCGTCAACCCCACGCTGAAGTGGGACAACCATGCTTTGGCCACGTCGCCGGCCGCGCCCACGGGTCCACCGCTCGGCGGCATGAAACCAAACTCCCCGCGCACGGCCAGCCACGCGCCGATCGGGGCCAGCGCCAGCGCCACGCCGAGGAAGACGTGCGTGTAATCGGTGAAGCGTTTGGTGAAAGAGTAAAAGCACACCACCACCAGCGCGACCGGCGAGAGATAAAAGCAAAGTGAGTTCAGGAAGAAACTCGCCGTGATCAGACCAGCCGCGCTGATCGCCCAAAGTGCCCAGGCACTCCCCAGCGAAATCCGGCCCGTCGGCAAATGACGCGTCGCCGTGCGCGGATTGAGCGCATCGAACTCGCGATCCATAATCCGGTTGAAGGCCATGGCGCAGGTTCGGGCGCAGATCATGGCGGCCAGGATCAGTCCGAAGACGCGCCAACCGGGCCAGCCGCGATTTTCCCGCGCCGCCACGACCATGGCCGCCAAGGCGAAGGGCATCGCGAAGACGGTGTGGGAGAGCTTAACGAACTCGGCCCAGTTGCGGAGGGTGGAGATCATCGAGGCTATTCGTTCTCCTCCTGCCACCGCGCCACGAGCTTCTGCGGCAGGCCGATGTGGTCGATCACGCGGGCCACCACCGTATCCACGACTTCCTCGATAGTCTTGGGATTGGTGTAGAAGAACGGGTTGGCCGGCAGCAGCGTCGCGCCGGCCAGTAGCAACAGCTCCATGTTTTTCACATGGATCAGGCTCAGTGGCATCTCCCGTGGCACGAGGATGAGCCGGCGCTTCTCCTTGAGCATCACGTCGGCCGCGCGAGTCAACACGTCCTCGCTCACCCCGTGGGCGATGCGGCCCATCGTGCCCATGGTGCAGGGAATGACGATCATGGCGTCGAACGGATTGCTGCCGCTGACAAAAGGCACGTTCATGCTCTTAAGCCCGTGCTGCGGCACACCCGCCGGCACGCGCAATCCGCCCGGCAGTTCGTCCTTAATGACCGTGTGCGCGTAGTTGCTCAGCACGAGATGCACCTCGTGCTGAGTCGTGTCGATGCAGTCCAGCAAACGCTGAGTGTAAATGACGCCGCTGGCTCCCGTGATGGCAATGACGATCCTCAAGGGGCGGAGCATGGGCGAGGAAGCCGGCTGCGCCAAGCATGGATGCGAGGCGGCCGGACCTGGAGGCATCGGTCAGCCTGTGCCGGCGCGGGCCGCAACTCGATGCTCAGTTTCCGACCGGGCCACCTCCGCCGATTCGGAGCCGGTCGGAGTGGAATGCTTCCGCCTTAGAGCCGGTCTGAAATTCCAGAATCCGGTGGCACCAGACCCGGATGGAGTGCGCCCGTCCCGGGCGCAGCGACGCACGCACTGCGGCCGGCGTGGATTTTTCCAGCGCCTTCCACCTTTTCAAGCTTCTGCGCCCGAGACGGGCGCACTCCGTCCGCCTGATTTTCAGACCGGCTCTTAGTGGTCAACCAGCCTCAAGGCCTGCTCGATCGTGGTGCCGGTTCGTCGTTGCAGGGCATAGCTCTGGGTGTTCACGATCTGCTCGCCTGGCTTCAGCCAGGACAACGGTCCCAGCGTCTCCAACTCCACGTACTTCTTGGGATCGGGATTGGTATAAACCTCCGCGCTGGCGCCGCGATCGGGATACTCGTTGCCCTGGCTCCAGGTCGTGATGACGCAGGTCTCGTGCTCGCCGATCCAAAGCAGTTGCCGCGCATCGCTCCCCATCTTGTGCGGTGCCTTGGGGTCACGCTTGATCACCAGATGATTTCCCCGGCGCTCCAACTGCGGCCAAGGCTCGGGGCCGAACTTGTAATGGGCCTCGGGAAAAATCGAACTGGCCTTCACCGGTACAACCACCGCCACCGGCTCCCTGAACTGTGTGATGACCCACACACCGACCTTCGTCGGCTCACCCGAAACACGCTCGTAGGTGGTGGTGATGTTCAGATTCTGCCCGTGGAGTTGCACACGGCGAATAGTGCGGATGCCGTAGTGTGGATCGACCGGCGAAGTCAGCACTACCGCGTTGCCTTCGATGCGTGCCTGCACTCGCATCGAATCGAACGCCGCCGGCGGCATCCATTCCTTGCGCCCGGTGTACTTCCCCCAGTCGGCCTCGGGGGCGGGCCACGTCTTGTCGCCGCCGAAATTGATCCACTCCTTGCCGGCTGGGTCACCGCGCTTGCCGTCCAGTGAACGGTCCTCCCAAAACACATTCTGGCCGTCGTGAAGGCGAAAGCTCATCACCCGGCCAATCTCGGGCACCACGATGACCTCGGCCTGCGCATTATGCAGGCGCAACGCCTTCTCCCAGCCGTGATAACGCACGTGCTCAATCTTCGCTGGCGTCGTCTGGTTCGCCTGTGGGTAACAGGTGCAGCCCGGCGTGAAGACCGCCGTGATGGCAATCACCGTTGCGCCGGCCAGCCCGAGCAGGAGTGTGATTCGTGGTTTCATTTTCCTTCGCCTGTGATTTCGCGCAGCAGTTTGAAGAACCCGCGCTTGCGTTCCGAACTGAGACCCCAATTCACCGGCACGCTTTGATAACCCTCCCCAAAGCCCTCGCCCTTCATCCGGAAATCAAAATAGCCCCATGAAGCGTGCTCGCCCACCGCGGCGATAAAATTGTTCGCCGGCTGGTCGAAGTCGAAGTGGTCATCCTCGTTGAAGAGGATTGGCATCGGCCGGTAGCCGGGCACCGCTCGCGTCTGCCGGACCATGTCGGAAATCTTCTTCGGGTCGGAAACGCCATTGCCGTGCAGGAGCATGAAATCGGACGCCCGCACCACGTTCTCCTTCGGAATCGTTCCGCCACCGTACGAAGTGCTGACCAGCAGCCGGCGTCCCTCGCGCGTGGTCTTCTTCACGCGCTCGATGAGTTCATTCACCCGATCCGGTTTCAGAATGGCGTGGTCGTAACGCACGTTGCACTCGTTGTTGATCTCCACCAGCACGTTGCGCCAGCCGTGATCGAGAATCCATCGCGTCGCTTCGTCCTTGGCGCGAATCACCGCCGCCTCGTCGCGCACCCGTTCGTCCTGGCCGAAGTAGAAGTAACCGAGCATGACCACCATCCCCAGTTCGTCCGCCCGGTCGAGAATGCGTTCCAGCCGTCGCAAGTAATCCGCGCGCAGCGATCCATCGGCGGCGATGGCCGAGTTGTGCCACGGCTGCGCGCTCGAATAACCCTGCGGCGAGCCGCCTTGCAAATTGATCGTGAAAGCCAGCAACCCGTGCGCTCTCCACTCCGGCATGGCCGCGATGAACTCGCGTGTGTTCCGCTCCGCGTCCCAGCGGCCCGTGTCCGCATAAGCCCACTGCGCCGCCGTGTTCGTGTTCAGGTCGTCGAAGATGCCCTGCACCATGCGGGAGTTGAACAGCAGTCCCTGAATCTTGTGCCCGTTCCAAACGCGCCCGGCGTAAGTCGGCTTTCCGTTGATGTGAAATTCGTCTCCCACGTTCGAGACCGCTGTGCGCCGCTCGGCGGCGTGACTGCTCTGCAATACGGCAAGCAGCAGCAAGGCCTGGAGACTGCGGCGGAGAATCATCTTCGCGACGCTAGCCATGAGCCTCCGGCGGCGCAACCCGCAACTCCGGGCCAGTCCTCCCTCTCCCCTCAACGGGGAGAGAATTTTCCGGATGAAGAACTCGCGCCTTGAACCCCTGAACCGACGGCGGCTCTCCAGAGCCGCAGTGGCCACGACGTTCTGGACGTGCTGCGGCTCTGGAGAGCCGCGCTCCGGTTCATGCAGAGGGAAAGAGGGTGAGGGGAGCCAGAAGCGGAGCGGCGGACAGCCATGTCCGCCGTGCCTGTTTCAGAGCGGAGGATCAGCGGACTCGGCGATCCGCTGCTCCGCCTCACGCCGTTCAACCAAAGAATCCTGTCGGTCGGACAAACTATTCAGTGCGTCGGCGCGCGTGCGCAGCCACTAGCGCGGCTTGGGCACATCCAAAGACGTGGGCGGCAGTTGGACAGGCAAACCCGGCGCACCAGGCGACGTGGGTGGCAGGATGCGGTTCCCCGGCCCGGGGGCCGGATTGGGCGGTGGATCCAAGGGTGGCGGGGGCGGGGGCATGAGCCCATGTTGCTGCAAGAGATTGGTCATCTGGCTGGCGGCGTTCCGAAGCTCTGCTGAGATGATTTGTTTCGCTATGCCGGGCGTCGAGACATACGCCTCGCCTGTAACCGGTCGCGAGGCGTAGTTCGCCGCCAGTTGCCGCGCGGTGCGGCCCAGCGGATCGGCGAGACTCGGATCGGCCTTGGAGTTCAGCAGTGCCTCGAAGGCTTTCACCTGCCCCAGATCGACGGTGCGAATCAGCGGCAGGTAGTCGGCGCGATTCCTCTGGTTGGGTTCGGCTCCCGCCTTGAGGAGCGCCTCCACCATGTCGGGACTCCTCCTTTCAATGGCCATGAACAGCGGGGTGTTTCCGTCGGCTGCCACCACTTTCAAGTCCGGTTTGGCCGCGAGCAGGGCGGAAAGCAAATCCGCCGGGCCGAGAATTATGGCCACGAAGAGCGCGGGCATCGGCTGGCCGGAGACCTCAATCAACTGGTTGGGATTTGCGCCGCGTTGCAGGAGGAGCGACAGCACCTCGGTGTTTCTTTCGGACAAGGCAGAGCTAAACGGCGTCACACCGTAGCGGGTGACGGGTTCGACGGCGGCACCCTGTTCCAGGAGCAGCGCGGCGGCGTTCGTGGCGCCAATGAACGCGGCCAGGTGCAAAGGCGTCTGGCCTTCAAGATTGGTGGCGTTCACTGAGGCGCCGGCGCGGATGAGAAGTTCCGCGATGGCCCGGTTCTTATTGGCCACGGCCCGGTGCAACGGGGTGCCGCTCTGCACATCCATGCTGCTGCGCGTGGATCGAAGGTTGTAGCCGCCAAAGGAAAGCCCGTCGGGCTTCGCTCCATGGGCGAGGAGAAACTCGACCATGTCGTCCCGGTAGCCCGACACGGCGTAGGCGAGGGCGGCGTTGCCGGAGGGATGGCCGGAGTTCACGTCGGCCCCGTGCTCGAGGAGATAGCTGACCACGGATTTGTGGCCGGCCCCGGCGGCCAACACGATGGCATTCAAAGCCGTGGGGTCGTTGCCATCCACCTTGGCCCCGTGTTCGACCAGCATCTTGACGATGCGCAGATGACCTTCCTTGGCCGCGAGGTAGAGCGGGCGGTTTGCAGCCGCATTCCCGTTGGCCGAGACGCCCTGGGCGAGGAGAAACTCGGCCACGCTGGCGTTGCCATTCAACGCGGCGTATTGCAACTCACTCATGCTGTGGTTCACGGGTGCTTCCAGGCGATCCGGGCTGTTCCGAGCGACGGTCTTCACCCGCGCCAGCTCCTCGGCCTCCGCCTGGGTGAGTGATGTGGTCTCGGTCGCGGGGCGTGGAGCCGCAGCCGTTTCGTTCTGGGCCTTCTTCAACTCATCACCCAGCGCGGACACCTGTAATGCAGCCAGTCGGGCCCGTTCTTGCGCACCAGCCACGATGGTTTTCAGGCGTTCGTCAATTTGCTCGATCAGCTTCTTGCGCAGCCCGTTCAAGGCCTGTACCTCCGGATGATTATCAGCGAGCTTGGATTTCAGGTCCGTGGACTTTTGGGAAATGGCCATTCCCTGCTGCATGAGACTGAGGTAGCCCGCGTCCTTCTGCACCACGTCGGTGTTGAGCAAGTCGTCCCGGCTCAGGCTCGCGAGCCGTTCCGCCTCCATCCGCTGGGTGATGCTCTCCACCTTCAGCGTGGCGAGCTTGCGTTCCAGTTCGAGCGTGAGCGCGGACTTGTTTCCGGTCGCCACGAGCGAAGGCTTCAAAAAATCACTCGCGAGCTTTGCCAGTTGTTCCTGCTCCGAGTAGTCGCGCACGATGCGCTGGTAGAACGCGGTGGCCTCATTCGTCCGCCCCAGCTTGCGGTAACACTCGCCGAGCCGAAACAGCGCCGTGGCGACGACCTTGCGCTGCTCATCGGACGCCGTGACCACGGATTGATACTCCTTGATGGCCGCGTCGAGATTGTGATTCGCCTCCTCCTCGAACAGCCCGCGCTGGAGCCGCTCGGTGAGCGCGTCGGCGGCAAAGGCGTTGACCGCGAGCACCAGCACCGCCACGAACAGGTTGATTGCTTTCATAATTCGATTCACTCCGTAGCCGCGCCTGTGAAGGCGCGGCCATTTGATTTCAGTCAGCCGCACCTTCACAGGATGCGGCTACGGCCTTGTCATGCTTTTGTAAATTGGGATTGGCCGCGAGAGAACACAGAGAACGCAAAACCGGCTGTCCGACTCCCTCTCTTCCGCGGAGCGGAGGAGAGGGCCGGGGAGAGGAGGCGCGCGGAACATTCCATCGCTCCTCCGCCTGCCCCTCTCCTCGGTCCTCTCCCCGCTCCTGCGTCACGGGGAGAGGAAGAAGACAGCCGACGAAAGGCTCTTGGCGCTCTCTGCGTTCTCTCGCGGCCGTTCATTCCCTCTCCAATCGGTAGCCGGTGCCATGCACCGTCTTGATCCAGCGCGGGGCGTCGGGGTTTTTCTCCAGCTTGCGGCGCAGCGAGGCGATGTGCATATCGACCGTGCGCGTGGTGGGAAACGCCGCGTAGCCCCACGCCACGTCGAGAAATTTCTCGCGCGACACCGGCTCGCCCTGCGCCTCGGCCAGCAGCCGCAGCATGGCGAACTCCTTGGCGGTGAAATGCAGCGCCTTCCGTTTCCGCGTCGCGCTCTGCTGGATGAAATCAATCCGCACGTCGCCCAAGGTCAGTTCGCGCACGAACGAACCGGGCCTTTGTGCGCGGCGCAGTAAGGCCCGCACGCGCGCCAGCAGTTCATCCGTGCTGAACGGCTTCACCAGATAATCATCCGCGCCGCAGTCGAGTCCGTTCACGCGGTCGCGCACCTGGCCCTTGGCGGTGAGCATGAGCACGGGCGTGGCGTGGCCGAGCCGGCGCAGTTCCGCGCAGACCGCGAAGCCGTCGAGGCGCGGCATCATCACGTCGAGCAGGATGACGTCGGGCTTCTCCTTCAATGCGCGTTCCAATCCGCGTTCGCCATCCGCGGCGGTAATGACACGGAAACCCTCGCCGACGAGGCAGTCCTCCAGCGCCGTCCGCATGGGCAGTTCGTCTTCCACAATGAGGATGCGGGCGTTCAGGCTCATTGCCCCGCGCTCCTTGTCAGACGAACCGGACGAGTGTCAAACGAATGGGGACAAGCGAATAAAGACTTGGCATTCGTTTGCCCCCATTCGTTTGACCTATTCCTGCCTGGATGGCGGGTGCCGTTCATGGGTTCACCTCCATGGTTCGCGTCTCTGCATTCAAAGGCAGTTCGATGGTGAAGCGGCTGCCCTTCCCGATTTCGCTCTCCACAATCACCCGGCCGCCGTGCGCCTCGACGATGTGTTTCACAATGCTCAAACCGATGCCGACGCCGGGTGTCTCGCGGCGCAGCTCCGATCCGAGACGGTAGAAGCGCTCGAAGATTTTCTCATGCTCGGC
This sequence comes from Pedosphaera sp., assembly GCA_031414955.1. Classification (GTDB taxonomy): domain Bacteria; phylum Verrucomicrobiota; class Verrucomicrobiia; order Limisphaerales; family SIBH01; genus JANNGC01. Next base: position 14,524 of record JANOQV010000169.1, on the reverse strand, counting down.
GGCGGGAATGCCGGGGCCGCTGTCGGAGATGGAGAGGAGCAATTGAGGATTTTGGATTTTGGATTTTGGATTGGGGATTGCCAAAGTCACAGTCACTTCGCTGCCGCTCGGTGAGTGCTTGATGGCGTTGTCGAGGAGGTTGACGAGAGCCTGTTGCACGGCCTGGCCGTCGATGTTCGCGACGCACCGTTCTCCCTCACGCCGGCCCTCTCCCCAAGGAGAGGGAGAATCGCATTCCGTCTCAGTTGCAACCGTGGCGTCGTTTGCTTCTGCTCCTCCGGCCTTCAACTCTCCACTTTCAACTCTCAACCCGACCCCGCGCTCCTCCGCATACGGTTCCATCAGCTTGACCGTTGTCTGCACCAGCGCGGCCATGTCGGTCGGCTCGAACTCGTATTCCTTGCGGCCCTGCTCGATGCGGGCGAAGTCGAGCACGTTCTCGATCATGGCCGAGAGCCGCCGGCATTCCTGGGTGATGAAGCGGAAGTATTCGCGCTGCTTGGCCGGGTCAGAAATTTTCCCGCGCTCCAATCCCTCCGCCATCAGCCGCACCGAGGCGATGGGCGCGCGCAGTTCATGCGACACGCTGGAGACGAAGTTGGATTTCATTTCAGCCAGGCGGAGCTGCTTGCGGAACGCGCGCCAGGCGAAGTAGAAACCGAGGACGGCGGAAACGATGGCGAAACCGATGACTCCGCCAAAAAGATGAGTGCGCGAGCGTTGGTGTTCAAAGAGCATGTCCGGCCCGATGAGGTGGACGGCCACTTCCAGCACCGAGTCACCGCCGATCAGGCGTGAAGTCCGGGCCAGAATGGCGGGCGGCGCTTTCGGCGTGGTTCGGTGCCAGTAATGTCCGCTGCCCTTGCTGCCCGCCACGTATTCGAGGCTTTGCAGGCTGTTGCTCGAGATCAAATCCGCGCCGGCGATGCGGACACTCACGTCGAAATATTCGGGCTTGCGCACGCGTCGGAAGGAAGCTTCGGCCATTTTCTTCAGCACGGGCTCGGCCCAGCAGAGCAAAGTTGCGCCGGACTCACCCGGCAGCCGCACGACCAGCCAGCGTTCGTCGTAGCTCAACCAACGCACTGCCGATAAGTGTGCGGAGAGCGGGCGAATGCCTTGGGGTTCCTCGTCCAGATTTGTCCCGACAATCGTGAGCGGTGACAGGACTGGCTGGCCGGGTTGCACTGCTGGTTTCCGGGCTGGTGCCATGCGGGTGGAGACAGCCGCAGCATTCGTGACCGCCTGTTCTGTGTGCAGCGTGATCCAGAAGAGTGAAACTGCGCGCGATGGCGAGAAGGTCAACGGGGAAGCATTTGTCGCACTGACGAGTCCAATGCTGGGTTGCACCATAAGCGACGGACTTGCGGTGGAATAAATGGCGCGAAGCTGCTCCTGTTGCTGCCACCCTTTAAGCGCCGCGTGCAAATCGCTATCGCCGGGCGACAGGTTCGGCGGCACGAGGTTGTTCGGCATCTCGGAAATCTGGCGCAGCAAGTCCCCAGTGACTGCGCACGGCTCGGCGAGCAGCGACCGCAACACCGCTTCGCGCGACGGCCAGACATTGGGTGACATCGCACTCGGCGGCGGACGGGTCTCAAACATTTTGACAATCGCCAGCGGTCTGAGCGGCAGGCCGGCCTCGGTCACGGCGGACGCGAAATAATTCGTGACTCCCGAAAACTGATTGAACGCCAACCAGTAGTCGCCTTCCGCCGCGTAAGCGTTGCCCAGCGCGAAGTAAGCCAGCGCCCCGAAGTTGCTCGGCGGTCTGGAGTCGAGGAAGCGCGCATACGGGTTCCGGGCAAGATTGGTCCATTGAGCGACACGATAGTCTCCCGACGGAAGTTGAGCCTCGGGTTTGAAATAAGTTTTGATCGGGGCTGGCGGACCGATGAAGTGCTGCCGCGCCGCGTCCCACAACACGCGCTGCTCCGCGCTCAACTCAGAAGTATCGAGTGGATTCGGGCGTGGCACGGGTTCATAAGGCGGCGGAAAAAGGAGACGACCTGTGTTGTCGATCTCGATCCGCCCCGCGCCGCGGGCGGTGAACATGCCTTGCGTCACCGTTGCCACTGAGTTGGCAACGGTTATTCGCCGTATGGCAGTGGGACTGGCCGCCATGACAAGTTGTGGTGGGAAGGCGAGGGATGGAACTGGAACTTCGTCGAGTTTCTGCAAGTCGGTCCAGATCGTCTGCGCCGCCTCCTCCGCCTCGTCTTGCGCGCGCAACTCCGCCTCGTGTTGCGCCATGCGCTTGTCTTGCGAGAGTGCGACCGCGCCGAGTTTCGCCAGGACCAGCACCGGGGCGAGGATGAGCACGCCCTGCCAGAAAAAGTTCGGCTTGCGATTGGTTCTTTTCACGCGGTGTTGTCGCATCTGTTAGCAGACTGTGCCGCGCGGGCGAAGCGCGGATGTCATGGTTTTGTAAATAGGATCGGATTTCAGGGGCGGAACGGAGGGAGGAGAGGAGCCGCCATTTGGACGGCATGGCCCAAGCGAGGTTGGTGACAGCTCTTTGGACCTGGCCGACGGATGTGAGAATGGGTCCAACTCCGCCGGCCAGCGCGGATTCAAAGGAATTGAAGCTCGGCCATCTTGATCCGGTGCCGCGCTGAATCAGCGGGCCAGGCTGTGGGATTCAGGGGCATGAAGCATAAACCTCAGCGGCTCTGGATATCTCTCCCCGAGGGAGTGAGCCAGAGTGAAAGGGGGGGGAAGAAATCCTTCCAACTTCAGGTCAAGGTCCGGGCCTGAAGGCCGTGCTCCTCATTGGCACTTCGGGCACCACGCCGTGGTGCGACCGCCGATGGTGGCACGCTTCAAAAGCACGCCGTCGCGCGGGCAGCGGTCCCCGGCTTTCCAGCGGGCATGGTAGAACCAGCCGGACGGCGGATCGGAGAAATCACCACTGACGTATTTCATCGCGCCCTGACAGACGAAGCGAATCGCTTTCCACAAAACGACAACGCGCGCGGCGGAGCAATCGCCGGAGGCGGCGCGCGGATCGATTCGCGACCGCCAAAGTATTTCATCCGCCATCCAGTTGCCCACGCCAGGGAAGTGCTGTTGCAAGAGGAGCGTGGCCTTGATGGGCAGCCGCCGGTGACGTTGCAACGCGGCGTGCAGCGCCTCACGGGTAAAGGCGTCTGAAGTCAGCGCGGGCGCGATGGAAGACCACCACGGCGGCTCGCCTGCGCCATGAAAATGCAGCACGCGACCGAACTGCCTCGGGTCGCGAAAGACGAGGGCCCGCCCACGCTGACGCAACAGCAGATGGTCATGTTTGGCGCTGGTGTAGCCGGGCGGTTCGATCCGCAACGTGCCCGTCATGCCGAGATGAATGGCCATCCAGAGGTCACGAGAAAAGCGGAAGGCCATCTGCTTGCCGCGCGCTTCTGAGGCGATGAGCGTCGCCCCACGCAGTCCCTCGGCGAGCGCCTGCGTGTCGGTGCCCCGGAATATTCGCTTCCCGGAGTGCAGTTCCACCGCGAGCACTTTCGAGCCGAGGCCCGACGCCCATTGCTGCCGGTAGTATTCGACTTCAGCGAGTTCCGGCATGGCGTGAGGTGAGGCGGCGAGGAAGGGGGGGCGACGAGTGGACGGCGCAACTTCAGACTTGTTTGGAATCCGCTGTGACGGCGTGGTCGCCCGACCGGTGGCGCGCGGGGAGGATGGCGCAGGCATCCTTGCATCCGAACACGCGGCTGAGGAGGTAGCGGTTGCGGCTGATCCAGCGGTAGAAAACTTCCGCGACCAGAATCACGCCCGGAATCCACATCAACAAAGCGAAGGGAAAAGCCAGCGGCATGCGCAGGCCAATGAACCGCAGGCAGCGCGCGCCCCGATGGATTTTTCCGTCGCGCGCCACGCAATGAATCGCGGCCTGCAAATCGATGCGGGTCAGGCGCGGCGCGATTTCACCCGCGCGCGGATCGGCGATCGGCACGAGGGCCACGGTGTTAAACCAGTCCAGCCAGGTGACGACACGCATCTGAAACGTGCAGAGAGAACAGTCTCCGTCGTAGAGGACAATGTGGGCCGTGGGGCGCTCGTTCACGGCGGCAGTATGCCCCAAGGCGCGGCGAGTTCAATGTGCCTTTTGTGCGGCGGACTGCGCACTATGGCCTGGAGGAGGTCTTGGAACTCGACCAAGAGGCTTGTCCAGTCAGCAGCCGGAGCACTTTTCTCGATCTGATCTCGTGGGTTGATGTGTTCAGGACAGAACCGGCCAGGCCTGGGTTGGGCCGAGTGAGCGCCCCATTGGGTCAACGTTCCACTTTTCATCTCCAGAACTGAGGTCGGGCTGGTTCGACCCCACCGGCCCTCCGCAGTGTGCCATCCTAGCCGTTGATTGGCGCAAGTTGGCACACTTGAGAGCGCCCCAGGGAAGAACTGAATCAATAAATGCTCAATGATTATGGGGTTTTGTGGAGTTCGATCCTGGCGGCATTGCCATTGCTAAGAGTAAGGGCGGTGTTCAGCCAGCAATGAAGCGGCACACTGCGTTGATTTTATGGCAAAAGTTTTAGGCATTGATTTAGGAACGACGAACTCCTGCATGGCGGTCATGGAGGGCAATGAGCCGCTTGTGCTGGAGAATTCGGAGGGCAAACGCACCACGCCCAGCGTGGTGGCCTTCACCAAGAGCGGTGAGCGCGTGGTCGGCGATGCCGCCAAGCGCCAGGCCGTGACCAACTCGCGCAACACGGTTTACTCGGTGAAGCGCTTCATGGGCCGGAAGTTCGACGAGGTGCAGGAAGAAATTAAGCGCGTGCCCTATAAAGTGGTGCGCGCCAGCAACGGCGACGTGGCCGTGGAAGTCGAGATCGAGGGCAAGCCCCAGCAGTTTTCCCCGCCGGAAATTTCCGCGATGATTCTCAGCAAGCTCAAGGCGGACGCCGAAGTGCGCCTGGGCGAGAAGATCACTCAGGCGGTCATCACCGTCCCCGCTTACTTCAACGACTCGCAACGCCAGGCGACCAAGGATGCGGGGCGCATCGCGGGCTTGGAAGTGTTGCGCATTATCAATGAACCGACGGCGGCTTCGCTCGCTTACGGTCTGGACAAGAAGAAGGACGAGGAGATCGCGGTGTATGATTTGGGCGGTGGCACGTTCGACATCTCGGTGCTGGAAATCGGCGAGGGCGTTTTTGAGGTCAAGGCGACCAACGGCGACACTCATTTAGGCGGCGACGATTGGGACAACCGCTTGATGGATTGGATTCTCGACGAATTCAAAAAGGAACAAGGCATGGACTTGCGCAAGCAGCCGGATGCCCTCCAGCGCATCAAGGAAGAGGCTGAGAAGGCGAAGATCGCACTCTCCAGCTCCCAGCAATACGACATCAACCTGCCCTTCATCACGGCGGATGCGAGCGGTCCCAAGCACATTGCCCTGAAGCTGACCCGGGCCAAGATGGAGCAGCTTTGCGATGACCTGTTCGAGCGCACCGTCGCGCCGGTGGTGAATTGCTTGAAGGACGCCGGAGTCGGCGCGGAGAAGATTAACGAACTCGTGCTGGTCGGCGGTATGACCCGCATGCCGCGTGTGGTCGAGACCGCGCATAAGCTGGTCAACAAGCCGCCGCATCAGGGCGTGAATCCGGATGAAGTGGTAGCAGTCGGCGCGGCCATTCAAGGCGGCGTGCTCAAGGGCGACGTGAAGGACGTGCTCCTGCTGGACGTGACGCCTCTGTCGCTCGGCATCGAAACGCTCGGTGGCGTGTTCACCAAGCTCATCGAGCGCAACACGACGATTCCCACGCGCAAGTCGGAAATCTTTTCCACCGCCAGCGACAGTCAGCCCGGCGTGGAGATTCATGTCCTCCAGGGCGAGCGGCAGTTCTCTCGCGACAACAAGACGATTGGGAAATTTCAGCTCGCGGACATCCCGCCCGCGCCGCGCGGCATGCCGCAAATCGAAGTCACCTTCGACATCGACGCCAACGGCATCCTGCACGTCAACGCCAAGGACCTGGGCACGGGCAAGGAACAGAAGATTACCATCACCGCCAGCAGCGGCCTCTCGAAGGACGAGATCGAGAAGATGAAGAAGGACGCCGAGGCCCACGCCGAAGAGGACAAGCTGAAGCGCGAAGAGATCGAGACCCGCAACGAGGCGGACAACTCCGTCTATCGCTCCGAGAAATTGCTCAAGGAGAGCGCCGAGAAAATCTCCAGCGATTCCAAGAGCAAGATCGAGAAGTGCGTCGCCGACGTGAAGGAAGCCCTCAAGGGCAATGACGCCGCCGCCATCAAGAGCGCGAGCGAAAAGCTCAACGAAGCCTGGCAGACTGTTTCAGCGGAACTCTACAAGGCCGCGTCCGAGAAGGCGAAGGCCGAACCCCAGCCCGGCGGCACTGAAACCGGCTCCACCGGCGAAGCGAAGAGCGACGCCAAGAAGGACGAAGGCGTGATCGACGCTGAGGTCGTCGACGAGAAAAAAGGTTAAACAATGTTAGCAAAGACTATCGAAGCGGACGGTTTCGGGAACTGTGTATTGGAAATAACCAACAAAGGCTATTACGTGGCCCGCGCCGAACAGCCCTTAAAACGTAACAATATCTTGGATGGGCCGTTTGAAAATTGGCAGCGTCTTGATCTCGAAATCAGTGTTCGGCATCTGGGACGTCAAAGTGAATTTAAGTTGGAAAAATTGGATTGGGCTCCCAGCCTAGAGGAAGCTCTGAACCAGCTACGTTCTCATTCGGTTGAGACAAAGCCGCAGTTCGATGTTCCACTCTCTCGACGGCCTAGCATTTAAGGCTTTGAAATTTTCCCGTCCGCTGGTGCGGCGGGATTTGCTTACGCAACAAACAAAAAACGCAACAAACAAAAAACTATGGCAGTTAACCTGAAACCCCTCGGCGACCGCGTGCTCGTGGAAGCGTCCGAGGAAAAAGAAACCAAAAAGGGCGGCATCATCATTCCCGATTCCGCCAAGGAAAAGCCGATGGAAAGCATCGTCGTGGCGCTGGGCACCGGCAAGACCGACGACAACGGCAAGAAGGTTCCGTTCGAAGTCAAGAAGGGTGACCGCGTGCTCGTGAGTAAATACGGCGGCACCGAAATCAAACTCGACGGCAAGGAATACAAGATTCTCAACAGCGACGACATCCTCGCAGTGATCGAGTAATCCGACTCTCAACTCTCAACAAAAAACTAAGAACTGATTATGGCAGCTAAAACACTCGTATTTGACGAAGCCGCGCGGCAGGCATTGCTCCGTGGCGTGGAAAAACTTTCACGCGCTGTGAAAGCGACGCTCGGCCCCAAAGGCCGCAACGTCGTGCTCGACAAAAAATTCGGCTCCCCGACGGTGACCAAGGACGGCGTCACGGTCGCGAAGGAGATCGAACTGGAATGCCCCTTTGAAAACATGGGCGCGCAGATGGTCCGCGAAGTCGCGAGCAAGACCAGCGACATCGCCGGCGACGGCACCACGACCGCGACGGTTCTGGCCGAGGCGATTTATCGCGAAGGTCTGAAGTACGTGACCAGCGGCGCGAACCCGATCTCGATTCAACGCGGCATCCAGAAGGCCGTGGACGCGGCCGTCGAGCATCTCGCCAAGATCGCCAAGAAGGTCAAGGACAAGGAAGAGATCAAGCAGGTCGCAACCGTGTCCGCCAACTGGGACGACACCATCGGCAACATCATTGCCGATGCCATGGACAAGGTCGGCAAGGACGGCACCATCACGGTCGAAGAGGCCAAATCGATCGAGACGACACTCGACGTCGTGGAAGGCATGCAGTTCGACAAGGGTTATCTCTCGCCCTACTTCGTCACCAACGCGGAGACGATGGAAGCCAAGCTGGATGACGCCTACGTGCTGATTTACGAGAAGAAGATCAGCAACCTCAAGGACATGCTCCCCATCCTCGAAAAGGTGGCGAAGGTTGGCAAGCCGCTCCTCATCATCTCCGAAGAAGTCGAAGGCGAAGCCCTCGCGACTCTCGTGGTGAACAAGCTGCGCGGCACGTTGAACGTCTGCGCGGTCAAGGCGCCTGGCTTCGGCGATCGCCGCAAGGCCATGTGCGAAGACATCGCGATCCTCACGGGCGCGAAGTTCATCAGCGAAGACCTCGGCATCAAGCTCGAGGGCCTGGAACTGTCCGACCTCGGCCGCGCCAAGAGCCTGGTTGTGGACAAGGAAAACACCACCATCGTGGAAGGCCACGGCAAGAGCTCTGAGATCCAGGGCCGCGTGAACCAGATCCGCCGCCAGATCGAAGAGACGACCAGCGACTACGACCGCGAGAAGCTCCAGGAACGCCTGGCCAAGCTCGCCGGTGGCGTGGCCGTCATCAACGTCGGCGCCGCGACCGAGTCCGAGATGAAGGAAAAGAAGGCCCGCGTCGAAGACGCGCTGCACGCGACCCGTGCCGCCGTTGAAGAAGGCATCGTTCCTGGCGGTGGCGTGGCGCTCATCCGCTGCATCCCGGCCATCGACGCCCTCAAGCTCTCCAACGTGGACGAGCAAATCGGCGTGGACATCGTGAAGCGCGCGGTTGAATCCCCGCTTCGCACCCTGGCGCAGAACGGCGGCGAAGAAGGCTCCGTCATCGTGCAGGAAGTGCGCAAGCGCAAAGGCAACGACGGTTACAACGTCGCTACCGGCGAATACGAAGACCTCGTCAAGGCTGGCGTCGTGGACCCGAAGAAGGTCACGCGCAGCGCCCTCCAGAACGCCAGTTCCATCGCGGGCCTGCTCCTCACCACCGAGTGCTTGATCACGGAAGCGCCGGAGAAGGACAAGAAGCCGGCCGGCGGCGGTCATGACCACGGCGGCGGCGGCATGGGCGGCATGGATTACTAATCCTGCACCTGGATCGGAATATCATCAGCGAGGCTGGGGCAACCCAGCCTCGCTTTTTTATCGGGCATTGTATTGAGGTCGTACGCAACCCAAGTGAAGGGGAATGCTCCTTTACACGTCCATGACCGTGACCTAGTTTCAGCGGCACTCGAATTAGAATTTTATGAACACGATGTTAGCAGTTTTTGGCCTGGGCGGTTGGGAAGTCATTTTGATTCTAGCTGTTGTCCTCATTCTCTTCGGCGCGAAGAAGCTGCCGGAGCTAGCCAAGGGACTCGGCCAAGGCATCCGCGAATTCAAGAAGGCCAGCAACGAGATCACCAGTGAAATTCAACGCGCGGCGGATAGCAACGAACACTCCCAGACGCCCTACCGCCCGGCGGAGAAGACCATTGAGGCTTCCAGTACCGTTCAACCTGGCGCTCCTGCGGCGCAGTCCCACCAGCAGAAGGCTTAAGCTCCGCCCGCTATTCTCATGGCGTCCACGGGGGAAGAGGAGCGGCCCGAGCTTCACGACGGTGACGAGGGCGGCCCGATCAAATCATTTCTCGATCACCTGGAGGATCTCCGCTGGGTTCTCATCAAGTGCGTGGTCGCGGCCGGGGTCTGTGTCCTCGTCTGCCTGATTGGTGCGAATCACGTCGTGCGAGTCATTGAGGCGCCGCTGATGCAGGCCGCCCGGCTGCGCATGTCCTCCACGCCGTCGGCGACGCTTTTCGTCGGCACCAATGTGCTGGGCAAATTCAAGCCAGGCACGAATGCCCTCGGCACTTTCTACTTTGGCAGCAACGTCCTGCACGCGTCGTTTGAACTGCTGCCGGTGCCGCTTGCCGGCGGCGGTACCGCCTTCGCCTTTCAGCCCACCACCAATGCGGCACTGATCGAAATCGCATCGAATCCGCGCCAGAACCTCGTGAACTTGGGGCCGGCGGCGGCGTTCTGGATCGCTTTCCAAGTGGCGCTCTACGGCGGCATCATCATTGCCTCGCCGTTCCTCATCTATTTTCTGGGCAGTTTCATCCTGCCAGCGCTGAAGATTAAGGAGCGGAAATATCTGCTGCGCGGATTCGGCATCGGCACCGGGCTGTTCCTGTCAGGTGTGGCTTTCTGCTACTTCGCCTTGATGCCCATTGCCTTGAGCGCGGCCGTGCAATACTCAGAGTGGCTGGGCTTTTCCTCCGAGCAATGGCGCGCGGAGGAATACATCAGCTTCGTCTGCAAATTCATGCTTGGCATGGGGTTAGGCTTCGAGTTGCCGGTGGTCATTCTCACGCTGGTCAAGATTGGAATCTTGAACGCGGCGCGGCTCTCGGCCATGCGCCGCTACATGATCGTGGTCAACTTGTTCCTAGGCGCAGTGCTGACCACGCCCGAGGTCATCACGCAGGTGCTGATGTTCATCCCGCTCCAAGGTCTCTACGAGTTGAGCGTGTGGATTGCCCGTTACTGGGAGCTGGATGCAAGCGGCAAGAGACGCGCCCGCCGCAACCTCGCCATCGTGATTCTGCTCCTGGCTGCATTGGTGTGGGCGGGCTGGCATTTCTACAAGCACCCGGAGCCGGTAATTAAGCTCTGGCATCAGGTGCGCGGACGCTGAAATTTCCGGACCGCGTTAGAACGTGTTGAGCACGTCCACCAGTTGCCGCAGCCGGCCGTAGTGACGCCGGTCGAAGTCGAAGGCGATGCGCGGCAGATCGAGAAACTGGTTGTCCTCCCGCTCCTCCTCGAACGGCTCGCACACGCAAATTTTCTCGCCCACGATGATGTCCGCGAAGTCCTCGTTCATCGCGTGCAAGGCGGACACGGACGGCACATGCTTCAGACGGATGACCAGCTTGTCGCGCACAAAGCGCATGGAGTGGTAATTGCGGTAGAATTTTGTAATCACCTTCACCGCGTGGTCCACGTCGTCCGTGCATTCGTACAAATGGAGATCATCCGCCGAGATGAGTTTGTTCCGCAACAAGTGCTCACGGATGGTGCGGTCCCAAGTGCTCCAGTACTCGGCACCGGGCGGGTCCATCATGATCAGCGGCATCAACCGGCTCTTGCCCGTCTGCATAAGCGTCAACGCCTCGAAGCCTTCGTCGAGCGTGCCGAAACCGCCGGCGAAGAGCACGATCGCGTCCGAGTTGCGCATGAAGGTCAGTTTGCGAGTGAAGAAGTAGCGGAAGGTGATGAGCTTCTTGTCCTTGGAAATGATCGGATTCGCCGACTGCTCCCACGGCAACCGGATGTTCGCCCCGAAGCTGTTCTCCGGTCCCGCGCCTTCGTGACCGGCCTGCATGATGCCCGGTCCCGCGCCCGTGATCACCATCCAGTTCGCCGCCGCCATCTTGCGCGCGAATTCCTGGGCCTGCTGATACTCGGCCTTGGTCGGCAGCGTGCGCGCCGATCCAAACATCGTGACCTTCCGCCGCTCGGCATAGGGCGCGAAGAGCTTGTAAGCCAGTCGCAGCTCGCGAATGGCGATTGAGATGACACGCGCGTCGCCACGATCGGGGATGTCGCGCAGCATCTTGAGCGCGTTCTCGATGATGTCCTCGACCAGGTCGGCGTTGGCACCTCCGCCCTTGAGATCGATCAAATCCTGAATGCGCCTCCGCAACTCGCCTTCCGCGACGGGCGGACGTTCGGTTGAATCCATGATGGGGCGAGGTTAACGGGTCACCCACGCCGCTGCAAATGTTGAACTGTGCAGCATTACGGCAGCACGCTTGATCGCCTCAGATCGGCCCGCTACCGTGCGCGCTCTTTAGGAAAAGCGGATGGACTATAAAAATACACTGAATCTGCCGCGCACGGACTTCGCGATGAAGGCCGACCTCGTCGCGCGCGAACCGCAACGTCTCGCCAAGTGGGAGAAGGAAAACCTCTACGCCCGCATTCAAGCCGCGCGCGCCACCGCCGCGAAGTTCGTCCTGCATGACGGCCCGCCCTTCGCCAACGGCGATGTCCACATCGGCACCGCGCTGAACAAGATCCTCAAGGACATCATCATCAAGTACAAGACGCTCCGGGGCTTCAACGCGCCTTACATCCCCGGCTGGGACTGCCACGGGCTGCCCATCGAGTTCAAGGTCTCGCAGGAGATGCGCAAGGCCGGCAATGCCGCCGCCGATGCCGCGACCATTCGCTCCGCCTGCGACGCCTACGCGCGCAAATACATCGATCTCCAGCGCACGCAGTTCAAACGCCTCGGCGTGCTGGGCGATTGGGAAAATCCGTATCTCACGCTGAACAAGGAATACGAGGCCGACGAACTGCGCCTGTTCGCGGACATCGTGGAGAAGGGCTTTGTCTATCGCGGCAAAAAGCCGGTCTATTGGAGCATCCCGTGCCGGACCGCGCTGGCCGAGGCTGAGGTGGAATACCACGACCACACCAGCACCAGCGTGTATGTGAAGTTCCCCGTCGTCGGCCAGCCCGGCACGTTCATCATCATCTGGACGACCACGCCGTGGACGCTGCCCGCGAACCTCGCCGTGGCTTACAACTCCACCTTCAGCTACTCGCAAGTCATGGCGAATGGCGAGACCTACATCGTCTCGACCATGTTGCTCGGCGCGGTGTCGGAGAAGTGCAAGTGGGATGGCTACCAGATCATCCGCTCGCTCGAAGGCACGCAACTCGCCGGACTGGAATATCAGCATCCGTTCGTGAACCGCACCGGCAAGCTGCACGCGGGCGATCATTTCGTGACCAACGACACGGGCACGGGCTTCGTCCACATCGCGCCCGGCCACGGTCTCGACGACTACAGTCTCGGCCGCCAGTTCGGCCTGCCGATCTACTCGCCCGTGGATGACGACGGCAAACTCGCGACCAACAGCGACCTCCCGCTCGATCAACAATTCGGCGCGGAGCTGGTCGGCAAAGCCATTCTCGAAAAGGGCGACGGCAAGAGCGAAGCGAACGAAGCGGTGCTGAACATTCTGCGCACGGGCAATCGCTTGGTTCACGCCGAGGACTACAAGCACAGCTACCCGTTCTGTTGGCGCAGCAAGACACCCGTAATTTTCCGCGCGATGGATCAGTGGTTCATCCGCATCGATCATAATCAGTTCCGCCAGACCGCGCTCGCTGAAATCGACCGCGTGAGTTGGATTCCTGACTGGGGCGTGAACCGGATCAAAAGTGCTGTGCAGACGCGTCCCGACTGGTGCATCTCTCGCCAGCGCGCTTGGGGAGTGCCGATTCCCGCGTTCTACGATGCGAAGGGCGAACCGATTCTCAATGCCGACATCGTGCGCAACGTGGCCGCGCTCATTGAGCAGCACGGTTCCAACGTGTGGTTCGAGAAATCCGCCGCGGAACTCTGGGCGCTGGTGAAGCCGAAGAATTGGAGCGGCGCCGACGCTGCTGCCAAGTCGCAGGACACGCTCGACGTGTGGATTGATTCCGGCTCGTCGTCGAGCGCGGTTTTGAAACGGCGGAAGGAATTGCAGCACGAAGGCAAAACGGGCGATGAAGTTTGGCAGGCCGATCTCTACCTCGAAGGCTCCGACCAGCATCGCGGCTGGTTTCAATCGTCGTTGTTGCTCTCGCTCGCGGGCAACGGGGCCGCACCTTACAAGACCGTGCTCACGCACGGCTTCATGGTGGACGAGGATCGCGAGAAGATTTCCAAGAGCAAGCAAGGCCAGGGCGCTTACCTCAAGCCGCAGACCGCCGAGCAATACATTGCGGACTACGGCGTGGATGTGATTCGCCTCTGGGTTGCCTCGCAGGATTACCGCAACGACATCGTGGTCAGCGAAGAGCGGTTGAAGAAAGTGTCCGAGACCTATCGCGGCATCCGCAACGCGCTGCGCTACCAGCTCTCGAACCTCTACGACTTCCACCCGTCGCACGACGCCGTGGCGGACAAGGACCTGACCGGACTCGACCGCTGGATTCTGAACGAGTTCGCCAAGCTCGAACGCGACGTGCTCGCGGCCTACGACAAATACGAGTTCCACGTCGTCTATCAGCGCGTGAGCCAGTTCGTGGCGGTGGAACTGTCCTCGCAGTATCACGACCTCGTGAAGGACCGGCTCTACACCGACCCCGCGAATTCCCCGCGCCGCCGCTCGACACAGACCGCGCTCTGCCATCTCGTGACCGGACTCTCGCGCCTGCTCGCGCCGATCATCGTCTTCACGGCGGATGAAGCGTGGGAGTTTGTGCCCGGCATGGGCGACTCGGTGCATGTGGAGGAATTCGTGGCGTCGCGCGTGATGCTTTCCGCCGAGGATGAAAAGGACTGGAAGGAACTGTTCGACCTGCGCGTGCGCGTGCTGCCGGAACTGGAGAAGGCGCGGCAGTCGAAGCTCATCGGCAAATCGCTGGAGGCCAAAGTCACCTTGAGCGGCAAAGCGGACCTGCTCGCGCTTGTTCAGCGTCACGCGGACACGTTCCGCGAACTGCTCAATATCTCGCAGCTCCAGTTGCAAGTGGCTGAAGGCGACCTGCGCGCCGAAGTGGTGAAAGCCGACGGCGTGAAGTGCGAACGCTGCTGGCACGTCGAGCTGAACGTCGGCCAGCAGGCGGAGCATCCGACGATTTGCGGACGCTGTGTGGAGGCGGTAAAGCAGGCCACGCCTGTGGTTTGACCGGTGCTCGAAAAAGCGGCGCTAAAGCGACCGCACTCCAAACGCTTCGCGCCAGTCGAGGCGTTCAGGGTTGCGTGCCAGCGTTTGGAATGCGGTCGCTTTAGCG
>JANOQV010000168.1:0-4181 GCA_031414955.1 Pedosphaera sp. | reverse complement strand
CAAAAGAATTTGCTCCGCCCTTCCGCCGCTTGAGCCGCGATTACGAGCGCCTCGTCGAAACCCTCGCCGCCTACCACTGGCTGGCGCTCGTCACCCTCATGCTCCCTTTGCTCTTCGCCAAGAGTGCATGACAGGCTCTAGCCGTGGGATTTGAACTCCAATTAAGGAGCCACCGTTTGGTGAACCAGGTGTGGGCCCGAGGGTTGTGTTGTTTTCATCGACCACCAATCAGTTCCCAACCGGTGGCTTCTTTTCAACTGCATAGGGCGGCTAAGGGACCGGTGAGGATCGCGGTTTCACCGCAGCGCCCGGATTTCAGGCACCGTGGCGCAGTGGAGGTGATTCAAGATGAAACACTTCCTGCAACGGCATGGAGACCGGGCGGTGGTCGGCGTGACTGGGCATGATTTCACTCATCTGCTTCCACCAGCGCTGACACACTTCGGTTTGGGCGATGGCGTTCCAAAGCGCTTCGTCCTCGATCTCCGCGTAGCCGAACAACTCGCCCGTCGGCTGATCGAGAAAGATGGAGTAGCTATGCACCCCGTGCGCGAGCAGGGTGGCCTCCAGTTCCGTCCAGATGGGCTGATGCCGACGCGCGTACTCCGCGTGCTGGCCGGGATGCACGGACATCTTGAAGGCTTTGCGAATCATTTGATTACGGGCCGAACGCGTGGAGCGCCGTGGCCGTTCGAATGAAAATATGGCTGCCGACCAGCGCGGGTGTGGCTGTGATGCGCTCCTTGAAGTCGGCGCTATGCAGAATCTCCGGCGCGACCCCGCCCGCCTTGACCACTGTCATCTTCCCGTCGAGTGAGGCCAGAAAGATGCGCCCGTCCGCCGCCACGGGCGAGGCGTAGTAGCTGCCCTGCGCCTTGAGCCGCTCTTGGGTGTAGAAGGGTTGGCCGGTCTTGGCGTCGAAGCTCGACAACATGCCGCCGTCTTTCACGAGGTAAATCCGGCCCTGATAAAACAGCGGTGAAGGCACATAGGGCAGCCCGCGCTCGAACTTCCATGCGACATGCGTCGTGCTCACGTCCCCGTGTCCGCCGGGTTTCACCGCCAGCAGCACATTGTTTCCGCGCTTCATCAAGCCGCCGATGGTGTCCCAATCTTCGCGGTCGAGTTGGCCATTGCCGTTGAGGTCCTGGCTCTTGAACCAGGCCGCATCGCTCTTTTCGGTGAATTCATCGAGGGTGATGACGCCATCGCTGTTCTTATCCAGCTTGCTCAAGGTGCTCTCCCAACTTGGCCACGGAGAATCAGCCTTGCCCGGCGACCAGCCCGCGAAAAAAATCAAGCCATCGCCCAGGACCGGCGTGGTGCAGGTGTATGATGGCAGTCCACGCACCGCCCACCGTTCCAGGCCCGTCTTCGGATCGTAACCCTTGAGCGCGAGCGATCCGGCCACCAGCACCTCCTCCGCACCGTCGTGCCGATGCAGCACGGGCGTGCTGTAACTGGTGGGCGCATCGGCGCGCGTTGTCTCCCATGCTTTCTGGCCGTCTTTCAGCCGCACCGCGAGCAGCGAGGAGCCGGTGGTCTGGTCGCGGTTCAAGAGCACCAGCTCGCCCGCGATGATGGGCGAAGTGCCGGAGCCGAAGTTGCCGGCAGTCAGGGCCGGCGGCAGGTCGTGCCGCCAAAGTTCCTTGCCCGCAAAGTCATGGCACACCAGGCCGCACGAACCAAAGTAGCTGATCACCCGCGAGCCCTCGGTGGCGGGTGTGGAAGCCGCCGGGCTGCCTTCGGTCTGGTGAAATTCCTCCAACTTTTTGGTCGGCACTGCGCGGGACCAAAGTTGCTTTCCATCACGCCTGTCCAGGCAACGGACCTCAAGTTTGCCGGCGGCAAAGGTGGTGAGAAAAATTCGATCGCCCCAAATGCACGGCGAGGACGGTGAGCCGGGCAGTTCGCTTTTCCAAAGCACAGTTTCGCCCGGGCCAAACTTGAACGGCGGCCGGGCCGTCTGCGAAACTCCCGCCGCATTCGGCCCACGAAAACCCGGCCAGCTTTCCGCCGACCGACCGAGGGAGAGGGAAACCAGCAATGCCGCCAGCGCGGGGAACAAGACGTTTCTCATGGAGCGTTGGTGTACGAGAACCGAAGCTAAAAGCAAGCACCGGGTGGATGTGAGCCACAGCGCTGGCCACCCATTCTGTGTTTCAGGCCTCTCAGCCCCATGTTGTGGGCGAAATACCTGTGGGCCTGCTCCTGTTAGAACGGCTTCTGCCCTTGCTTCGGGTGGCGGCCAGTGGGCCCGTTTGCTGGCGAAGCGATCGTTCAGTGTGCGCCCGCAGTCTCGCGTCCGGCGCGCTTGCCCGGCGCGGTGGACGTCACGGGTTTTGCGCCCGTGCTCGCCGCCTTTGTCCGGGGTGTCGAGGTGGCCGGTTTGGTCAGCGTGGACTTGACGGAAGTTTTGGCCGCAGCCTTGGCCGCAGCCGCGGCGGTGGTCTCCGCCTTCTTCAAGCGTAAGGCTCGAATCTGGGCTTCGGCGGAAAGCCAGTAGTGCAGTTCACGACCGGGGGTTCGGCCGTCCTTTTCCCAGGCCAGAAAGGCGCTCATGGCGATCTCGTCGCGGGTCGGTTCTTGGAAATACGGGGTCGTGTTCAACGCGCTCATATCTTTATCCAGTTGTCGGTTTCGTCTCTCGTCAGCGTGGCCTTGGTCAGGGCCAATCAAGGCGGTGGTAAACCCAAACATGGGATTACATCTTGCCGTGTTGGTAAGGGGAATGGCTTCAGTGCGGGAATTGCCTGATCGCGCCACGCAGTGAGTGTTCTACGCAACCTGGCCGGCCTTGTCCACTCTCCGCTAAATGGTATCCGTAGCGCCCAGGAGCTTGTCCACGGAACCTGGCCGGCCGCACCCCCCGCTGCCTCGCCCGGCTGGCAGGATGGGCGGCCATGGCCCAGGCTCTTCAGAACGGGAAGGGCCAGCCCTCGGGTGCCCGCCAGAAGTATTCTCGCTGGTCAAACTCAACCCGGTCGCGAATGGTCCAGCGCCAGCCGCCGCGCGCCGTCGGCACCCGCTCCTCGAGCGTCACCGTGATGTAATACCAGCCTGTGCGTGGCTCGTTCAGATCCATGGTGCGACGCACATTGGAAAGATTCTGACCTGGAAGCAACCGCGGCAGCAGTCCGTAGCCCAAGAGCCGGCCCCGATCAAAATACTCCCACCGATCCCTCGAGGCCCAGACCATGAGCCGCAATCGTCCCGTCGTCTGGTCGGAGTAATTCGTGATGTCCTCCAAGTTGACCCGGACTCGGTCTCCATAAACCCAATAGCTGGCGTCGCCGCGCAGGAGCAACTGCGCCTGCGCGGCGGAGATTGTTCCGAAGATGAACAACAAGGCAAAAGTCCCAATGCAGAATCGTTTCATAACGAAGAGAGCCTAATACAAACCTGGGTCTGCTCAAGGGAGAGGTGAGAAAAGGCCAACAAAAGTTGCAGCTCCTGACCCCGTACCCAGACCAGTGCCGCCGCCGAGGCCAACAGCTCCTTGCCCTTCAGATGCGGCGAGGTGAAACGGCTGCATTCTTCGCCACGAGTGCAAGGCACGATGCAGAAGGTGCGGCATTCATTGCCCCCTGGATGATGCTGACGAAGGCGGTGACGGAATGGTGGGCGCGGCCTGGTGGCCCGCACTTCCGCGTTGCAGTTTTTTTTGGCCTCCGCATATTTCGCCCCCTTATGAACGCACCCATACGAATCGCAGTCACCGGCGCCGCCGGCCAGATCGGTTATTCACTCCTGTTCCGCATCGCCTCGGGCGCGATGTTCGGACCCAACCAGCCTGTCATCCTCCAGCTCATCGAGATCGAGCCGGCCCTGCTCGCCTTGCAGGGCGTGGTCATGGAACTCGAGGACTGTGCCTTCCCGCTGCTCAAGGGCATCATCGCCACGTCCAAGCTCGACGAAGGATTCCGCGACGTGAACTGGGCGCTGCTCGTCGGCAGCGTGCCGCGCAAGCAGGGCATGGAGCGCAAGGATCTGCTCGGCATCAACGGGAAAATTTTCGTGGGCCAGGGCCAGGCCATTCAGAACCACGCCGCGCCGAACTTCCGCGTGCTCGTGGTCGGCAATCCCTGCAACACCAACTGCTGGATCGCCATGAACAGCGCCCAAAAAGTCGGCGGCGCGAACTTTGACGCTTCGCGCTGGCACGCCATGACGCGCCTCGA
>JANOQV010000167.1:0-26471 GCA_031414955.1 Pedosphaera sp. | reverse complement strand
TGCGAACCTCAGCGGGTATGGGTTTTTCCGACACGCTCCAAGTCATCACGTTGCTGCGCCCGAGGACGGGCGCACTCCACCTCCGAATTTTCAGACCGGCTCTAAGGTATAAACGGGGTGATTACCCGGTAGTAGCGCTCGGGGTTCGCCACCGGCCACACTGCGGAGTCCAGCAGCACGGTTCGCACCGCAGTCGAAGGCAGCACGTTGGTCACGCCCGTCCAGGCCGCGCCGGTCAGATTCGTCCGGCCGAGCACGGTGTAAGTCCGGTTCGTCTGCGCCACAAACTCAAGGACGTTCGCGTTCGTCGCCGACGGCGCGAGACGCAACACGCTGAACGCGTTGGTGGGATTGGTCCCGGCGCGAAACTCGTCTGAGTTGCTCAGGCCGTCGCCGTCAAAATCGAGCGGGCCGTCGGCCGGGTTGTTGGTGCTGAAGCCGAAGTAGTTCGTCTCCCAAAAGTCCGCCATGCCGTCGCCATCAAAATCGCGCTGCATGGTCAGATTCACCGTACTGCTGTTCACGCTGCCGGCCAGGTTCTGGACGACGGCCCGCACGGTCATGCTGCTCTGCACATTGTTGAAGACAAAGATCCCGCTGGTGTTCGTGACCATGCCCACGCCGTTGGTCAGCCAGCGGAAAACAATGGGCGGCGCGCCGGTGGCCACGCAGATGAACAAGGCGTTGTTGCCTTGCACCACGGATTGCGCCAGCGGCTGGAGAGTGATGCCGGGGCGGATGCGGACGAAGACGAAAGCATTGCTGCTGGTCGCCGTGCTCGCATCATCCTGCGCGGCGACGGAAAAATTCCCGTGGCCGAAAGCCAGCGAGGCGTTGCTGAAGCTGAAGCTGGCGTTGGTGGCATTGGGCAGGTTCGTGCCCTCGAACTGCCATTGGTAACGAACGGGGCCGTTGCCGTTGGCGGCGGAGACGAGGGTGACGTTGGTGCCGGGGAGCACGTTCTGGTTGGTCGGCTGCACGGTGAAATACACCGGCGTCAACACAGAGAGTGTCGCCGCCGCGCTGACCACGGCGCCGCCGCTGTTGTAGATCGCCACGCTGTAAAGACCCGCCTGCGCCGGTTGAAGATTCGTCAGGGTCAACGTGCTGCCGTTCGCGCCAGGAATGACACGGTCGTTAAACAGCCAGCGGTGGAGAAGCGGCGGCGCACCCGTGCTGCTCACGCTGAAGACCACCGTGCCGCCGATGAGTGCGAGCTGGCTCACGGGCTGGACGAGGATGACCGGCGGACCACCGGGGATGAAATCCGCCCCGGGCGTGGAACCGGCCGCCATCCAGTTGGTGGGATCATTTCCATAAGCGGCCGTGTCCACCCGATGCAGCGACGGCCCGATGCCGTCTGCCGCCGGAGGCCAGGGAGCGCGATCATTGTAGCGCACCTCGTCCATGGTCACGTAGGGCACGCCGTTCGACTCAGGTGAATCGGGCCACTGCAACTCCAGCCGCTCGCCACTGTCCTGCAAGCTGCCGGTGTAAGGCCCGAGAATCGGCACGCCCGCAGGCACTCCATACTTGGTGCGGAACGCCGCCGGGTTCGTCGCAACAATCAGAACCAGTTCGTTGGAACCGATCGTGAAGTTCGTCGGGAAACTGAAGCCGAGACCATTGATTCGCCAGGTGTTGGTCGGATGGGCCGGGTCAAACAGGTTCAAAGACAATCCGCTGAGGCTCTTCAACTCCACGAACTCATCCCCGCCCGTCTCGGGGTTGTACATGATTTCGCTGATGACCACCGGGCCGACACGCGGACCAGCGTTGGTTGCATCGGGGGTCGGCGCGGTTTGCGCGGGGAATTGCTCCTCCCCCACGCTGTTTAGGAAGCGGCCAAAGGTCACGCCGTTCGCCGCCGCGCCGAAATCGAAGCCGTGGCTGTAGCCGGTCAGGTTGGTGTTGGCGTCGCCGGAGGTCAGGTAAATCGAATCACCCGACGAACTGAGCGAGAAGCTGGTGACCAGCCCCGGCACGGCGTTGAAGTTCGTCTCGGTGAAAACGAGGAAACCGCCCGCGCCAATCATCGTGCCGTCGGGAATGCGGAATTTCTTCGGCGCCGCGCCGTCGTCACTCAGGAACCAGCCACCCACGTTCACTTCCGTGGCATTGGGATTGAAGAGCTCGATCGAGTCCACCGCCGGAAGGTCGGTGTGCGTGAGCACTTCGTTGATGAGGACGGGCGCGATGACCGGCGCAGGATCATCCGTGCCGGGCGAGCCGCCGAGAGCTGTGCTCGCGCGCCAGTGCGCGCCGTGGTCAGAATTCAGGTTCGTCGCTGCGTTCCTCGGCACGAGTGAGAACCCATGTCCATCCGCCGCCAGCGCCCAAGGCGTGCGGTCGCCATAGGTGATGGAAAAGATGGTGGCCCCGAAGCTGGTCGCGAGCCGGAGCGTTTCACCAGCATTGTCGAGCTGGCCGGCAAACGTGCCATGCACCGTCACGCCCGGATACTTCACGGCGAACGCCGCCGCGTTGCGCGCCAGCATAAAGAACTGTCCCGGCAATAACACGGTGCCGTTGGTGAAGGTAAAGGTGATTCCGTTGGTGAACGTGAGCGTGCCGAGGTCGAGCGCCACGACGCCGGTGTTCTTCAACTCGATGAATTCCAAGTCGCCGCCGGGAATGCCGCCGAGGGCCGGCGGGTTGTACATGATTTCCGTAATGGCGAGACTGCTGAGATCCTGCGGCGTGTAGAAGACCGCCCGAGTGAGACCACTCCAGTTGGTGCCGTTCTTGATACGTGCGCTAACCGTGGCCTGGGCATTAAGCGTGAACGGCAGCGAATAGGTCTGCGCCGCAGTCGCCAGGTTCGTCCCACCCGGCGCGCGGGGATCGGATCCATCGGTGGTGAAGTAGATCGTGCCGTTCGTGCCGGTGATGACGACCTGGAATCCCGCCGGCACATCGCCACCGTTCTGATTGAAGACCGGAGGACGGATGTAGTTGCCGTCGATCCAGTCGGCGCGGGTTTTCAGC
Source organism: Pedosphaera sp. (assembly GCA_031414955.1). GTDB lineage: Bacteria > Verrucomicrobiota > Verrucomicrobiia > Limisphaerales > SIBH01 > JANNGC01. The sequence continues at coordinate 23,483 of JANOQV010000167.1, read as the reverse complement.
CATGTCTTCATCTGCGCGATGTTGCTGAGAAAAGCGTTCGTATTGGCAAAGCCATTGAGCAGCGACTTCACGGGCGAGATGTCCGCCACCTGGCCATCGATGATTGCATCCAGACCCTCGTTGTTCATCGCGCCGCGCCGATAGTCCCACCAGCGGTCAATGTAGAGCTGCCGGAAATCCGGGTCGGTGAACAGCCGGCCATACCAGAGTCGGGTTGGGCGCCAGAGCAGATCGACGGTGGGGGTCGGAGCGCCGATGTAGTAGGGACTCCAGTTGTAATCCCACGCTGGTCCCATGCGGAGTCTTCCGTCGTCGCCCTTCCACGGGAACATGCTGATGAGCAGCCCGTCGCCATTGTGCGTGAGGGTGTTGAGCAGGAAGTAATCGGCGAAATCCTCGGCGCTGAGATATTTGCGGTAGCCGTTGGTCGGGTCGCGCCAGAGCGTGTTGTTCCAAAGCACGTCCTCGAATTGCTTGAACCAATTCTCGATGCCGGCGCGCTGATTGGTGTTGATGGTGTAGCCGCTGGGATTATCGAAGTTCAGGTAGCCGTTGGATTGCTGCGGCTCGTCGTCGCCCACGACTTGCGCGTTCGGCGGCGACTGCGAAATGCGGTTCGGCCCGGCGGTGTGGAAAAACTGCGGCACCGTGGTTCCGTTCTCCGCCGGCCAGCCTGTCTCCGGCTCGGGGTCCATGCGGTTCAAGCTGAGCAGCCAGCCACCGTTCGTGCCATCAGCGGAGAGCTTCTGGAAATTCAGGCGGTCCGAACCGCGCGCCACTTTCTCGAAGATGGCATACACGCCGCGCCGGTCGGCGAGTTGCAGATCGCCGCCGTCCTCGTTCACAAACGCCTCCACCCAGCGGAACTTCACTGCGAAGTCGCGCCCGAAGTGCTGATACAATTCGTAGGCAAACGTATTGAAGAGCATGGCCGGGTCCTTGTTGCTGTCCGGGTCGGGGAAGTAGAGCACCCAATCGGGATGCGCGGGCAGGCCAAGCGGTGAGACGTCGCGCTCGTCGCCGTTTTCCTTGAGTGCCTCGACGCTGTAGGGCTTCTGCCGCCAGGTGGACGAAAACGCGCCGCGCCCGCGGATGCCGATGCGGCTGAACATGTCCGGCGCATTGGTGAAGGCCCCGAGGCCGTTGCTCCGCTCAATTGTGGCCCACACCGCATCGTGCCGCGGAGTCTGCTTGATGCCCGCGCCCGTGCCCGACCAGCCCTTCTGCGGAATAACGCCCGCCCCGAAGTTCTCGATCACCATGATGGGCAGTGTGGTGGTGTAGTTGGTCAGGTCCGCCGCCAGCCTGATGAAGCGTTCGCCGCTGAGCGCGCTCTCCAGATCATTCGTCCGCGCCACGGCCCGCACCCGCGCGGTGCCGTTGATGGCGATCGGCCCCGTGTAAATAATTCCATTCGTCGCGCCCGGAGTGCTGCCGTCCAGCGTGTAACGAATCTCCGCACCGCTCGTGACACTCGTAAGCGCGAGCAGAAATGGCTCGCTGAAGAATCCACCAGCGAGAGAGAACTCGACCTTGGCCGGCGGCGCGGGAGTGGCGTCGTTGAGCGCACCCGGCGTGGGATGTCCCATGGCCTGCGCGGTGGTCAGGTCCCCTCCGAGCAGACCAAACGAAATGTCCGTGTCCAGCGGCGGCAACGGATCGAACTCGTGCAGGATCACCAGTCCAGGGCTGATCAACGCGAGATACTCACCGTCACGGTCGAGCTGGAAGTTGGTGTGCAGCGGGGCGGCCGTGTTCGTGCGATCCTTGCCCGAGGCAAACACCACCAGATGCCCGCCCCCCGACAGCAGCAAATCCGGGAACACCCACTTCGTCGGTTCCGATTTGTCATCGGTGAGGCTGTGCCCGCCCAGATTGATGGCGGCGAGGGTGGGGTTGAAGATTTCGATCCAGTCCGGGAACTCGCCGTCCTGATCCGCGAGAGTCGAGGCGTTGTCGGACATGACTTCGGAGATGACCAGGTGGCTCGCCGGCTGCACGACCCGCACCAACCGCGTCGCGGTGTTCGTGCCGAAGGCGTTGCCCACGGCCAGCGTGAAGGTCGTGGTCTGGGTGAGCAGGATGTTGACACTGCCGGTGCCGCTGATCGTCTGCGGCGTGACGTCGCCCACGCCGGGGGTAATTTGAAACGACTGCCCGTGGCTGGTCTCCCACGCCAGAGGAATGCTCGCGCCGCTGGCCCCGTAACCCGCTCCCGCCGTGAAGCGGTGGATGACCGGCGGCGGATTGACGACCACGGTCACCTGCCCCGTGCTGCTGCCGCCCGCGTTGGTGGCGACGAGCGAATAGGTCGTCGTCACCGGGGGATTCACGACCAGGTTCGTCGTCCCCGTCACATCCGTCCCATTCACCGAAACACCGAGCGCATTCTGAACATTCCAAGCCAGCAGGGAGGAAGCCGGTGAGAAGATCGTTCCCGGCGTGGCCGTGAATGAAACGATGATGGGCGCGCGAATGATGTCGTTGTAGACATCCGCGTGGCGCTGAATCGCATCGTCGGCCAGGACGCTGCCATACACCGTCACGCGGGAAACCGTGCCGACCATCGTCTCCGTGCCGCCGGGATTGCCGCCGAGCCAGCCCTGCCCGTTCGGCATGGCAAACAACGCACTGATGCCTGAAGCCGAACCGGCGAACGATCCGTTGAGATAAAGCTTCATCGTGCGCGTGGCCGACAACCAGACGTAGGCGATGTGGACCGGAATCGACGGCGATGGCACCCCGGGTGAGAACAGATAATCCGCCACGCCTAACTGCGTGAACCCAAGTTGCCCGGTGTTGTTGTAAGCCTCGTAACGCAGATTGCTGGACACGTTCGTCCCGACTGCGAGGTAGCTGCTGATGCCGCCCGCGGTCGGATCGCCGGTGAGGATGAACTCCATCGTCACATCACCTGTCCCGGCGCCAAAGTTGAACGCCTCGCGATTCGCGCCCGTGAACACCGCCGCATTGGTCAGCCTGGCCAGCGGAATCAACCCGCCGCCCGCGTCCGCATTCACCGCGCTGTCATAAGCGATCAGGGAGGCGAAGGCCGGCTGCACCGCGGCGACCATCAGCAGCACCAAGATTAAACCGGTCCCGGGAAACTTTCGCACTTGTTGGGCCAGCGCTGACCGGTCGTGGGGTTGCATGATGAAGGTGATACGAAACCCGCCCGGCCCTGGCAATGCGCAAGGCAATTCAGATGTTCCCCTGCTTCAGTTTCCTGGCCACGGATGAAACAGGGATTGAACACGGATGCGGCGAGTCCTTATCCGTGGCTCCTGCGCAATTGTCCCTTCAGGCGTTTACGCCCCGACCGACCGCTTGATCTCCTTGAGCTTCTGGAACTCGGGCTTGGCGCTGTAATACTTGTCGAGCGGGTAACAGCCGCTGATGAGGCCGTTGCGCGGCGCGGTGGTGCAATCGCTGAAGGTGCGGCAGATGAACTTGGGCGTGAGCGTGCCTTGGCTCACCGCGTCGGCGAGCAAGCCCGGATAGCTCAACACCATGCGGCCTAGCCCGACCATGTCCGTCCAGCCGTGGCGCACGACGTATTGCGCGACGTGCGGCAGGTATTCCTGGAGGTAGCTGTAGGCGGAGCCGATCACGATTGGGTTTGGGATTTGGGATTTGGGATTTGGGGTTTTCTCCAAATGCGCCTTCACCTGCCGGACCACATCCATCTGCCGGGCCACGTCGATGAGCGGATCGTGCGCGGGTTGGTAGCCGTCGCTGGGCGGATAGGCGGCGGGGCGCTGGAGGTGGGGATTGTAATAGGGCGAACCGGCGCTGAGGTTGAGCAGCTTGACGCCGAGTTCGGCGCAGAGTTCCGCGAATTGAAACGTCTCGCGCAAGTCGTAGGTCTCGGGATTCTCCGGGTTCACCCCGAAGGCGTAGCGATAAGGCAGGCAGTGCGAGTAATCCTCGGGAATGCCGGGGCCAAGCTTGCCGGGCTGGGAGAGCGCAGGGTCGGGGCGGAAAGGCACGAAGTCGAACGCACTCAGCCGCACGCCGATGTCGATGGGATTCCCGCTGGCGCGAATGCCACCAATGATCTCACGCAGGATGCGGGTGCGGTTCTCGAAGCTGCCGCCGTATTTTCCAGGCCGGGTGTGCGCACCGAGGAACTCGTGCAGCAGGTAGCCGTGGCAATGCTTGAGGTCCACGAAGTCCGCGCCGATGTCGGCGGCAATCTTCGCCGCGCGCACGTAACACTGGATGAGTTCCTCAATCTCGGCGTCGCTCAGAATCTGCGCGTCACTGGTCACGTTAAACTTCTTGTCCAGAATCGGATGCCGATAGGCCACGCGTGATTCCCAACGCTTCTTGTCCACGGGCCGGCAGAAGCGCCCGGAGTGGGTGAGCTGAAATCCGATGACGAGATCATCGGTGTTGCCGGAGCGTTCCTGGTGCGCGGCGACGAGTGTCTCGCGCAGTCCCGCGATGCCCGCCTTGTTCTCCTCGTTGAGGATGAGCTGATTGGGATTGGCCCGGCCATCGGCCCGCACGGCCATGGCCTCGCCACCGAAGATGAGCTTCGCGCCGCTCTCACCGAAGCGCCGCCAGCGGCGAATCATCTCCTCACTGACGCCACCCGTGGTCGTGCCGTCCCAGCCTTCCATCGGCTGCACGGCGACGCGGTTGCCGATGCGCTTGCCGTTCACCGTGACGTTCGCGACGGGTGTTGCCAGCGGCGAATCAGGACCGGCCACGATGGTGTCTTCACAGGGCAATTCGATACCCAGCGCGGCGATATGAGTTCGAAAATCAGCAACGGTCTTGAGCGTGGGAACGCGAACCAGCTTGAACGGCGCGGGCATAATTCAATTCAGGGACAAATTCACTCGGGACTGGCCCTTGGAGGCCGCCTCGACGGCGGGTGGCGCAAGAATGAAGAGGCGATCCGCGGCCACTTTCTCCGTTTGCAGCAAGGCCCGCTGCACATTCTGGGCCCGTTCGTTCATCAGCGCGCGCAGGTCTTCTGCGGTGGCCGCGAAGTGGGTGTGTAATTCGGCTTCCATCTGGGCGCGCAACTCGTCGTCGGCATCCAGCGCAGGCAGTGAGGCGGGCCGGGTCGGGACGCGCGGATTAATTGCGGCAACGACTGCGTTGGTTTCCTTGGCCGGTTGCTTGGCTATTGCCTCACGGGCGATTTGCACCTCCGCGCCCTTGCGCGGTTGGGGACGGGCGGCGGCCGGGGCGACGACATTGGTGGCGGTTCCGGAGGCGTTGGTGGCGACCACAGGCAACGGGCGGTCGCGGTTGAAGACCTTCTTGTATTGCGCCTTCAGCAATCGCTCGTAGTCGCGCGGCTCAAGTTTCACCGCCTCGGCCGAAGCGGGCGCGTTATCCTTGCCGGCCAGTTCAGTCATGCGCGCCGTCTTCAACTCGCGCTCCAGCTTGAGCCAGGCGACTGCGGCCGCGTCCATCGCGGGATCGGCCGCGCCCGTGATTTCGAGATTCAACGCGGGCCGCTCGTAGAGCGCCTGGCCCAGCTTGTCGATCTTGTTGGTTTCGGCTCCGGCAATCATGGACTGGCCGGGGACGAACTCGACGAAGCTCAACTCCTCGCCGCCACCGACCAGCGCGCCGAGCAGGGCGAAGGGCGAAGTGGCGGCCTTGGTCAGCAAGTTCAGCACGACCTGCCCGATGATCGGCCCGACCTTGAATTTGGGATCATCGATCCGGCCCTTGATCGGCACATCAAACTCGATGCGCCCGTTGCGATCCTTGAGCAGCGCCACGCCGAGCTTCACGGGCAGTTTGGTCGCGTCCGGACTTTTGCTGGCTGCGCCCAGGGTGAGCTGGTCGATGAAAACAACGACCTGCGCGTCGAGCGCCTGCTGCTTGACATCCGAGCGCAGGCCGACGGTGAACTTGCCCTTCTTCAACTCGTAGCCGCCGAACTTCTCCATGTAGGGCGTGAAGGCGGTCAGTTCCGTGTTCTTGTTGGTGATGACCAGATCGACGAGCAGATCGCGCACGAGCGGGTTGACTTTGCCGACCACGCTGAAGGGCGCGCTCTCATTCACGCGCCCGCGAATGTCCACGTCCGCCACCGTGTTGAGCGCGGAGGACAGGCCGCGCACCGTGCCGCTGAACTGCTGCACGTCGAAGCGGCAGTTCGGCTCGACCGAGAGATCGCGGAGATGAATCGACATGTTGGTCAGGGCCAGCAAGTCGAGTTGCACGGGGAAGGGCAGCAAGCTTTGGTTGGGGCCTGGCGCGGGCGAGGCCGCGGGGGTGGCGGCCTTGGTCTTGTTGGTGCTGAGGAACGCGGGGGGCAGGACCGCGAGCGCCATCAACTGCTGGTTCGTCCCCATGACCACGCTGGTGGCGAGACTGTCGCAGGCCAGTTCGTGAACCTTCACGCTCATGGGCGAGAGGACAAAGTCGATGCCGCGCACCGCGACTTGTTTCCAGCCGATGAAATCCTGGAAGGCAATCTGGTCGATGACGACCACGTCGTTCAACACGACATCGCCGGCGAATTTGGCGGCCAACTGGTTGGATTCGCCGAGGGCCACGGAGGCGCGGCCCTTGGTCGAGAAATTGCCGCTGTTGAAGGAGACCTTCACCTGCTGCTGCTCGACGTAGGGCTGGAACGGTTTCAGGTCGATGGTGCTGATGTCGAGCTCGGTGTTCAGCGCCACGGGTAACACGGTGCCTTGCGCGCCCACTTTCACGAAGCCGTTGCTGTTCACGCGGGTGGAGAACTCGATATTGATCGGCGCGTTCGAGGCGAGCGAAAGCCCCTTCACGGTCAGGGCGATTTGATCGGCGATGAGCGTCGCGGGCCGCGGCGGCTGTTCATCCTCCACGCGGGCGGCGTAATCCTGCACCACGATGTTCTCAATGACCACCGACCAGGGCACGGCAGGTGCAGTGGCCCCGGCGGGCGCAGGGTTCGTAGCTGGAGGCGGATTCAGAATGGTGTGCGGCCGATTGGTCGGTGGCAGGGCCAGTTGCAGCAACTCCAGCGCGCCATCGCGGAAGCGCCGGGCGAGAATGGAGCCTCCGATGGTTTCAACAGACTGCACCTTGGCCGAACGCTTTTGCAGGTCCGCCTCGGCCCCCTGCACGGAGACGCTGGAAATCGAGATGAGCGCGTTCGTTCCGTCAGGCGCGAACACTTGGAGGTTGGTCACCAGCACGCTCGCGTTGGTGATGCTCAACTCGAGGCCGTTCGTCTCGATGGCGAAGAAGTAGGTCGCAGCCACGGTCATTTTTCCGTCGCGCACATCCAGTTGAGTGAACTCGCGGTCGTAGGTGCCGTATTTTTTGAGGTCGATGCCGCCCAATTCAAAGCTTCCCGCGGAGGTCGGCGGAAACGCATGCACGCTGCCGCGCCAGCGAAAGTACTCGCCCTCGCCGGTGCTGGCGGTGAAGGCATAAGGACTCTTGGTGCGCGGGCGCGTGGTGAAATTCGTCAGCCGCACCTCAATCGGCTCGAATTTGGTCTCGAAGGGCTGGTTGCGATAGAAGTCGGCGATGGCCACGACCCCGTTGGTGATGACGAGGGATTCGACCAGCGCGGCCGGGAGCCGCCTGGCGGGCTGCGTTGGGGCGTTGGTCGGCGGGGCATTGGTCAGCAAATTGGCGAAGTTGAATTGCCCGTTGGTGAGGATCGACACGTAGCCGTAGGGCGAACCGAGCTGGATTTCCTTGAACGTCCAGGTCCAGTGAAAGAGCGAGGAGCAGGCCTCGAAGTTGATGTAAAAATTGCTGAACGAGGCAAAGGTCGAACCGTCCGGTTCCGTCAACGCCAGGCCACGAATGCCAAAAGAGAGGGCGTAAGGATTGAGGCGCACCGAATCCACGCGCGCGGCCCGATGGGTGAACCTCGGCAGTTGCTTGACCATCTGCCATTTGATGAGGGCGGGCAGGAGGAAGAAGCCGGCGACGGTGTAGAGCACCACGACCACGACGAGGCGCCGCCACCACTTGCCGCGCGAGCCTGGACGATTTCCTGAGATAATGCTGAGTAAAGCCACAATTGCGGAGGCAACAATGATTCAGAACCGGCCGATTGGAAAGGGTTCTTACCGAGACCAACAACGGAACCTCCGAAGCCATCCCTCACCGACTGGCTGCGCGCCTGGCCTTCACCTTCTTGCTGTACGTGATCGCCTGGGTCGCGGCGCCCGCACCGGGAGTTTTTCCATCGCGGCCCGGTTCCGTGCTGCGCTTCAACTCGCGGACCTGATCGCGGAGCAGCGCGGCTTTCTCAAACTCCAGATTGTTCGCGGCCTGCAGCATCGACTCCTCAAGCTCACGAATGGTCTCGGTGACGTCGAAGTTGCCGGCCGCCTCATTCAAAAGGGCGACGGCCTTCTTCTTCTCCACCTCGCTCGCACTCAGGCTGTCCTCGATGGCCCGCTGCACACTGCGCGGGGTGATGTTGTGCGCCTGATTGTAGGCGATTTGCCGTTCGCGGCGATAATTCGAAATGGCCAGGAATTTCTGAATGCTCTGCGTCTTCACGTCGGCGTAGAGAATAACCTCACCGTTCAAGTGGCGCGCGGCGCGGCCGGCTGTCTGGATGAGACTGGTCGTGCTGCGCAGGTAGCCTTCCTTGTCCGCATCAAGGATGGCGACGAGGGAAACCTCCGGCAGATCGAGACCTTCCCGCAGCAAGTTGATCCCGACCAGCACGTCAAACTCGCCTTTGCGCAACGCCCGCAGAATCTCCACGCGCTCGATCGCATCAATCTCGCTGTGCAGGTAACGCACGTTGATGCCGACGTCGCGCAGGTAATCGGTCAGTTCCTCCGCCGTGCGCTTGGTCAGGGTGGTGACCAGGACGCGCTCCCGACGTTCGATGCGTTTGCGCGCCTCTTCCATCAAGTCGTCGATCTGGCCCTGGAGCGGTTTGAGCGTGATGGTCGGATCGATGAGTCCGGTGGGGCGGACGATAAGCTCGACGATGCCCGGCGACGCCGTGGCCGAGGGCGTCCGCCGGCCCTGTTCCTCCGAAGGCTCTCCCGGCGCGGAGTCACACCCACGGCTGCGCAGCGTGCGGGCGTCCTCCCGCGACAACTTCATTTCCATCTCCGTCGGGGTGGCGCTCACATAAATCGCCTGGCCCTGCATGGCGGAGAACTCGTCGAAGTTCAGCGGGCGATTGTCCAGCGCGCTGGGCAGGCGAAAGCCATGTTCCACCAGCACTGTCTTGCGCGAACGGTCGCCGGCATACATGCCACCGATCTGCGGCAGCGTGGCGTGCGATTCGTCGATGACGAGCAGGAAATCTTTCGGGAAGAAATCAATCACTGTCGAGGGTCGTGAGCCGGGCGGACGCGCCGCGATGTGGCGCGAGTAATTCTCGATACCAGAGCAGAATCCCATCTCGGTCATCATCTCCAAATCGTATTCCGTCCGCATCTTCACTCGTTGAGCTTCGAGCAGTTTGCCGTTCTTCTCGAACTCAGCGATGCGGTTGGTCAGTTCCTCGCGGATGCTCAGGACGGCGCGCTTCATCTTCTCGCCCGGCGTGACGAATTGTTTGCCGGGGAAAATCATCGTGTGCTGCAACTCCTCAAACGTATCGCCGGTCAGCGGATCAAACTTCGTCAACCGTTCCACCGTGTCGCCAAAAAACTCGATGCGCAGCGCGTCCTCCGTGTAAGCCGGGCAAATCTCCACCGTGTCGCCGCGGACCCGAAAATTGCTCCGCTCGAAGGCGATGTCGTTGCGCGAGTATTGCAGGTCAATGAAGCGGGAGAGCAACTGGTCGCGCGTCAGGTCCATGCCGGCGTGCAGCGGGATGACCAGCGCCTCGTAGTCTTCCTTGCTCCCTATGCCATAGATGCACGACACGCTCGCCACCACGATCACATCGCGGCGCGAGAAGAGTGAACTCATGGTCGAGAGTCGCATCCGCTCAATGGCGTCGTTCACGCTCGAATCTTTTTCGATGAAGGTGTCGGTGCGCGGGATGTAAGCCTCCGGCTGGTAGTAGTCGAAATAGCTGACGAAATACTCGACGGCGTTCCTGGGGAAGAAGCCTTTGAACTCCGCGTAGAGTTGGGCGGCCAGGGTCTTGTTATGGGAGATGACCAGGGTGGGCTTGTTCACATTCCGGATCACGTTCGCCACCGTGAAGGTCTTGCCTGAACCGGTGACGCCGAGGAGGGTCTGGTGCTTCGCGCCCGACTGCACGCCCTCGGTCAGTTTGGCAATGGCCTGCGGCTGATCTCCGGCGGCTTCGAATGGCGCGGTCAGTTCAAACATGGGAAGCCGGAACGCCCAGGGACGCGGTCATTTAGCCGGCTGTTTGAGAATGCGCTGCACTGCGGCCAACAATTCATCCAGCGGCAGGATTTTGCTCACGTAGCCGTCGGCACCCTTTTGCTGCGCTTCTTGCAACAAATCCTCCACCAAGCCCATGCCGGTAAGCATGATGACCCGCAAGGCGGGAAAGTCCTTTTTGAGGCGATCCAGCAGTTTGAGACCATCCTCGTCCGCCAGACCAATATCCAGAATTACGACATCCACGGAGGAATTCGTGACAGTCTGGAGGGTTTCGGCCGTGTTTCCCGCCGTGGAAGTCTCGTACCCGTGGCGGGCAAAGTACATGGACAGCATCTCGCGAATTTGAGGTTCGTCATCGACGACTAGGATGCGTTCATTCATGGCCCGTTCACTAAACATTCCCAAAGCCAAAAGCAAGCTTCACGCCGGGCACATTGAACTCGGACCTCCGGAATGGAGGCTGAAGCACGACGGAACGAAAAGTCGGGCCAGCAATCATTCGTTCGTATTCTCCTGGCGCATATTCCTGGCTACCGCTGTTTTGCTCGACCCGCCACGCGTCGGCCGGCCCAAGGAGATGCCGCGAGCTGCACTCATTGAAGCTCAAGCCGCAGACGTTCCAAGCCGATAGTCATTTGTCGGTGAATTGTGGAACACACGCCAAAACACGGACAAAGCATATGGATTTTGACGGCAGTCATTTCGGATCATTTCGCCACCATCGAGTGAGCCTTCCCCTGTCCCAGCCCTCCACCCGGTTCAGTGATTTTGACCGCGCTCAAATGGCGGGTCGGCTGGATTGTCTGGCCGAGGTGCGCAGTGCCGTGGTGGCCCGGGGCCGTTCGCTTCTGGCCAATCCTCGTTACCCCGATCGCGAAATCATTCAGCACATCGGTTTCCTGCTGGCGGGCCACCTCCGGCCCTAACCCATCACGGGTGGGCCGCCAGCCAGAAACGAATGGCGGCGGACTGCGGGTTGCGCGCATCCAGTTCGATGACCTTCACATAGTGTGGCCGCGCCCGGTCGGCATCCTCCAACTGCTGCGCGAAGAGATTGGCCAGGGTGAGGTGAGCCCGCGTCTCGTTTGGTTTGGCTTCCAGGATTCGTTGCAATTCACTCGCCGCATCATGCGCGTAACCACCCTGCTTGAGCGCGAGGGCAAAATTATAGCGGGCATTGATCGAGTCCGGCTCAATGGCCAGCGCGGCTTCATAGCCGGATAGCGCGCGGGGCAAATCGCCTGAGAGGAGCGCGAGCAGGGCGGCGTTGTATTGCGCGTCGAAGAAGGAAGGGTCGGCGTTGACCGCAAGTTGATAATCGAGCAGCGCCTCGTTGGTGCGGCCGCCGCGCTGTGCCCGGGCCGCCTGCTGCGCGGCGCGTTCCGCATCGGCGCGATTGCCCGCGGCGGGCCGATTTTTCACGGAGTGATTGTAGCGCGGGAAAACCGGCCGCGCCGCAGGCGTCGCATGGGCGGACGGATTCAAAACAATGGTCCGGGAAGCCTCGACCACCGGGGCGGCGTTGGTCGCAGGAGCAGGCTTGCCACGAAAAGGATTCAGGCGCGTGAAGAAACCCGGTTTGGGCGAATCGGCTGGCGACTCAAATCGCGGATCCGTGATCGATGTTGCCGGAGCCGTCGCGGGCTTGGGCACGGGAACCACCACGGGCTTCACCACCGCCAGGGTGACGGGATCGGCCACGGCGATTCTTGGGGCCGGCTCGTTGGTCACCACCACGACGGTCACGGGCACCTTGGAGACCTCCGCCAGCGGATTTGTTGCGACCACCGCCGGGTTGGTTTTAGGCAGGACCACGACGGGGGTGGGCTTGATCAATGTCGCCACGCGCGGCAGGGCGCTGGTCGCGGGCGGCACATTCGTAAGGGACGGTGCCGGAACCGTCGTCACCAGATTGGATCTGAGCGCAGGAGCGACCTGGACCACGGGGCTGGTCGGAACAAGGACCGGACGCGCCGGAGTCAGATCGATTTCCAACTGCCGCGCCATCGCTTGCACCGCCCCGGCCTGTGGCGATTGAGGATGGAGCGCAAGATACTCACGACACCGCTGCAAGGCGGCGGGCTTGGTGGCGGAATTCTGTTGGCCGACCAGCGCGGCATTCAGGAGAGCGGGACCATACTTCGGACTTGCCTGCAAGGCGGAGCCGAAGAATTGGGCCGCATCGCGCTGCCCGCGTTGCGCATGCAAGACGCCGAGACCATTCAACACTTCCGGGTGCTTCTGATCGAGGCGCAGGGCGGCGGTGAGAGAAACCTCGGCGGCCGGGAACTGCCGCAAGCGCAGTTGCGCGGTACCGAGTTTGATCAGTCCGGGCAGGCTATTGGTGGTGAGGGTATAACTGCGCAACTCATCCGCCGCTCCAGCCGGGTTGTTCTGTTCCAGCAAGAGACAGCCGAGATTAAAATGCGCCACAGCCACGAGGTTGCTGCGGTCGCGCGTCAACGCCTGGCGATAGGCTTGGGCGGCGAGTTGCAGCTGTCCAGAGCGATGATAAGCGAGACCGAGCAGGTTGTAAGCGCGCGGTTCTTCACGCAACAACTCGGTGGCCGTCTTGAGCTTTACCACGGCCTCCGCCAGCTTACCCTTATGCAGCAAGTCCTCGCCCTGGAGCAAAGCGCGCGGTCCCGGCGGAGTGCAGCCGCAAAACACGCCGAGGGCGACTGTCGCCAGCAGCAAGAGCCAGTTCCGAGTGGGATTTTTGGTAGCCACCATTTGGGGCCGTGGTAGCATCCGCCGCCTGAACGTGTCAAGGAACGCCCTGTTTTACGCGCTGATTCGACTGTTCGCGTGTGCTCTGGCCAGCCTCAGCGTGGCTCGCGCGGGCGTGGCTTTTGCCTTCAACGCCGCACCTGTCGCTGCTCAAGCCCCCTTCGCGCGTGTCGTCATCGTGCAGGACAACGCAGCGACGGAAGCTTTCAAACCGAAACCGGAAGTGGTGCGCGCCCTGGTGCAGCATGGCCTGACTCAATTCACCGGCCTGGCCGATGTTGCGGCCGCGTGGCGTAAATTTGTATCCACCCAAGACGTGGTCGGGATCAAAGTGTATTCCAACCCTGGCCCCCACGTCGGCACGCGCCCCGAGGTGGTCGCGGGCGTCATCGAAGGCCTGCTCGCGGCCGGCCTGCCCACCAACCGCATCATCATCTGGGATCAACTGCTCTCCGATTTGCGCCGCGCCGGTTTCAGCGACGTCGCCCGCCATTACGGCGTGCGGCTGGCTGGTGCGATGGATTCCGGTTGGGATGAGAAAGCGTTCTACGACTCAGCCCTCCTCGGCCAACTGGTTTTCGGCGATTTGGAATTCCAGCAGAAGGGCGAAGGCATCGGGCGCAAGTCCTTCGTCACCAGACTGCTCACGAAGGAGGTCACGAAGATTATCAACGTCTCTCCGCTGCTCAACAATTATGCTGGCGGGGTCTGCGGCAACCTTTACAGCCTCGCGCTCGGCAGCGTGGACAACACCATCCGATTCGAGGGCAGCGCACCCCGTCTGGCCCAGGCCATTCCCGAAATCTACGCCCTGCCCTCCCTCGGAGATCGCGTGTCCCTGCACATCGTGGATGCGCTCATCTGTCAGTATGAAGGCGAGCAGATTGGACGGCTGCATCACTCCATCGAGTTGAATCAGCTCCGGTTCAGCACCGACCCGGTCGCGCTCGACCTGCTTTCCGTGCAGGAAATCAACGCGCAGCGCGCTCGTGCTGAAGGCCCGCTCACCTCGCACACCAACCATCTGGATCTGTTTCACAATGCGGCCCTGCTGGAGTTGGGCGTGGCCGAACCGGGCCGGATCGAAGTGCGAACGGTCAAGATTCCAAAACCGTAGATTCCCCTACCTGTCGGCCCGTAGCAGCGGGCCTTGCTGCGGATTGGCAAAGAGTTTAAACATCTTTGCAAGCAGACGGTTGAACGGAAACAGCATGAACAACGAAACGGCCGCGACCAAAACCAGCACCCCGTCCACCTTTTTCTCCGCCACCGCCCAGGCCCGGCGCCACCCGCTGTTGAAGTTCGCCTTCATCCTGGGTTTTTCCTTCATCAGCTATCTTTTCTTCAGTCGCGTCGTGGTTACGGCGGTGGAAGTCAAGGGAGCCAGCATGTTCCCCACGCTCCATGCCGGTGATCGCCTGCTCCTGAACCGCTTCGCCTACCTGCACCGCGAACCCCAGCGCGGCGAGATGGTCGTTTTGAAAGACCCCGAGACCGGCGACCTCATCGTCAAACGCATCGTCGGCCTGCCCTGCGAAACCATCGTGATGCAAAGCGATTCCGCCTTCGTCAACGGCCACCGGCTGGCCGAACCGTACGCCGCCACTCCCACCGGACTGATGGACAGGATGCCCTTGGGCAAAGCCACCGTGATCCCGCGCGACTTCTACTTCGTGCTCGGCGACAACCGCGCCCGCAGCGTGGACAGCCGCGCCTTCGGCCCCGTGCCGCGCTCCAGCATCCTGGGCGTGATCAATAACTGATTTGCGCCTGAGTCGCGGATCGCCGGGTACGTGAATTCTCCCGCCGCCCCGTTCTGTTCCGCTCCTTCCCCTCGCGTTGATTGCCGCATGGGCGCGACCCTGCGTGAATTTGGAAACCGATGTGATGAAACTATCGGAAAGGCTGCGCGACATTTTCCTGAACAATTCTCCTCGCAATCCCCCCGGACGTTCTCATCATGGCGCGCGCCTGCTGAAACTCCGTATGTAAACGACGAATCAAACAACAACTTTGCGGCTTCGGCTGCTGCTCGACACGAAACTGGTAATTTCCGCTCACGAGTCACGCAACGAGGCACGCCCCATCGGGCGTGCCCCAAAGCGTTCTCGTGAGGGCTTACCAGTGCCTGTGTCGGGGCGTGAGTAGGTCACGCCCCTGCTGCTTCTGGACCCGCACGACAAAGGAACGACCCGATGAAAAAGCACTTCCAACATGGCCTTGCGAAATCCATGGCAACTCTGAACGAAATGTGCAGCCGCCGGCTCACCAAAATCGCGGTTGGGATAAGCCTTGCGTTCAGCCTTACCCCGTCCGCGTCGGCGCAGAAACTGCCGCCTGAGGAGTTAGTTCTACCAGTGATGAATCCGCCGGCCTTGGGCACCTACTACATGCTCAAAGACAAGCAGGGACCGCCGTATCCTTTCGACCCTTCTTTCGGGCAACTGCCGGTGTATGAATGGAAGCCGGGCGTCTTCCTCGTGGACGACTCGCAGGTGGATTACGTCTCCTTGAAGAATTCCCTCGGCGGCGGTGGGATGAGCCTGATGTCAGTATCCGGGCCGGGAGGATTCGCTGTGGGAGGAGGCTTGAACGGTGGCGGAGAAGCGAATGGGCCATCTTATCTCGGCGGCTGGACAACGAATGCCGGACTGAAGTTTGGCCCCGCGCCCATTGTTCAAGGAGGCATCTTCAGCACCTGGTTGCAGGATGCGGACACAAACAGTGCCTACGAGATTTATGAGAAGCTGCAACTGAGCACGAACGGCACCTGGCAAAGAATCGCCGCTGGCCAGCTTGGGCAGACCAACTTTGAATGGTGGCTCACGGCTTCGGCCACCGCCTTCTATCGCGCTGCGGACTCGATCGATTCCGATTGGGACGGACTTTCGGATGCCTTCGAGGCATTGATTTCGCACACCTCACCGCTGGACGAAGATTCTGATCACGACGGGATTCTGGACGGTGACGAGGACTCGAATCTGAACGGCATCCCGGACCTGGCCGAGTACCATGGGCTGACCCGGGCCGTGATTTACACGGTCGATTCCACGGCAGCCGAAGGCGGAGGCGGCGGTGAATTCAACATCCGGCTGCCGTTTCCAGCGCCAACGAACGGCACTACCATCGTACTGCACCTGGGCGGAACTGCGGGATATGAGTCGGATTACCTGCTCTCGACCCAGTTCGGCTACATCACGAGCGAAGTGAGTTTCCTCGCAGGTGAAACGACCAAACGCATTTTCGTCACTGCGGTGGACGACGGCGTGCAGCAAACACGACCACGGACGGTGCAACTCTCCCTGGCCTCGGCAACGAACTACGTGCTGGATTCCACCCCCGCGAACGTCTCGTTGATCGACAACGATCTGCCCGTCGTGGCGATCTTTGCGGAGGATGCTGTAGCGGCTGAAAGCACGGCAAACGCCACCAACAAGGGGCTGTTTCTCATCCGGCGCTACGGAGACGTGGAGCAACAGCTGCTCGTCTGGTTTGACGTCTCGGGCAGCGCGCAAAACGATGTGGATTATACAGGCATTACGCCCTGGACCTACATCCCGGCGGGAAGCGACCGGACGACGGTTGAAATCACGCCGAGTTTTGACGCCGCCTACGAAGGAGATGAGGACGTGATCCTCACGCTGGCGAATCCCTTCGCAGCGTATTCTATCCACAATGTTCGCTCGGCCGCGCGCGTTGTGATCAAGGATGACGAACTTCCTGCGGTCACGATTATTGTGGTCGTTGATTCCGCCACGGAGGGAATTGATTCGGCGGTGATTCGGGTGAATCGCAGCGGCTCGCTCGCCCAGCCCCTCACTGTCAATCTTGCCCTCGCTGGATCGGCCACGAATGGCGTGGATTTTCCGGCGATTCCAGAATCCGTGACCTTCCCGCCGGGTGTCGGCGAAACCAATCTGATCATCCAGCCCCTGGCTGATGGCGTGGAAGAGATGATCGAAACGTTTACCGTGACGCTGCGTGGCGGTGCCGGGTTTAACATTGTCGGCACCAACGCCGCCACGGTCTTGCTCGAAGACAATTCGCCTACGCGGTACACGATCACCTCCGTGAAGTCCGCCTCAGTTTACAGCACTTCGCCGGCGATCGATTCGCCCGCGATCTTCGAGATCCGCCGGTTTGGTCACACCTTCGCGGGCGGCAGCCTGCCTTACGCCGTGTACACCAATACTACCACGGGCCTTCAGGAGGCCGCGGGTTATCGCGTCTCCGGCGATGTGTCCGGTGGCTACATCATGTTCCCGCTGCGGAGTTCGGTGGCTCGCGTTTACTTCACGGGTGGCGGTGCCGCCGGGTTCAACAACCCTGGAGCGATTCACTTTCACGTTCCTTCCGTCAGCACAAATCTCTGGCCGATTCAACTGTTGCGGAAATGGGAATACGTCCGGTTGGAAGTCCTCTCCAGCGTCGCCATCGAGGGCACGACTACGAACGGGAGGCTCCGGCTCTGGCGACTGTTTGCAAGCGATCCAGTCTCCGCCACCTTCACCTACTCAGGAAACGCAATGGGACCGGGCGACCCGCTGGTAATCGATCACAACGATCACAACCTCGTCTCCCCGTTCACGCTTACGATTCCTCTGAATGTGCTCGCTGTCGAAACGAACATCATCGCTTCTGCGGACGGCTACTTGGAAGGATGGGAAACCATGGTGGTTCGTCCGGTGCTGTCATCGACCAACGTCAGCATCGATCCTGTCACCCCGCAGATCGTCCAATTGCGCGAGGACGTGGCCGACCCGAACACGCTGCCCGGCTTCGATTCCGATGGGGACGGGTTGCCCGACTTCTGGGAAATCGCCCACAACCTTGACCCGCTCAATGGAGACGACGGTCATCGCGATGGTGATGTCGACAGGCTGATCAATTTCGACGAATACCAGGCCGGCACGAATCCGCGCCTCGCCGACACGAACGGCGATGGCATCAGCGACCTTCAGCAGACCCTGCTGCAGCTTGAACATCCCGAGAATTATGTGCCGATCTCACTCTATGTGCATGACAAGGGCAAGGTGAACAACGGCATGAACTGCGCGGTATGCCACACCACGCAACTGAAAGTCGGCGACAACACGCTTTTCAATCCCCGCTCCTCCTCCCGGCAGCCCATCGAAAAAACCTTTTGGTACGAGAAAGGCCACAGCTACCCGATCAGCCTCCAGGAACTGGTCGCCGTGCTGCCGCCCACCACGAACACCATCGGCAATCCGACGACGACGGAAACCTACACCGCGGGCCTGGGCCCTGGCGTAAATGGGCCGCAAGCGTTCCTAGTGCTTGACCCAAACAACAAGCTCGGCACCAACAAGCCTTGGGCGGACTTCCCCACCAACAACGCCGCTTCCATCGGCACCCTCGTCGTCCCGCGCATCGAAGTGACCTGGGAAACGTTTTTGTTGGGAAACTCGCCGTTGGATCACAACCCGAACGCCGGCGGCGGGCTTCGTGTTTTTCCCGACCAGTTAAGCCCCACCGACACGGAATCGCGGAAGGGCGTGATCGTCAAAATCCAGACCACTCCTCCGGTGCCGGGACAACGCGTCATCTTGCGCTCGCTCGACGTGGACGATCCCACGCCGTTCCCAGATGATGAGGATGGCGTCATCGACACCAACGACTTTGGGATCCTTGTCCAGGGAAACGACAACCGCGGCAGCCCGAACGTCGGAACCCTGTACGAAACGAATCTTACGCTGGACGTTTTCGGACAAGCATCGACTATTTTCGATGTGACCATGCAGCCAGGAGACAACTTTAGAGTCGCCGCAGTCTTGGATTTGCCGGGCGCGTCCAATCATCTGAACGCTTTGCAAGTGAACAGCACGCTGGATATGTATGTTGGATCCGGCCAGGAACCGGCCGAGGGCTTCATCGGCGGGCTTTCACCGATGCTCACGGTCTGGCGCAAATTGCATTTGGAGTTTGATTCAATGACGAACCCGCCAGCGAGTGGACCAGAAGCAAACTTCATCAGTGGGTCGATCACTCGGGTTCGCCGAAACTATCCCGTAGTCGGGCGCTCACGCATTAGTATACTGCATTCGGACTTTCCATTCAGTCCTGTGAATCAGTTCGAAAACGGAAAGATCGACATTGCGACCATCGGCGCGTTCAGAACGATCAGATCCATCTCAGGTTGGGGCGCCTCCGTGATGACCGACGTGGAGATCGATTCGGTGCCGACGAACAACTTGGTGGGACTGACGGTGAAACTCTACGATGACGACGACCAATACCTCGTGAATGATCTCCTGTATCCATCAAGCCTGAACTTGCAATCTCCACCTCTTCCCGCCGATAGCCGTAGTGGAGAATTTATCGGAGCGATCACGTCCGCCTATGCACAAGCCTATGTTCGTCCAGTAGATGCTAAGGATTTGGGCTTAAATAACCAACGGACGATTCCCTTTAAGCGAATAGCAGGTGTCGGATACCTCACCAGTCCGTTTGATGTCGGCAATTTGGAATTGAAAGGCAAAGACCGGCCCGAATTCTGGGCGTATTCGATTGTTGTCGGATACGAGGCCGCACGGAACGAAGATGGAGAACCCGACCGAGAAGAGGTGCTTTTGGGAATCAATGTGGATGATTTGGTCGGTTCTCCACTGCATGGCTTTTGCGTGGTTTACATCGAGGGAAATCGCGACAAGGAATGGGGCATAAACCGTGTCGATGGTTCAGTAAATCAAGCCGGGTTCACAAACCACTTTGCGCTCACTTATCAACAGTTCTATTTGAATCGATTATACGGTACCATGGCACATGAACTCGGTCATGCCCCAGGAGGTAGTGTGCTTGATCATTTTGAAAAAGGCTTAATGCAAACGGGAGGAGATCCGATTTCCGGGAAAGGCTTTAGCGCTGCCACGATTATAAGATTCCGAACGGCACTGAAATGGACACCTTGAAATCTAAGCTTTTTTTGCACATCTTGATTTTCTTCGTTCTCGCAGGATGTTCAAGGATCAGCGATCAATCAACAGTCGAGTCAAAACTTGGCGGGTACGTCGTAAAATTGCTAAAGCTCCATGATGTAGATTCACCCGATGTGCCAACAACGAATTTGGTCCAGTTGTTTCGTTTCGTGAAACATGGGTACCCGTACGGCATTCATTCCGAATTTGCGGAGTTCGGGCGGAAAAAGGGGTTCACGAACGCTCTCTCTGAAAAATACATCTTTTTCTGGCCGCGTTTCACGAACGCTCAGATCGAAGGAGAGTTGACCTGCATGAGTGCGCGCCCATTTTACTGCGACCAAAAATCCTGTCGCATCTACATCGCCAGAAGTGGGAGCAATTATTTTTACCGGATAATTTCTGAGAACAAGGCGCAAGCCATTACGAGAGAAATGGCATCGAGCGTGATTTTGCCTCCTTCCTTCTCGATGCCGGAGCCGCCACCTGAAGCCCAAGACATTCTTCATCCGCCTTTGGGCCAACGTTACGAAAAGTTTGTTTGGGATCTATCCGAAGCTTTGGGACAGGAGTCATCCATGCCGGTTCGGTGGCTGTTCCGCATCTTGAGTGGGCTGACGGTTTTGGCCACGGCGTTGTGGGCAGTTTTAAGAATCGTAGCCAAAGCGAAGGGAAGATGAAGACTGTGATCACGCGAGTGCGCGGGTGCCCCTCAAGAAATTGCATATTCGCCAAGGCCGCAACATCTTGGCACAGACCACAAAGAAGAAAGAACATGCAGGGCAGACCACTTGTGAAAGCGCGGCGCTGGTTTTTGGCGATGGAAATGCGAAACTCAAAACGTGAACTTACCTCCCGGATTTCGCAGCAAGTCTGAGCCCGAGTGGGAATGCCGCTGCCCGGTGCCCGGTTGGTTTCTCTTCGGCGTAGCCGTGTTCGTCATTTGCTCGTACGCCCTCTATATGTCCGACCAATGCGAGGTGGAGTCGCGCTTCGCCCCCGAATTGGCACGCCGGTTTACTTGGTATCCGGCGGAGTTTCCTGATACGCCCATCACCAATCTTGCCCAAGTGCTGTACGGATCGCATGGCGGCTATCCATATCAATGGCATGAGTGGTTCCGCGTGTATGAGAAAAACGCTGGTTTCTCGAATTCGCTGTCGGAGAAGTACGTTGCGGTTCCGCCCGGTGTCTCCATTGGGAAAGGAGATTCTTATTTGATCAGTGCTCAGCCGTTCTTCCACAAGGGCGACGCGTACCGAATGATCTTTTACAAGCGAGAAAGAGACGTCTGGGGAGAAAAAGTCGCTGAGTATCGGGTGCAAGACGCTTTTCAAACCGCCAGGGTGGGAATCCCAGTGCCCTCCGCAGCACTAATGCCTCCCGCGCCGCCACCCACAACCTTTCGGAGCGCCAGACGTTATTATTTGTCAGCATGGCTTGAGACGCGCGGATTGTTTTCGCGCCTGGAGTGGTCGGGAGTTTCGCCGCAAATGGCACGCGTCATCGAGAAAGCCTGCTTTTGGGGACTTGCGGCCGTTTGTGCCAGTATCATCGGCTATTGCCTGTGGCCCGTGCCCTACAAGCGGCACCTCGTTGAGCACGCAACACCAGCGATACGCTGGACGACCGCAAAAAAGATCTGCTCGGTGATTGGATGGACGTTTGGTTTCCTTTTTGTGGTTGGTCTCATGTCCCCTTCATTCGGGAGCGACAGGGGATTGGGGCAGCTTTACTTTCATCTTTCGTTGCCCTATTCCGCCTGGTGGGAAGCACTGCCCCGCGAGGAAAGGCCGGGAGACGCTTTTGGCTGGTTCCTCCTTCTCGGCCAGATTGGTGCTTATGATTTCATGCTGTGCTACGAATGGATCAGAAATCGCCTCGGCAAGATCGCAATCGTTCTGACGCTGGTTCACCTGTTTGCAATTGCCTTCTCTATATTCGCGGCGGTTTCCCGGAAGTAACCATTGGGCTGTGGCGTTGTATCGATTTCGATTCTCAGAAAAGGGTCAGTTTTCGGTCTGCAACCAAATGGGCAGAATAGCAGTTATTTCTATGGTTTTCGGGGTTAGGCAGGCGAAGCTGTGGCTTGCCTGCTTGCTTTGCGCCCTTGCGTCTGGCTGCCGTGAAAAGCCGGACCAAACTTCAGAGGAATACAATGGCGCGAGTTTCATTGCGAAAGTAGTGGGGTTCCACGATCGCCAGTTTACAAACGCCCCGGCTACTAATCTACAGCAGGCTTTTGTGGCGACCCATTGGCCGTATCCCGAACGCTACCACCAATATTTTCGCGCCTATGGAAAGCACGCTGGTTTCAAAAGCTCGCTTTTTGAAAAATACGTGTTTGTTCCAGCCCGCTTCACAAACAATTCGGTCATGGGAGAAATTGTCCTGCTCAATGCCGAGGCGTTTCCCAATCGGAATGGCAAATTGGGACGCATGATCATTTCGAAAACGGATCTCGTCGACACCGGCTGGATGGTGAAGTGGTATCCGGAGGAGCAAGTGCGTGAAATCTTTCGGGCGGCTGGGCAGAAAATTCCTGATCCTCCCGGCCCGATACCGCCTCCGCACGAAATCTTGCCCTTGCCGCCGCCTCCGCTGCCCGCGCGCGTGGAGAAGTATTTCGAAGATATTGCGGCAAATTATGGACCCGGCAGGGCCGGTGGCAAACCGTTGATGTGGATTACATTTACACTCGTGATGGTCGTCGTTTTCCTGCTCAGCTTGATCGGCTGGCGAAAATGGCGCTGAGGGCCCACTTTTCGATCTGCAACGAAATGAGTGGAACAGGTTTCACGTCAATGGGCGTGGTCGCAACTCAAAGCACGACGCTACGGCACTCCTTCCTTCTATTTTGCCGTAAGTCTTTGACCTTATGGCTGTTTAGCATGGACTGCTGCCTTGTTCCGACTCTCCGGCGCAGGGAAATCGGTCTCCGGTGGGTGGTTTTTAGGGGTGGGAGGGTAGTTTTCGCCATCGGATGGGTGATTTTCAGGGGAGGAGGGTGGTTTTTAGCCTCCGGAGGGTGGTTTCCAGGGGTGGGAGACTGCTTTTCAGGGGCTGGCGGGTGATTTTTCTGGGTCGGAGGCTGCGCGCCAGGGGCGGATGGGTGTTTCCCCGGCACCGCTGGGTTCGCGCCAGGGACGCGAGAGTGGCGGGCAGGTGCGCCTGACTTCGCGGAACGGACTCCTCGTCGATGGAATGGATGCGTAATCTGAATACTGTCATTGGTGTAAGATTTATCTTGCATGAGTCACCGGGTCTTGAGAAGTGATCCGTAATCCACTGGCCTACCTCGTGGTAGGCCAGCGTTCAAAACGCGGTTAACCAATAAACAAAAATGGCCAGGCTCGATGCGGGATTGAGATTTGATGCAGGGATCAGACTCGATTCGTCCTCGAACCCGGCTCCTCCAAGTATGGCTCAAAACTTAATATCACAAGTCATGACGGATGCGCAGCGGGACGCGATGATGGCGGACCTGGTGGCGTTTGACCTGAAATACGCGGCCTTCAAGTGCCCGCTGACTCCGACGCAAGTCCGGCAACTGGCCAAACT
>JANOQV010000166.1:0-2421 GCA_031414955.1 Pedosphaera sp. | reverse complement strand
GGCTCCGGTGCGGCTTTTGCCCAGCACCCCGAGGAACAGCACGCTCGAGGCCCCGGTCCGATCCTTGAGCACCTTCGCCGCCCGCTGAAATTCCGCCATGCTGATCCGTGTCGGTCCATGATTGGTATGGAGGTTGTCCTTCTTTGCCGGCACGGCCGCCCGTTCAAACGAATACGTGCTGATCAACTGCAGCGCGCTGACATATTCCGAGTCGCCTTCGATGGATGCAGGCAGCTTCAGCGGCGGCACCGCGTCTCGCACGCGCCCGCCCACGCGATCCGCAGCTCGGACAGTCTGGCTGTTGGTAATCAAGCGGGCCGCGCACACGGCAATGATTTCCCCCCGGATCGTCACCCCTGTGCCATCGATATAGCGGCGCAACGCCGCCGCCGCGGCCCGTCCGCCCGCCTCGGCTTCCTCGATCACAAAGTAGTCGCTGTCGGTCCCCAGCGCGTCCTTCTGCACGCACGCATCGACCAGAAGCAACACACCCTCGCGGCGATCTAGAATGGAATGGTGGTCCACCCGCACGCTCTGCGGTGGCGTGGCCGCGCAACCCGCCAAGGCCGCGAGAGCCAGCGCGAGAAGCAGCGGCCTCCAAATTCCAAAACACATGGATTCGGACGCGAACATCCTGATGGTAATGCGGGGTACTACTGGCCTCTGCGGGGTCACGACCGGACGTAATCATCCCACCCCGCGCCAAGTCAAGCCCTCGCATTGATGCAATCTCGATCGCACGTGCCATCCCCCTGGAGTTGAACTCGCGTTTGTCTCCCGTCGGGATTCCCTCCTCCCGCCCCGGGTTGGCCGGGCCCCGCCGCCGGTTTGAATCCCAACGGGCTTCCATCCCTTCCGGATGGGTAGGTCGCGGTGCTCCGCGCGCGCCGCGGCCCCTTCGGGGCGGATCGGGCGGTGCGGCGAGAGGGGCAATTCGTGGTGGTGTAGCGGCTGGCCGGGGCGATCAAGCGGCGTGGTGGGGCGCCATGTGCGCCGCTCCATCGCGAGAGTGTCTCATTTTATTGCGTCAGCGGGCCGCTACATCGTCCCGGCGAGGCGCTACCTGGACATTTTTCGCCGCTGCATCGACCGGGTGAGGCGCTCCATCGTCTTTATTGCCGCTACATCGTGTTTTTGGAAGTGCGCGGGTGGGGAGTGTCCCGTTTTCGTGAAAAGGGGTGTCACGAAATGGGGCGAGGTGGCGACGGGATCGGGGAGCACACGCGCCCTCGCGTGTTCCGACCGGCGCCCTCGCCGGTTGGCGTGGGGCGGACGCGTTGGCCAATGCGCTCGCTCCGGGGTGTGTCCCGCGAGGGCGCGGGACACGGCACGCGAGGGCGCGTGCGCTCCCCCCTTCAGACCACCCGGCCGGCCATTTCAACGCCAAAAAAATAAATTAACTTTGTCTGTTGAGCGATCGGAAAAGCCGCCGAAGAAAGTCGGGAAGGCTGACGCCGGCGCGAGTGAAGCGCGGCGGGCCGCCACGACAACAACTGAATTCGATACGATCATGAGCACTGGAATAAGCACTGGCATCACGGGTCCCTCGTCGTACAACGCGGTCATGGCGGCCTTCGCCCAACACTGGCTTTCCGGGAATTTGAAACTGGCACCTGGCGCGGTGATCCTCACGCTGCCGGACAAGACGTCAATGACGCAGGCGCAGTTCGCCGCGTTGCTCACCGCGCTGGAGACGCAGCAGGGCGTGGTGCAGTCGCGCCTGGTGGCGGCCGGGATCGCGCGGGGCAACGTGAACGTGCTCAAGGCGGCGTTGCTGCCCAAGCTGAACCTGTTCATCAGCCTGATGGACGGCTCCTACCAGGGCACGGGCTTTTACGAGATGCGCCCGTACGCGCCGGGCATTCTGGCTGGGAAGGAAGAGTTCCTCCTGCCGCTGGGCAAGGCCATGGAACTGTGGAAGGCGATGAACGAAGGCACGGCACCGGCCGGCGTGACGCTGCCGCTGGTGCTGGGGGACGGCACGGACCAGGGCAGCTTTGCCAGTGAGATCTCCGCCTTGATTTTCGCCTACGCCGAGCTGACCAGGAAGGAAGTGCTTTTGGGGATCGCGCGCGGGGATCGCAACGTGATCCAGGTGCGGGCCTACGGGGCGATGCTGGCGTATCGCGAATCGGCGGGGAACAAGTACGCGAGGCATCCGGAGATGATTGAAACGCTGCCGCGACTGTCGCCGTTGCCCGGCCACACGCCCGCGGCGGTGAACGCGAGCGCGACGTTGCAAGCGCCGGATCACTCGAAGATCATTCACAGCGCCTCCCCGGAGCCGCTGCTGGAGCGGTATGAATTGCGCGGGTGCGCGGGGCCGGATTGGAACGAGGACGACGCGGTGCATATCGCCTCGCATTCGCCGGGCGAACCGCGCGAGTTCATCACGGATTTCGCGCTGAACCAGCCGGGCGC
>JANOQV010000165.1:0-52977 GCA_031414955.1 Pedosphaera sp. | reverse complement strand
ACCGCACTCCAACCGCTTCGCGTGTCCAGTGGCGTCTGGTGCTGCGCGCCTGCGTTTGGTGTGGGGTCGTTTTCGCCCCGCTTTTCCTTCATGACCGCGCCCGTTATCACGCCTCCTACCCCACGCTCCACGAACTCGTTCGCCCGCTGGTTTCTCTCCGAGTATCTCGTGCTCGGTCTCACTGTTCTTCTGTTCCTTGCCCTTGCGCCGTTCACGCCCGGACTCACCGCGCCGGCAAATTTGCTCAACATCCTTGGCTACCTGCTCCCGCTCTTCATCGTCGCCATCGGCATGACCCTGGTGATGATCACGGGCGGGATTGATCTTTCGGTCACGTCCATCATCGCGCTCACGAGTGTGGTGGGGGCGAAGCTCATGGGCGAACAAGGCGTGGCGATGCCGTTCGGCGTGCTCGCGATGCTCGCACTCGGCGCGGGACTGGGCGCGGTGAACGGCGCGGTTGTCACGCTGCTGCGGTTGCCGGCCTTCATCGTCACGCTGGCCTCGATGATGTTTCTCAGCGGGTTCGCGGTCTGGTTCACGCAGTCGAAAAATATTTATGGATTGCCGCCGTCGTTTCTCGCACTTGGTCAGCGATTGCCGGTTGCGCTCGTCATCACGACCCTCGTGGCGGTGGTCGCGCACCTGCTATTGCGCCGCACAGTGTGTGGCCGCTGGCTTTACGCGACCGGACAGAACGCCACCGCCGCGCACATCTCCGGCGTGCCGGTGCGCGCGATGACCTTCGCAGCGTACGTCGCGTCTGGATTCTGCGCGGCGCTGGCGGCGGTGATGCTCACGGGGCGACTGGAAACCGGTTCGCCGGTGCTGGGCCGGGAGATTCTCTTGGACATCATCGGCGCGACGGTCGTGGGCGGCACGAGCCTGTTCGGCGGCAAGGGCAAGATTGCGTGGACCTTCTTTGGCGTGCTCTTCCTCACCGTGCTGGACAATGCGCTGAATCTCCTGAGTCTCTCGCAATTCTCCGTCACCATCGCGAAGGGCGCGGTGATTTTGTTCGCGGCGGTGCTGGATGCCGTGCGGCAGCGCTTCAACCTCCAGAGCACATGAGCAGGACGCTCTTAGAATTCAACGGCATCGAGAAATCCTTCTTCGGCGTGAAGGTGCTCAAGGGCGTGAGCTTCAGCGTGCCGGCGGGCGGCATGGTCGGGCTGGTCGGCGAGAATGGCGCGGGGAAATCCACGTTGATGAACATCCTCGGAGGCAACCTGCGTGCGGACGCGGGCGCGATGCGGTTCGAGGATGCGAAGTTCGCGCCGCAGAGTCCACAGGACGCGGCGCGGCGCGGTATTGCGTTCATTCATCAGGAGCTGAATCTGTTTCCGAATCTCAGCATCGCGGAGAATCTTTTCCTGACGAAGTTTCCGCGCGCTGGCGCGCTGCCGTGGATTGCGCGGGGCGAGTTGCAGCGTCGCGCGGCGGAATTGCTTCGCGAAGTCGGCCTGGACGTTCCTCCTGCGCGCCGGGTGGAGACGCTCTCCGCCGGTGAACGGCAACTCGTCGAGGTCGCCAAGGCGCTGAGCATCGACGCGCGGCTCATCATTTTCGATGAGCCGACGACTTCGTTGAGCGTGCGTGAGACGGAGCGCCTCTTTGCGCTCATCGCCCGGTTGCGCGCGCGCGGTATCGCGATGATTTACATCTCGCACACGCTGGCCGACGTGTTCCGGCTCTGTGATGAAGTCGTGGTGTTGCGTGATGGCGAGGTCGTGGGCGTGGACGCGGTGCAGAACTTCACGACGGAAAAACTCGTCTCGCTGATGGTCGGGCGGACGATGAGCCAGCTTTTCCCGGAGCGCCGGGGATCAGACCTCCCTCTCCCCTCAACGGGGAGAGGGAATGAGGGTGAGGGGTGGAATAGGCAAGCCCGCTTGGGAAGGAGTGAGGCTTCCGGCGTCCCCACCCCTCACCCCGGCCCTCTCCCCGTTGAGGGGAGAGGGAGAAAGACCAGCGCGTCCGGGCCGCTTCTGGAAGTGCGCGGTGTCTCGCAGCCGGGTGTGGTGGAGAACATTTCGTTCACCCTGCATCGCGGCGAAGTGCTGGGGCTGTCCGGTCTGATGGGCGCGGGGCGTTCGGAACTGGCGCGCATTCTTTTCGGACTCGATCCACGGGCCGTGGGGGAAGTGCGGTTGGATGGCGAACTGTTGCCGCGCCTCGCGCCGCGGGAACTCATCGAGCGCGGTGTCGCCTTCCTCACCGAGAACCGCCGGGCCGAAGGATTGTGCATGGACGCGTCCGTCGCGGACAATTTTGTGCTCGCGACCTTGCCGGTCCACGCGAGCACACCCTTGCGCTGGCTGTCGCGGGAGTCATTGCGCGCCGCTGTGACGCGCATCCGTGAGGTGGTGAAGCTCGATGCGAAGGCGCGGGACACGCAGGCCGTGCGCACCTTGAGCGGCGGCAACCAGCAGAAGGTCGTGCTGGGCAAGTGGCTCCTGCGAAAACCAAAAATTCTCATCCTCGACGAACCGACGCGCGGCATTGATGTGGGTGCAAAGTTTGAAATCTACCGGCTCATCCACGAACTCGCAGACGGCGGCGCGGGCGTGCTGGTCATCTCGTCGGAGATGGAGGAACTGATCGGCTTGTGCGATCGCATTCTCGTGATGCGCGGCGGAAGGCTGGTGGATGAAATGCCGCGCGCGGAGTTTGATCGTGAACGCATTTTGCGCGCGGCGCTGGGAACCGCAGTGGAGGCGGCGCGATGAACCGGCTTGCCCAACGCTTGCTCGACTTCGCACCGCTGCTGCTCTTCGGCGTGGTGCTGGCGATCTTCGGATCGCAATCCGCAAAATTTCTGGAGCCGCGCAATCTCGTGAACATCGTGGTGCAGGCGTCTTCGACGGGCATCGTGGCGGTGGGGATGACGTTCGTGCTGCTGACGGCAGGCGTGGATTTGTCGGTGGGCGCGATAATGTTTGTCGCGGCGGCGGTCGCGGGAAAAATTGCGCTCGGGGGACTGCCGTTGTCGTTTGCGTTGCTGGCCATGCTCGCGGTGGGGCTGGTCTTTGGCGCGGTGAACGCACTCTTCATCACGCGCGTGCGCGTCGCGGCCTTCATCGTCACGCTGGCCATGCTGTTCATCGGGCGCGGGCTGGGGCTGCGCATCACCGAGACGCGGGCGATGAATCTGCCGGACAGTTTTCTCCAGCTTGGCTCGGCGCGCTTTCTCAGCGTGCCGCTGCCGGCGTGGCTGTTCGCGGCCACGCTCGTCCTCGCGCACCTCGTGCTCACGCGCACGCCTTTCGGGCGTCAGGTCTTTGCCGTAGGGCACGATGTGGAGATGGCAAAGAAGGCGGGCGTCAGGACGGGGACAATTCTCACCGTCGTCTATCTCATCAGCGGCCTGTGCGCGGCCGTGGCCGCGATGGTCACGCTTGGTCAGCTTGGCGCGGTGTCGCCGAAGTTTGGTGAGGGCAAGGAATTTGCCGCCATCGCGGCGGCGGTGCTGGGCGGCACCAGCCTGTTTGGCGGACGGGGCAGCGTGCTGCCCGGCACATTGCTCGGCGTGTTGTTGATCCAGACGATTGAGAACGGCCTCGTGATCGTGAATGCCAATCCCTACCTCTACCCGATGATCACGGGCGCGGTGATTTTCGTGGCCGTGCTGCTGGAGAGTTTGCGGAATCGCGGGCGATGAAGTGCGGCCCGCCTTCGGATTTTCTGCGGGCGTGACACTTGTGGTGCTGAATCAATCGATCCAAGTCGGGCGAAGCGACCTCATGAGCGAGGAAAGGTTGTCAACGCTCGGCCCACTCGGCGCGCGGGGCGGCAGGGTTCAGGGCGCGAGGCTGATTTCAGATTTGGGTTTCAGTTCGAAAATGAGGCAGCGCCCGATCCGGCGGATGGGCCGGCATTCCTCCTCGACGAATCGGACCAGCGGACGAATCGGATCGGCGTAAGGCGTGCCCCAACTCTGCATCATCGCTTCCGTGACCACGAGCTTCGCCCTTGGGGCAGTGCGCAACGAGCCAAGGATTTTTTCCTGCTGCGCGAAACTGAGTTGTCCCCAGCCGGTGCTGTTGATTTGCGTGGGCGGCGTTTTTTCGGCCCAGAAGTAAAGGCTGTTGATGCCGGGATAGCTGACGAAGGTGTCGCACTCGGCACTGAGGTAGCGCGCGAGACCCTGGTTCAGCGCGGTGAGTTCCTCGTTCATCCGCACCCAGCGGGTGCCGGGCAAATCGAGCGGCCACAGGCGCGCGTATTCGCGGCGCACCTCGGGCAGCTTGCACCAGGTATTGGTGAATACGAAGAGCAGGGCCACGCACGCCAGCGCTCCGGACAGTCGTCGAGTCGCGGGTGTGATCTCGGAGAGCCTTGCCGCCGGCCGGGGCCATCGAGCGATGGAGCGGAGCGCGTCCGAAAGGCAAATACCAAAAGCCAGCACCAGCGGGAACGTGGCCAGTGTCGCCTGGGTTCCGGCGATGGGATAGGCCTGGAGCGATTGCCAGACGGCCACCAGCGAGAGGAACACGCGCGCAAAAGCCTGGGACTTATCAGCGTGGCCGGCGGGCAGCATGACGAGCCAGACCCACGGGAGCAGAAACGCGATTTGAAGTTTGGCTTCGCCCAGCAACAGGAACCCGCCGGTCAGGGCGAAGAGCAGTTTCAACACGGGCACGCCGGCGGCGACGCGCGAATCATCTCGTTTCCAGAGCACGAACACTGCCGCGACCAGTGAGGCGCAGGCGCTGACCAAAGCCGCCCCGGGCAAAGGCAGCGGTAAGAGCGCGACGCTCGCCATTCTCAAAGGCGTGAGCAGAAGTCCGTCGATCAGCCCACGGACGGAAGAGCCGGTCGCCAGCGTGATGGCAAGCAGCAGGGCGGAGGTGACACCAAAGACCGCTGCCATCGTGAGATGATTTTTTACCCCGATACGGCCTGCATCTGCGGTCCGTTGCGCCACGAACAGAATCGTGAGCGTCGCGCCAGCGGCCAGCAGCGCGAAGTTGCGGCACCATTCCGCCGCAAGATGCTGGCGCATCAGAAGCACGGGGAGCAAAGCGCTAATCGCCAGCAGCAGCCAGTTCCAAGCGCCCCGCGCGCAGCGATCGGCCGAGTGGCAGCGCAAGGCGAGCAGCAAGGCGAAGCCGAAGAACAGGCCGACATTTATCTTGGTGAAAGCGAGCAGCGCGGTGAGGACGGCCAGCACCCCCAGCGAAGGCCCGCCGGAGGCGAGGCGGGTGGCCGCAAGCAGGCCCAGGGCGACGAGCACAACCACCAGTTCCTGCGGATGCCCCGGCTCGTTCGCGAGGGATGACAAATGGACGAGTGACTGCATGGCGACGAAGATTCCGGCCAGTGCCGAGCGCGTCATTTGCCGGGCCGCCGCCCCGAGCAAGCCCGCGGCGGCAATCCAATGGAACGCGCACAGCAACCGCGTGGCGTCATGGGTGAGAGGAAGGCGCAGCACCGAGTGCAGCAGCCATTCGTAGAAGTAGTAAAACGGGCCGTACTGGGTGAACACGTCGTCGTAGAGGGCATGGCCGCTGTTGAAGCCTTGCACGGTGATCATCAAGTAGCCCTCATCGAGCGACATCGAGCGACTGAAGACGAAGAAGAACGTGTAGGCGACGGCGATGGCGAGCGCGGCGACCGAAGTCAGGATCAGCGGCCAGCGCAGGGCTGAGTTTGGAGCGGAGATGGCCTGCATGTTCAGTTGTGCTCCCAGATGCAGACCACGGATTTGCCGAACCGATAGGCCGTCAGCGCATCCAGCACGCGCGAGCAAGGCACCAGGCAGTTGTCCCAAAAGCGCAACTGGCCCGCCTTGGGCATGGATTGTCGCAGCAACAGGCGATTCGCCGCCGAAGCGAACAAGCCCACGGAATCGAGATAGAAGGCCCGGGCCACGCGAAGATTGGCCGCCGTCAGACTCGTCAGCCTACGGATGGTGTAACGGCGGCAGTGGCCGATGGCTTGATCGAAAGGACTGTAGAGCCAACCGTGCGCCGGGGAGAGGACGATGAGACGTCCGCCTGGTTTAAGGCGCGCGGCGGCACGCTGCACTTCAGCGCGATCACCTGGGATATGTTCCAGCACGTCGATATATAGCACGGTGTCGAATTTCTGATCCGCCGGCAGCGAATCAATTGTGCCGGTCACCACTTCACAGGCGACGATATGAGTCGAACCCGCAAGGGTCTCTTGCAGGCGGGCCACTAGTTTTGGATCGGGTTCGAGACATACCCAGCGGGATTCGGTGCCGTTGCGCAGCAAGGCGGTGTTTACGCCCAGACCAGCCCCGACCTCCAAAACCTCGCCCCGAATGCAAGGACGCAAGCGCGAGGCCCAGTAACTTTTCCAATGATGGGCATGGGCGAAGAGATCAAGCTCCTCGCCCACATAGTTGAGCGTGTTCATCAGGAATGGAGACGGAATGCAGGGCTTCGACGAAGAAGTTGTAATCACGGATGGGAATGAAATCGAGGCTGTTGCGCTGGTTCAGAAAACCCAGCGTCAGGGAGAAGGAACCGAGCAGAACGGCGAGCGCGAGCACCAGCATGGTCACAATGCCGCCCGTCTGAAGGTTGGCGAGAAACGCCCCGGCCAGCAGGGCCGCGCATCCGCAGGCGAAAAGAAAGACCGCGATCAAGAGCCGCACCGCCACCACTTCAATGAAAACAGAAAGTGCCTGCAAACCGTGAATCACGAGCGAGATGAAGTTCATCTTGGATTGCCCGCTGTAACGCCGCGCCCGCACGGTAGGCACTGAATCATGCGGCAGCCGGGCCTGAAAGACGGCGGCGGCAAAGTGATTCCAGAGCGCCGGCAGCGTGACCAGTGCCGGCAAGTGCGAGGCGGGCACGACACTGAAATTCCCCACCCGCACCCGGATGCCAGTGAGCACCCAGTGCAGCAACTGATAAAAGCGATAAAAGCATTGAAACAACGCCGACTCGCTGCGCCGTGTGCGCTCGGCGAAAATGATGCGGTCGTTGTCCTGTTCGCGGCAGAGCGCGACCAACTGCGCGGCGTCCTCGGGGCGATCCTCGCCATCGGCATCCATGATCAGAACGCCGTTGCAGGGAATATGCTCATGCACGTAGGCGATGCCCAGGGCGATGGCGCGTTGATGGCCGACGTTCCTGCGCAAGCGGAGGATGTCCACCTGGACGCCGGCGGTAATTTCCGGCGGATGAAGCTGATAGGTCAGAGGCACCGGCGAGCCGTCGTCAACGAAGAGCACATGCAGTCGGACATCCGACCCGGCGAACACGCGCTGCAAGTGCCCAAGCAACTGCACGGCAGCGGCGGCGTCGTCGTAAACGGGCGACACCACCACAAGCCTGTAGTCTCCGCTTGGTCTGGCAATTGGCACGGCAAGGATGACAACGGCGGAATGCGTGGCGGACTTTAAGCCGCACGGACGGACATCAGCGCCAAACTGGCGACCGTCCGGGCATCCCACCAGCCGGGCCGGGCCGGCCAACGGGCCAGAGGCTCAAAACAGAATGTTCTCCACGAAGCTGGCCAGGGTGCTGGGCAGCTTCGGTTGGCGGCGGACTACGACAATCAATTCGCGGGTGAATTTGGGCGCGGTGCTGACGCGTTGCACCGGGCGGCTCTGCGGATGGAGCGCCAGCACCCGGTGCGGGACGATGCTGACGCCGAGACCCAGCGAAACGAGATTCACGATCAGATCGAAGTTGTCCGCCTCCATCGCCGTTTCCAGCTTCACTTGATGGCGCGTGAGCCACGCGCGCAATCGCTTGCCCGTGCTCGTGTCATCGCTGATGAGCAACCAGCGTTGGCGCGCGAAAATCTTGGGCAAGTCAACGGGTGGCACTCGTTGCACCGCTCCCGAAAGCCGGAGCCGGGGCGGCGCAATGGCGACGAACTCATCGACGAACCGATGCGTGACCGTGAGCGCCCGCGACATTTGGGCTGGAGCCGCGACGATGCCGATGTCGAGTTCCCCGCTTTCCACCGCCGCCAGAATGAACGCGCCCGACTCATGCGACACGCGGACCTGCACGCGCGGAAACCGGGTTTGGAAGCGCCGGAAAAAGCCCGGCAGATAAGCGAGGCCAATGGT
Organism: Pedosphaera sp.; assembly: GCA_031414955.1. Taxonomy (GTDB): domain Bacteria; phylum Verrucomicrobiota; class Verrucomicrobiia; order Limisphaerales; family SIBH01; genus JANNGC01. The sequence goes on along the minus strand of JANOQV010000165.1, from coordinate 44,918 downwards.
GCGCGCGATTCCAACACGCAGCGTCTTCGGTGCGAGATTGAAGCCATCTTTCAACGCGCTGACGGCATCGTTCACGCCGGAGAGAATCGCACCGGAGCGGGCATGCAAGGCCGCGCCCGCCGGCGTCAGGTGGACCGAGCGCGTGGTGCGCTCGAACAGGGAAACGCCGAGGCGATCTTCCATCCCGCGAATCTGCCGCGTGATGGCGCTCTGCGTCAGCCCCGCCGCGCGACCGGCCTTCGTGAAATTCCGATGCTCCGCAACGAGGTGGAAGAGTTGCAGTTCGTAAAGGTCGAACGGGCCAGTGGCGAGGAATTCATTCATCGCGAGCATCACTGTAACGAGCGCAATGAATTTCACGCAACCACGATGCCGCCAGATGCTCACATCGTTATGGCAAACAAAAATGACAAGCAGCCGGGCAACGTGCCGGGACCGTTCTACGTGGACTCCTCGTGCATCGATTGCGACCTGTGCCGCGACACGGCTCCCGAAACATTCCGTCGCAACGACGAAACCGGGTTCAGCATCGCCTATCACCAACCGCTCACACCGGAGCAGTTCAAAGCAGCCACGGAAGCGATGAATGGCTGCCCGACTGAAACGATTGGGAACGACGGCTGAAAGCTCCGTGCGGTTGAAGCGCGGCGCGCCCGCGCTGCGGCTCATTTCGCCGGCACTCCCAGCCAGCATTAGCTACAGCTTGGGCGGCGGGACGGCTTTCGGCTTCGCCGTCACCCAGCTTTTCATCGCGAAACCGATGAGCACGCCGCCGGCGAAGATCAGCCAGAAGAGGGTCGGGCTGCGCTCATTCAGCCCGTGCTCGAAATTCATGCTGAACAGGCTGGTGATGGCGGTCAGCGGAAGGAACAACGCCGCGAGGGCATTCAACCGGTGGCTGGCCTTGAGCGCTTCCCGGCCGGCCTGGGACTGCGCCTCGGCCTCGCGCGCCGTGGCCTGGTGGATCGCGTTGCGCACATCCTCCAGCAGCAACTCCAGGTTCCGCTCCACCTCGTAGGCCAGGTCGCGCACCTCGATGATGAACAAGTCCTGCTTGATGGACTCGCGCGCGGCTTGCAGGGCGTGGTGCATGTTGCACGCGGCGCGGGCCAGCGGCGTCAGCGCCTCCTGCAAGTCAAACAGCCCGCCTACCGCGGTCGCGGCGTCGTAGTCCTGGGTCAGCTTGCCTTCGACGTCCACGTACGACTGCACATGGCGTTTCAAGGTGCCGGAGCCGGGGCCGCCGCGATTGCACTGCCATTCGCCGGCGGGATTGCGCCAGAAGAGCACGCCCTCGCGCCCGCGATCATCCGGGCCGGGCGTCCTGTGCAAGACCAGCAGCAGATGGCCTTCCTCCACGATGGCGCGCTGGCGTCCGTAAGTACTTTGGCCCAGTCGCGCCCGGATGGCTTCAGGGAGGTTCCAGGTCGGCGGGATAATCATGGTGCGCTCCAGTTTTGGTTTTCTGCAAAATGTCTGCCTGAGGTTCGCTGGTCAACGCTGTTATCTGCGCTGTTATCTGCGCCGCGCCTGGCAAAGAAAACCGGGTGACAACAACTCCGCCGTCGCCTAGCGTCGGACTTGTTCTGCAAAGTGCGCGCGTAGCTCAATTGGATAGAGTGGCGCCCTCCGAAGGCGAAGGTTGTGGGTTCAACTCCCGCCGCGCGCACCATCTTCAACAGCAGGTCCAACCCCATTTCGATGCCGCCAGGAAGAATTGCGACTCCTGACGGGCGGAGCGCGCGCCGTCCGTCCAACGCGGCATTGATATTGCGGGGTTATTTCCCCACCCTGATGCCATGTCCTTGAAGCGCTTGTTTCGATGGTGCCTTGTGGCCGTATCACTGTGCCTCCTGGTTTTCAACGACCGGGCGGCAGAGAAACCCAATCTCGTGTTTATCCTGTGTGACGATCTGGGCTATGGCGATGTCCGCTGCCTGAATCCGAAAGGCAAAATCGCCACCCCCAACCTTGATCGACTCGCGACCCAAGGCATGGTCTTCACCGAGGCCCATTCCAGTTCCGCCGTCTGCTCACCCACGCGCTACGGTCTGCTCACCGGGCGCTACAACTGGCGCTCGCGACTCCAGAGCGGTGTGCTCGGCGGACTCAGCCCGGCACTGATCGAGCCGGGGCGGTTGACGGTGCCGGCGTTTCTGAAGCAGCACGGCTATCACACGGCGGCCATCGGGAAATGGCATGTCGGAATGGATTGGGCGTCGAAGAACAGTCAGGGTGAGTTCACCGATGAGATTGAGAAACCCGCGCAGGCTGGCCGGGTGGATTTCACCAAGCCGATTCGCAACGGACCGAACAGCGCCGGCTTCGATTACTACTTCGGCATCTCGGCCTCCCTCGACATGGTGCCGTACACGTTCATCGAAAATGATCGCGTGACCGTCGTGCCGACGACCGAAGCGGCCTTCCCGATGATGCTGGGACGAACCAACAAGCTCACGCGGCGCGGGCCGGCGGCGGAGAGGTTCACCGTGGAAGAAGTCTTGCCCACCCTGACGCGCCGGGCCGTCGATTACATCGGGCAACGCGCGGCCGAGGCGAAGCAAGGCCGGCCGTTCTTCCTCTATCTGCCGCTCAACGCGCCGCACACGCCCATCGCGCCGACCAAGGAATGGCAGGGCCGGAGCGGCCTCAATCCCTACGCCGACTTTGTGATGCAGACGGACGCGACGGTGGGCGAGGTGCTGGGGGCGCTGGAGAAGAACGGAGTGGCTGGAAACACGCTGGTGATTTTCACAAGCGACAATGGTTGCTCGCCGGAGGCGGATTACCCGGCGCTGGCGAAGCACGGGCACGATCCCAGTCACATTTTTCGCGGCACCAAGGCGGACATCTTCGATGGCGGCCACCATGTGCCATTCCTCGCCCGCTGGTCGGGGAAAGTGAAAGCGGGGAGCACGACGGACCAGTTGATTTGCCTGAACGACTTGATGGCGACCTGTGCGGATCTTCTCGGCGCGAAACTTCCCGACACGGCGGGCGAGGACAGCGTGAGTTTCCTGTCCGTGCTGCTGGGCCGCGCCAAGCAGCCGGTGCGCGATACGCTCGTGCATCATTCCATCAATGGCTCGTTCGCCATCCGCCAAGGCCAATGGAAACTGGAACTGTGCGCCGGCTCCGGCGGGTGGAGCGCGCCGAAACCGGGCACGCCGGCGGAGAAGAATCTTCCGGCCACGCAGCTCTACGATTTGTCGCGCGACCCCGGCGAGACGAACAACCTGGTCGCGACGCGTCCGGAGATCGTCGAGCGGCTCACGAAGTCGCTGGAAGAGCAAGTGGCGCGGGGACGAAGCACGCCGGGCGTGCCGCAGACCAACACGGTGCCGGTGAAGATTCGGAAGCGACCACCCGCCCCAACTGCGGTGAAGATCGGCGCGTAGCCAGCCCCTTACATCTCCACCTGCATCCCCAGCTCGACCACGCGGTTGGCCGGGATGCGGAAGAAATCCGTCGGACGCTGTGAGTTGCGCGACAGGAACGCGAAGATCATCTCCCGCCAGAGCGCCATGCCCGGCTTCTTGGACGGGATGATCGTCTCACGGCTGAGGAAGAACGTCGTGCTCATCCACTCGAATTCCAGCCCGAGCGGGCGGCATTGGTCCAGTACCTCGGGCACGTTCGGCTCTTCCATGTAGCCGTAGCGTGCGATGACGCGGTGGAATCCGTCGCGCATTTTTTCGAGCGAGATGCGCCCGGCCTGGATGTGCGGCACGTCCTCCACCTGGATGGTGAGGAAGACCACGCTCCGATGCAGGACGCGGTTGTGCTTGAGATTGTGCAGCATCGCCAGGGGCGTGGACTCGGCATTGCTGGAAAGAAACACCGCCGTGCCCGGCACTCGCACCGGGGGGTTGGCGGCCACGTCATCGAGGAACAGATTAAGCGGAATGAAACTGCCGCGCAGCCGTTCGCCCAGGATGCGGCGGCCCGTTTTCCAGGTGGCCATGAGGGTGAAGATGATCGCCGCCAGCGCGAGGGGGAACCAGCCGCCGTGGGGAATCTTCAACAGATTGGACAGGCACAAGACGCCCTCCAGCACGAGCAGCGATCCGCAGAGCAGCCCGGCCTGCCATCGTGACCAGTTCCACAACCGCCGCGAGGCGAAGTAAAACAGCATGGTGGTGATGAACATGGTGATGGTCACCGCCACGCCGTAGAGCGAAGCCAGGCGGCTGGAGGTTTGGAAGGCCAGCACCAGCCCGATGCAGGCCAGCATCAGCGCCCAGTTCAGGTGCGGCATGTAAATCTGCCCGCGGGTGTGGGACGACGTGTGGTCGATCCTCATGCGCGGCGAGTAGCCCAGTTGAATGGCCTGCATGGTCAGCGAGAACGCGCCCGAGATGAGCGCCTGCGAGGCGATGATGGCCGCGCTGGTGGCGATGACGACCATCGGATAGAGGGCCCACGACGGTGCCAGATTGAAGAAGGGATTCTCCTTCGCCTCGGGGTAGGTGAGCAGCCACGCGCCCTGTCCGAAGTAATTCAGCACCAGCGCCGGGAAGACGAGGAAGTACCAGGCCAGCCGGATGGGGCCGCGTCCGTAGTGGCCCATGTCTGCATACAGCGCCTCGCCGCCCGTGATGACCAGCACCACCGCGCCCATCACCACCAGGCCGGCCCGGCCCGAGTAGAGCAGGAAGTGAAGCCCGTGGGCGGGATTGATCGCGGCGAACACCGAAGGATCCTGCAAGATGCCCCGCACTCCCAGGGCGATCAGGGCGAGGAACCACACCAGCGTGATCGGACCGAAGATTGCGCCCATCTTGCTCGTGCCCCGGCTTTGCACCGCGAACAGGGCGATGATGATCCCGATGGTGATGGGAAGGATGTAAGGCTCGAAGGCCGGCGTGGCCAGTTTCAACCCCTCCACCGCGCTCAGGATGGACACCGCCGGCGTGAGGATGCCATCTCCGTAAAGCAAGGCCGCGCCGAACACGCCCAGCAGCATCACGAATCCGCGCCAACCGCGCGTGCGCTGGTCCTTCTTCTCCGGCAAGGCCAGCGAGAGCAGCGAAAGCACCCCGCCTTCGCCCTTGTTGTCCGCGCGCAGCACGAAAGCGATGTACTTGATCGAGATGATGATGGTCAGCGTCCAGAAGACAAGCGAGAGCACGCCGAGGACATTTTCCCGATTCACGGTCACGCCATGTGCGCCGTGGAAGCATTCGCGCAGGGCGTAAAGCGGGCTGGTGCCGATGTCGCCATACACCACGCCCAGCGCGCCCAGGGCCAGTGCCAGCATGAACTTCTTTGAGCGGGGATGAGCGCCGGCCGTTCCGGTGGCCTTGGTCTCGGAGGCGGAATCACTTTCCGGCGTGCCCGCGCCCGATTCACTGCTGGTTTTGTTCATAAGATTTCACCGGCGGGCGGATGATGGACAGCAGCCGGACGGGAGTCGAGCCACGAGGAATGGCCTCCCAAGGCCGCTTCTCACTCGCAAATCCAGACTGTCCCGCCGGGCCCCAGCGTCTGCGCCAGGCCAGGCGTGGTGTCTGAAAGTAGCGTTACTGGACTTGTGGCAGTGCGCCGACCTGGCGGAAGGACGGGCGTTCTTCTCGTGGTGGTAAAACCCGGCCGTCCACAGCCGGCTGCTCCCGCAGAACAAAGTGGCGCAGATGTTGAAACGTCTTCTGCCGAACATTTTGACCTAGTTTGCGCACCGACTCACCCACGGGACGCAGGAGGGATTCAACCCTACAATCCAAAGAATGATCAAACGGGCCATCGACTCCCGCAACTGCGAACGCTTCAATGCCACCGTCTGGTTCCATGGCGGAGGTCTCCAACTAGCCCCACGCTCCTCCCGGAAGAACTATTTCTTCACCGGAAAACGTGGCTACGTCTGACCCGGGAAATTTGGAAAACGCAAAGGTGTGACTCAGGGGCGCGAAGCCGACTGCTTGGAAGATTCGATCAGATCCCAAAACTTTGGATTCTGCTGTAGAACTTCGTCTTCACCCAAAGGCAAACTGGACCGAAAAAGAAAATCCTTGAGTGAGTTCTTGCTTAGAACTCGATGGACGAGCAGGCCCAATTCGTGCCTCTCAAAATAAATACGGTAATCCCCAATACGAAATCGGTGCAGGGTCTTTCCTTCCCGCTCAAGTTTGCCGTATCGCTCAAGTTCCGTGCTGATTACTTGGAGGGGCATGCCGCTGAACTCGCCCAGGATATCCAATTGCAGATCTTTGGGCATGCGGGACAGCTCCGCCGCACTCGTAGGATTGAAAATAATCTGAAATGGAAGCATGGCGTAGAACAATTCGTACTCAGATCCCGAACATTTTGACTATTTGGCCATTGGTAGCGCGTACGGGAATCGAACCCGTCTTTCGGCCTTGAGAGGGCCATGTCCTAGCCGATAGACGAACGCGCCAAAAAGCATGGCTGTTCTAGTCAAGTGGTCACACTGCGTCAAGTATCCATACCAGGGCGAGGGCGATTGAAAGTAGCGATCCAGACGGCGAGACGACAGGGTGAGCCGTCCCTGGCCGCCATTTTCAACCGCACCTCATCTGTTCGCAGACGCCTTTCCAATTTTGAAAACCACACGACACTGCGCGGCTAAGTTCTTCCCCTCGCTTCGTTCCACCAGTAATTTTCACGCGCATGGAAATCGCCAACGCCGTTCCGACCGCGACTGCTGAACTCAAACCAGTTCAACCGCAGCCGATTCAAAAGTTCGAACTCGCCAACGGCCTGCGCCTGCTGGTGAAGGAAGACCATCGCCTGCCCTTCGTGGAGATTCGCACCGTGCTGCGCGGCGGCGTGCTGGCCGAGACGCCCGAGAACAACGGCGTGACCCTGCTCATGGCCAAGATGCTTTTGCAAGGCACCAAGACGCGGAGCGCCGAGCAAATCGCCAGCGAAATGGAATCGATGGGCGGCTCCATCGACAGCTACGGCGGCAACAACAGTTTCGGCGTGAACGCCGAGGTGATGACCGAGGACTTCACGACCGGGTTGAACATCATCGCCGACGTACTGCTGCATCCGGCGTTTCCGAAGGACGCCTTCGAGCGCGAGCGAGAGATGCAGCTCTCCGCCATTCGCGCGCAACGCGACCAGTTGCTCCAGAGCGGCGGACGCCTCATGCGCCGCGCGCTCTTCGGCAACCAGGGCTACGGACTCGACAGCCAAGGCACGGAGGAAAACATTTCCAAGCTCCAGGTCGCCGATGCGCAGAAGTTCTACGAGGGACTGTTCGCGCCGACCAATTGCGTCATCGCCATCTTCGGCGACGTAAAGGCGGAAGACGTGCGCAAGGCCATCACGCAGAAGTTCGGCGCGTGGAAGAACCACTCGTTGCTGCCCGAAGCCACCGTGCCGCCCGCGCTCACCGCCACCCAGCGTGTCAGCGACACGCGCGACAAGAAGCAGGCCGTGCTGCTCATCGGCTATCCCGGCGCGGACATCTTCAGCGAGGACCGTTACGCGCTGGAGCTGTTGCAGGAATCCCTCAGCGATCTTGGCTCGCGGCTCTTCACGCGCATCCGCGAGAAGCTCGGGTTGGCCTACTACGTGGGCGCGCAGAATTTTCTCGGACTCACGCCCGGCTACTTCGCCTTCTACACCGGCACCGAGCCGGAGAAGGTGGCGCAAGTCGAAACCGAGATGCTCAAGGAAGCCGCCGCCCTGCGCGCCGACGGCCTGACCGCCGAGGAGCTCACCCGGGCCAAGGCCAAGGTGGTGGGCCAGAAGAAAATCGCCCGGCAGGATTTGGGCGGCTACGCCATGGCCGCCGCGCTCGATGAACTCTACGGACTCGGCTACGACCGCAGCGACAAGGACGACGCGCGCTACGAGTCCGTGACCCTCGAAGACATCCGCCGCATCACGAAGAAATACCTGAGCGAGGAGAAGTTCGTGATCTCGGTGGTGCAGCCGGGGAAGCCGTAGCAGCCGAGGTGACAAGGCTCTGATCAGTATGAACTTCAATTGGCCAGATGTAGTAGCAACCCTCACAGGCAATGCGGTCTTGGTTGGTGCAGTCGGTTGGTATCTCAAATCTGCAATCGCACACCGGGACGCCAAACAGCTTGAAAGATTCAGACAGTTTCTTCGGCAGACCGGAGTTGAGCATGAGGTCCGCTTCAAGTTGCTCCACGAGAAGCGCGCGGAAATGGTTGAAGCTATGCACGGAGATTTGGTCGATGCATTTCGTGCGGTGAACAAGGTCATCACGCCATTTCAGGGCGAAGAATTTGAAACCGCTCGTATGGAAAACGCCCGCGCTGCGCTGTCTGCAACGCAGAGCTTTGTTACTTCGTTTGAGAAGAAGAAAATTTATCTGAGCGAAGATCTAGCGAACGAAATCGAAGCGTTTGTTCAGGAACTTTGGCGAGAAACGTACAAGTTCCACAACCTGATGAACATGGCTGAAATGCGACAACTGCCGAAAAATTACGAATCAAGGGACGATGCTTGGCAGAAAAGTTGGGATGCTTTCTCCAAAAAATGCCCGCCGATCCTTCAGAAGTTGCAGCGCGAGTTTCGCATCCTACTGGGAGTTGAAATGATCCAAAACGGCAAGGAGCCAGCGGGGGACTGAGACCAGTCAAGGTTGTCCGGCACCGTTAAAAAATATATTGGTGAACCACTGGTGATCGACAGCGACGCGCGCCCCGTCCCCGTGTTGCTTCAGGAAGGACATGAGCCAGAGCAGGTCGTCAGGCGAGAGGGCAAACCATTCTCCTCGCTGTCGTTTATCGTCGAAACGCTCGTGCAATTCTCGCTCGTGATCGACATTGGCGGGTATCGAGAAACGCAAAACGATCTGCGGCACTTCTGATTGCAGAGTCCGTTCGCGCTTTCCTGGTGTGGCGCTCCGCCCAATCTTGAAATGCCCATTCCGCAAATCTTCCATCAGGTAAACAAACGTGGAAAAACTACTTTTTCTGAGGCGCTCCAATTCTCCAAGTGTGGCTCTTGAAGCAATTGCTTCTTGTTCTCGTCTTTTTTTTCCCTCGGCTTCTCGCTCCAGTTCTCCGAGCCGATGCACGATGAGGTGAGTTTTCCGAAAGACACAGCGTGAACTGTAGGCATTGGATGTCAGCACCATGTAGTCCGATACACCAGTGAAGGATTCCGTCAGATCATTATCGTGCCACGCTTTTTTCACCCACGCGTCAAGACAGGCGGCGGTGGTTAGTTCTGTCAACTTGAGTTCGCGATGAAAACAACCATAGACGCACGATGGCATCCCGTGTTCTTTGTAAGCCCTGCCAAGTGCATGGTGTATCCGTAGCCTCTCTTCCCAGCCGATGTTTGGAAACAATTCGTCAATCTCTTCCAGGTTCAAACCTGGGTTGAATTGATCCGTCTCGACAACAAATTCGTCTCGCGGGATCTGAATCTTAGGTTGAGCCGAAGAACTGCGCACGAGGTCAACCGAGCGTTCGACGTCTGCGTCCAAAAAATTGGCGACTCCAAGATACCGTACAACTCCCGGAGCCAAGGTAATGGTGTAGTCAAACACTCGAAGCGTGCGCGCTTGATTCGTGCGCACCTCTGATAATTGGAGTTGATTCTCGTGCATTCAGATATTCTCCTAACAGCGCCAATTTTTAATGCAACCGGACTGTTTCCGCAATTTCCGGTTTGAGAATCTCAAAACAAGCATTCGCGTCACTCAAACATTACCTCATCCATCAGTCCAGTTCTGCCCGGTCCGAGCCACCCTGAGCACGGTGACCAATTCATTCCTCACCCCGGCCAGGCTTGCCGCCCGGCCGTGAAACCCGCGCGTCCCGCCGCCTGTTTGCCGCCACCCCTTCCGGCTTGAGGACTCCGCTCCGCCCCCACCCCGCGCCGCCCCTTCGTCGCCCCGCCGCGCTGGGTGCCGGAATCGCGCCGAGGTTTCAGGCCCGAAGGGCCGTCATTCGTCAGCCCAGGGCACAGCCCTGGGTGAGAATTCGCCAAACCCAATTAGCCCTGAAGGGGCGTCACTCCTCGCGCCGCTGTTCCGCCCTTTCAGGGCTGGGGAGCTTCTGAAGATCGCCCACCCAGGGCTGTCGAATGACGCGCCTTCAGCGCTGAACGCGGTCACATCCCTCACGCCATCGGTAGTCGGCGCACACGAATGCGACCTTCTTGCACCGAAACCATCGCACCGCTTTCCAGATCGCTTCGGCATTGCCCGATCACTCGTGGCAGGAGGCTGGCAAATTCTTCCGCGCGCAAGCCTTCGATGCGAACGCGAATCACGGACGGTCTCGTGGCGACCGAGTGCGCGAGCAGGGCGTGAAAGTCCGCGTCCAGGGTGACGACAACCCGATCTTCAACGACGGCTCGCTGGAGAATTACTTCGTCGCCCGCCGCCGCCATTCCGATGTCGCCGGTGTGAACCGCATCGAATCCGGCGCGGCATAAAAGCGGGGCCGCGCTGCGGGTGTGCCTTGGTCGAGCAGCAGTTTCATCCGCCATCACGGGCCGACCGCCAGTTCCATCACTTTGTCATCCAGGTTCGCCGCCGCGTAGGCCAGCGCTTCGCGAATGTCTTCCTCCTGCAACTCAGGATATTCGCGCTTCAGCTCGTCGCGGTTTGGGTAGGTGGCGACCGCTTCCACCACGCGGCGCACCGTCAGCCGCAAGTTTCGGATGCAGGGCTGCCCATTCATCCGCTTTGGGTCGCTGGTGATGCGCGTGAAAGTCATGCGTCCTTGATACTCCGTCTGGACCGGCAATGCAACGCAGCGTGTTTAGGCAATCATCGCCCGCACACCGGCATTTAATTCCTCAACCCGGCCAGGATTGCCGCCCGGCCGTGAAACCCGCGCGTCCCGCCGCCTGTTTGCCGCCACCCTTTCCGGCTTGAGGACTCCGCTCCTCCCCACCCAGCGCCGCCCCTTCGTCGCCCCGCCGCGCTGAGTGTCAAAATCCCGTTGGGTTTCGCCGTATCACGAAGCCGTACCTGAGCAGGAGAAGTTCGTGATCCCGGTGGTGCAGCCGGGAAAGTAGCAGCCGCAGTAGAAAGGCTCACTCTGAACCGAGCTGCGCTGTGAAGATTCGGAGGAACTCACTCGCACGGACAATCTGGATTCCACGAAACTCCTTCAACACGAGCAAATCATCGTCGCCCGTGACGATGTGGCTGGCTCCAGCTTCCAGCGCGCACTCCAGCACGGCATTATCGTCCGGGTCGCGCGGGACGGCATTGAGTGTTTTTGGAATGCTGACCAACCGATGAAAGCTCAAGTAATCAGCCAGTGTCTCGGTGGTTTGATCGGGAGAGAACTTCAACTTGGTGTCCAGTTTCTCGGCGAGTTCCTGCATTAACTCAGGGCAAGTCACGGCATTGATTCGCCCGGTGCGGGCATGCTCGACGCATTGAAAGGGATTGCCTCGCCAGCCGGTGGCGGAGAAAAGGATGTTCGTATCGAAGACGACGGTGAGAGCCGCGCTATTTCTCGTGCAGCAGGCGGTTCACGAAATCTTCGCACTCATCTTCCGAGAGCCGGTCCCAATCCAGCCCGCGCGCCGTGCAAAGCTGCCGCAACTGCGCCTCGCCGAAACGAAGGCGTTCATCGCGTCGCGCCTGGGTTTCCCCGGCCAGCACGAACAGCGCGCTGCGCTTCCGCTCAGTTGGGAGTTGCCGCACCAGCGAAATCACCTGCTCATCCGTCAATTCGAGCACGCTCATGGCCGGTAAGGTAATCGCCCACTCCGCCGAAACAACTTCCAAATGACGCGCGCTACGAGTCCGTGACCCTCGACGACATCCGCCGCCTCACGAAGCAATACCTGAGCGCGGAGAAGTTTGTGATCTCAGTGGTGCAGCCGGGGAAGCCGTAGCAGACGAGGTGACGAGGCTCATTCCGAACCGGGCACCTCGCGCAATCGCCGGGGCAAATCGCGCGTGCCGTGCATCACTCGCTCGGCGAACAGTTCGTTCTCCGTGGCGCGATAGAAGATGAGGTGGCGATGGAACGGATGATCCACGCGAAAAGAACGCAAGCCCTGGAGCGCCTCGTCCCGGAATTTCCGCTGACGTCCGAGTCCGGGATGCCGCGCCAGTTCGCGCACGCTCGCCAGCACGGCGGCAAAATACCGTTCGGCGATTTCCTCGCCCGCCTCGCGCAGATACCACCGGTATTGCAGGTCGAAGTCTTCGTTGAAGTAATCCGAACGATGCAGCGCCAGGCTCATTCGGCGCGCTTCGTCCGGTGCTCTTGCAAGGCGCGGTCGGCGATGCCGCGCAGTTCCGCCTCGGAGAAGGGGGCGTGCGGCCCTTTGACGGCTTTGAGCAGTTCTGCTTCCAGTTCCGTGCTGTCCTCGTCCAAATCGAACGGAAGCGCACCGCCGTGGGGTGGAGTCGCTTCCAACTCCATTCGCCGATCTCCATCCGTGAGGACAATCACATCTCCGCGATTCGCTTCGGTGAGGATGCGGCTGAACTGCTCTTTCGCGAGTTGAACCGTGAGCGTCTTCATGGCGGGACGGTAACGCGGCGCCTCAACGGGAACAAGAACCCAGATTCAGACCCGAAGGGCCGTCATTCGTCAGCCCAGGGCAAAGCCCTGGGTGCGAGTCCGCAAAACCAAACCAGCCCTGAAGAGGCGTCACTCAGCGCGCCGTTGTTCCGCCCTTTCAAGGGCTGGAGAATTCTTGTGCATCGCCAACCCAGGGCGTTGCCCTGGGCTGTCGAATACCGCGCCTTCAGCGCTGAGAATGCGGCGTGCCAAACTCGTCACGCTGGCCCATCCCTCCCTCAAGCCGGCAAGTTTTGCCGCCCCCGGCCGTGAAACCCGCGCGTGCCGCCGCCTGTTTGCCGCCACCCCTTCCGGCTTGAGGACTCCGCTCCGCCCACACCCAGCGCCGCCCTTTCGTCGCCCCGCCGCGCTGAGTGCCGGAATTTCATTAGGTTTTGCCGCATCGCGAAGCTGCCGGAGAAGGTGAAGGAACTGGCCCAAGCCTGGCAGCGGCAGACCGACCGCTTCACCGAACTGGCGCGCCCGACCCTTTCCAAGTAATTAACCACGCAACCTGGAAACAATTATGCACAACCAATCGCTATTCGCCGTGGTCTCGCTGCTGGCGGCCGCGGTCCTGGGCGCCGCCAGCGCCTCGGCGGCGGAGAAGTTCGATACGAATCCGAAACACCCATTGCCGAGGCCGGAGGCCAAGGCAGCGGACACGAACAAGCCGGTCAAGGTGTTCATCCTGCTGGGGCAGTCGAACATGGTCGGGATGGGAGACGTTGGGCCGGAGACGACTCATGGCACGCTGGAGTATCTGACGAAGAAGGAAAAGCGGTATCCCCACTTGTCGGATGAGGCCGGCAGGTGGACTGCGCGCAGTGATGTTCGGCACGTCTTTGTCATGCAAAACCGCGGCCACATGCAGTTGGTGCAAAAGGACTGACTGACGGTCAAAGGCAAGACCATCGGGCCGGAGTTGCAGTTCGGTCACATTATGGGCCAGGTGCTGGAGGATTCGGTGCTGATTCTTAAATCCTGTATCGGCAACCGCAGCTTGGGCTGGGATCTTCTTCCGCCCGGCAGCGCGCGGTACACGGTCGAGGGCAAGACCTACGCCGGATACAAGGACACACCCGATTCGTGGATCGAAGGTCAGCCCAAGAAGGAGGTCGCGTGGTACGCCGGCAAGCAAAACGACGACGACACCGCCAACGCCAAAAAGGTCTTGAGTGAGGTCGGTAAATATTACCCTGGAGCCGAAAAATACGAGGTCACCGGGTTCGTCTGGTGGCAGGGGAACAAGGATCAAAATCCGGTCCACGCCAGCCGCTACGAACAGAACTTGGCGCAGTTGATCAAGATGCTGCGAAAAGATTTCAACGCGCCGAACGCGCCGTTTGTGCTGGCCACGGGCTGCGGGAACCCCGGGCGCTCGGGCCTCGGGCTGCAGATCGCCGAAGCGCAGCTTGCGCTGAATGACGCCAGGAAGCATCCGGAGTTCGCCGGCAACGTGAAGTGCGTGGACGTCCGCGATTTCTGGCGGGAGGTTGAGGTTTCCCCGAAAAATCAGGGCTATCACTACAATCGGAACGCCGAGACCTTCATGGAAGTCGGCAACGCTCTGGGCTGGGCCATGGCGGAGGTGCTGAAGAAGGGGAACAAATGAAGGGGGCACACCGATTTCGACCGGCGTACGGCGACGGCCCGGGGAAAGCAAAGGGAAAGGATTGGTTACTCCAAGACGGAAGCGCCGATGGTCGATGATTCAAAAATCCGTGGAGCGGGACAACAAACTGTCAGGTTCTCCAGCCCCCCCCGACCAACGCTGTGAGACCCGGACCGTGGGCCGTGCGCAGAGGAAAAAATCGCTGGTGCCCCGACAAATCGGCCCATATCGTCGCCCTCTTTTATGATTTTCAGAGCGGCGAAATGGGCCTTTTCACTCGTTCGGCAGGGCGAAACGAAGTTCCTGCTCAAGGAGATCTGGATGCGCTTTTACAAGCAAGCGCAGGAATGGATTTACCCCTCGCGTCGCCGCCGCCTGCAACAGATCAGCAGGGCGTTTGAAGGCACCATTACGCTCGAGACCAAGAATCCCATCGCCTTCGAGTCGCCCGACCACCTGATTCCCTGGGGCACCAGCCGGGACAACAGCACCAACAAGAAGTTCGTCGCCCACATGGCGGAGCTCATCGGGCGGGATAATCCGGGCAAGGTGCTCGGGGCGCTGGACCTCGGTTGCTCAGGGGGACAGTTGGTGGCGGACTACCGGGAACTGGGGTGGGCAGCGTGCGGATTGGAAGGCTCGGACTTCTCCCTCAAACACAAGCGCGCCAACTGGCCGGCGCTGGCCCACAAGAACCTCTTCACCTGCGACGTGACCAAGCCCTTTACCGTCCGGTTGAGCGGAGAGCCGGGGAAATTTCACCTGATCACCATGTGGGAAGTGCTGGAACACATTCCGACCTCCGACCTTCCGCAACTGTTTCAGAACATCACCGCCCATCTCGCCTCCGGCGGATACTTCGCCGCCACGACCACTTCGCGGCCTGACATTCACGACGGGGTTGATCTTCATCAGACCAAGTGGACCAATGACGAATGGAAAGCCTGGCTGGGGAAAAACTTTCCGGAACTGAAGCCCGCCGATCTGGGGCTTAAGTTTTACCAGTTCGTCCGGCACAACGACGAAGGGTCATTCCTCACGTTTCGGAAGACGGCGTAAGATTTACCCGCGCTTGGGTGGTCGCTCCTATGTCTCGGCCTCGGGACTATGGCTCTGGGAGTATTGCCTGGGGATTCATCGCCGGCTGCGACTTCACCAGATCCATCGAGGTCAGGTTGTGGTAAATGAGCACCCCGTCCAAATGATCCACACTCGGCCAGATGCGCCAGTTGGACGGATGGTGCAGGTTGAAAAACAACGGTTTGATTCGTTGCCAAACTCCGGCCCTGAAGAACGGACGAAAGTTGTACTGACACGGCAAGATCCGCACCCGATCCGCGTACTTCGTCTGGACGACTTCATTGATGACGAGTTGATCGTCAGCCACGAGCCGAAAGCGGATTTTGCCACGCCGAATAATCTCCGCCCGGATCTCCCGGCTCTTGGGAAGGTTCCAGAAGGTCACGCCTCCGTTCAGGAAATTCGCCGTATGGCCCTGACCCAACAAGTATCGGGAGCCGTTGACCTCCGTTGCCGCCGCCATGTCGAAGCCGGCCAGAATCTTCCCAAACGGCGGCAGCGGTTGCAGGCACAGCACGTCGTACGAATCCACGATGAGCGCGAACTCCACGTCGAGTTGGTCGATTAGCTCGTGGCGGCGGAAGTAAATCTCGCGCAACGGGTGTGAGAAATCAGGAACGGGCGCGACGAGGTGATAAGTGATCTGCGGCAGCCGGCGCTCGGGCAGTTTGCTCCCGATGATGAAGGCGTGGAGCGGCACGCCGGGGTTCTTCTCCGCGAAGCTCAGGAAGGTATAGTCGAGATGTTCGGTCGAATGGCCGAAGGCGACGGTGACAATCGCTGAACTGCCGGGAGTCATCGCTTCTCGTCGGGGAAATAGTAACGCTGGCCGGGCTGAAACACGGCCCCGATGCCGTCGCCGGGCCACCAGTGATCGCGCGGCGTGTCCTGAAAGTAGAGGAACGACTGGCTGAGGCGGACCGCGAATTCGCGCAGCTTCGAGGTCTGTTGCGAGTTGTCGCTCAACACAATGGACGACGCGTGGAGTCGCGGCTCGATGGCCAGAAACTCCGCCCACTCGTAGGCGGGAGTGTGGTCGCTGTCGTGCAGGAACACATCCACGGGTTGCTGGAACTTCTTCAGGCTCTCCACCGAGTCGCCAATCAGTTCACGGCAGAAACTCCTGTACGGTTCGGCCAGCAGGTGCCCGACATCCGGCACGATGTCCGTAGCGTACACGAGTCCGGGAAATCCTTCGTCCTGATTACGCTTGAGCGCGGCGGCCATGACCACGGTGCCCAGGCCGCGATCGATGCCGGTCTCGACCACGACACGCGGTTTGGTGGCCCGCAGCAGGGCATACCAGCCGAGACGGCGATTGTAGCGCGGTTCGGCGTCGGAGTTGTGGCGATCACGGCTGTCGTTCGTCCGCTGGATGAGCAGGTCACGGAGCGCGGTGTCGTTGGCCAGTTCGTTGATGTAGCCCTCGATCACCTTCACGTCGTGGCCGCAGACCGCCGCGATGTAGCTGGCGAGATACTGCTGGTTCAACTCGGTGAGATGATAGGTGTGGTTGTAATACTCCTTCGAGGTGAAGGCCCACTTCACCATCAGTCCAGCCTGTCGCAGGAGTTGCGGCAACGCGATGAGCACGAAGCGGCCGGGAATCATCACGATCCGTCCGAGCGCGGTGTTTCTGAGGAATCGTCGCAGCATGTCAGGGCTTCTTCACCGGTTTGAAGTTACGCCGGTTCCGCAGGGAGAGATTGTAGTAAGTGAGGAAACCAATTTTCGCGACGTGCAACAGACGGGTCAGTCCCGGCAGCACCCGGGCCAGCTTGGGCCGAGTGGCGGACCAGGCCTTGCGCTCCACGCCGACGGCCGCGCTGGCCGCCGCCGGATCTTCCCACCGCTTGTTGTAATCGCTCTGCTGAGGCGTCTTGGCGAAGATCGGCACCACGGTCGTGCGCTTCGCCTGCACAAGAAGTTGCTGGGGTCCGAACGTGATCGCTTCGACCCGGGCGCGGATGACATCGGGATCGGAAACTTCATACCAGCGCCCATACGGCCCGACGAAGTGCGTGATCATCCGCTCGACTTGGAAGCCGTTGTCCGGGCAGAGAGTTCGGTAGAAAAGCTCGGGGCTGCACTGGTAGAAGCCGTGCCCCCACCAATTGTTTCCAGGCGCGTGCGTGTAGAAGCGCCCGCCCACTCGCACCATCTCCATGCAGTTCTTGAGTGCCTGCGGGAAATGGAAAACGTGTTCGAGCGTGCCGCCGTCGATGACCGTGTCGAACTTCTGTTTCAAGTTCTCGGGCAACGGCTGATTCAAATCATGCACGAACTCCGCGCCCTCGAAGTCGGAGAAATCCAGCGACGCAACACTCTTGGCCCCGAGCGCCTTGAAGACCGGTTCCGCGAAACCCGTGTCGGCCGCGCCTGGAGCGAACGCCTCGCCGGAGAAGCCGTGTGACTCCAGCAGCGCCTTCAACTTGGCGGGATATACGTTCAAGTCCTGCCGGCCCAGCGTGACGACATCGCCAAACTCGACGCCGCTTTTGCGCGCGGCGATCAGGAACTTCACGGCATTGACGTCCAGGCCCATTTTATTTCGGCTTCTGTGCCTCGATGAGCAGCAAATGCCCGCGCCGATACATGGTGCTCTCCAGGGCACGGCCCAGGAAATCCGGCAGCGGCATCAGTCCGATGGACGAGGCGCGCACGTTTACGAAACCGACTTTCTCAAACAACTCCTGCGCCTGAATGACGGACAGCGCGCGCACATGCCCCGTGACCCCGGCAAACGCCGGGTCTGTAATCGGTACGCCTTCCGGCACATGCTCGCCCGAGTGCAGCCCGAGCGGATTGCCCATGTACCAACCGCAGCAACGCATGAGGGTGAAGGGCGTGTAGCCCATCATCATGGCGAAAGTGTTGAGGAAGCTGGTGAGATTCTCGGAAGTGATGAGCGCCGTGCCGCCCGGCTTGAGCACGCGCAAAATCTCCGCCGCGAAGAGCCGCGTGTTGTGCAGATGCTCAATGACCTGCGCGCAATGCACGACCTCGAAGCTGTTGTCCGCGTAGGGCCAGACCCCGTTGAGATCAACCGACTGCACGTCAATGCCGCGGGCGCGGGCCTGCTTCATCAACTCCGGCGCGGCCTCGATGCCGCAAAACTGTTGTGGCTTGTAGTCGAGGTAGTTGAAAAGGAACGCGCCGTCCGCGCAGCCCACGTCGAGCAGCGACTGCGGACGCAGGCGCGCGACGGCCTGGCCGCTCCAGTCGTTGCACCGCTGGCAACTCCGGGCGTGCGCGCCACCGACCATGTTCTGCAAGGCTTTGACAATCATGCTGCTGCCGCGCGCCCGTCCGCCGGGCCGCGAATGAATCCGGTGTTTGTATTGGAACAGCGAGCGGCGTGTCGAGTGTGGGAAAGGCCGAACGCCGGATTGCGTTCCAAGCCTGGTGGGTTATCAATCTCTTGCTCCAAATGAAAGCGCCACCTCAAGTTCCTGCCGGCCGGAAAGTTCTGTTGGTGCTTCTGGGGGTGTTGAGCCTCTTCATACCGCCTTCGTCCGTCACGGCTCAGGTGTGCGGTTCCGCGCCAGCGGGAGCGAACGCCTGGTGGGAGTTCCAGAACGTGCCGACCGACGTGCTCGGTGTCTCGACCCTGACCTTGTTCAACGGCGCGACCTACGCTCCGGGCAAGGTCGGTCAGGGCTTATCGTTGGACGGCGTGAATGACTACGCCCGGGCAAACGCCAACGCGAAGCTGAACATCGGCACCAACAGCGGCCTGACCATCGAGTTCTGGACCAAGTGCGCGAATGCGGCGGCGGTCGGCACTTTCGTGGAGTGGAACAACGGCAGTATCGGCGCGCACCTGGCGACCTCTTCGGGAAATCCCCGCGACGTGTTCGCCAACCTCGTGGATACCTCGGGCGGGAGCCATCAGGTCTCCTCCGGTCCAAACGTGCTCACCAACGGCGTCTTTCAGCATGTGGCGTTCACCTACGACCGGATCACCGGCCAAGCGGCCATGTATCTCAGCGGCTCGCTTATTCGGTCCACGAACCTCGGCAGCTTCACCCCGCAGACCACGTATCCGTTTTACGTCGGGAACCGGCCGGCCGGACCGGTTTCGGGCACCTACTTTAATGGCATCATTGATGAGCTGACCCTCTATAGCCGCGTGCTCAGTTCCAACGAGGTGCTGGCCATTTACCAGGCCGGCGCGGCGGGCAAGTGCGCTGCCGCAACTCTTGCGATCCTGACGCAGCCGCAGAACGTCAGCGCGGCGGAAGGCGGGACCGCGACATTCAATGTTCTCGCCCAAGGCACGGCTCCGCTGCTCTACGCCTGGCGGTTCAACGACAGCCCCATGAGCGGCCGGACCAACTCACAGTTGACCCTGACCAATTTGCAGTTGTCGCAGGCCGGCGGTTATTCCGTGGTCGTCTCCGACGTCACGGGTTCGATCACCAGTTCGGTCGCGACACTTACCGTCACCCAGGTGCCGCTGGCGATTCTGACTCAACCCCAAAGCGTCACGGTGCAGGTAAGCAACAATGCCAGCTTCTCCGTGGTGGCGCAGGGCAGGCCGCCGCTGCAATACCAGTGGCGCTTCAACGGCACGAACCTCGCCGGCCAGGCCCAGACGATGCTGAACCGGACCAACGCGCAGTTCACGGACGCAGGCGGTTACTCGGTGGTCGTGACCGACATCTCCGGCTCCATCACGAGTCTCGTCGCCACGCTGACCGTCGTGCCGCCGCCCGTTTGCGGTTCGCTGGCCAATGGAATGACGGCTTGGTGGAAGTACGAGAACAGCGGCACCAGCGTGGTGGGCAACGCCACCATGAACCTCATCGGCGGGGCCGGCTACACGGTCGGGCGCGTCGGGCAGGGATTGCTGGTCAACGGCAGCAGCCAGTACTCGGAAACGCCAGCCTCGTCCGCCGTCAACCTCGGCACCAATTCCGGCCTGACCATCGAGGCGTGGTTCAACCCCTACAACGCCGCCGAACTGGGCACGGTTCTGGAATGGAACAACGGGAGTGGCGGCCTGGGCATGCACATCTCGACTTCCACCACTGGCACTCGTGATTTGTACGCCAACCTGATCGACACCGCCGACGTCAGCCACCAGATCTACACCGGTTCCGGCGCGCTGGTGGACAACACCTTCCAGCATTTCGCGCTGACCTATGACCAGATCACGGGCCTGGCGGCGCTCTACCTGAACGGCTCGCTCATCCGCTCCACGAACCTCGGCATCTTCACGCCGCAGACCAGCTACCCATTGCAAGTCGGCATCCGGAAGTCCGGTTTCTTCGCGCCCGCCGCGTTCCCCGGAGTCATCGATGAACTCACGCTTTATACCCGCGTCCTCAACGCATCGGAGGTCGCCGCCATTTACACCGCCGGATCGGAGGGCAAGTGCAGCACGCCGCAACCGCTCGGCATCCTGGTTCAGCCGCAGGGCGCGACCGTGCTCGAAAGCAATTCGGTGAGCCTGTCCGTGGTCGCCCAGGGCACGCCGCCGCTGACTTACCAGTGGTTCCAGAACGGCAATCCGCTGGCGGGTCTGACCAATCCAGTGTTCACCTTCGCCAGCGTGCAACTGAGCCATGCCGGAAATTATTTTGTGCAGGTCTCGGACGCCACGGGCACGGTGGCCAGCGCCGTCGCCCTCCTCGTGGTGCTGCAACCACTTTCGATCCTGACGCCACCGCAACACACCATGGTGTTGGCCGGAGCCACGGTCAGTCTGAATGTCGCCGGGCGCGGCACGCCGCCGCTGACCTTCCAGTGGCTGTACAACGGAGCGGTGTTGCCCGGCCAGACGACGAGCAATCTCGTGCTCGTGGGAATTACCCCCGGCCAGGCGGGACGTTACTCGGTCGTCGTCTCGAACTTCTCCGGTTCCCTGACCAGTTCCTCCGCCGTGGTGACAGTGCTCTCTTCCGCCCATCCGCTCATCAGCGAGTTCATGGCCGAGAACGACGGGTTCCTGCTCGATGAAGACAGCGAGGCTCCCGATTGGATCGAGCTGTTCAACCCTGGCCTGGGCGCGGTGAACCTGGAGAACTGGTCTCTGACCGACAACGCCACCAACCTGACCCAGTGGCGGTTCCCGGCCACGAACCTCGCGGCCAACGGCTACCTGCTGGTGTTCGCCTCGGGCAAGGACCGGCGGGTGCCCGGTGCGCCGTTGCACGCCAGCTTCCGGCTTGCGAACAGCGGCGGCTACCTCGCGCTCGTCATGGCCGACGGCGTGACCATCGCAAGCGAGTGGACCAACTACCCGGCCCAGCGCGCGAATGTTTCCTACGGACTCTCCGGCGGCCCGGCGTTTTTTCCCCTGCCCACGCCAGGCGCGGCCAACAACTCCGGCGTGCTCGGCTACGTGGCCGACACGAAGCTCAGCACGAACCGCGGATTCTTCTTCGCGCCGTTCAACCTGGAGGTTTACTGCACGACGCCGGGCGCAACGATTGCCTACACCACCAACGGGAACATCCCCACGCTGGCCTCGGGACTCCTCATCGCTCCGCCGGATGCAAACACCGCGCCCACCGGCACGATTCAGATCGCCGCCACCAAGACGCTCCGGGTCGCGGCGTTCAAGGATGGCTGGGCACCCACAGACGTGGACACTCACACTTACGTCCTGCCCGACTCGGTGGCGGCCCAGACCCGCCCGCCCGGCGCCTCTGCGACGTGGATCGAAGACCCGCCCGGCAACGGCCAGTCTTACCCGGCCGATTTCACCGTGGACGCCTCCGTGGTCACGGCGGCGACCGGATACTACAGTTTCACCAACGCGCTCACCGCAATTCCGACCATCAGCATCGTCACGCCGATGGACGGAGTCTTCGGCCCGACGAATGGCATATACACCCGTCCCTTGATGGAGGGCACGAACTGGGAACGCCGCGCGTCCGTGGAAATGATTTACCCCAATGGCCGGGAGGGATTTCACGTCGGAGCCGGCGTGCAAATTCACGGTGCGGTGAGCGAGCTTCCGCACGCCACGCCCAAGCATCCGCTCCGGATCCTGTTCCGCGAGGAGTACGGGATGAACAAGTTCGAGCACCCGCTCTTCCCCGGCCCGGTGAACAAATTCGATCAACTGGTGCTGCGCGCCTGTTCCACGGACTCCTGGCCGATCCAGAATCTGGTGGACTTCATCTGGCGCAACTACGACGCCACCTATCTGCGCGACCAGTGGATGCGCGACGCGCATCTGGCGATGGGGCAGACCGCCGCGCGCGGAACCTATGTGCAGCTTTACATCAACGGAGTCTATTGGGGTCTCTACAACCTGGCGGAGAAATTGAACGACACGTTCTTCGCCGACCGGCTGGGCGGACAGAAGGAGGAATACGACGTGGTGACGGACTTCGCCGGCGTGGCGGTCTCGGGCACGCGGGCGATGTGGACACAACTCCTCACGCTCTCCGGTCAGGCCGCAAGCAACACCAACATCTTCACCCAGGTGCAGGGTTTGAACCCGGACGGCGCGCGCAACACCAACTACCCCGTGCTGATCAACATGGACAACTTCATGGATTACATGGTGCTGCACATCCACGCCGCGGCCATCGACTGGCCGGGCCGCAACTGGTGGGCGGCGCGGCACACCGGGCCGTTGAGCGACGGCTTCCGCTTCTTCACCTGGGATCAGGAGGTCGCCATCGACCGGCTTGATCGTGACAGCACCGGGACGTGGGGCAACGCGCCGACCATGATCGAACAGGTCTATGAGCCGAACACCGTCGGCCAGGTCTATGACGGGCTGCGCCGCGACCAGGAGTTCAAAGTCATGTTTGGCGACCGCGTGCAGCAACACATGTTCAACGGCGGCGTGCTGACGCTCCAATCCAACATCTCGCGCTGGGCCGCCCGCTCGGCGGAAATCGACCAGGCCATCGTCGGCGAATCGGCCCGCTGGGGCGACGCGGCGCACAGCCCGGCCTACAACCGCCAGACGAACTGGGTGGGGAAATCGAACTTCATGGTCAACACCTACTTCCCGTCCAACGCGCAGTTCGCCCTCAAGCGGTTCCGCAACGTCGGCCTTTATCCGAACCTTGGCGCGCCGAACTTCAGCCAGTTCGGCGGCGACGTGCCGCAGGGGTTCATGCTGGGCATCACCCACACCAACCTCGCCGGGACGATTTACTTCACCGCAGACGGCACGGATCCCCGCCAGCGGGGCGGCGCGGTTTCCGGCACGGCGCAGACCTACGGTAGCCCCGTCCCGATTGCCTCTCCCACTGTGGTCCGCTCGCGGGTGAAGAACGGCACCAACTGGAGCGCCTTGGTCGAGGCGCAGTTCGTGCCGCCGCAGGACTTCAGCAAACTCCAGTTGAGCGAGATCATGTACAACCCGCCCAAGCTGGACACCACCGACGGCGACGAATTTGAGTTCCTTGAATTCCGCAACATCGGGAGCACGACCCTCGATCTGAGTGGGTTGGTGTTCAGCAACGGCATCAACTTTACCTTCACGAACGACACGTTCCTCGGTGCGGGCCAGTATTTCGTAATGGCCCGCAATGCGGCCCAGTTCGTGATCCGCTATCCGGGTGTGTCGTTACGCGGCCTGTACACCGGCAAGCTCGACAATGCGGGGGAAAGGATTTCGCTGCACCTGCCCTCGGGCGCGACCATTCTGGATGTCGCCTACGACAACGCCGCGCCTTGGCCGACCGACGCGGACAACACTGGCCTCTCGTTGCAGCGCATGAATTTCACCCGTTCCGTGACCAACGCCGCGAACTGGATCGCCGCACCACCCACGCCCGGCGGGCCACTGGCGCCCGACTACCTCGACAGCGACGGCGACGGAATGCCGGACGGTTGGGAAAATTCTTATCACCTCGATCCCGAGCAGGAGGACGGCGCGGCGGACTACGATCATGACGGCTTCACCAACTGGCAGGAGTTTCTGGCCGGCACCGATCCGACAAACGAGAATGACTGGCTGAAACTGAATGCCGCGCCGGTCCCATCCGGTTCAAACGAACTTCGTCTCACATTCACGGCCGTCTCGAACAAGACCTACACGGTGCTGTGGTCGGATGTGCCGTTCGGCGGTGTCTGGAGCAACCGGCTGCACGTCTCCGCCGCGCCGAGCAACCGGCTGGTGGCCGTGACCAACTCCGTTCCCGCGCTCCCGGCCAGCCGCTTCTACCGCCTGACCACGCCCCGGCACCCATAAGAAGCCCCGGAGGGAACGGTGCCAGAATTCAAGTTGACCCGCCTTTGCAGCGAAGGCGACAATTTCGCCTCACAAGAATGATCAAAGGCGCGATTCAAAAATTTCTCAACGCACGCGGTTTTGCGGTGATCCGTTACACGGCTGGCTACTCCCCGGCGCACCTCAAGATATTTGACGCCATCAAGCCTTACACGGCCACCAGCCTGGAGCGGCAGGCCGGCCTCGTTTCCGCGGTGGAATACATTTGCGACAACAAGATTCCCGGGGCTTTCGTGGAGTGCGGCGTCTGGCGTGGGGGCAGCACGATGGCGGCGGCCCTGGCGCTGATGCAGCGCGGTGACACGTCCCGAGATCTCTATCTCTTCGACACCTTCGAGGGCATGTCCGCCCCGACTGCGGACGATGTGATGTTCGATGGCCAGACGGCCAAGGCTCTCCTCGACTTGGAAAAGCCCACCGAGGACCACGCCAACTACTGGTGCTTCGCTGGCCTTGAGGACGTGAAGCGCAATCTCTATTCCACCGGCTACCCGAAGGAAAAACTCCACTTCATCAAGGGCAAGGTCGAAGACACCTTGCCCGGCCAGGCTCCCGACCAGATTGCTCTGCTGCGGCTCGACACCGACTGGTATGAATCGACCGCGCACGAATTGAAGCACCTCTACCCGCGCCTCACGGCCGATGGCGTGCTCATCATCGACGACTACGGCCACTGGCTCGGCGCACGCAAAGCCGTGGATGAATACTTCGCGGCGCAGCCCCATCGTCCTTTGTTAAACCGGCTCGATTATACCGGGAGAATTTCCATCAAGCGCCGCGAACCTGCGCAGTCGTGAGCGAAACCATGCCTGCCAATTTATGAACCGAAAACCCGGCCTCAAAAGCCTGCTGCTGCTGGTCGTCTTCCTGGGCGCGACGCTTTGTTTCCTTTTCCACCGGAGCTTCGTGCCGGGCCAGGCACTGTTCTCGAACGACGGCCCGCTCGGCGCGATCCTCTCGCGCCCCATCGACATGCCGGGGGCGTTCTTCGGCATCTGGAACGACAACTTCTGGATCGGAGCCTACAACGGAAACCTTGCGCCGAATTTCAGCGGTCTCATCCACTGGGTCTATCAAGGCGTCGCGCGCGTGAACTTTTACTGCCCCACGGCCGTTCTCATCCTTGGCGTCTGCGCCTGGATTTTCTTCCGCAGCATCGGAGGCAATTCACGCGTCTCGATCCTCGCCGCCCTCGCCGCCGCCCTGAACATGAATTTCTTCTCCAACGCCGCCTGGGGGCTGGGCACGCGCAGCCTGTCGCTCGGCGCGGCCTTTCTCGCGCTGGCGGCCATCGAGACCGGGTTCGTGGTGCAACCGGTGCTGACCAGCATTCTCGCCGGCCTGGCCCTTGGCATGTCCGTCACCGAGGGCGGCGACAATGGCGCCTTCTTCTGCGTTTTCATCGCCGCCTACGCTTTCTGGCGCACCGTGATTTCCACTCCGTCCCGCAGCAAGGCGCTGGCCTGGGGCGTGGGCAAGGTGGCCGTGATGGCCGTGTGCGCCGGCATCATGGCCAGCCAGATTCTCGGCGTCTTTGCCCGCACCGCCGTCACGGGCGTGGTCGGCACGGGGCAGGACAATCTGACCAAGGAACAGAAGTGGGACGGTAACACCATGTGGAGCCTGCCCAAGCTGGAGACATTGCGAGTGATCATTCCCGGTGTGTTTGGCTATCACATGCTGCCGTATGCGAAGTCACCCGAGCAATCGTACTGGGGCAGCGTGGGACAGAACCCCGCCGTGGTGGAGATTCAAAAGCGCGCCAATGATCCGGACCCGCAAGTGCGCGAACAGGTGGCAAATATCGTCGCCAACCAATCCCGCTCCTCCGGCGCGGGTGAATATGCCGGCGTGTTGGTGGTGCTGATCGGTCTTTGGGCCATCGTCGAGGCGTTGCGGCGCAAGGGACAGATTTTCACGGACACCGAGCGGAAGATTATCTGGTTCTGGGCCGGGGCGGCGTTGGTCGCCATGCTGTTGGGCTGGGGACGGCACGCGCCGTTCTACCGGCTGGTTTACGCGCTGCCCTACTTCTCGACCATCCGCAATCCGATGAAGCTGTTCCATGTGTTCGACCTGTGCCTGATGGTGCTCTTCGCCTACGGACTGATCGGCCTGAACCGCCGTTATCTCGAAGTGCCGGGCAAGGGTCTGTCCATCCTCGGTCAACTCCAGGCGTGGTGGGCCAAAGGGCCGGCGCACGAGAAGCTCTGGACGGGGGGCTGCATCGCCGCCGTCGCCTTGAGCGCGGTTGGTTGGTTTGGCTACCTGGGTTCCAAGAGTTCGGTGGTGAAGCATCTCATGGAGTGGGGGTTCAACGACCAGCAGCTCGCCGCCAGCATCGCCAGCTTCAGCATCCGCGAAGTGCTGCTGTTCGTCATCACACTCGCGGTGTGTGTGCTGGTGGTGACGCTGATCATCAGCGGCGCGTTCGCCGGCGCGCGCGCGAACTGGGCGGCCTTCCTGCTGGGCACCATTCTCGTCGTTGATTTGTCGCGCGCGAACATGCCGTGGATTCGCTACGACAACTGGAAGGAGCAATACGCCTCCAACGGTGTCTTCGACGTGCTGCGCGACAAGCCGCATGAGCACCGCGTCACGGTGGGCGCTGAACAACTGCAAAGCCTGTATCAAGGCGAGTGGATTCAGCGGCAATTCCCTTACTACGGCATCCAATCCATCGACATCCCGCAAGAGCCGCGCCTGCCCGCCGACAAGCAGGCCTACCGCACTGCGCTGGCCAAGAACATCGGACGGCTCTGGCAGCTCACCAACACGCGCTACGTGCTGGGCATGGCGGGCGGACCGTTCACCGACATGCTGAACCGCGACGTGGACCCGGTGGGAAAAAGTTTCCGCCAGCACACGGCTTTCACCATCTTCCGCAAACCGGGCAGCCCTTACATCGTCACCGAGACGAACACCACTGGTCCCGTCGCGCTCATCGAGTTCGGCGGCGCTCTGCCCCGGGCGAAGCTCTACAGCGACTGGGAAGTCATCACCGAAGAGAAGGCGTTGCTCGCGCGCCTCGGTGATCCGGCGTGGAACCCCGCGCAGAGCGTGCTCCTCTCGCAGGACGCGCCCAAACCCACCGCGACCAACGCCGCGCCCGGCACGGCCGTGATTCTGCGCAACCCGACGACCAAGCTGATGGAGATCGAAACGACCAGCACCACTCCTGCGCTGCTGCTGCTCAACGACAAGATCGAACCCGAGTGGCACGCCTACATCGACGGCCAGGCCGCGGCCGTGCTGCGGGCCAATTACCTGATGCGCGGCGTTCACGTTCCGGCCGGCAAGCACAACGTGGTGTTCAAGTACGAGATGAAGGCCAGCGGATTCTACCTTGTGCTCGGCTGTGATCTCGCCGGCCTGGCCATCCTCGGCTTCGTGGTCTGGAGCGCGAAACGGAAGCAGGTCGCCAGCTCGAAACCTGGAACCCGGAACTCGTAACTTCCAACTCCCGCCGTGGGCCACCAGGATTCTTACTACAAAAACAACGAAGCCTACGCCGAGCATCTTGCGGCGTGGGATGCGAACCTCTACGCCAAGTACGCCGACCAGTTGAGGCCAGCCCGGCCCGGTGCCCGCGCGCTCGACGTCGGTTGCGGCGTCGGCCAGGTCGTGGGGCGGTTGATGACCGCGCAGTTCGAGGCTCACGGTGTCGATGTCTCGCAGCCCAACATCGAACGCGCCAAAAAAGTCTCCGAGCGCTGCCAGCTTTATGATGGGAAGCAGCTTCCCTTCCCCGACAATCACTTCGCCAGCGCCGGCGCATTGAACGTACTCGAACACGTCGATGAACCCGAGGCCTTCATCCGCGAACTCGTGCGCGTGGTCGAACCGGGCGGCAAGGTCGTGCTCTCCAGCCCGAATTTTTTCCGCGTGTTTGGCTTCCGCGATTATCACCCGAAGATGCGCGGCGTCGGCCACAAGCTGGCCAACTGGAAACGTCTGCGCGCGAAGCGCGCCCAGATGCGCGCCACGCCGGACGCGGTGCGCTTCGACCGCATGACGCCCATCGTGAAGGAGCCGTTCACGCCCGACGACGACGCCATCGTGGCCACCAACGCGGCTGAGATGGAGTTCTTTCTCGAACGTGCCGGGTGCAAAGTGTTGAGCGTGGCCTGCACCGACCGTTACGTGGCGAAGCCGGTGGAGTTACTGCTTAACCTCGGCCCGTGGCGCTACCTGATGTTCAACTCCTTTCTCGTGGCGCGGAAAAACGGCTAGTTCGACGCCGGTTTTTTCAAAACGCCGCGCGCCTTCATCCACTCCGCCGCGCGATCCGACCAGGCGGTGACCGGATTCTCCGTGCGGCGCAGTCCATAGCCGTGGCCGCCTTTGGGATAGATGTGCAGTTCAAAGGGTACGCCGGATTGCTTCAACGCCACCGAGTAGAACAAGCCCGTCTCCACGCGCACCGGATCATCCTGCGTCATGGCGATGAAGGTCGGCGGGGTGTTGCTGTTCACGGCGGTCTCGGGATTGATTTTGTCGCCCTGGTCTTTGAGCGTGAGGTAGGCCGGGTAAATCAGGATGGAGAAATCCGGGCGGCAACTGGTCTGGTCTGCGTCATCGACGCCGGGATAGGTGCGTTGCGGCGCACTGGCGGAAAGAGCCGCCGCGAGGTGTCCGCCCGCCGAGAAACCGAGCACGCCGATGCGTTGGGGATCAAGGCCGAATTCTTTCGCACGGGAACGGACCAAGCCAACGGCGCGTTGAGCGTCCTGAAGCGCGGCGGTGTGTTTCTCCAAGCCGGCACGCTTGGGCACGCGGTACTTGAGCAGCACGGCGTGGACGCCAATCGAATTGAGCCATTCGCAGACCTCCGTTCCTTCCAGGTCCAGGGCGAGGATGTTGTAGCCGCCGCCGGGGAACACGACCACGGCCGCGCCGCTGTCCTTGTCCTGGGGCGCGCGATACATCGTGAGGGTGGGTGTGGAGACGTTGCCAAGCCGGATGACGGCGCGGTCGGCAATCTTGCCATCGGTGGGCTTGGTCAGGTCTTTCTCTTCGCCCAGCTTGTTGCTCTCGCCAGGGGCGAGACCGGGCCAGAGCGGAAAGACGGGCAGTTCCGCAGCCCGGAGCATGGAGCAGAACAGGGTGAGGCCGCCCACCAAGGCGATCGTCGAAGGAAGATTCATGCGGCTGACTGAAAGCCTCCGGCGCGGAGTCGTCCACTCCAAAATCCTTTGCTCGATGCGGCTGATGAGTCGGAAAAACGCTCCCGACCGGGCTGACATTCCTCCAGCCTGGTCCCGTCAAGAATCGCACTGAAGATTCTGCCAGGTTGTGCCGATGGGGTTGAAGCGAGGAGTCGGAATCAGACCGGCCCCCGCTCAGAAGACAACGCTTAAATACAGATTATGCCGTCATTTGCTTACGTGGCCCGCGAGGCCAGCAGCGGTCGCGAGATTCGCAGCACGCTGGACGCCTTGAACGAACAGACCGCCATTGCGACCCTGCTCAACCGCAACATGCTCGTCATTTCCATCCAGGAAAAGATGGCGCGGCGGGGCAAGGCCGCCGGGGGCACCGTCGCCCTGAGCGATCTGGTGGTGTTCACCCGCCAGCTCGCCACCATGGTGGACGCCGGTCTGGCCATGGTGCAATCGCTCCAGGCGCTGGCCGAACAGACCACGAACAAGGTGATGAAGGACGTGATCAAGGATGTCTGTTCGCGGGTCGAGGGCGGCGACAGTTTCTCGGAGGCGCTGGCCAAGCACCCGAAAGTTTTCAACCGTCTCTTCGTCTGCATGGTCTCGGCAGGTGAGCGCGGCGGTTTGCTCGCGGAAATTCTGGCCCGTCTGGCGACCTACCTCGAAAACACCGCCCGCCTGCGCCGGAAAGTGAAGTCGGCCTGCATGTATCCGACCGTGGTGACGGTGGTGGCCATCGGCATCACCATCTTCCTGCTGGTCAAGGTCGTGCCGGTGTTCGGCGATGTGTACAAGGGCTTCGGCTCCAAGCTTCCCGCTCCGACCCAGATGCTCATCAACTTCAGCGAGTTCGTGCAGGCTTACCTGCTCTATCTCCTGGCGGCGGGGGGCGCGGCGGTTTACGGCTGGTTTGCCTACATCAAGACCAAGAAGGGCCGCGAGTTCTGGGATGGCCTGCGCATCAAGCTGCCCATCTTCGGACAGATCGCGCACAAGATCTGCCTGGCCCGTTTCACCCGCACCCTGGCCTCGCTGATTCGTTCCGGCGTGCCGATTCTGGAAGTGTTGAGCATCGTCTGCAACACGGTGGGCAATGTCATCATGGAGAAGGCCATTCGCGCCTCGGCCAGTGACATCGAGAAGGGTGAGGGCATCGCGGCCGCGCTGGGCAAACATCCCGTTTTCCCGCCCATGATCATCCGCATGGTCACCGCCGGCGAACAGACGGGTAAGCTCGAAGGCATGCTGGAGCGCATTTCGGACTTCCTGGACGAAGAAATCGAGACCACGCTCAACGGCCTGACCTCCCTGATCGAGCCGTTGCTGATCGTGTTCCTAGGCATCACGGTCGGCGGCATTGCCATTTGCATGTTCCTCCCGATCTTCAAGCTGTCAGAACTCGTCAACCCGCAGCATTAAGCGGCGCTCGACGCCTATAACTTCGGCGCGCGCAGGCCATCCTGCGCGCGCTTTTATTTTCATCTGGAGCCAGGGGTTCTCGGACGGTGATTTGTGTTGCCTAGACCAATCATTGGATTTAATACCCAAGCACTTCGGTTCGTGCGGGGTGACGGCAAATCAAAACAAGACACCATGAAACAGAATTTTTCTTCTGCGGCGGCCTTGTTCTCACTTTTTCTTCTCGGTTGTTCCGATCCCAATCGCCTCGGGGTCACCAGCACCACTCAACCCGGGCCGGTGGCGGGTCGCGCGATCGGCGGTGCCGTCGGAGTGGTGGGAGGGAATGTGGCGGGGGGAGTGGTGGGGGTCGGCGAAGGCGTGGTGGCGGGAGCGAAGAAGCCGTTCGACAACAAGACCACCGTGGTGCGCCGCTGGAAGACCGTGGTGACTGCGGACGGCCGCACGATCCAGGTTCCCGAAGACATCGTGGTCAACGAGAACGGCAAATAATTCCCAAAACCTGACCGCTCTTCCAAGGCTCCAGATTCTATGAGAAATACTATTTTCACCGCCGCCTGCATCCTGGCGCTCGGGCTTGACGCGCTGCCGGCTGCGGAGGAGAAAGCCAAGGCTCCATCCGCCCGAAAGACAGCCCTGTTCGTCCAGAACAGCGGGGGCGCAGAATTGAATGAGAAGCTGCCGGCGTTTGAAGATCTGATCGCCAGTCGTGCGGCCGGCCAAGCACTCTCATTCATCAGCAGGGGCGACGTGCTCAACGCGGTCAAGGTGTACCCGGCCGTTCAAGCTGGCCCGGCCGACCGAAACACCCTGGGGACAAAGGCCGACCGGCTGTTGAGCGATAATTCATCGGCGGTGCGCCTGGCGCAGAACATGGGCGCGGATGCACTGCTGATCGCCACGGTGAATTCCTTCGGCAAGGAGACAAAAAAATTCAACGACCCGAGCCTCGGCGTGAACACGGTGCTCACGGTGTTCACCCTGCGGACCAGCTACAAACTACTTGATGGAGTGACGGGTGGAACCCTGGTGGGAGAGTCGTTCATCTCGGCAAAGTCAGTTCGCCAGACCGAGACGTTGCAGACGGAGAACACGGATCTGCTGAACGAACTGTTCGACGATGCGGCGAACAAGATGGCCAAGAGCATGGCCGGCAAGGAACTGCCGCCGCTGGAGGCGCGCGGTGCGAACGTCACCCTCTCGATTGCAGCCACGGCGAAGGATCTCCAGGGGCAGGAGATCAGCCTGCCTGACCTTCGGGTCGGCGACGACGGGAAGGTCGCCGGCGGCGGAACACTGCCAATGATGGTCAGCGCGACCATCGAGATCGATGGTTTCGGCAGCGGGACGACTCCGGCCCAACTGAAAGTAGCGCCTGGTCCGCACAAGCTGCGTTTGAGCCGGGTGGGATTTGAACCGGTTGAGCTGACCATCAACGCCGTGGAGGGTCTTGCGCTCAGTCCCGGAATGCAGATGAGCACGGAGGGCTTGGCACGTTGGAAAGACATTCGCCAGTTCCTCAACCGCTTGGATACCAGCCGCAAGATGACGGACGCGGAAGCGGAACGAATCCGCGGGATCGCGACCTACTTCAAGAACAGCCACTACGTCTTCGATTACCGCGTCAACACCACCCAAGCCCCCGACATCAAAGTCACCAAGAGCATCTACTCCGTCGATTAGCACACCATGAAATCTCCCTTCTCTCTCGCCATCGCCGCAGCGCTTTTTGCGCTCGCCACGTTCCCAGCGCAGGCTCAAAAAGAAACCCTGGGCATCGCCGCAGTCGAAGCGACCCCGGCTCTGAAAGAGGATCTCGCCCGTCAGGGCAAGTCCATCGAGATGCGCCGCGTGCTGGAAGGCATGGATGGGCATCTCATTAGCGCCTTTACTGGAATTCGGAAGTACAGCGTGATCGCCCGCAGCGACCTTTCGAAGCTGCTTCGGGAGCAGGGGTTGGGTGATTCCGGCAACGTCGATCTGGCCACGGCGGCGGCGAGCGGAAAAATCAAGGGGCTCAAATATGCCGTCGTGACCTCGGTGGATCACTTTCTCGATGCGAATGAAGAGATGGAGTTTCCGGGCACAGGCCGCAAAGGCATCAAACGCCGGCTGCAGATTTCCGCGCAGGCCAAAATTTACGATTGCGCTACCGGCGAGATATTGGACGCGCCCAACATTCCGTTGGAAAAGGTGGACCCGAGCATCGTCGAACCAGGTCTCAAGACGGACGCCAAGCGCAACGATGAGGCGATGCCTGCCCTGGCGAAAGAATTGGCGGAGAAAATCGCGGCGCGCACGGTGGATGTGATTTTCCCAGCCAAGATCATCGACAAGGAGGACAAGTTGGTGACGATCAATCGAGGCGATGGTATGCCGATCAAAGTCGGCGAAGTCTGGCTGGCCTACGGCCCGACCAAAACCATCAAAGATCCGGATAGCGGCGCGGAGATTAAACGCAAGGGTGCGCTGCTCGGAAAGGTGAAGATCACCAGCGTCGAGGCGACTTATTCCCAAGGCGATGTTGTCGAGGGCACAGGGATCGTCGTCGGGGCAGTCCTCAACCGCCCTTGAACCTGCGGCCCAAAAACCGGGCCGCAACCAGCAGGGAAACACCAAATCAACAGGCGGCACATGATCCACAAAATTAAACGCGCCGCAGGGCCGCTCCTCCTCGCGCTCGCCGCCGTATCGACCCTGACCGGTTGCCAGACCTACCAGGCTGGCAATGTCGTCCTGAAACACTGGCAGGCCGGTGATCTGGCCGGGGCGGAGCAGAAGGCCACCGCCAAGCTTTCCAGCCATGTGCAGCGCGATGGCGTGATCAACTACCTCGAACAAGCCACGGTCTTGCGCGCAGTGGGGAAGTACGAGGAGAGCCTCAAGAGCTTCAGCGTCGCCGAGGAACGAATCAACCGATACGCCGAGGCCGCCAAGACCAGCCTCTCCGGAGAAGCCGGCAAGACGTTCTCCAACCAGGCCCAGGCGGAGTACAAGGGGCGCGACTACGACAACATCATGATGAACACCTACAAGGCGCTCGACTATCTGGCCCTGGGCCAGAAGGAAGAGGCCCGCACGGAAATCATCCGCGCCTACCAGCGGCAGCAGGATGCCGTGGAGGAGAACAAGCGCCGCATCGAGAAGGCGCAGCAGGAAAAGGAGAACAGCAAGGAGAAGGACAAGGTGGAGCAGGCCGAGAATGACGAGAAGTTCAAGAGCCAGTATGCCACGAATTTTGGGGATCTTGATTCGATGCAGACCTACAGCGACTACGTGAATCCGTTCACTGTTTTCATGGACGGACTGTTGTACATGAACATGAGTTCCGGCAACGAAGACCTCGATCGTGCGCGTAATTCTTTCAACCGCTCCATCAGCTTCAGTGCGGACAACAAATTCTTGAAGCTCGATCTGGAAACAACGGAAAGCCTCGTCCAAGGTCGGCCCATGACCCCGACTACCTATGTCATCTTCGAGACTGGCCGCGCTCCGATCCGAGGGCAGATCCGGATCGACGTGCCGGTGTTCATCGGTCCGGGTTATGTCGGCGCGGCCTTTCCCAAGCTCGAGCTTCAAAACGATTACGCTCCTTCCCTGACCGTCACGACGACCAATGGTTCCGAGTCCACCGCCCTCATCGCCAAAATGGATTCTGTCGTGGGCACCGCCTTCAAGAACGAACTCCCCTCCATCATCACGCGCACGGTCATCTCAACCGTAACCAAAGCCGTAGCCTCCTACGCGGCCAAGCAAGCGGCCCAGCAGGCCGGCGGCGATCTTGGCGGAATTCTGGCCTCGGTCGGCTCGATTGCCTATGGAGTCGCGGTCAACATCGCGGACACGCGCACTTGGACCACCCTGCCCAAGGAGTTTCAGTACTGTCGCCTGGCCACACCGCCCGATCGCCGGCTGGAACTTCAAACACCCAACGGGCAGAAGGTTCCGGTGACTTTGGCAGACGGCCTCGTCAACGTCGTCTACGTGCGTTCCATCGGCCCGGCCACCCCGCTGATCGTTTCCCAGTTCAAATTGAAATGAAAACACACTTCGGATTCAAACTCGCCCTCGCCCTCGGGGCCCTGATGCTCACCGGCTGCCGGACCTCCATGAACACCGTCGAACGGGCCCAACCCGTCGGCCAGCGCCAGATGGTCACCGATAAACGCGTGCTCACCGACGCCAGCCTGTCGCGCAAGGTCTATATCGTGGGCGTGAACGACTCGAGGACGGCCGGCGGACTGGTGCAAGTCCAGGTTGAATTGCTGAACCGGACTCGATCCGCCCAGCGGTTTGCCTTCAAGTTCGAGTGGTTCGACGCCCAGGCGATGCAACTCTCATCGCCGGCGGCGGGCCTGATGACGCGTCGCATCGAGGCGGGCGAAAGCCTGTTTCTTCAGTCCGTCGCGCCTAATCCATCGGCCCAGGATTTCCGTCTAAAACTCATCGAATCCGACTAACAAACGTAAGCTTATGAAAACAAAACTTCTCCTGCTGGCCACTTGTTCCGCCGTGACCCTCGGGTTCACCGGGTGCGCCACCAACAACGCCCGCGTCATCGATACGGGTGGCCGCGAAAGCATCACCACCGTGGGTGACATCAACGACAAGGACTTCACGGCGGCGGCGACGGACGCCATCAACTCGCTGCTAGCCTCGGGCGCGCTGGACAAAGTGGCGGCCCCGCCGGCAATTGTGGCCGTGAGTTTGATCCAAAACCGCACCGGTCTTCATTACGACACCTCGTTGCTGACCAAGAAAATTCGGGTCGCCATCAGCCAGAGCGGCAAGGCCTTGACGGCCACCCCCGCCGGTGAAGATCCGCAAGGAACAGGCCTCGCCGCCGAACAAAGGTTCCTGGAGGACAAGAAGGTCGCGAAGAACCCGGACTTCACCCTGTCGGGTAAAATTCTCAAAACGCAGGTGCGCGCGGGAAAGATTCGCGAGGCCACCTACACCTTTCAACTGTCCCTCACTGCCCCCGGTTCGCTGGCCGTCGCCCTCTGGGAATTTGAACGTCAAATCACCAAGCAAGGAGATCGCCCGGCCGTTGGTTTCTAATTCGTGCGCCGACGCGCACCGCCGCCCGCCGCCCTCTCCGGGCGGCGGCTTTTTTTGGACGCGCGCGTTTTCACCGCTGTCTTTTTCACCGCTTGCCGCTGCGGGGGTGGTTCCGTAACCTCCCGCGCATGTCTAAAATCCTCGTCGTGGATGACGAGATCACGATGATCCAGATTACTTCGGAGCTGCTGCGCGCCGAAGGGCACGAGGTGTTTCCGTGCAGTAACATCGAGACGGCGACGGCGCTGCTCGAAACGCACAAGCCAGAACTGGTCGTGACGGATCTGTATCTCGAGAAATCCAAACCGGTTGGCCTCACCGTGCTGGCCAAGGCCCGCGCGCTCAATCCGCCCGCCGTGGTCATTGTCATCACCGGCTTTGCCACCGTGCAGACGGCCGTGGATGCAATGAAGGCGGGCGCGTTCGACTACTTGCAGAAGCCGTTCAACCTCGAAGATTTCAAGCTCACCATCCACCGCGCGCTCTCCTACAACGAGGCGGTCTCGGAGAATGTTTACCTCAAGCGCCAGCTCAAGCATCAGTACCGCTTCGATCAGATCGTGGGCCTCTCACCCGCCATGCAGGAGGTCTTCAAGATGGTCGAGCGCGTGGCCGACACGGACAGCACCGTGCTCATCCTCGGCGAGAGCGGCACGGGCAAAGAGTTGATCGCACGCGCGCTGCACTTCAACAGCCGCCGGCAGTTCGCCCCGTTCATCCCGATCAATTGCGCCGCGCTGCCAGAAAACCTGCTCGAGTCGGAACTGTTCGGCCATTGCAAGGGCGCGTTCACGGGCGCCCTCAACGACAAGAAGGGTCTCTTCGAGGAAGCGGATGGCGGGACCATCTTCCTCGATGAGATTGGTTCCATGCCCCCGTTGCTCCAAAGCCGCCTGCTCCGCGTGCTCCAGGATCGCGAAGTGCGCCGGGTGGGCGAGAATAATTCCATTCATGTGAACGTGCGCGTGCTGGCCGCGACCAATGAGCCGCTGGAGAAGAAAATCAAGGCCGGGGGTTTCCGGGAGGATTTGTACTATCGCCTGAATGTCATCCCCATCGAGCTGCCGCCGCTGCGCGCGCGCCGCGATGACATCCCGTTGCTCGTGGCGCGTTTTCTTCGCGACAAGATTCACGCCCGCACGGGCCAGCCGTTTCAAGTCACGCGCCAGGCCATGAGCGCGCTCGCGACCTACGACTGGCCGGGCAATGTGCGCGAACTGGAAAACGCCATCGAGCGTGCCTCCGTGCTCAGCGACACCGAGACCATCAAACTCGACAGCCTGCCGCCGCGCGTGGCCGACGCCGGGCGCGCCCAGCCGCCGGACAAGAATGTCACCGACACCAAGTTCTTTGATTTGCCGGCCCAGGAATCCATGTCCGCTCCCGGCCAGACCCAGCTCGGCCAGGCTCCTGCGCAGCCCGCCAACCTCAAGGATTTCATGCGGGCGCAGGAGCTGACCTTCATCAACCGCGCCATGACGCAGGCCGGCGGCGAGAAGGAGAAGGCCGCCCAAATACTCGGCATCAGCC
This sequence comes from Pedosphaera sp., assembly GCA_031414955.1. Classification (GTDB taxonomy): domain Bacteria; phylum Verrucomicrobiota; class Verrucomicrobiia; order Limisphaerales; family SIBH01; genus JANNGC01. The sequence continues at coordinate 7,355 of JANOQV010000165.1, read as the reverse complement.
TCGCCACTCTTTACCGGCGGCTTTCGGCGGAGGAGTAACGCCCGGGGGCGCTTTCGATTCCCATTGGCTTGGCGCATTCTTTGGTTTCCACTCGTCACTCATCTATGGGGAAGACGCTTTTGCTTTTCATGGCGGCGCTCGCCAGCGCCGTGCTGGCCGACGGACCCGCCGACAACATTCCCGAAAAGGTCCGGCCTGTGCCGCCGCCCGGCGCGAAGATTTCCGACGACGTGCGCGCCGAACTGACCTCGGGCACGGAGAAGCTTCGGGGCGAGATTGAAAAGTTGCGCGGTGAATTGAAGTCCAAGCCCGCTTCGCTCGCCCTGCTGCCGGACATCGAGATCTTCCACAAGGCCGTCGATTGGGCGGTGCGCTACGACGAGATCTTCAATCCGACCAACGAGGTGAACGCCGCCCGCGCGCTGCTCAAGAATGGCTTCGATCGCGTGCAGCAACTGCGCGAGGGCCGCCCGCAATGGATCGCCGCGACCGGGCTGGTGGTCCGCGGCTACATTTCGCGGCTCGATGGCTCGGTGCAGCCCTACGGTCTCGTGGTGCCGGCCAGCTTCTCGCCGAACTCCCCGCGCCCATGGCGGCTCGATTTCTGGTTTCACGGCCGCGATGAGAAGCTCAGCGAGCTGAACTTCCTCGCCCAGCGCCAGAAGTCTTCCGGCGACTTCACGCCGCCCAACACCATCGTGCTCCACACTTTCAGCCGGTACTGCAACGGCCAGAAGCTGGCCGGCGAGGTCGATGTCTTCGAGGCCCTGGCCGATGTGCGGAAGAATTATCTCATCGATGACAACCGGATCGTGGTCCGCGGGTTCTCGTTGGGCGGCGCGGCCTGCTGGCAGATCGCGGCGCATTATCCGGGTCATTGGGCCGCGGCCGCGCCAGGGGCCGGCTTCTCCGAAACGCCGGACTTCCTCAAAGTGTGGCAGAACGAAAAGATGGAGCCGACCTGGTACGAGCAGGCGCTGTGGCATCAATACAACGCCACCGACTACGCCATGAATTTCTACAATCTCCCCACCGTGGCTTACAGCGGTGAACTCGATGGACAGAAGCAGGCCGCCGACGTCATGGCCAAAGCCATGACCGCAGAGGGCCTCGAACTCACGCACGTCATCGGGCCGGGGACGAAGCACTCCTACCACGCTGCCGCCAAGCAGGAGATCAACCGCCGCATCGACAGCATCGCTGCGCAGGGCCGCGACCCACTGCCGAAGCAGCTTCGGTTCACCACCTGGACGCTCCGCTACAGCCTCTGCTCCTGGCTCACCGTCGAGCAATTGGGCAAGCACTGGGCGCGTGCGCGGATCAACGCGGACATTTCCGGCGGCAATTCGCTGCGCATCAGCACCGAGAACGTCTCGGCCTTCCGCGTGGACATGCCGGCCGGGCTTTGCTCTTTCGATCTGCGGGACAAAGTGCGCGTGATCATCGACGACGTGGAACTGGCCGCGCCCAAGCCCGGCTCGGATCGTTCCTATGAGGCGGCGTTCTACAAGCTCGGCACGCGCTGGTATTTCGGCGAGTCGCCGGAGAAGGGACTGATGAAGAAGCGCGGTCTGCAAGGGCCGATTGATGACGCCTTCATGGGCAGCTTCCTCGTGGTGCGTCCGACCGGCCAGGCCATGAACGAAAAAATCGCCGCCTGGACCGCCTCCGAACTGGCCCACTTCACCAACGAATGGCGCCGTCACTTTCGCGGCGACGCCCGGGTGAAGGACGACACCGCCATCACCGAAGCCGACATGGCCGCGCACAATTTGATCCTTTGGGGCGACGCGCAGTCCAACCAGTTGCTGCCCAAGCTGCTCGACAAACTGCCGCTGCAATGGACAGTGCAGTCGGTGAAGCTGGGCACCAAGTCCTTCGCGGCGGCCAATCATGTGCCGCTGCTCATCCAGCCGAATCCGCTCAATCCCAGCCGCTACGTGGTGCTGAACAGCGGCTTCACCTTCCGCGAATACGATTACCTGAACAACGCCCGCCAGGTGCCGAAGCTGCCCGACTGGGCGGTGGTGGATGTCGATACGCCGCCCTCTTCGCGCTGGCCGGGCAAAGTGGTCGAGGCCGGCTTCTTCGGCGAGGGTTGGGAATTCGTGGAGAACAGCAAGAGGTAGGGCGGTCGTCCAGTTCAAGTCAGGCTGACTTCAATCCGTTTTAGCATTTATGAAAGACTACTGTGAAGAAACCATTCAAGGCCTTGGGAGACGCTCTTCGCGGACAGTTTTGGGCATCGCGACTTTCTTCGCTGTGCTAGGCGGTGGGACCAGTATTGCCAGCCCGTTCACGGGCGTTCCGTTGATTTGGGCAGCATGGATTCCACTTTGCTTCCTGGTGATTCCCACGCTGCATTTCCTCTGCCGTGAGTTGTTGCGATTGCAGGAGCGAGTAAGCGAACTGGAGAAGAAGTTGGAACAGAAATGACGGCACGGCGGCACCGATGTTGATCATTCGCTGGCGAAGCGCATTCAGAACGGCTGTTCGGACGCTGTTTTACCTCAATTGACTTTCTTGTAAATCGGCTTGGCCACAACTTCCGCAGCGAACTTCTTCCCGCGAATCTCAATCTCGATCTTCGTCCCCGCCTTGGCCGATGCGGTTGGCACGTAGCCCAGGCCGATGCCGAGACTGAGCGAGGGGCTTTGCGTACCGCTCACCACTTCGCCGGCCAGCGCGCCGCCGATGTGGATGGGATAGTGCGGTCGCGGGGGCGCGGACTTCTCGATCATCTTGAAGGCGGCCAGTTTTTTCTTCGTGCCGTTGGCTTTTTGATCGGCCAGCACGGCGCGGCCCACGAATTCGCCCTTGTCCAGCGACACGAAGAACCCCACGCCCGCCTCGATGGGCGTCGTGTTCTCGTCCAGCTCGTGGCCGTAAAGCGGATAGCACACCTCGGTGCGCAGCGTGTCCCGCGCGCCCAGCCCGGCGGGTTGCAGGCAGCCCTGATGGCCCACGGCCAGCGCGCGATTCCACACCGCTTCGATGAGGTCGTTGGGGGCCACGATCTCGAAGCCGTCCTCGCCCGTGTAACCGGTGCGGCCCACGTAAATCGAGGCCGCGTCGAACATGAACACGCCCAGTTCGTTCTTCTTCAGGTCCGAGACCTTGCTCACGAACGTGCCGCTGATCGAACCGCCCGGCGCCACCTTGTTGATAAACTCCACCACGCGAGGTCCTTGGATGGCCACGGCCGCGAACTCCTCCGACGCATTGCGGATGCGAATCTCCCCGGCCACCGCGCCGCTGTCATACTGTCCTTGCAACCAGTCCCAGTCCGCGTCGATGCGCGAGGCGTTGACGATGAGCAGGTAATCCTCCTCGGCGAGACGGTAGGCGTAGAGATCATCGACCACGCCGCCGCGCTCGTTGCACATCAGCGTGTACTGGCCCTGGCCGATGGCGAGCTTGCGGATGTCGTTGGTCAGGGCATGGTTCAAAAAGGCCGCTGCGCTCGGGCCGCTCACCATGAACTCGCCCATGTGCGAGATGTCGAAGATGCCGGCGGACTTCCGGACGCAGAGATGTTCATCGGTGATGCTGGAATACTGCACGGGCATCTCCCAGCCGCCGAATTCGATCAGTTTGCCGCCGAGCCGCTGGTGCGCGGCGAAAAGGGGAGTGCGTTTCAATGTCATAACAGGTGTGTCCCTCGAATCACCGGGGACCGGTGTGATGTTCCATGACTAGCCCCACTTCTCCAGCCGCAGTTGTTCCTTGGGCAGGCCGAGGTCTTTGAGGACCAGATGCTCCGCGCTGTCCACCAGCGCGTTCGGTCCGCAGGCATAAAAATAACAATTCGCCGTGTCGCTCCCGGCGATCTCCTTGGTCCACTCCGGCGTGATGCGCCCGCGCCGTCCCGTCCAGGGATCGGTCGGCTCCAGCCGCGTGCAGGTGACGAGGAACTTGAAGCGGGGGTTCTCCGCTTCGAGCTGGCGGAACTCCTCGTTGAAGATGATGTCGTGGGTCGTGCGCACGCTGTAGAGGATGGTGATGCGAGTATCGAGATTGCGCCGGGTGGCCTCGCGCACGAAGGCGCGGAACGGCGTGACGCCCGAGCCGCCCGCGATGCAGATGAGATGCTTCCCCGGCGGATCGAAGACGGGGAGGAACCGGCCGGTCGGAGGCAGGACCATCATCTTGTCGCCGGCCTTGGCCCAATCGACGATGCGCGTGCCCATCTTGCCCTCACGCTTGACCGTGACCTCAAAGAAGCTGCGGTCGAGGGCGCAGGAGGAAAGGGAGTAGGCCCGTTTGTAATTCGTGGTGTCCGGCCAGTACACGGTGATGAACTGGCCGGTCTTAAAATCATAATCCTGCCCGTCCGGCCACTTGAGGTGGATGGTCTTGGTATCGGGTAATTCCAGCTTCACCGACTCGATCAACATTTCCGCGGGGCCTCGTGCCATAATTCGTCTCAGGGTTGCGCGGCGGAGAATAGTTCAAGACCTTCGGCTGTAAAGGAACGATTGGTCGCGCCCGAGGGCAGATGGATCCAAACACAAGGTGAACTGCGGTCCGAAACACCAAACATCAAACTTCAAACACCAGAGAAGCTCCAAACACCAAGCTCCAAGAAGAGGTTCCAGTGCTGGGCAGGTTCCCCAGCGACCGCCCGTTTGATGTTTGGAGTTTGGTGTTTCTGACTTTCACCGATGGGGGATTTAGATGCGTCCGCCCTGGGTCTCGCCCGCTATGAGGGGTGTGGTTACAGCTGCAACAGCCCGCGCAGATCATTCGCAAGCTTGTCCACATCCTCCGCGCTCGTGTCCCACGAACACATGAAGCGGCAGCCGCCCGCGCCGATGAAGGTGTAGAACAGCCAGCCTTTGCTCCACAGTCCCTCGATAGCTGGCCGGGGTAATTCGGCGAAGACGCCATTGGCCTGCCGGGGGAACAGCAGCTTCACGCCGGGCAGCGCCGCCAGTTTCTTCTCCAGCAAATCAGCCATGGTGTTGGCGTGCTGGGCGTGCCGTAACCACGCGCCATCTTTCAACATCCCGACCCATGGGGCGGAGAGGAAACGCATTTTGGAGGAAAGCTGGCCGGCCTGTTTGCAGCGGTAATCGAACTCGGCGGCCAGTTCGCGGTTGAAGAACACCACGGCGTCGCCCACGGCCATGCCGTTTTTCGTGCCGCCGAAACAGAGCACGTCCACGCCGGCCTGCCAGGTGATCTCCTTGGGCGCGCAGCCCAGCGAGGCCACGGCGTTGGCGAAGCGCGCGCCATCCATGTGCATGCGCAAGCCGTGGGATTTGGATTTGGCCCACACGGCTTTGATTTCATCCGGCGTGTACACCGTGCCGACCTCCGTCGCCTGCGTGATGCTCACGACGCGCGGCTTCGGGTAATGGATGTCAGTGCGTTTCTTCACCATACGTTCCACGCCGGCCGGATCGATCTTGCCGTTGGTCGCGGGCACAAGCAGCACCTTGGTGCCGTTGGAGAAAAACTCCGGCGCGCCGCATTCATCGGTTTCGACGTGGGCCAGTTCCGTGCAGAGAATGCTGTGATAGGACTGGCAGAGCGAGGCGAGCGAGAGCGAGTTCGCCGCCGTGCCGTTGAAAACGAAGAACACTTCGCAGTCGGCCTCGAAGATGTCACGGATGAGATTCGCGGCCTGCTCGGTCCATTTGTCGTCGCCGTAACTGCGCTGGTGGCCGGCGTTGGCTTCCTCGGTGGCGGCCCAGGCCTCGGGGCAGACGCCGGCGTAGTTGTCGCTGGCGAACTGGCGGCGGGCATCAGCAGGAGCGCGATTCAACAGAACGCGGCTCTGACTTTCGTTGGTGGTCGGCGTGGACATGGGCCGAGGCTAGGTTGCATCCAGGGGCGAAGCAATCGTGGGCACGGCGGGAAGCGCGCCTGGAATTCAAGAACGCGCCACCCGCTTCATCCGGGCCGCGAGCAGCAGCCAGAGCAGCGCGGCCGGAATGAGGGCCACAGGCAGGACCAGCACCCCGCGCCCGAGCGAACTTTGATGGGCGATGGCCCCGACGATCTTAGGCGACCAAAGATCGCCGAAGAGGTGAATCATGAAAATGGACACGGCCATGGCGCTGGCGCGCAACTGGGCCGGAGCGGTTTCGAGGATGAGCGTGTTGACCGGCCCCATCGAGAGGAAGAGCAGGAACATGGTGAGGCTGAGCAGAGCCATGGCCAGCGTGGTGTTGGTCGAAGTGAGGGCAAGGAACGCGCAAGGCGTGGCCGCCACGATGGACCAACCGAGCAACAAGGCGTATCCGGCCGGGGTGCGTCGGCGCCACGCGCTGGCCGCCAGGCCGCCCAGAAAAGTTCCCGCCAACCCGGCCACCACCATGGTCAGCCCGAAGAAAGTCCCGGCCCGGGCCAGGCTCAAACCGTGTTCCCGCACCAGAAAACTTTGCCCCCAGTGCTGAAAGCCGCCGAGCGCAAAGGTGTAAGCCGTGTAGCCCAGCACCACGAGCATGTAGTCCGGCGAAAGAAACAGGCGCAGGGCATCCCGCACGGTGGGCTTGGCCGAGCCGGGCGTCGCGCTGCGTGGCGTGTCGGCGAAGGGCAGGAGCAAGAGCGCGAGCAACAGGCCCGGAGCACCCGCCCAAATGAACGCATGCCGCCAGCCCCACTGCGCGGCAATCTGGCTGCCGAGGACAAATCCCAGCGCCGCGCCCACCGGAATGGCCACGTAAAAAATCGTGATGGCGGTGTTGCGTTTGGGGCCGGAGAAACTGTCGGCAATCAAACTCGGGCTGATGGTGGCGTAGCTGGCCTCGCCCACGCCCACCAGGACGCGAAACCAGATCAGATTCCAGTAGCCATTCGTCCACCCGCTCAAAACCGTGCCCGCGCTCCAGATGAAAATGCCGAAGGCGATGAGCCACTTGCGCGGCAGCCGATCCCCGAGCAGGCCGAAGAGGGGCGAGGTGAGAAAGTAGCCGAGCATGAAGGCCGTGCCGAGCGTGCCGCCCTGTTCGTCATTCAGGCCCAGCGATTTCTGCAACTCCGGCAGCACGGCCGAGAGCACCGAGCGGTCGAGGTAGTTGAACAGGTTCAGACCGGTGAGGATGCAGAGCAGCCCGGCGGGCGAGAGGGTTCGTTTCATCAGCAGCAAACGCCGGCCTGGTTGCCCGGCGCGCGAAGAAGTGTTGAAGGCTCGCTGTTCAGATTGCGGAGCATCATGCCCAACCCCCAAAGTTTTGCCAACGCTCAAGAAGCACGGCCGGGCACCGGGGGTGCATCTTGACACTGTTCTTAAAGTGAGGTGGTCACGGTTCCTCGACCGGCAAAAACAAGAACATGGCTGTCGTGTCGTCACATGAAAAAAGCATCGCCCCCAAGTCAACCCAGTCCCGCGCCCAAGCCCCGGCCCA
>JANOQV010000164.1:0-78697 GCA_031414955.1 Pedosphaera sp. | reverse complement strand
CGCCCATTCACCGCAGCGCGCTGGTGCGGGACTTTGTGACGGCGACCACGGGCCGGTTGGTGGTCGAACGCCTCCCAGCCTACGCGCCGGAGCTCAACCCGGTGGAATACCTCTGGGGCCACCTCAAGGAACATGAACTGGACAACCTGCTGGTGCGCCAAATCCACGAACTGGGCCACCACGCCACCGCCGCCCTGCGCCGGCTGCGCCGCCGTCCGAAAATCATCGCCGCCTGTTGGAAACAATCCCAACTCCCTTTGTGACCACTTGTCACTCTATTGTACAAGTCTCAATAGGATCGCCGTCGGTGCTCCCCATCTGCATGGCCAGGCCAGTCTGGGTGAATTGGTGGGCGCTTCCGTCAGCCAAAACCATATTGCCAGCGTTGACGTGCATGGTGTCGTCCCAGCGCGGATCGTCGGTGACTCTGAGCTGAGTGATGAATCCGAAGATCGCCGCAGGTCCGCAGCCCTGGCCATCTCTTCCGAGCAGATTGCGATCACTGGCCAGATGCGCCGCCGGTCGCTCCGGCCCGGCACCCGTCCCGACCGCATAACTGATGGCTGCGTTCTTCAAGGTGCGCAGCCCGGTCGCTGCACTGGAGAAATCGCTGGCGATTTGCTTCGCGCGGTCACTGGGGCAGTGAAGGATTTTCGGAGTGACGAGTTCGTTGGGCATGGTGATGAAGTGCTCCCAAGTCTCTAACCGCGCCTTGCTCCCGTCCTCCGCAACATCAACGGTCGAGGGAAACCTCTCGCCGTGATCACCCGCCCACATGATGAGGGAAAGGCCGATCTGCTTTTGGTTGTTCAGGCACGCGATGCGTTGCGCTCTCGCCTCGGACCTCGCCAACGCTGGTAGCAACAGCGCCGCCAGGAGGGCGATGATGGCAATGACCGCCAGTAACTCGATCAGCGTGAACGCGCTGCACGGTAAAATGTTATTTTTCATCCCGATGGCTCTTGCGACACAGGTTTTGACGCCGCGTGTTGCCAGCCATGTTCAACCTTAAACTGCTCTCCAGAGTAGGGGAATTCTGCGGTGCGCCCATGTTGGTCGGTCGTGGTTCCTGCATTCGGCTCGCGACATTGATTCGAGTCACGACGTTCGGAAGTTTTCCCGGCTTTCGAGTTTACACATCATCATGCCGGGCTAGTATTCCGCGCTAGAATGAAAAAGATCGAAGCCATCATCAAACCCTTCAAACTTGAGGAAGTAAAAGACGCGCTCTCCAGCGTTGGGGTCGAGGGAATGACCGTCAGCGAGGTCAAGGGCTTTGGCCGCCAAAAGGGCCATACCGAGATCTACCGGGGCAACGAATACACCGTCGATTTCCTCCCCAAGATCAAGATCGAGATCGTCCTGGCCGACGCCACCGTGGCTGCCGCCGTCGAAGCCATCGTCAAAGCGGCTAAGACCGGAAAAATTGGGGACGGAAAAGTTTTTATCAGCACCGTCGAGGATGCGATCCGCATCCGCACCGACGAACGCGGCGAGCGCGCGGTGTGATGAGGAGCCCCGATCCAGTGCTCATCGGGTGGGTTCGGATCGCGTGATTCGGGCCGGGTTCAAATTTCCGCCCCGCCGCTGACACTGAGCCGTCATTAGTTCTTCACAGGCCCGCCGTTCCCGCGCGGCTGGTTTTCCCCCGTCGAGGCGTCCCGTCGCCCCGTTTTTGGGGGCGAAAATTGATGTGAATAACTTGGGAATAAAAGTTAATACATTCTTGTGGTCTCCCCATCGGCCAATCCTTAGAGATCTCGGCAGCGACTTCGGGCGCGCTCATGAACAACACCATTGTAAATAATGCGGGGGACGGCTTGCCTCAAAAGCCGTCGCAAACCCTTTGTTTTCAAGGTTTTTTTGAGTCCGGCCCGGGTCAAAGGCAGGTCGGCCTGGTGATGAGCCGGACCGGTCGGGCGCTTCCCTCAAATTTTGATCCGAAAAAATGCTTGCCGGAGCGGTGGAAAACCGCTTCCCGGCGGGCAGTGAATAAATCAGCAATAAACCCTTTCCCTTCATGCAACCTGCCGCTCAACAAATCTGGGGATCCGTCCAGGAATCCATTCAGTCTTTGGTCAGTCCGGAGCTCTACAAACTCTGGTTCACCAACATCCGTCCCAAGGCGCTGGAGCGCGATTGCCTCACGCTCGAAGTCGAGAACGACTTCTGCGAAGTGTGGCTCGAGAAAAATTATCTCGATCTGATCCGCGAAAAGGCGATCCTCATTTCCGGCCGCCCAATCAAAGTCAAACTGGAGGTCGGCCGTCCGCAGTCGGCGAATGCTGCGGAAAACCCGATGCGCAGCACCAACGAAAAACCCGAGCCGCCGGTCGTCGATCGCGTCCCTGCGGGGGCGACCGCGCGCGACCTCCTTTTCAATCCGCGCAACACTTTCGACAGCTTCGTGGTGGGCACCAACAACAACTTCGCTCACGGTGCGGCCATGGCCGTGGCCCAGACGCCAGGCAAATCCTACAACCCGCTCTTCCTCTACGGCGGCGTCGGCCTGGGCAAGACGCACCTGCTGCACGCCATCGGTCAGCATGTCGCCGCGCACAAGAAGGGGGCCAAGGTCTCCTATGTCTCCTCGGAGAAGTTCACCAACGAGTTCATCGACGGCATCCAGAACAACCAACTCGTCCGTTTTCGCCGCCGCTATCGCCAGACCGACGTGCTGCTCATCGACGACATCCAGTTTCTTTCCGGCAAGGAGCGCATTCAGGAGGAATTCTTTCACACCTTCAACGCGCTGCACGAGGCCCACAAACAGATCGTGCTGACCTGTGACCGTCCGCCCAATGAAATCCAGGGACTTGAGCAACGGCTCGTCTCGCGGTTCGAGTGGGGTCTGTGTACGGACCTTCAGCCGCCGGACGTGGAGACCCGCGTCGCCATTCTGCGCAAGAAGGAGAAGGCCATGGGCGTGAAACTGCCCGAGGACGTCCTCAACTTCATCGCCCAGCGCATCCGCACCAACATCCGCCGGCTCGAAGGCGCGCTGACCCGTGTCGCCTCCTACGCTTCGTTGACCAACACTGTGATGACGGTCGAGCGGGTGGAGGGTTTGCTGCGTGAACTTCTTCAGGAGGAAGGCCGCCACACCATCACCATCGAGGTCATCCAGAAAAAGGTGGCCGAACATTTCGACATCCGGCTCGCGGACATGACCAGCCGTCGCCGGCCGGAGAACATCGCCTTCCCGCGCCAGATCGCCATGTTCCTCGCGCGCCAGCTTACCGAGAGTTCGCTCAATACCATCGGCGAGGGCTTCGGCGGACGCGATCACGGCACCGTGCTTCACGCCTACCGCCTGGTGAAGGACCGCATGGAAGTCGATGCCAACATCCGCCAGGTCGTCAGCTTTCTGGAAAAGCAGTTGATGCGCTGAACAGCGCGTCCCTTATTCCAGTGCCTGCGGTTGCGGTTTTTGAGGCTGCGAATCGGCCGGCATTCTTCGCCATTTTTTCCTCCTCCCTCTCTCGTCAAATCCCAGCGTGGCCGCGTCCAGGCCTGGGTGAAGCCGCCGGCGAAGAGTCGCACCCCCAAAGTCACGGCGGCGGTGGGCTTGATTCATCGACGAGGTCGGGGCGTTCGCGACGGACGCCGAAATGAGGAGTGCCGCGCTCAATAGGAAGCAGGGATTGCACACGGGCAATCGCCTGGTCCTGTAACGCCAGTCGAAAGAATGGACGTGGTTGGCCGGTGGGTGGCGGCGTGGCTTTGGAGTCTGGTGAAGCGTGAATAATCGGATTGAGTGCGCTGTATTCATAAGGAACTTCCTTGGCTGCCCGCCGGGCGTTGGGCTGAGGTTCACACCATTCTGGGGGGAGCGGGCGCAGGTCGCTGCTGATTCGCTCTCGTTTCATGCGCTTCGACTGGCCGGGCGCATGGAGCGCGTCGTCGGAGCTTCGCTCTCCGTCCGCCGCGCAGATTAGGGTGCCGCCATTTCAAACCTCACCGTGACGGGCGCTGACCACGGCGTGGACAACGGCGGTCCGCCTTCCTGGCGGCGCGCGGCATCGTGGGCTCGGGCGGTGATGCGCACGGCTGACCGGATGGGAACCGGCGTGCTGTATCGAAGCGCGTTGGTGGAGATCGCGCCCTGCGGCAGTCGCGGGTCCAAGCCGTCGAGCGTGTAGTAGATGACGCCGTTGGTGGAGAGGTTCGGCGCGGTGAGCGTGAGGAGGAAATCCTTCGCCACGCGGCCACCCGCTTGATTGAAGCGCGGTGGTTGGGCCAGTTGCCCGTCGATGAAGTCCACGCGGTTGGAGAGCCAGCTTTTCATCAGCACGATCTCGCTGGCGTAGGAACCGCCGCGGGGCTGGAAGTCCCAGCGCGCATATTGGCGCGGCTGCGCCTCGCGAATCTCCGTCGCGAGTTGGTCGATGAGGCGGTTCATGTTGGTCAGCGAGAAGTGATCGCCGCGCAATCCCTGCCAGCGATCCACCCACGCCTGCCAGAAATCCGGATCGCGGAACAGTCGCGGCCACCACGCGCCGCCGAAGAAGGGGCCGGTTTCCCAGACGCGCGGATTTTCGTCGCGCGCATCGAGCGAGCCGAGGGCGCGGTCGAAATCCCAGTGCGGGCCGCAGATGATTTTTCCGCCGCGCGGCTTGTGGAAGTAAGTGCTCAGAACCATCGCGTCCACGTTGCCGCTCAACAGTTCGAGGACGTGAAAATCAATCGCTGCGTCCACATCGAGGAAGGCGCGATAGCCGACGGTGGCATCTTTCCACTTCGGTCCATGCAACGCCGCGTCGAAGTCCGCGAAGAATTTTTGCAGAAACTCGCGCTGCGGGGCGCGTTGCGGCAGCAGGATGGTTTGCTCCTTCGGCTCCACATGGACCAGGCCGCGATCGCCGGACGCGGCGAAGCCGGACTCGCCCGGACCGACCCGATCAAACTTCAGCATGTAGCCTCCGGTCACCCGGGGCGGCGTGAGGTCGTCGCCGCCCAGTCGGTCGATGTTCACGCGGTCTTCGCTGATCTTGATCTTCTCCTCCAGCACGTAGAGGCCTTGGTAATGCGTCTCGCGCACGGCCCCGGCTCCGCGCACCAGGAAGACTTCCACGAAGCGCGTGCGCGGCGAGTAACGGCCCAGATCCCGGCTCAGTTGATGGATGAACGGATTGTGGAGCAGCACCGGGTCGTAGCTATTGGGCGCGTAGAGAATCCAATCCGTGTCCGGCGGCAGCCCCAGCGGTGCGCGCGCTTTCGGTTCGTTGAATTCATCGACCAGGTCCAGCGCGAAGCCGGCCTGCGGCATGCCGCCGGAGGTGGAGCCGCGCTGGTGGAATCCGGCGCGCGCGGTGAGCGTGGGCGGATTGGTGAGCGAAGTCCGGCCCTGCACCGGCTCGAAGAAGGAGAGGTGCGCGAACGAGTCGTGGGTCGAGACCGGCGTGTTCCGGCCGAAAGTCTCCATGACCAGCAAGGGCAGGGTGGAGTTGAACCCCGGCACGTTGGTGGACAGCTTCAAGTACGCCTCGCTGTGCGGCGGGCCGGGCAGCAGTCCAGGCTGGTAAACCCGCGCGCGCAGATGCGTCGTGTTGGTGATGAGCAGTGGTGCTTCGTACGGGAGCGAGTTGGTGTGGGGCAGCGATCCATCAAGCGTGTAGCGAATGATCGCACCGGTGGTTGGACTCGACAGCGCGAGGGTGAACGCCTCGGTGAAAGTGCCACTGGCCTGCGAGAAGTTCGGCAACTCCGCAAAGCCTGGACCGCTGGCCGCGTTGGGCCGGCCGGGTGTCGGGCGCGGAAACGCCGCCCGCCAGGACGGCGGGTGGCGCAGGCTGCCGAAGGAGACGTTGGGCGGCTGCGCCGGGAAGCGCAGTTCGTTCACGAGATTCGTGGCGGGACTCACCAGCGCGAGATAGCCGCCTTCCGGGCGCAGCCGGAAATTCGTGTGCAGGTGGGCCAGATCCTGCGCGCGATCCTTCCCCGAGGCGAACACCACCATGAATTTGTCCGGCAGCAACACTACGCCAGGGAAACGCCACTTGGTCAGGTTGGTGGGCGTGTCGGTGAGGAACCAGCCGGCCAGATTCACCGGACTCCGGCTGGTGTTGCCCAACTCGATCCACGGGCCGCGCTCGCCGGTCTCGTCCTTCTGGCCGCTCCGGTTGTCCGCCAGGAATTCTGAGAGGAAAGCCGAAGTGAACGCCTCCTCCGCGCTCCCGGCCGTGACCAGGCGGAGCGCGAAGAGCAGGCCCGCGAAGGCAAGGCAGCAGCGCGGCATGTTCATCGCGAAAATTCTAGTGCGGTCGTTCGGGCCAAGTCCATTTTTTCGGCGCAATCCAGGCCGGATTCTCGCCCCGCCTTGAAATGCCTTTCGTCGCGCCCGGTCAATTGCTACAAAGCCGCGCATGGCAGCCACATTCAAAATCGGATTTCTGGGCGCGGGTAAGATGGCCACGGCGCTGGCCCGCGGCCTCGTCGCCTCCAGCGTCGCCGGCCCGAAACAAATCATCGCGGCGGACGTCGCCGAGGGCGCGCGTGCAGCCTTTGCCAAAGAGGTGGGCGGCACGGTCAGTGATTCCAACCGGCACGCCATGAAGTTCGCCACGGTCATCGTGCTGGCCGTCAAGCCCGACCAGGTGTCGGGCTTGCTGTCGGAAATCAAACCGCTCTTCACCGAGAAGCACCTGCTCATCTCCATCGCGGCGGGCATCCCCTTGGCCAAACTGGAAGCCGGATTGCCGCCCAAGGCCCGCGTCATCCGCGTGATGCCGAACACGCCGGCACTGGTCGGCGCGGGTGCCTCGGGTTACGCGCTCGGCTCCGCCGCCACGAAGGAGGACGGCGCGCTCGCGCAGCAACTGCTCGGCGCGGTGGGCCTGGCCTTCGCGGTGAAAGAGTCTCTGCTGGATGCCGTGACCGGTCTGAGCGGGAGTGGCCCCGCCTACGCCTTTCTGATGATCGAAGCGTTGAGCGACGGCGGCGTGGCGGCAGGATTGCCCCGGACGATTGCCACCCAACTCGCCGCCCAGACTTTGCTCGGTGCGGCCAAGATGGTTTTGGAAACCGGGAAGCATCCCGGTGAACTCAAGGACATGGTGACCAGCCCCGGCGGCACCACCATCGACGGCTTGCACGAATTGGAACGCGGCAAAGTCCGCGGTGCCCTCATAAACGCCGTCCGGGCTGCGAGCGATAAATCCAAGAAGCTCGGCCAGTCCTGAGCGATCTCTCGCCTTTGCTCCGCGCAAGGGCAGAAGCTTCATACCGCGTGCGGCCGCGTTTGGAGTACGGTCGCTTCAGCGACGATTTTTCACCCGCCGGGCCGGTGGTGGCAGGAACACGGCGGCACCTGCCAGTTGCGCCCTGATGGCACCCGCCCGCTTTCCGTGATTGCCAGCGCGCACGGCCCTCGGTTAGTCCTATCCCAAGATGCCGACAGTCCCCGAACAATTGCGCCACGGCCGCGAAGCCTTGAAGCTCGACGTCCATCAGGTCGCGGAGGCCACCAAACTCAAGACCGACCAGGTTCGGGCGCTGGAGCAGGGGAACTATGATTACTTCTCCGCGCCCGTGTACGTGCGCGGCTCGCTCCGCACCTATGCCCGGCTGCTGAAGCTCGACTCTGGAAAACTGGTTTGCCAACTCGACGAGGAACTGGCCTCCTCTAAAAAATTCGCCGCTGATCCGCTCGCACCCACCAGGCCCAAGAGCGCACTGGACAGCCTTATGTTGTTCCTCTCCCGGGTGAATTGGAGCATCGCCGCCGTCGTGATCGCTCTCGCGCTGATGGCCTTGCTCGTGGTCACGTCTTATCGCGCCTGGAAGAATCACGAATCCGCTGATCCATTGCAAAAACTGGGGCCGGGCCTCTATCAACCCGCGGTGCCAAGCGGAGAACTCCTTCCGTTTCCGGCCCACGGTGCGACCAACCCCCGGCCGGTCGCGCCGAACGGGAAATGATGGCCGGATGTCCGGAATGTTTGTGCGAGTTTGTTGTTTGGTTTCTGTGCTGCTCCTCGTAATTTCCCCGCCCTCTAATGAGTCGGAAAACTGAACAGCAGCCCCGGCGTGTGGGCGTGATCTCGCTCGGCTGCGCCAAGAACCTGGTCGATGCCGAGATTATGCTTGGCTCGCTGCTCAAAGGCGGCGTCGAGATCACCAACGACGCGGCCAGTGCCGACGCCTTAATCGTCAACACCTGCTCGTTCATCGACTCAGCGCAGGAGGAGAGCATCGATTCCATTCTCGAATCCAACGAGGTCCGTGAGGCGAACAATCGCGGCCAGGCTCTGATCGTGTCCGGCTGTCTGCCCCAGCGCTTCCGCGACGAGTTGCCCAAGCTCCTGCCCGAGGTCGATGCCTTCATGGGCATTGATCAAGTGGCGCAAGTCGGCGCGATTGTGGAACAGGCCATCGCGCGGCGGGCGTTCAAAGTTCAAAGTCCGGGCGGGGAGTCCAAGACCCAAGGTGCAAAGTCCAAGGTCAAAGCTCGGCTCGCGGCGTTGGACAAATCCGCGCCGCATTCCCATGACCATGAGGAGCAGTTGCGGGGCACGGATAAGTTCGGCCAAACCAGAGCCGTCCTCAAACCGTCCCAGACCCCATTGGTCGAGGTCAATGCGCGCCCGATTTTCATCCCCGACTTCGACACGCCCCGCTTTCGCCTCACGCCCAAGCACTTCGCCTACGTGAAGATTGCCGAAGGCTGCAACCATCCGTGCAGCTTCTGCATCATCCCGAGAATGCGCGGCACCCATCGGTCCCGGCAACAGGCGGACATCGTCAAGGAAGTCCGCCAACTCGTCGCGGACGGCGTGAAGGAGATCAATTTGATCTCGCAGGACTCGACTTACTACGGGCTGGACCTGCGGGCCAATCACAGCCGGGCCATTTCCTCGCCGGAGAAGTTCTCCGCCGCCGCGAAATCACTCGGGGCCGACGCGACTTCGCTCTGCACCTTGTTGCGCGAGCTGAATTCCATCGCGGGCGATTTCTGGATCAGGCTGCTCTACACCCATCCCGCGCACTGGACGGACGAATTGATCCGCACCATCGCTGAATGCCCCAAGGTGGCGCGCTACGTGGACATGCCGTTGCAGCACATCCACGGCAACATGCTCGAACGCATGAGACGCGAGACCTCGCAGCAATACATCGTGGACTTGATCGCGAAGATTCGCGCCGGCGTTCCCGGCATCGCGCTGCGCACGACCTTCATCGTGGGCTTCCCCGGCGAGACGGAAGAATGTTTCGAGACGCTGCTGGAATTTATCCGCGCGACGAAGTTCGAAAGGCTCGGCGTCTTCAGCTACTCGAAGGAAGACGGCACCCGCGCGGCCAACATGGAGCAACAGATCAGCGACAAGTTGAAACAGAAGCGCCGCGAGCAAGCCATGTCCGCGCAGCACCAGGTGGCGCGCGCCGTGTCCGAGTCCTTCGTCGGCCGCACTCTGCGCGTGCTCGTGGAAGGCGAGGCCAGCGCGAAGGAATTGAAGAAGGCCAACATCAGTTCCTGGGAGCATGGGCTGATTCGCGAGAGCGACGACGCCACCGCGCAGCTCAAGGGACGCTACCTCATCGCCCGGGGCGAGGCCGATGCGCCCGACATCGACGGGCGGGTTTACATCCGCGGCCAGTTGGCGCGCGGGGAATTCGCGAGCGTGCGCATCGACGGGCACACTGATTACGATTTGATTGCCAGCACGGTGAAGTCATGAACCTGCCCAACAAGCTCACGGTCTCGCGCTTCGGCTTCACGGCGGCGTTTCTCGTGGCCTTCTTCTGGGAGCGCATTCCCTTCAATGAAACCTGGGCGCTGGTCTTCTTCAGCACCGGGGCCATCACCGATTTCCTTGACGGCGAGATCGCGCGACGGCGCAAGCTCATCACCAACTTCGGAATTTTGATGGACCCATTGGCGGACAAGATTCTCGTCTGCTCGGCCTTCATCGCCTTCGTGGAGTTCCGCTACGTGGAGGCGTGGATGGTGGTCATCATCGTCGGCCGGGAGCTCGCCATCACCGGATTGCGCTTGCTGGCGGTCTCGAAGAACCGCGTGCTGGCGGCCGAGAGCTTCGGCAAACACAAGACCATTTCCCAACTCGTGACCATCATCAGCATCCTCGTGCTGATGGCGCACCCGCAATGGGGCGCCTTCGGCAAACTCTTCGCCTTCGAAGCCGCCGGACAACCGTGGATCTGGTGGTTCGCTGGCTTCTGGAAATGGCTCGCGGTCGGCCTGACTATTTTCTCCGGCATGATGTATCTCTGGCGCAACCGCGCCATCTACCTCGACGAAACCTGAATCCTCCGGGTTGTGATGATCTTCGCGGCATTCATCGGTGGCTGGGAAGTGCTTCTGCTGCTCGCGGTGATCTTGATTTTGTTCGGCGCAAAAAAACTGCCCGATCTGCTTAATGGCTTGGGGAAAGGCATGAGGGAATTCCTCAAGGCGACGGACGAAGTGACGCGGGAAATCCGCGCGGCGGCCAATCGGGATTCCGACGAACCCAAATCAACTTTCAGCGTCCGGCTGATCGTCGCGCAAGGACTGGGCGTCGGACGAATCCCCTTTGCGCCCGGCACTTTTGGCTCCTTCCTCGGCCTGGTCTGGTTTGCCATGCTCATCGCCACCGGAAGCTTCTGGGCCTACCTCGCCGGCGCCATCGAAGGCATCGCCTTCTCCATCTGGCTCTGCGACGACGCGGAGAAAATCCTCGGCGAGACCGACCCCGGCTCCGTGGTGCTGGATGAAATCATCGCCATCCCGTTTTGCTTTCTGCCTTGGGTCGCGAGCGAGTGGATCACGCACGGCGCACTGCCCTCCGTGGAGTTCTTCTTCACCGGTCGTGCCCTCTGGCTGACGCTCGGACTGGTCGTGCTCTTCCGTGTGTTTGACATCTGGAAGCCGTGGCCCATCCGCCAAATTCAGCGCCTGCCCGGCGGTTGGGGCGTGACCGTGGACGACTTGCTGGCGGCGGGCTACGTCGCGGCGCTCTCCCTCGTCGTCCTCCTCTGATTCTAGGAGGAGCGTGAGAAGTGGTGTCGTCGCCCTACAGCAGCCCCAAAGCGACCGCACTCCAAACGCTTCGCGCGGGTCAAGGCGCTTGGTGCTTGGCGCCAGCGTTTGGAGTGCGGTCGCTTTAGCGCCGCTTTCGTATGTGTCAACCATACCGATACGGCGCGGAGAGATGAAAGGTGTTGGGCAGATGCCGGATTTCACTCACCGCACCGTCGGCCAGCAGCACCTCCACGATGTCGAAGCGGATTTTCACCTGCGGGTGCTTGAGCAGCTTCAGGTAATCCAGCGCACACTGGGAAAGGAGCCGGCGTTTGCGTGCATCCACGGCGGCGGCGGGCCGGGTCCAATCCTCGGAGGAGCGCGTCTTCACCTCGACGAACACGAGGCAGTCCCGGTCGCGGAAGATGAGATCGATCTCGCCCCGGTCGGAGCGGAAGTTGGCGGTGAGGAATTTGAGGCCGAGCTTCTTGAGGTGGGACCGGGCCGCGCGTTCACCCAGCGCGCCCCGTTGGAGATGCGCCGGAAGTTCTTTCGCGCCGAAAAATCGCTTCGCCCAATCCCACAGCTTCACTCAGCCGGAGTCTTGCTGGGAGTCGCTTCCGACGCACGCACCATTTCGTCGATGATGCGCTTGAAGTCAGCCAGCCCAGTGGCGGGCAGGATGATGGTGTCGCGGCGGCCGCCGACATCCTCGGTGATGCGGAGGAACCTCCCGCGCGGGTTTTCCTTGAGCGCGACGAGGAAGGACTTGCGCTCGATTTGAAGCTTTTCCGTGCGGATGGTTTCCTCGGGCGAAGGCGTCCGGGGCTGCCCCATCCCGCCGTAGTTCATGCCGCCGGAATAACCGTGGGTCGAATTATAGTTGTTCATAACATTCCCATTTACCCTTGGCCTTTGGAGCCACGGTAATCTTGGACGAGGAGCGGGAAAGTCAACCCCGGAACTTCTGGGTGCCGACGAAGCGGAGATGGTCGGAAGGGTTCGAGGCCCGCCAGGTGTAGAGCACGAGCGCGATGAGGCTGAACAGGTTTCCCGACATGGATACAGCGTGGAGCCGGGAAAGTTGCTGGGCTGCGGCGGGGCGCTGCTCGACAGCGCCGCGATACTTGGCCTGGTGCAAGGTCTTGATCTTGGGCGAGAAAAGAGCGCCAGCCAGCAGACCGAGGCCGAGAATTCCCACGATCAACCCAAACGTCAGGCGGTTGAAGGGCCGGCCCGCGTAGATGATTTCCCCGAAGAAATGGGCCAGGGCGATGACCCCGCAGATCAAGTTGACCGTGAAATATCGTCCGATCAGATGCTGCGCGATGACCCCCAGGTAATAATCGCCCAACGGGCTGCCCGCCGGGGCAAAGACCCTTCTCATTTCATCCGAGAAGATTCCAGGGGCCACGCCAAACGTGAAGAACAACGCCGAGCCAAACCAGATGGCCGCGTTGAAAAGTCCGACAATGCGCAAAGCAATGAGCACGCCGGAAGGCTACCGACTCCATCTCAGCAAGCCAAGAAGTGAAGCGGGGGCAGTTCAACTTCGATGTGATCGAGCGGCGCGCCTGCCTCAGAAACTTGTGGCGGCGCGGGAGGGGCAACGGGTATTTGTTCAACCCGCTGCCTTCGGCTCGCGTTGGGGTGCCGGCACAACAGGAACAACACTTGGAAAAAATCTTTATCACCGGCGCCGCCGGATTCATCGGAAGCACGCTGGCTGACGCGCTGCTCACGCAAGGCAAACCGGTCGTGGGTTGGGACAACCTCTCCACCGGGCAGGAACGATTCGTCCAGGGCGCGTCGAACAATCCGAACTTCAGGATGGTCCGCGGCGATAATCTCGATTTGGACGCCCTCACCGCCGCCATGCAGGGCTGCGACACCGTCTTCCATCTCGCGGCCAACGCCGACGTGCGCTTCGGCCTGGAGCACCCGCGGAAGGATTTGGATCAGAACACCGTCGCCACCTTCAACGTGCTGGAGGCGATGCGCGCGAACGGGATCAAGACCATCGCTTTCTCCTCCACCGGTTCGGTCTATGGGGAAGCGACCGTGATTCCCACGCCGGAGGATGCGCCGTTTCCCATCCAGACCTCGCTCTATGCCGCGTCCAAACTCGCGGGCGAAGCGTTGATTCACTCCTACTGCGAGGGCTTCGGCTTCGAAGGCTACGTGTTCCGGTTCGTCTCCATTCTTGGCGAGCGCTACACGCACGGCCATGTCTTCGACTTTTATCAACAGCTCCTCGCGCACCCGGATCACCTGAAGGTGCTGGGCGACGGATCGCAGCGGAAAAGTTATCTCTACGTCCAGGACTGTCTCTCCGCGATGCAGCACGTCATGAACGCCGGCCTGGCCAGGAAGGCGAAGCACCGCGTGGAAGTCTTCAACCTCGGCACCGATCATTACGTGCAGGTGAATGACTCCATCGGCTACCTCTGCCGCGCGCTCGGACTCAACCCGCGCCTGGAATACACGGGCGGCGAACGCGGCTGGATCGGCGACAACCCCTACATCTTTCTCGAAACGAAAAAAATCCGCGCCACGGGTTGGAAACCGGAACTGACCATTGAGCAGGGCATCGGACGGACGCTGGACTGGCTGCGGGCCAATCCGTGGGTGTACGAGAAGAGAGGATGAAAGATCCAAGATCCAAGATCCAAGATCCAGAGAAGATCCAAACTCCAAGATCTAGGATGGGGCGTGTCGCGGCGGCTTGGTGTTTATCTGGATCTTGGATCTTGGATCTTGGATCTTAACCCATGTCTTCCCCTCACATCACCGTCCTCGGCCTCTGGCACCTTGGTTCCGTCACCGCCGCGTGCTGTGCGAAACACTTCGATGTCACGGGACTCGACTTCGATGACACCGTAGTCGGCAATTTGCAGCAAGGCCGCGCGCCCATCTCCGAGCCGGGGTTGAATGAACTGCTCGCCGCCGGACTCGCGAAGAATTCACTGCGGTTCACCACCGACGCGAAAGCCGCCTGCGCCCAGGCCGATGTGTTGTGGATTTGCTACGACACGCCGGTGAATGACGGCGACGAGTCGGATGTGGCTTACGTTTTGGAACGTGCGCGCCGTGCGCTGCCGCATCTGGCTGCTGGCGCGCTGGTGTTGATCTCATCGCAGCTTCCTGTCGGAAGTTGCGCGCTGCTGGAGAAAGAATTTCCACAACTGCACTTCGCCTGCTCGCCGGAAAATCTCCGACTGGGCAAAGCGATTGATGCCTTCGAGAAAGCCGACCGCGCCGTCGTCGGCATTCGCACCGATGCGAAGCGAGCGTTGCTCGAACAACTGTTCAAGCCCTTCGCCGCGCAAGTGCAGTTCATGCGCACCGAGTCGGCGGAGATGGTGAAGCACGCGCTCAATTCGTTCCTCGCCGTCAGCATCACCTTCATCAACGAGATCGCACGCCTCTGCGAACACGTCGGCGCGGATGCGAAGGAAGTCGCTACCGGCCTCAAGAGCGAGCCGCGCATCGGCCAGCGCGCGTATCTCGGGCCGGGCGGCCCCTTTGCCGGCGGCACGCTGGCGCGCGATGTCGTGACCCTCTCGAAGCTCGGCGCGGCGCGCGGCGAATCGCTTTCGCTCATCCCCGCGATCAAGGAGAGCAACGATCTGCACCGGAGCTGGGCTTTCCGAAAGTTGCAATCACGCCTGGGAGACCTGCGCGGCAAAACCATTGCCGTGCTCGGTCTGGTGTACACGCCGAACACCGACACGCTCCGCCGCAGCGCGGCGGTGGAACTGTGCCAGCAACTGCTCGCGGCCGGCGCGCGTGTCCAGGCGCATGACCCGGCCGTGCAGTCACTGCCGCCGGAACTGGCAGCCATCACTCTCTCGGTGGACCTGGGCGCGGCCTTGCATGGTGCGGAGGCGGCGGTGGTTTGCACGGAGTGGCCCGCCTTCCGCACCGCCGCGTGGCCGGAATTGATTCCGGCGATGCGGCAGCCGGTGATTGTGGACGCCAACCGCTTTCTCGAAGCGCCGTTCCGTCCGATTCCCGCCGTGGAACACATCTCCGTGGGGCGGCCGACGTAGAAAAACCTCGCTGGCTCAAGCCGTTGGCGGCTCAAACTCGTGGCGTATGCGCACCAGCCGCCAGCCGTCCGGCAAAACCATCAGCGTGTCCCACCATTCAGCGCCGTTGTGACGGTAGCGAATCTGCAACGCCCGCACGGCGCGCTGCGCTAGCAACTGCCGCGCCTCGGCCAGCGTCAACACTCCATTCTCCGGCACGTAGCCTTGGGCGACCGACTTGGGAATGATCTCCGTCACTTCGGTGCAGGCCTCGATGTCGCGGAGCAACGCTTCCACGCCCGGCCAGTCGAGCAGCGCCTGATTCAAGTCCGGCAGCTTGGGCGGCTGATTCTCTTCCGGCTCCGGAGGGATGGGATGGCTCATGCAGGTGATGGTGGCGGACGGCGAGGCAACATCAGGATGGCGTTGGTGGGAGCGGGACAAACCTCATGACAGACCGCACAGCCCGTGCAGACCTCGCCCACCACCATCGGCAGGCCGCGATTGGAGATCATTGCACCGGGCACGGGGCAGCGTTCCACGCACACCGAGCAGAACGACGTGAGGGCGAGGCAATGGCGGCCTTGAAGAACGGCCACCCGTTTCACCGCACCCGCGGTCGAATCAGAAACCGCCGCCAGGCCGCGCGGCGATTCGGCCACGGATGTGAGCACGGCCCGCGCGGTGGCCGCTTGCGACTGAAGCGGCCGGGCGAACAGCGAGAACAATCCTCGGCGTGAGTATTTCACGGTTTGAGATTACCGGGCCGCGTGCGCTGGTCGAGTTCGGCGTTCGGAACATGGCACTGCACACAGGATTGACGGTCGGGATGCGGCGTGCGCAGACCGAACAGGCCGGTCGGTCCATGGCAACTGTTGCAATCGCTGCGCATGAGCGTGCTGTGCGGCGTGGTCGGCGGAGCGCCGGGAAAGGCGCGCTCGCCTTTCGTCGGGGTGGTTGCGCCGGTAAAAGCATTGTCTGCGAGCGCCGCGAGCAGGAATGGGTCGGCGGAAATGCGCGGCCCGGTCTTGGCCGGCACATGGCACTGCGTGCAGCCGCCGTAAGGCGCGTGACTGATCTTCGACGCGACGCGATCCTTGATGGCCAGTCCATTCGCGTGACAGGCCAGGCACGCCGCAGTGGATTCCTGCGGGATGGGATGCGGCACGACCGGCGGCGCGCCATCGAAGGCACGGCGGGACTGGCGCTGGGCGAGCACCCCGGCGCGCTCTTCCTCGGTGGCGTTGGTGGAGATGACGGCGATGGCACCGGGCTTGACCAGTGTGCTGAGGTGACTGGCGAACCCGGCGTTGGGACCAATTTTCTCCCGATCCACCTGCGCGTAGCTGACGATGCCAGGAACAGTGTTGGATGCGGCTTCGTTCCGGGCAATCGAATCGGCGGTCGGCGTGACCCCCGGACGTGAGAGGCTGATGTGCGCGCTTTGCTGGAGGCCCATGAAGTAGCCCGTGATGGCCAGCACCACGAGCAGGCCACCGATGGCCCATGTCGCCCTCTTTTGTGGGTGAATGTCTGGCGTGTTCATCCGTATTCGTCTTTACAGGCCGGCCGAAGGATTTTGATGGGTGTTGGCCGCGCTCACTTTGCCTACGGTGGCGGCGCATTTTTTGTAGTCCGGCTCCTTCGAGATGGGATCGACTTCGCCGAGCGTGAGGTCGTTCACCAGCAGGCGTTGATCGAAGAACGGAATGAAGAGTGAACCACGGGGCACGCGGGCGCGGCCGTTGATCCATACGGGCAGCTTCAGTTCTCCCCGCCGCGTTTTCACGGCGATGGTTTCGCCGTTGGCGATGCCGCGCTCGGCGGCGTCCTCGGCGTGCATCTCGACATAGGCGTGCGGCATCGCGCCGTGGAGTTGCGGAATGCGCATGGTCATCGTGCCGGTGTGCCAGTGTTCCAGCACGCGACCAGTGCAAAGCCAGAACGGATAGTCGGCATCGGGTTCCTCTGCGGCCTTCTCGTAAGGCGCGAACCAGATCTGCGCCTTGTCGTCCTTCGTCGTCGAGTGATAGAACTGAATCTCCGCGCCCTTCTTCACATACGGATCGTCGAACTCGGAAAAGCGGAACTTCGTCTCGCGCCACGAACCGTTCGCTTGTTGCACGACCGGCCAGCGCAGGCCGCGCGCCTTCACGTATTCATCATAGGGCGCGAGATCCTTGTGCTTGTAGCGGCTGAACTGGCGGTATTCCTCGAAGAGCGCCTTGTCCACGTTGACGTCGTAGTAACGCTTCCAATCCCACGCGGGCACTTCCGCGCCGGCGTCGTTCTTGATCGTGAAGAGAAACTTGCCGTCCTTGTCCTTCAAGCCGGGATGGCCCAGCTCGAACAATTTTCGCGCCACGGCAATCGTCTGCCAGCAATCGTCGCGCGCTTCGCCGGGCGGCTTCACCATCTTGAACCACTGCTGTGTGCGGCGTTCGGAGTTGCCATACATGCCGTTCTTCTCCACCCACATGGCCGAGGGCAACACGAGGTCGGCGAGTTCGGTTGACGCGGTGTGATACACGTCGGAGACGATGAGGAACTTGTCCTCCAGCCCTTTCTTCGCCTTGAAGAGTTTGTGCAGGTTCGGCAGCGACTGGCCGGGGTTCGTCACCTGCACCCAGAGCGTGCCGATGTCGCCGCCCTTCGCCGTGGGTGTGCAGAACTTCTCGAACATGAGCACGGTGTGATGGCCCATCTTCGGATTGATGCGGCCCTCGGGCAGGTTCCAGAACTTCTCGGAATCCTTGCGATGCTCGGCGTTCGCGACGAGCCGTCCTCCGGGCAGGAAATGGCAGAGCGTGCCGACTTCGCGCGCGGTGCCGCAGGCGCTCGGCTGGCCGGTGAGCGACGTCGGCGCGTCGCCGGGCTTGCCGAAATGGCCGCTGAGCAAGTGGATGGCGTGGCAAAGTCGGTTCGCATTCGTGCCACGCGAATGTTGGTTGAAACCCATGCACCAGACGCTGGTGATGCGAATGTCCTTTCGCCCGAAGAAGTCGCCGAGCAGCCGGATCTTCGCCGCTGGCACGCCGGAAATCTTTTCGACGTGCTCGGGCGTGTAGGGTTCGAGCGCGGCCTTGTATTCGTCGAACGTCATCGCGTCACCGATGAGAGGCGCGGTGGGCGTGGCGGTCGGATCCTTCGGCGCCTGGCGGAAGTTGCAGAAGCGCTCGACGAACTTCGCGTCGTAGGTGCCGTTCTTGATCAGCAGATGTGCGATGCCGTTCATGATGGCGAGGTCGCTCTGCGGTTTGAACTCGAGGTAATGGTCCGAGAACTCCGTCGTGCGTGTGCGGCGCGTACCGATGTCGATGATCGTCACCTTCTCGCCTCGCGACCGGCGGTCGATCACGCGGCTGAAGAGCACCGGGTGCATCTCGGCCATGTTGTTGCCCCACATGATGAGCACGTCACACTTGTCGAGGTCGTCGTAGCAACCCGCCGGTTCATCGACGCCGAAGGTCGAGAGATAACCGGTAACCGCACTGGCCATGCAGAGGCGCGCATTGGGATCGATGTGATTGTTCGAGAGGCCGCCCTTCATGAGCTTGTTGGCGGCGTAGCCTTCGGGAATGGTCCACTGGCCCGATCCGTAGATGGCGAACTTCTCCGGCGCAGCCATCACGCGTTTGGCGATGGTCTCGATGGCTTCGTCCCATGAAATGGGTTCGAGTTTCCCGTTCTTGCGCAACAGCGGCGTGGTGAGCCGGTCCTTGCCGTAGAGCGCGAGTCCGACGTGGTAGCCCTTCACGCAGAGCAAGCCCTTGTTCACCTCGGCGAGTTGGTCGCCCTGAATCGCGACGACCTTGCCATCCTTCACGCCCACGCGGACGTGACAGCCGGTGCCGCAGAATCGGCACGGCGCTTTGTCCCACGCGATACCGTCGGTGGCGATGGATTGGGCAGGAGTTGCTGCTCCGGCGCGGGTCGCGGCCACAGCGCTGGCGGTGGCGAGGGCGGAGAGTTTTAGGAATTCGCGTCGTTGCATAGGCGTCAATCGTTGAGGGCTGAGACCGGAAGGGTGGAAGGTTTTCCCGCAGATGCAGGAAGACCACCGATGATACTTGCGTTCGGCTGCTGCTCTGAATTTGCGGGCATCAAATCTGGCTCCTCGAAGCTCACGGACGTCACGTCCACGTAAGCGACGCCGGGCAGCGCGCCGATCCAGTCGTGGATCTCGCGAGCGTGCGCGTCGTCGGTGGCTTCCATGGCCACCGGTAGCCAGCGGCAGATGAGCTCACCCACGGTGAGTTCACACCGCTCGCCGAGCCGGCGCGCGATGGCTTCGCGTTCCGGTTCTGACTCCGGCGATAGCGTCACAAGTAATCCGTTTATCTGCATGAAGTTCATGCCGCTGACGGCGGCGTTGCGAAGGAGATTTCCACCAGAGCGCTTCCCAGGGCAAAACCAGCATTGGCGAGAACTCACCACCGGTTGCTCACGTTCAGCAACCAATGGTCAGTCTCGGCCAACTGGAGTGAAGCCATCCCCGGTGCCCCTGCCTTAGACATGCCGGAGCAAAGTGAAACCGATGCGAAACACGTGAAGCGCCGATTGAAACAATTTTGGGCCGTTCCCCTGGCCCTGGCTGCACTCGGGTGGTCCGCGTGGCCGGCCACGCGCGCCCAGTCGCCCGTGATGCCCGCGGCCGGAATCGAAAAGACCAATGCGCCCACCCTTTTCCCCGTTCAGATTCGCGCGGCGGGCGGTGCGCCGCGGGTGGCCACGGGTCGCACGAATCATCAGGGCGCCCCGGCCACGGTGGCTTGCTCCACCTGCCACACGACGACGAAGCCAAACATTGAGACGCACAGTTCTGCCGAGCTGGATGAGTTTCATCAGGGACTGAAGTTCGCGCACGGCAACCTGGCCTGCCTGAGCTGCCACAACGCACGGAACTATGACACGCTCCAACTCGCAACCGGCAAGCCGGTGGAGTTCGCGAACGTGATGACTCTCTGCGGGCAATGCCACGGGACGGCCATGCGCGATTACGAGCGCGGATCGCACGGCGGCATGAACGGTTACTGGGATCTCACCAAGGGTCCGCGCACCCGGAACAACTGCGTGAACTGCCACGACCCGCACTCGCCAAAATATCCGCAGGCCCGGCCCGTTTTCCCGCCCCGCGACCGCCTGGCCATTCCGCCCAAGGCGAAAGGAGTTCACTGATGCAAACACCCATGACCACTACGGAACAGAAGAGCGGATTCACCCGCCGCGACGCGCTCAAAGGTTTGGGCGCCACGCTCGGCCTGGCCGCTTATGCAAAGGCGCTGGCCCCGCTCACGGAATGGAAACCGGCGGAGTCGGTCGATGAATTTCTCCAGAAGCATTACAAGGAGCTGTCGCCGGTGGACCTGAACATCGTCCTGCACCGGATCGAGAAAGACGCGAAAGAGAATTACGGCGCAGCGGTAACGGTTGCCGATCCGAAGCCGCAGCCCGGCGTGAAGTTCGGTTACGCGCTGAACCTTTCCATCTGCATCGGCTGCCGCAAATGCGCCGAGGCATGTCATCAGGAGAACAACCACGACCGCCCTTCGAGTCAGAGTTACATTCGTGTGCTGGAGATGTCCAAGGGATCGTTCGACATGGAGAAGGGCAACGCGCACTACAACCACCCGGTGCCGCAGCCGGACAAGTTCTACATGCCCGTGCAATGCCAGCAGTGCGACAACCCGCCGTGCGTCAGCGTCTGCCCGGTCGAGGCGACGTGGAAGGAGCCGGATGGCATCGTCGTGGTCGATTACAACTGGTGCATCGGCTGCCGCTATTGCGAAGCTGCGTGCCCGTATCATGCGCGGCGCTTCAACTGGACCAAGCCGCAGATACCGGCGGCCGAGATCAATCCGAATCAGAGTTACCTCAGCAACCGCATCCGTCCGCAGGGCGTGATGGAAAAATGCACCTTCTGCCTGCATCGCACGCGTGCGGGCCGTCTGCCGGCGTGCCTCGAAGCCTGCCCGACGGGCGCGCGTGTCTTCGGCAATCTGCTCGATCCGAAATCAGAAATTCGCTGGGTGCTGGAAAACAAACGCGTCTTCGTGCTCAAGGAAGAGCTGGGGACGAAACCGCAGTTCTTCTATTTCTTCGATGAATAGCCCTGTCTCAACCGCACCAGCCGCGCCAAACCAGCCGGGGCTTTCCAGCCACACGCAAACTTATCCGCGCTTCATTGCGCGCATCTTGTGGGAAGCCTTCGACGGCAACTGGCGGTTCTACGTCTGGATGATTTTCCTGACCGCTGTGTTTCTCGTCGGGGCCAATGCCTGGGCCGTGCAAGTGCGGGACGGCATGGGCATCACCGCCCTGAACGATCACGTCTCGTGGGGACTCTACATCGCAAACTTCACCTTCCTCGTCGGCCTCGCGGCGGGCGGGGTGATGATGGTCATCCCCGCCTACCTCTATCACGACGAGGAGATGCACGACATCGTCATCATCGGCGAACTGCTCGCCATCGCGGCGCTCGTCATGGCGCTGTTCTTCGTGGTCGTGGATCTCGGACGGCCGGATCGATTCTGGCATCTGCTGCCGGGTCTCGGGCGGTTCAACTTCCCGCTCTCGATGCTGACTTGGGACGTGATCGTGTTGAACGGCTACCTGCTCATCAACCTGCACATCTGCGGCTATCTGCTCTACATGCGGTTCCTCGGGCGCAAGCCGAACCCGAAGCTCTACGTGCCGCTCGTGTTTCTCTCCATCCTGTGGGCCGTCTCGATTCACACCGTGACCGCGTTCCTCTACTGCGGCTTGGGCGGGCGACCGTTCTGGAACACCGCGCTACTTGCGCCGCGTTTCCTGGCCAGCGCGTTCGTCAGCGGGCCGGCCTTCATCATCGTCGCGCTGCAACTCATCCGGCGCATGAGCGGGATTCAATTCGGCGACGGCCCGATCAAGACGCTGCTGAACATCATGCGCGTGACCATCCTCATCAACCTGCTCATGGTTGGCTCGGAAGTGTTCGTCGAATTCTACACCGGCGGCAGCCACACCGGCGCGGCGCGTTATCTCTACTTCGGCCTGCACGGAAAAAACGCGCTGGTGCCGTGGATCTGGTCCTCCGTGGGCATGACCATCGTGGCCGCCTTCCTCATGTTGCGCCCCCAGGTCATGGAGCGGCGCTGGATGTTGATCACGGCCTGCGTGCTCGCGTTCATCGGCATCTGGATTGAGAAAGGCATGGGCCTGATCATCCCCGGCTTCGTTCCCTCCACCCTGCACGAAGTCGTGGAATATCTGCCCAATCTGTTCGAGTGGAAAATGATGGCCGGCATCTGGGCGTTCGGCCTGATGATCTACACCATCTCGCTGAAGGCCACGATCAGCGTCTTCCGCCGGTCGAGACTGGGTGCATCTTGACACTGTTATAGGAGCGCGGCCTTCAGGCCGCTTCACCGTCCGAGCGGATTGGGGCGGATCGATTGACCTGCGGGCTTGCGGACCATGAAGCGGCATAAACGCCGCGCCCCGCTCCTGTGGGCAATCAACAACAGTGTCAAGATGCACCCGTCGAGACTCCGCGACGAATTCGGCTCGCCGCCCTGGTGATGATTCCTCCGCCGGGCTGGCCGACGCTGCCTGGCGTCGGATTCCCCTCGCGCTAAATCATTGCGTGATTCCGGCTGCGATTCCTGTCTGAATCCCGCCCGTTCATGAAATTAGCAGGACGCAACGCCATCATCACCGGAGCCAGCCAAGGGCTGGGCAAGGCCATCGCCCAACATTTCCTGCGCGAAGGCGCGAACGTCGTGCTCTGCGCGCGGAGCGAGGCGGACTTGAACCAGACGCGCGACGAACTGGCTCGCCTCGCCCCGGAACGGAAAGTCCTGGCCCGCACTTGCGACGTCTCAAATGAGGCGCAGGTGAACGACATGGTTGATTTTGCTTTGGGCGAGTTCGGCTCGGTCGAGGTGCTGGTGGCCAACGCCGGCATCTATGGCCCGATGGGGCCGACCGAGAGCGTGGATCTCGACGAGTGGCGGCGCGCGCTCGACATCAATCTCTTCGGCGTGCTCCTGCCTTGCCGTGCGCTCATCCCGCATTTCAAGCAGGCCGGCGCGGGCAAGATCGTGGTCATCTCGGGCGGCGGTGCGACCAATCCGCTTCCGAATATCAGTTCCTACGCCGCGAGCAAGGCCGCCGTGGTGCGGCTCATGGAAACGCTGGCCGAGGAATTGAAGCCGCACCATGTGGATGTGAACGCCATCGCCCCCGGTGCGCTCGCCACCCGGCTCGTCGATGAAGTGCTCGCCGCCGGGCCGGACAAGGTGGGCGCGGCCTTCTTCGAGAAGAACAAACAGTGGAAGGAAAAGGGCGCCGTTTCGCCCGACCTCGGCGCAGCTCTCGCCGTTTATCTGGCCAGCGCGGAGAGCGAGGGCATCACCGGCCGGCTCATCAGCGCGCAATGGGATCCGTGGCGCGACTTGCACACGCGCCGCGAAGAACTGGCCAAGTCCGACATTTACTGCCTGCGCCGGATCGTGCCCGAGGATCGCGGTCAGAAGTGGAGTTGAAGTTCCCTTTCTTTTCCCCTCGCGACAGGGCTGTCGCCGCCCGCCGGTGAGGGAATTGCTGAGTCGCCTGCCCCGGGAGCACGGGACGAAAGGTGGACTGGCGGCCGCTCAGTGCGGGCTGCTCTTGGAACCACGAGGCCGGCCGCCAAGATGCCGCACGGCCGACCACAACCCCGAGAACCGGAAGGTCGGGTCCACATATTTCCCGATGACGTAGAAGGCGAAATAGTAGGCGCGACAGAAGCACCAGATCGCGATGGACAGCAGCACCGCCACCTTGAGCGTCGGCGCTTCCAGGAAAAGTAACGCCGCTGCGAGCAGTCCAACAACGAGGAAGAGGATGCCCTTGAACTTGATCCAGCGCGGGTCGGTCAGATCTTTCATTGGGAATGAAGCCACGGATTGGACATGGATGAAACACGGTCGGCGGATTTCCGAACCGTGTTTCATCCGGGGCTAAAAATCAGCGCCGCGCCGGTGAACTGCCAGGCACAATCTTCTTCAGATGCTCGCCCACGACGCGCTTCCAGATGGCGTAACCCTTTTCGTTCATGTGCAGCTTGTCGGCCACGAAGATGTCCGGCTGGGGCGTGCCATCGGCACCCATCATGTGCGGGAATACGTCGATGAAGCTGAGGCCGGGCTGGGTGGCGGTGTATTCGCGAATCAGGCGGTTGGCCTCGCGCACTTTGTCCACCTGCGCCCAGCGCGCGGGATTCCCGGCGATGGCGATATAGGCGATTTTCGTGGCGGGCAGTTTGACCCGGACCTGGTCCACGAAGGTCTTGAAGTCACTGAACACTTTCTCCGGGGACTTCTTGGCATTGATGTCGTTGCCGCCCGCGTAGAGGACAATCACCTCCGGCTCGTAGGGGAGCACGATGCGTTCGGCGAAGTGGATGGAGTCGGCAACTTGCGAGCCGCCGAAGCCGCGGTTGATGACGCGATACTCGGGCAAGTCCTGCGCCAGCGTTTTCCAGAGCCGGATGCTGGAACTGCCGATGAAGAGCGCCGCGTGTTTGGGTGGCGGATTGGTTTTGTCGCTGGCCTCGAAGGCGAGGATTTCCTTCTCGAAGGCGTTGGTCTTCTGCTGCGCGCAGAGGCTGGCCGCCGTGAGCAGCACGAGCAGCAGGTGAAGTGGGAATCGCATCATGGGCGGATGATAGGGAGAAGCCCGCACCGCTCAAGCGGCATCAGAGGTTGTTTGGATTCACCAGCGGATCCGCCGTCCAGACTACTTTGGTTTGGGGCATGATGGCTCCGCCCCGGGTGAGTCCGGCCCCGGTGCGCGTTTCAATCACGTCCTTCCCCGCAAACGTCTCCGCGTGGCCATCGGCGAAGACGAGATTGCCGCGCCGATCATGCCGTGGCACGAAGCGCGGGGCATAGCTGCTGGGCTGTCCCAGATCACCGTCGTTGGCCTGGCCGGTGAAGAACGCCACGGACGTTTCGGAAGGAAGACGGTTCTCCAGGAAGATGACCGTGTCGGAGGGGCGTTGCAGGGTGCCCAGCCGAATGGTGGTGGACCCGGCGTTGATCAGCCGCGAATTCATGGCCATGGAAAAGAAGGCGTTCGTCGAGGTGCCGGCGTTGGCCGGGAATTTCGTCGCCGGACAATGGAAGAAACTCGAGGGCAGATAGAAGTCCGGCTTGAGCGCGACAGGGGCGTAGTAGGAAGCGGGTTGGTGGCTCAGCATCGGAGGGATGGCGTTGTACCAGACATCGAAGCTGGGTGCGGCCGAGACCTGGGTCCAAGTGTTGATGAAGGATCCACCGGCCCCAAAGCCTTCGCGCGGGAGCAAATCCTCATTGTCGTCGTAGTACAACGTGAGGCCGATGCCCCACTGCCGGAAGTTGCTTATGCACTGGATGGTCTTGGCCCGACCCTTGGCCTTGGCCAGCGCGGGCAGGAGCAGCGCGGCGAGAATGGCGATGATGGCGATGACCACCAGCAGCTCGATCAGAGTGAAAGCGCGGCGCGCGCCCAAACCACAAGGGGATCGGGGCGGGAACCAAAGCGCTCGCGGCAGGCAAGCCAGTTTCTTCGGCATGAGGCGCATGATACCGAGGGCGGGCGGAGGCTCAAGCAGGTTTCAGGACGGAATTTTCGTGAAGGCCGTCGCGCTCCTCTCAACGATTTGTAAAAAGAGGCCGTGGCTGCGCCTGTGTTCTCGACGCGAGGCGTTTCCTGGCTAATCTGCTCCTAACGCCATGCACCTTCGCTTTTACGTTTCTGTGGGACTCACCCTGATTTTCGCACCTATCAGCCACGCGCAAAAGAATCCCTGGCCGCAGTTTCTTGGTGCGACGCGCGACGCGGTCTATCACGGCACTGAACTCGCAGCAGACTGGCCCAAGGAAGGGCCGCGCACGCTCTGGCAGGTGGACGCTGGAGAAGGCTTCAGCGGACCCATCGTCGCGGAAGGCAAAGTGATTCTGTTCCAGCGTCGTGCCGACGAAGAAGTGGTCCAGTGCCTCGACTGGTTGAGCGGCCAGCCGCTCTGGAAGTTTTCCTACCCGACGAAATTCAAGGACGGCATCCGCGCCGACAACGGCCCGCGCTCCACGCCCACGCTGCTGGCGGGCCGCCTTTACACTTACGGTGCGGAAGGCGAGTTGCACTGCCTCGACGCGAAGACCGGCGCGAAAATCTGGCACGTCTCGGCGAAGAAGGACTTCAACGTCACACCGCGATGGCACGGCGTGGCTTGTTCACCTTTGCTGGAAGGCAACGCCCTGATTCTCAACATCGGCAACACCAACGACGCGGGCATCGTGGCCTTCAACAAGGAGAACGGCGAAGTGTTGTGGAAGAGTACGAAGCACAAGGCTGGTTGCGCCTCGCCCATCGCGGCGACCATCGGTGGTCGGCGCCATGTTTTCACCCTGAGCCGGGGCAGCCTGGTCGCACTGGACCCGGCGACAGGCCGGGAGTTTTTCAGTCATCCCCTCGACGCGCGGCACAAGGACCATCTGCTCGCCGCTTCGCCGGTGGTGTTGGACGATCTCGTGTTTGCCTCCGGTGCCTACAACGTGGGCGGCCACTTGCTGCGGGTGAAGGATGAAAAAAAGGAAGTGGTTTGGAAGTCATCCGACCTGGCCACGCAATACGCCACGTCGATCCTGTACGAGCGTCATCTTTACGGCGTCCACGGCCAGTGGGAAGCTGGCGTCGAGTTGCGTTGCCTCGATTTGGAGAAGGGCGAACTCAAGTGGTCGCGACCGGACTACAAGGAGGCCACCGTGCTGCGCGCCGGCGACGAATTGTTCGTTCTCACCTACACCGGAATGCTGGTGCGCGGAAAACTTTCGCCGCAGGAGTATAAGGAAACGGCGCGGGCTCAGGTTTCATCGTTCGGAGTGCGGGCTTATCCGGCGCTGGCCGATGGGCTGTTCTACCTGCGCACCAAGAACAAGCTGGTCTGCCTGGATCTTCGAAAGAAGACGTGAGGCCGTCTCTGCTCACGGGGCCCGGCGGGGCCGTGAATGAAGACCTGACTGTCACGGTTGTCTTGGCCCTTACAGACATGGCTGGCGCTCCGCGCTGAGTGGGATAGGAAGTGGGCGGCCAGACGGGGAGCGGACGGATCGCGCCCGTCCCAGGCGCAGCCATGTCCGCGCGCACGATGCCTTGGGGAAATCCCCAGCACCCCGCCACGCTCCACCTTGCTGCGCCCGAGGACGGGCGCACTCCGGGCCTGCCACTTTCAATCCCACTCCTCCGCGCACCCTGCCTTGACTTCACTCCACGAACGTCAAATCCTCCCGCCCATCGTCATGAATAATTTGCCGCTGCCCCAGAACGACACGAATAACGCGCTCGACGTGAGTCGGCGCGATTTCGTCAAGACCTCCTCCTTCGCCGCCGCCATGAGCATGCTCGGCGGGGTGCCGCTCTTCGCCCAGGAGGCGAAGCCGGCCGCTGCCGCCCCTGCGGCCTACGACGGTCCGACGGTCAAGTGCGCGCTCATCGGCGCGGGCATCTGGGGCCGCGAAATCCTGAACACGCTGGCGCGGTTCCCCAAGGCGCAGGTCATCGCCGTCTGCGACAGCTACGCGCCATTCCTGACCCGGGCCAAGGAAGCCGCGCCCAAGGCCGAGGGCTTCACCGATTACAAGGAAGTGTTGAAGAACCCGGCCGTGCAGGCGGTGCTCATCGCCACGCCCACGCATCTGCACAAGGAGATTGCGCTGGCCGCGCTGGCCGCCGGGAAACACGTCTATTGCGAAGCGCCCATCGCGAACACCATCGAGGACGCGCGTGAAATTGCCCGGGCCGCGCGCGATGCCACCAGGTCTTATTTTCAGCCCGGACTGCTCCTGCGCTCTGATCCGCAACGCCGATTCATCGTGCCGTTCGTGCGCAGTGGCGCCACCGGCCAGAACATCAAGACCCGCGCCCAGTGGCACAAGAAGACGAGCTGGCGCCGCGCCGCGCCCAACCAGGAACGCGCCGACGCGCTCAACTGGCGCTTGCGCAAGGACACTTCGACCGGCCTGGTCGGCGAGGTCGGCTCGCAGCAGATCGACGTGATGCACTGGTTCCTGGCCAAGCGCCCCGTGTCGGTGACCGGCTTCGGCGGCATTCTCTTCTGGCAGGATGGCCGCGAGGTCGAGGACACCGTGCAGGCGGTGTTTCAGTACGAGGACGGGACCAGCTTCAATTACGAGGCCAGTCTCGCGAGTTCGTTCGATTCAGAGCTGGAGGTGCTTTATGGCAGTGATGCGACCATCATGTTGCGCGGCAACAAGGCCTGGCTGTTCAAGGAGGCGGACTCGCCGTTGCTGGGCTGGGAAGTGTACGCGCGCAAGGAACAGTTCTTCAACGAGACCGGCATTTCCCTCGCGGCCAACGCCAGCAAGAGCACCCAGACCGATCAGGGCAAGGGCCAGAACGAAGCCGCCTACGCCGATCCGCCGCTTTACTTCGCCATGGAGTCCTTCATCGAAAATACGGAGCTGATCGCCACCGGCATCGAGGACTTCGTGGCCACCTTCGATGCCAAAGACACCAAGGCGCTCCGGGATTACCTGAACGGCCTGCAAAAGAGCAAGAAGCCGGCGGCGACTTACAAGGACGCCTTCGAGGCCGCCGTCGTTACCATCAAGGCCAACGAAGCCATCACCAAGAAGGGCGTGGTGAAGTTCGACCCGGCCTGGTTTGAAATCTGACCGAAACTGTGGCCGCGGTCTCCAGGCGAAGACATTTGAAATGTTCCGCTTCGGGGCGCGTCCACTCAGCAACCATTGAAACTGATTTGATTATGAAAACACTCCGCACTCTCAGCCTCGGCGCGCTCGCGCTGGCCTGCGCCGCTTCGCTCACGGCCGCCGATCTCGCCAAGTTCGACAGCCAGCCCGGCAGTAAGGTGAAGATCGACGGCACCTCGAACATTCACGACTGGGCCGTGGAAGGCGGCATCATCGCCGGCACCATGGAACTGGACGCCGCGTTTGCCTCTGACCCGACCAAGGCCGCGCCGGGTAAGATCGCCGCCAAGGTCGAGACCTCCATGCCCGTCCGCACGCTCAAGAGCGGCAAGAGCAGCATGGACTCGGTGATGCACGCCGCCATGAAGCAGCCGGTGCATCCCAAGATCGAATATC
The DNA here is from genome assembly GCA_031414955.1 of Pedosphaera sp. Lineage (GTDB taxonomy): Bacteria > Verrucomicrobiota > Verrucomicrobiia > Limisphaerales > SIBH01 > JANNGC01. The sequence continues at coordinate 49,574 of JANOQV010000164.1, read as the reverse complement.
GCCTCACCGAGCTGACCTTGAAGGAGACGCCCAAGTCTGCCGAAGGCCCGATTCTGCTCGAGAGCAAGGGCGAACTGGCCGTGGCCGGTGTGACCAACAAGGTGGCCTTTCCCGTGACCATGACTCGCGCCGGCAAGTCGCTCAAAGCCACCGGCACGGCCAGCGTCAAGATGACCAGCTTCGGCATCCAGCCGCCCTCGCCGAAAATTTCCTTCGGTCTCATCACCACCGCCGACGACGTGAAGATCACCTTCGAGTGGAACACGAGCGCAGCGGAGGCGAAGTAGTTTCGGAGACGGTTGCTTAAGCCCGAATTCCGAAGTCGGACCTCAGCCCGGCCAGTGGCCTGGCCCTGGAGCGCGGGTTTTCAACCCGCCGCGTGTGGCCGGGGCGGAAGTCGCAGGAAATATTTCGAGGCTCTGCGTGAGCGACCTGCTGCGGGTTGAAAACCCGCGCTCCGATGAGGGATGCGGCGTGCCCGCGGCCAGCCCGCCATTCCGGCTTCGGAATTCGGATTAAGCTCAAGCTGGCCCCCTTCGCCCAAGTCAGCCGCCGGTGGACGGCTGTCTGCGTGCCATCACAAAATAATTCAGCGCCGCCGGTTGTGTTCGTCGCGGGAAAATTTGCCCCTCGCCAGCAGTTCCGTCCGGGCCTGAAGAGCCGGTGGCAAGACCAGCTTCTCGAAGTTGAAAGACCACGCGGACGCGGCGAATTGAATCATCGCGTCCTGCCATGAAACCCGCGCCATGCCCGGCGGGGGCGGCTGGATGGAACCCTGGATTAGCAACCCGGCCTTGGTGCGTCGCTGCGCGGCCCCGGCGAGTTTCCGGCCCAGCCGCAGGACATCAGACTTCTCGTAGCCGGCGAAGCACTGCCCCGGAACTTCTTGGCGGCAATCGGTGGCCAGATCGGTCGCCACCCCCAGCGTCCCAAAGGCGGATTGAATCCAGAGGTGCATCCGCTCGTAGCTCTCGGTCGCGCGTAATTCGTACCATGGATGGCTTGGGGGGATGACTACGCTGTAGGTCCAGTCCAGATCGTGGGGCACCAGTCCGCCTCCGGTGGGACGTCGCACGAGCGGGCGCAAGTGAGTCGCCCCCTCGAGGTCGGCGATGTGCTGGAAGTATCCGAACGACGCGGCCGGCTGGGTCCAGCCGTAAAAGCGCAGCACGGGCTGGTTTGTTTCCGGCGCGAACTCCAGGAGCGCCTCGTCGAGTGCCATGTTGAAGGCGCTGTCGCCCGTTCCAGTGTCGAGCAGCAGCCAGGGGTTCCTCGCGCCCGCATTCATGGCCGGGCCAAAAGAACTCCCCACTTTGGGCACAAGGTCGCGACTTCGCACTGCCGGCAGTCGGGCGAGCGCGCGGCGCACCGTCGTCGTCCATGCCAGATGAGCCAGTGGCTGAACTGGCACCATTGCTCGCGTGGGATCAGCTTCTGCAAATCCTGCTCCACCTTTTCCGCCGAAGTTTGTTTCGTCAGCCCGAGCCGGTTCGAGAGCCGCCCGACGTGGGTATCAACCACCACGCCGGCATTGATGTGGAAGGCGTTGCCGAGCACCACGTTGGCCGTCTTGCGCCCGACCCCGCCCAGCGCGGTGAGTGCCTCCATGGTGCGCGGCACTTCACCGCCATGATCCTCGATCAGCGCGCGGCAGCAGGCTTGAATGTTCTTCGCCTTGGCCCGGAACAGCCCGATGCGCCGGATGTCCTGCTCGAACTCCGACGGCGCGGCGTGGGCGTAGTCCGGCGCGGTCCGGTACTTTTTGAACAAGTCCGCGGTCACGATGTTCACCTGTTTGTCGGTGCATTGGGCCGAGAGGATGGTGGCGATGAGCAACTCCAGCGGGCTGCGGTGGTTCAACTCGCAATGGGCGTCAGGGTAGGTGGCTTGCAGCGCCGCAATGATTTTTTGCGTGCGGGCTGTTTTCTGCTGGAGCGATTCCCTTGGCATCAGCCCAGGCGCGCGAGCACTTCCTGCGTCAACACTTCGTAGGCCGCCGCGCCCGCGCTGTATTTGTCGTAGTGGATGATGGGCTGGCCGTGGCTGGGAGCCTCGGCCAGTCGCGTCGTGCGCGGGATGACCGTGTCGAAGACCGCCGGACCGAAATGCTTCCGCACTTCGCTCACCACCTGCTGGGAGAGATTGGTGCGACCGTCGTACATCGTCATCACCACGCCGAGCAGCACCAGTCCGGTGTTCACGCCCGAGTCGCGCAACTGGCCCATGACCCGGTGAATCATCGACATGCCCTCCAGCGCGTAATACTCGCACTGCAACGGCACCAGCAGGCTGTCGGCGGCGGCGAAGGCGTTCAGCGTCAGGATGCCCAACGAGGGCGCGCAATCGATGATCACGAGGTCGAACTGCCCGCTGGCGCGCACCGGCTCCAGCGCCAGGCGGGCGCGGTGCAAATGGTTTTCCGTCCGGACCAGCTCCAGTTCCGCGCTGCACAAATCGACTTCGCTCGGCACGATGGAGAGTCGCTCGAAGGCGGTCTTCTTGATCTTGTCCGCCAGCAAACCTTCGCCCAGCAGCGGCGAGTAGGCGCTCGCGCCCTCGATCTTTTCCAGGCCCACGCCGCTGGTCGCGTTGGCCTGCGGGTCGATGTCCAGCAGGAGAACCGTTTTTCCGGCGGCCGCCAGGCAGGCGGCCACGTTCACGGCGGTGGTGGTTTTACCCACGCCGCCTTTCTGGTTGGCTACGGCGATGACTTTGGTCGGCACGGCGGCGATTAAAGGGGCGGCGCTGGAGGGGCGCAAGATTTCACAGACCGTGCAGGCAAGATTCAAACTCCAAATCCCAAACTCCAAATAAGCTCCAACAGCCCGAACTCCAACCGGAACCTGTTCCGGGAGGCAGATGCGATTAGGATCTGGGGGCTTGGAGTTTATTTGGAGTTTGGGATTTGGGGTTTGGAGTTTATGGGCGGCCCAGCACGACTTTCCTTGCCGCTTCCCCCGCGCTCCTTCTACTTTCCCGCCCGCCACATGAGTGAAGTATTAGTCATCGGTCATCGCAATCCCGACACGGACGCCATCTGCTCCGCCATCGGTTACGCGGAGTTCAAACGCCGCACCGGCCTGCCCGGGGCCATTGCCGCGCGCTGCGGCGACACCAACGAGCGCATCGACTTCGTGCTCGAGACCTTCGGCGTGCCGGCGCCCAAGTTCGTGGCCGACGTTTCGCCCAAGGTGCGCGACGTGATGGTGTCCCAAGTCGTCAGCGTGCCTCTCCACGCCACCGTGGCGGTGGCGCTCGGCGTGATGGATGAACACAACATCCGCGTGCTGCCGGTGCTGGAGGAAGGCGTGTGCAAGGGTCTCGTCTCGGTGATGAAGATGACCAAGTTCTTCTTCCCCACCCCGAGCCGGCTCTTCGATTCGCGGCGCGTGCTGGCCTCGATGAACAACCTGGCCGCGACCGTGGGCGCAAAAATTGTCTTCAGCGTCAACCCCGACCAGGAGGAGGATCTTGTGCTGATGATCGGCGCGATGAATCTCGAATCCTTCGCCGAGCGCCTCCAAAAGTACGACCACTCCAAACTCATCGTCGTGGTCGGCAATCGCGTGGACATCCAGGACCTCGCCATTCGCGAAGGCGTGCGCTGTATCATCGTCACCGGCGGTCTGCCGGTCTCGATGGCCATGGTTGATTACGCGGCCAAGCAGGGCGTCACGCTGCTCATCTCCCCCCACGACACCGCGACCACCGCCATGCTCTGCCGCGCCGCCATCTCCATCCGGCACATGATTCACGAAGAGTTCGTGACCATGCGCGAGGACGAGTTGCTGGCCGTGGCCGAGCGCACCGCCGCCGGTTCCAACTTCCAGGCCTTCCCCGTGGTGGACGCGCAGCACCGCATGGTCGGCGTGCTCTCCAAGTCGGACTTTCTGAAGAAGGTCAACCGGCGCCTCATCCTCGTGGACCACAACGAACTTTCCCAGGCCGTGCCGGGCGCGGATCAGGTGGAGATTCTCGAAATCCTCGACCACCACCGCATCGGCTCCATCACCACGCGCCAGCCGATTCTCTTCGTCAACGAGCCGGTCGGTTCGACCAGCACCATCGTGGCCGGGTCATTCTTCCGTTATGGCGTCGAGTTGCCCAAGCCCATCGCCGGGCTGCTGCTGGCCGGGCTGGTCTCGGACACCTTGAACCTCACCTCGCCCACCACCACCGACCACGACGTGCAGATTCTGGCCCGGCTGGAAAAAATCTCCGGAGTGAACGCGCGCGAGTTCACCGAGAAACTGTTCGCCTCCGGCTCGGTGCTCGTCTCCCGGCCCGCCGCGCAGGCCGTGACCAACGACTGCAAGGAGTACCGGGAATTGGGGCGCACCTTCAGCGTGGCCCAGATCGAGGAGATCGGCTTCGACCAGTTCTGGAAGCGCAAGGACGACGTGCTGCGCGCCCTCGAGGAGTATCGCCGCACGCGCAACCATTTCTTTTCCGCCCTGCTCGTCACCGATGTGGTGGATCAGTTTTCCCTGCTGCTGGTGGCCGGCTCCGAGGCCTTCCACCGCGAGATCGACTATCCCGAAGTCGAGCCGGGCATCTACGGCCTGGCCGGGGTCGTCTCGCGCAAGAAGCAGTTGCTTCCCTTCCTGACTCACTGTTTGGAGAAGATGAAGTAAGCGGGGCCCGTCGTTGATTTCCCCCTGAGCCTATGGCGGTGCGGCTGCGGCCCGCACCACCATCACTTTGAGCGATGACGCCGTGGGGCGGCTGGCCAAAGCAACGGCCTCGGCCGTATCCCGGAGCGGGAAGCGGTGCGTGACGAGCGGCCGGATGTCCAATGCGCGGGAGAAAACCAGGGCGGCAACTTCTTTTTGCAGAGTGAAATCGGCCGAGTAACTGCCCAGCAATTCCTTCTCTTCCGCGCAGACCTTCGAGAGATCGATCTCTGTCTCGCGACCTTTGTTCGTATGGGCAAAGAGCATGATGGCTCCTCCCGGTCGGACCAATTCATGGGCCTGGCGCACCGCCTCGTCCGAGGGAGCCGTCACGATGGCGGCATCCACGACGGCACGGCGGGGCAGCAGCCGCGAAACCTCGGCCAGGTTCGATCCGCAAAACACCTGGGCCGCACCGAAGCGGCGGGCCAGGGGCAGTCGTTTGGGCAGCAAGTCCGCCGCAATGACGCGCACGCCGCGCCGTTCGAGAATCTTGGTAAACAACAGGCCGATCGGTCCCTGCCCGACGACCAGCACCGTGTCGCCGCGCAAGAGCGCCAGGCGATGGACGGCCTTGAGCACCGTGTTGACCGGTTCCAGCATCGCGCCTTCTTCAAAGGTGTTGCCGCGCGGAATCTTCACCACCCCGGGCAGCACGAAGCGCATGACGCGGACATACTCCGCGTAGCCGCCACCGGCCGGCGCGAAGCCGGCGGTGATGCCGGTCTGTTTATACTGGGCGCACTGGGCAAAGGAGCGGTGGCGGCAGGCGTGGCAGTCGAGACAGGGCACATGATGGTGCAGGGCCACGCGCTCGCCCACCCGGAAGCCGCGCACCCGCGCGCCGACTTTGACAATGGTCCCGGCCGTCTCGTGTCCAAACACGCGCGGCGGCGGCACGGTGCCGTGGTGGATTTTTTTGATGTCCGTCGGGCAAACTCCGCAGGCCGCGACTTGGACCAGTAATTCGTGCGGGCCGGTGCGCGGGACAGGCAAGGTCTCCAACCGCAAGTCATCGACACCCCGATAGACCACGGCCTGCATCGTCTTGGGGATGATGAACGGACTGGGTTTTCGTTTCGGCACCGGCGCATTACGTCGCGCCGCAGAGGGGGAAGCAAATCCTAAATAGGACCGGGCTGGCACTTCGTGTTTTCTCCGCCGCGACCTTCGGGTTGCCGTCCCGCCACGGTCGCCGGAAGTCGCCTTGGGTTGAACGGACTAGCGCTTCCACCAACCTTTGCCCTGGCCCTCGCCGCCCTCTCCGGTCTCCTGCTGGGCCTGGAGTTGTTGCATGAGCAACTGGCTGCGCGCCGCCTCGAAGGCCATGATGAACTCGTCGTAAGTGCGAAAGCGTTCCTGCGGATTCTTGGCCAGGGCAATGTGGATGGCTTCGCTAGTGGCTGGGGTGATTTCGGGCACCACTTCGTTCGGCGGGGTGAGGGGCGTGTTGACGTGGGCCGAGATGACTTCCTCCACCGTCGGGGCCTCGAAGGGCACATGGCCGGTGATGGCATGGTAAAGCGTGCCGCCGAGCGAATACATGTCCGAGTGGAAATTCTCGCGCTCGCGCCGGATTTTCTCCGGAGCCACGTAGTAAGGCGTGCCCCAAATCACGGATTGGTCGGCGGATTCATCCTCGGCGTCCCGGGCCAGTCCGAAATCGACCAGCTTTGGCTCGCCGTCGGCATTGAAGAGGATGTTGCCGGGCTTGATGTCGCGATGGAGCAGGTTGCGCTTGAGGGCGGTGTCGAGTGCCGAGGCGATCTTGATGGCCACGTCCAGCACGCGCAATTCCGGCACGCGGCCCTCGCGCTCGATCTGTTTGTCCAGGCTATCCGTATCGGCCAGTTCCATCACCAGGTAGGGCTGCCCTTCGGCTTCATCGAAGGTATAGATGTGGATGATGTTGGTGTGGTTGAGCGAAGCGCTGGCCCGGGCCTCGCGATAAAAACTCTGGAGCACCTCCTCGTCCTCGGCCATTTCGCGTTTGAGCATCTTCACCGCGACCTCGCGGTGCAGCATCAAGTCCCAGGCGCGATACACCGTGCCCATGCCGCCCGAGGCAATGATGGAGCGCAGCTCGAACTGGCGGAACTGCATGGGCATCAAGACGGGATGCCCACAACGCGTGCAGGGAATGCTCTCGAAGGGCTGAAGGTCGGACGGGATGAAGATTTTCGCTCTGCACCCGCCGCATTCCACCATCTTGAGAGGCTTGCGTTCAGACTGATCGGATGCGCTCACGGGCGGGACGGTAGCACTGCGAGGGGCGGGAACAAGTTTCATGTGGTGGGAAATCACCCGAAATGCCTTTTTGCTCCGGAGGAGACTTCAGGAGTCACCGCCGCTCACGAATTATGCGCCTGAAGCGTGGAACATTCTTCCGCCGGTGCGCGGTGGTTGGACCGGCTGCGTTCCACACCGGGTTGGTGGACCGCAGCTCTGGCCTGAAGCGTTCCGGCCGGGCAAATCTTGATTACCAGCCCATCGAGAAGGGCACTTCCGCCTTCCCGGCGGGCTGGCGAATCACAAAAGCAATTGAGCCGGGCCGAATCGCTGGCCACCGCCAGCCGGATTGGCTTCTTCGCCTACGGGCATACGACACGATAGAACTGTTTCGCCCCGCTGATCGGAGTGGTGTAGGGACTGGTCGCGCCAGGCACTGGCAACCACGGGCCAGTCACCGTGCTGGCGCATTCCAGATGGCCATCGCCGGTCCAGGTGATGACGATTTCTCCGCTGACCAGCTTGATGGTCATGCTTGATGGGCCGGACACACAGCCGGGACAATTGAAGTTCACCTGCGAATTGGGGGCGATCAGGTTGCCGCAGGTGTCGCGCACGTTGTTCACCGTCAGCCGGTAGTTTGATCCGGCGTGCAACGGGCCGGAGGTGAAGATGCAGACGGTCTTGAGGTCAGGGCCGAACGTCACGCTGGAATAGATCAGTGAGTTCAACTGTGTCATATCGTCCACGATGAAATTCGGGATCGCGAGCACCGTGGCCGGATCGAGCGGTTCGCTGAATGTCACTGTGATCTTGTTGCTCACGCAGTCCGGCACCGCGGACACCAGACGAGGGCCGGCCGTGCGGTCCACGCAATGCCGGATGGCGCAGCACTGGACACCGTTCGAGTCGAGCGCCACCACCCAGAAGCAGAGGTTGGTCGGGCACAGCCCGCTGGTTTGGAAGACCGTGTCCAGATTCCGGCTCTGGCCGTCCGGCAGCATCGGATTCAGCGTGATGATGTCGGGCGTGGCGGTGAAGCAAACGTCTTCTGGCACGATGAACACACGCTTCACCGGGATGCCGGTATTGTTGAACAGGTTGAAGGAGTAACTCATTTGCCCAGCCACGCCGTTCGTACAGGTGAGTTGCTCGTTGGAGACCGACAGGCACGCGCACTCCACCACCACCTGGAACGAGCAGTTGGTGCTCAGGCCGCAGGCATCGGTGGCGGTGCAGAGCACGGTGTTGGTGCCGCACGGGAAGACCGAGCCGGAAGGCGGCACACAGAGGATCGAGGGCACGCCACAGTTGTCCGTGGCCGTGACCGTGTAGTTGACCACGGCGCCCGTCGCACTGGCACCGGACACAAACATGTTGGTCGGGCAGTGGATGACCGGCCGCGTGGTGTCCACCGCCGTGACCGTCTGGGTGCAGGTAAGGCTGTTCGTGAAACAGTCGGTGATCTGCCAGATGCGGGTGTAGGTCGAGACGCAGGGACCGAGGTTGGTCAATGTGGCGGCGATATTGATCACGATGTTGTTGCCGCAGCAGGTGTTGCTGCCAAAGGTGGGCGGGTTGAACGTCCAGTCCTGCCCGCACTCCACGGTTTTGTTGGTGGCGCAGATGACCGCGAGTTCATTCGTGTTCGGGGTCACGCAGACAAAAGCCGAATGGCCGACCGGCAGTAAGGGCAGCGGCGGCAGCCAAGTGCCCCCCACGTAATTGTAGTCGCTGAAGTTTTGGTTGGTCGTGTTCCAGATGCTGACCCGGGTACCGCAAAGTGGCGGGCACAGGTACAGATTCGTGTAGGTCGCGGTGCCGATGCCGATCCGCCCGACCAGCGAGCAGCCATTCGTCGGGGTTGGCTGGCAGGGCGGCGGACAGGTCGGTTCGCAACCTTCGAAGGTGAGAGAGAAGGCCGCGCCGGGATTATACAGGGAGAAGCCCTCACCCGGGGGCAGCGTGTCGGTGGAGGGACTGAAACCAGAGTCGAGCCAGCCGATGCCTACGTAGTAGGTCGAAGGGCTGCTGAAGCCCTGCGTGACCGGATTCCACTTGTACAACACCGTCCCGTCCGGAACGGTGGGAATGACTTCGTCCAGCAAGTGATTCGTGCCGTGGCAAAGATGGTTCACAAGGAAATTGAAACCGGGCTGAACCGTCACCGTGTAGCTGAGAGGATACGGCGCGACACACTGGTCACAGCAGTTGCTCGGGCTGTCCAGGACATCGATGATCAGCTTCTCGTTGCAGCCCACGGTGAAGGTGACGTTGGGCGCGGTCGCGCCACCTTCCGGATACGACATCGAGGGCGTGACGGTGTAGGTGCCCTGCGGCAGGCACATCTTCACCGAACCCTCGTTGTAAGCAGGAAACGCGACGCTCGGGCCAGACCCGCTCACCACCACGCCATACGCGGCCGGGTTGCCGAGAAAATCGATTGCGGGCGTGCCGACTGTGCCGAAAGAGCCGTTGCCCGAAATGGTCGGGTTCGAGAATGGACGGGCCGGGTTGGAGTTGATGAAACGAAACGTGACCGACGAGAAGCAGTACTCGTGATCGTTGTTGATCGTGGCCCCGGCCACGATGGTCTGGTTGGCAAACAAATTGTCGGTGATGGTGACGTTGTTGTTCACGCCGAGTCCGGCGTCGTAGAAATGCAGGGCCAGGACGTTCGGATCCCACACGCTTTGATCGGGAAATCCGCTCGCCGGTTTGAGCCCCGCCAGCGCCATGTTGTAACTGCCCGAGAAAGTTCCCGCCGTGGTGCTGCCGGCGAAGGTGACCGCCGCCGCGCCGGTGCAAGGCCCGCTGGCCCTCACGCGCGAACCGGGCCGGTCGAGCAGGTCCAGACACGGGCAGTTAACCGTGTCGGTGAAGCCCTTGAGCAAAATGTTCCCGGTCACGTAGCCGGGGTTCATGACGAGCTTGTCGCCGATGTCCGTGGTCTGGCACGGATCGACATGGGCGGTGGTGCAGGGCGTGGTGAAATCTTCGGTCTGGCCCGAGATGGAAAAACTCATGTTGGCGTAAACGCGGTAATTCTGTCCGCCCAGCGCCATGACGTTGGTGAGGAGAAAAGGCCCGCCGCCGCTCGCGGTCAGATACGGATTCAGCAAGCCGTAGCGGTAATTTCCATAGGTGCCGCCATCAGCCACGATGCGGGTGCCGGGGTTCTCGATGATGCCGCCCAGCAGATCAGCCTGGCCGACGATGTGGCCGAAATAATAAAAACTCCCGTCGGCGCAGGCAGGAATCGTGTCAATCAGACACGGCAGGCCGATGCAATCCACCGGAAACTTGGGTCCGTTCGGCGGTACGGTGATCGAATTGCGCACGCAGCCCCAGGTGAACTTGTTGAGATAGTCGTCCGTGTTGGAAGTGTAGAGAATGCTTACGTCGTAGGTTTCACCCCCGCGCACAAACAATACGTCGTCGAGCACCGAAGCCCCGGAAGCCAGACTCGAAATCTCCGCCTGCACCTGCCCGGCTTGCGGGCCGGTGGTGAGCGTGGCCGCGACACGCACCGCGCTGATGGTGCGCAACGGATTGCCTACTTCCGGACAGAGAAGACGAACCTGCATCACCCCGGGGACTTCCTGCACCAGTCGGTTGTTCAGCGCGGGGAAGCGATCGACGAAGGGCGGTGTGCCGGTGTAGAAGGGCAGACGATCAAACAAATAATACTTCCGACCACCGGCCAGCCGCACCGAGGAATCCACCGCGTAATCCACCGGCGCGGGTTGCAGCAAACAGAGGTTCCACGGCGACGAACCGGCCTCGGCCTGGTAAAAATTGACCGGGACAACAATCGTGGCGCTGCGCCCGCTGGCCGGGACCGGATAGGCGAAAGCGGTGAGTGGAATGGACGGATACAACAAGGAATCCCCCAACCAAGGTGGGCATAAGGCGTAAATCTGCGGCCCGTTCAGCCACTGGTCACTGAAGGCATTGGCCCGGCCCTGGGACATTTGCTCGCCGGCGTTCAGGCAAGTGTCCGCCGCGCTTCCTGAAGCGGGAATGAGCTGGACCTGATGCGTGAGGATCGCCGACTCGATTTCGATGCTGGGCACACCTGCTTGCCCCGGCTGAACGCCCAAGGTGGCCAGGCAAAGAACGCCCAGCAGAGTCTTGTGCAGAACGGTTGAGCGGAACTTACACCACGCACCGGCGGACGAACTCGCCGCCGCTCCGATTTCAACTGATGTCTTTTGCATAACTTCTCTTTGGTTTTGAACTGCTTCGGTTCTCAAATTGTGTTTCAGAAAATCCTCTTCCGCAGTCCGGCCTACGGTTTGAACAGGCGATAAAATTGCGCCTCGTTCGTCGCCGGCACCGTCACTTGCTTCTCCGCGCCCACGACGATGATCGGCAGCAGCACCTCCAGCCAGTTGGTGCTCAAGAGCGGCGCGCTGGATTGCAGCGCGAAACCCGTCGAAGGATCAGGCCAGGAGAGCAGCACACCTTCGCTGGCCCGAGCGATCTTGAGGAGCACGGCCGGCACGACCTCCACCGCGAAGCTGCACGTCGCTTCGAATCCACAGGCAAAGTCGTAGCCGTAGCACTCCACCGTGGTCCGGCCGATGGGGAAAAAGCTGCCGGAGGGCGGATAACAATCCACGAAGAAGTCGAAGGGGCCGCAATCGCTCGTGGCCTCCACTTGAAAAAAGACATTCGTGCCCGTGGCCGAGGTGGTTGCCACCCGCAGGTCCGGCGGGCAGACGAGGTGCAAGCCCGGCTGCGGTGTCACCTGAACCACGAAAGAACACTGGTTGCTGGTGCCGCAACGATCCGCGGCGACACATGTCACCGGCGTGAGGCCCACCGGAAAGAAGCTGCCCGAGGGCGGCGCGCACTGGACCACGAGGTTGCTTTCGCAACGGCTGTTGGCCGTGGGACTGTAGAACGCCACCGCGCCGGTGGGATTGGCACCGGTGTATAAAACAAGGTTGCCCGGGCAATTGAACAGCACCGGCGGCCGCACCACATCCACCGCGAAGCTGCAACTGTTGGTCGTGCCGCACATGTCGGAGGCGGAACAGTTCACCACCGTGTGGCCGATGGGAAACTCAGTGCCCGACGGAGGCAGGCATTCCACCATCAACGCGCCGGGACAATTGCTGGGAGCCGTGCTGACATTGAACGCGACCAACGCCCCGGCCGGACTGGTCGCCTCCACGACGAGGTTCGACGAGCAGAGCAAGGGGATGAATATCGCATCCACGGATTGAGCGACGGCGGCTGTGCAACCAAACCGTGGCACGGTCAGCGTGACCAGCTTCGGTCCCGGCGTGGTGAATTGTATTCCGGCCGGGTTGCGATTCGTGGACGTGGCGGGCGTGGCGTCCGGCCCAAAGTCCCACGCGTAATCCGCGCCGTCCGGTGTGTTGCCGGTGTAGCTGAAGTCATAAAACATCCCCGCCTGCGTGTCCGAGTGGCGCGACGTGAAAGCCGCCGCAGGGTCCGGAAGCAGCCGCAAGGTGTTGGTGGTGGTCGCGGTGAGGACGGGCGGATTCACATCGAAGTAAATGGCGGCACTGTTCAGGATGACGCTGCCCTCTCCCGCCGACGACTTGGGCCGGATGCGAAAGCGCACCTCGCCGCGACTGCCTAGTTCATCGCTCGTGGCGTCGGCCAGGTTGATGCCGTCGAAGGTCCAGATCATCTGGCCACCGGGCAGGATTTGGAAATCGGTGAGCGTGTGGCTGGTGGAAAGAATCTCCACGGTCTCGGCGTCGAGTTTCGCATCAAGTTGATCGCGGATGAGCACGCGGTAGGCCGGAGCCGTGCCGAGGTTTTGAAAGCGCACGCGGTATTCGAGCGGCGTGCCGAGCGCCACGTTGCCGGAGGGACCGCAACCGGAAGGCGCAACCGTTTTGTCGTTCGGATCAAAGGAGCAATTCACCGTGTCCACGCTGGGGGTGCCGGGAAAGGCCGGTCCACCAATGGGAGACATTCCACAGAAGCCCACGATGAACGGCGTGGCCGTCAGCACCGTGGTCAGCGGGACATTGGCCACCTGCACATCGACGAGAAAATCGCCTTGGTCGCCAGCCGGCCAAGCACAATTCACCTGCCAGCGGACCCGCTGGCCGGAACTGGCACTACAACCTGGAGGAGAACAAGGCAGCGGATTCGCCGCGCCCAAGAAAGCTCCGAGCCCCGTGACCGCGCCACAGCCAAAGTTGTTAACCGAGAACAAGGTCGGGAAACCGCAGAACATGACGCCAGGATCAAGCCGGAGTTCCACGATCATGCCCGAGTTCCACGTCGTGGTCCCGGCATTCCTCACCGTGACGCGATACTGAAATCTTTCACACGGACAAAGGGTGCGCCGATGGTGATCGTTGTCATGAACGCAAGGCACCGGCGAGGAGACCGGGCACGGCCAACTGATGATCGAGGCGCAGGTCACATCGGCCTGGCAACTGGGCGAGGGACCAAAGACCAGTCCGGCCACGGGAGCGCCATTCGTCACCACTACGTTGTAGGTGATTCCCAGGCCGTTGTTGCAGGCCTCCGTGGTCGTGGCGTTATGCACCAGGTTCACCCGGTAGCTGCCGTTGGGCACAATCGCCGCAAACGTGCCGTCCTGCCGGGTGCTCGCGTAGCGCGTCACGCCCGAGGGCGTTTCCATCACCCGCACCAGCCGTCCGCCCACGCCCAGTTCGTCCGGGCCGTTTTGCGTGCAACTGCCATCGGCATCGACATAAACCAATCCGGTCATGCTGGCCGGTGCATTCTTGAGCAACGAGACCGAGTTGCCGCTCCAGTTGGCCGTCACGAGATCGGGGTCGCCGTCGTTGTCAAAATCGCCGGCCACCAGAGCGATGGGTTGCGAACCGCCGGTGAAAATCTCCTTGTGAAAATCGAACCCACCGCCGGCGTTATGCCACACCGTCACGGAACGGGCGTTGTAGATGGAACCGCCGAAATGGTTGGCCGTGGCGATCTCCGGCCGGCCATCACCATCGAAATCCGCTGCGATGACCCCGACCGGTTGACCGTTGACCAGAGCGTCCACGCGACCGCCCAACGTGCCATCCAGTCTGTTCGTGGAAATGGTAATGCTGCTGCCGTTCTGGTTTGCCGTAACCACGTCCGGCCAGCCATCGCCGTTGAAATCCGCCACCGCCAGATCGCGGGGAGTAGCACCAACGGGATATGGGGCCGGTGCGGCAAAAGCACGTCCGCCCAGATTCAGGAAGACCGAACACGTCCACTCCCAGTTCTCCGCAGTCACGAGGTCCAGGCGTCCGTCACCATTCAAGTCGTTGAGCGCCAGTCCCCAGTGCGTCTTTCCGGTGCTGATATGCAGCGGCGTGCCGAAAGTGCCGTCACCGAGGCCGAAGAGTACGCTCACGCCTTCGCCATCGCCATTTAGTCCGCCATGGGTCGCGGCGAGATCGAGAAATCCATCGCCGTCCAGGTCGCCCAGTTGAACCCGCACCGGTCCGCCCTGGACGGGAAAGTGTTGGGGTACGCTGAACTGGCCCGTGCCGTCGTTGCGCAACACGGCCACGTTTGCCGTGCCACGATTGGCGACCACGAGGTCGCCGTCGCCGTCGCCGTCCAGATCAGCCACCGCGATCCCCAACGGCAACGGTCCGTCCGCCGTATCCGTCACATAGTCAACCTTGTCCGCGAAGGTGCCGTCGCCCAGACCCATCAGCACGGAGATGGTCTTGTTGGTGCCCGTTCCCTGCCAGGAGGTGTTGGCCACCACCAGATCGAGATTCCCGTCGCCGTCGAGATCATAGGCCAGCACCGACAAAGGCTTTTGCCCCGCGCCATAAGTCTGGCCCTGAGCAAACTCCGCCACGTTGCTCTCGCCGCCCACCGCAAACTGCGAAGCCCACGGACGGATGGCGTCGCCGAGCGCGTCTTTGATCAAACAGCTCACGTCGATCCGAACCGTTTCGCCCCGGTCGAAAGCCGAACCGGGAGTGAACGTGATTTCTGTGTTGCCGGCGGCGAATGAAAAGCTGCCCGCATAGCGCCCGCGCGTTTCGCCTGCGACGAGGAAGGAATTCGTGTTCACCGTCAGCGGATCGATCGGGCTGTTGAACCGCACCACGATGTTGGTGGAAGCAAGCTGGCGCGTGGCCTGGCCCGGCGGTGTGATGCTGATGACATGCGTGCCCGCCGGCACGGCGGCCGCCACGGGCGCGGCGGCCCGCACGTCCAACTGCCGCCGGGTGCCCGGCAACGTGCCGGCACTCTCGATCAGCGGTTCCAACTCGGGCGGCGATTGGGCCGACGCCTGCATGGCGGTCACGACGACCACCAGACTCAGGCCCAGTGCCGACCACAGTCTTGCTCTGACCGGTGTGTTGGAACTGCGGAAAAATTGTCTTAACCCTGACCCGTCCACCAAGGGCGGGTGCGTGCCATCCGCCGCCGCCCAAGCTCCGTGGCTCGGTGCCTTCGTCGTCATGCTGGCGTGGGTTGGGTTCATGATCGTGACACCCCGGGGCTGGAGCCGCGTGGGCGCGCGGCTCCAGCCGGGGTCGCAATTGCTAGTCGCCGCGCACGCGATAGAACCGCTGCGGCGCGCTCGTCATCGTGTTGGTCACGGTGATGATCGTTCCGTCGCCCACCACGTCCCGGACCAGGGTCCAGCTGGGTGCGGTCAGCGAATCGGCCGATTCGATGTGGTAGGTGCGGCCGGCCGTGGTCGCCAGGCAGAAGCTCAAGGCATCGCCCACGCACTTCAGTCCGGTGAGCGGCGGCGCGATATCCGGGGCCACCGGTTCATGTTCATGCTCCACCACGTAAATCGTGGCTGGATCAGCGTCCCATACTCCTCCCAGCGTGTCCGTCTCCTGCGCCCGCAAGGTGTACGTGCCCGCCACCACGTTGCTCCAGATGACACTCACGCCGTTGGTCGGCTCCGATCCCGGCGCGAACTCGAGGTTCTTGATCACGTTCGTGCCCTCGTAAACGGTGATGACGCTTGGGGTGACGAAAGTCGTGTCCAGTTCGATCGGCAACAGAATGGTTCCCGGCTCAAACACCGTGCCATCCAGACCGCCAGGCCACTTGATCACCGAGGCGGGCGGAACACGATGCCGCGTGGAGCAGCAATGGGTCAGGTTCGTGTCATGTGCCGAGGCCAGGAAGTGGATGGGGCCGGTGCAGCCCGAGGCGATGCAGACTTTGACCGTCCGCGTCACGCTCTGGCCCGGCGCCAGCGGCGGGAGCACCAGGATGTCCGGCGTGAAGGTGACACACGTTGGCGGCGGAGCCGGATCCTGCACCAGGAACAGGTAGCGCATGGTCGTCGAGGGCGTCACGTTGCGGACGTTGAAGGTGTAGTTGTAGCAGCCCGTGCCCGCGATCGGGGTCATGGTTTCGCCGGAGAAGAACACGCAACACGGCTCGAAGGTGAGGCAATTGGTGATCGAACAGCAGAGGAAGAAGTTGGTCGTATGCGCCCCGATGGTGAAGCACATGTTGGTCAACCCCGGCGTGTTGGTGATGTAGATCGTGAGGCAGGTGCCCTGGCCTGGCATGAGGACCGACGGCAGGGTGATGATGTCCTGGTTGACCGTGACTCCCCCGGGGAGATCCGTGAGGCTGAGGTACTTGATCGGATCGGTCCAAGTGTTCGTGACGCAGAAATCCCACTTGTAGGTTTGGTTCGTGGACATGCAATCCACGGCGCGGTTGGTGATCGAGAGGCAGGGCTGGTCAATGACTGTACCACAGCCGCCGCCGATGATGAACGGCTTGCCAGTCCCATCATTGGCCAGCACTTTCAGGCCGTTCAATACACCTGAGAAGGTCCGGTGGCACGGGCCCGCATTGTTGTTAATATCGTTGTTGGAAAGAAGGCCAAATGCGGCGATGCCGTCGGGCGTCAGAGTAGCGCCGGTTGACGAACAGTTGGCGTTGATTACCAAACCTGGCAGCACTGCTGAAACCCAACCCATGGTCGAGGCGATGTCGATGTGGGCCATCAGGCCGCCACCGCAGTTGACGAAGGCTTTGATCTGCAACGCGTGCGCAGTCAACGCATTACCCTCTGCCGTATTGATACCGTTGACCGCAATCCCTCCGGGGATGTAGATGACGGCTGGTTTGACTGTGCCGGCACCAAGGGCGGCGAAGAAACTGTTGATACCGGCCACGCCGTCGTAAAAAACCACCGTTTTACCCAAGGCAACATTCGCGGCAAAATGTATGGCAGCGCCAGCATGTCCGCTGGAAACCGATGTCCCATTCGGAAGCGTGGAAGCCGGACATCCCAGCACGGCAATGCTCCCATCGTTCCCAGGACAACCAGGCCCAGGCGTACACGCGTAGATGCTGGCAATCGCTTTCTGGATGTAGAGCCATCCCTTTTGGTTCGGTCCGGCACCGCTGTTGTAGTTGCCGTGGTAATCCAGATCCTCGCCTCCCAAGAAAACCGGACCTGCGGAGACTTGAATGGGTGCAAGGAGCAACGCCAGCCAAGATCCGATGACCCGCCAGCGTGGCCTGAAGAGTGTGAGTATCGCGTTCATAATATTTTCTGAGCTAACTGCTGTTTGGGGCTTGTTTTCATGGTCATTGCTCTGCTGTTTGGTTGTACGAGGCGGTGTCCTCGGCTCACGCCGGTTTCAATTACCGTCCTCGGTTTCTGGAAATTCATTCTCATCCTCAAAGCACCTCGGGCCAGAGCCGGCGTTGGCGAGCGGCTCCGGACCAAGCAGGTTTTTCTCAGGGCGTGCGGATGCGGTAGAACCGCTGCGGCCCGTTGACCAGCGGGTCGGTGCGCGACATCACCGAGCCGTCCCCAAGCAGGGTGTGGAGCGTTTGCCAGTTCGGCACCGTGAGCGACTCCGTGTATTCGATCCGGTAAGTCACGCCGAGTTCGGTCGCGAGGGAGAGACTGACTTTCCCATCCAGCAACGTCGGAGTCAGGAAGCGCGGACCCGAGTTCACCGGGTCGGGCAACGGCTCGATCACGCCATAGACGAACACCGTAATCGGATCGGCTTCCCACTCGCCACCGAGCGTGTCCGTCTCCTGGAGTCGCAGGGTGTAGGCACCGCTGACGGCGTTGCTCAACACGAACCAGTCGTCGTGCTGACCGTCCGTTGGATCCACGATGGTCCGGAGGACATTTGAACCCTCATAGGCCGTGACCAGGGCCGGCTCCACGAACGAGGCGTCCACCACCACCGGCAGACTGATGTTGGCCCCGGCGAGATAGGCCGAGCCGTCCAGGCCGTCGGCGAACTTGATCGGCCCCTTGGCTTTCGGCGCGCAACGCCGCGTGGCGCAGCAGCGGAGGAAGTTCGTGTCGTGCAGGGAGAACTGGAAGCAGAAAGGCTGCGGGCACGGCGGATTGGCCGTGCTGCAAACCTTGACCGTGCGCGTGGCGGACTGGTTCGGCAGCAACGGCGTGCTGAAGTAAAGAACGTCCGGCGTGATGCTGAAACAGGTGTTTGGCGGATCACTCACGAGGATGAGGTATTGGATGGGCGTCGGCGGCCAAACCACGTTCCGGACGGTGAAGGTGTAATTGTAGCAGCCGCCCTGACCGGGGATGGGCGTCAGGCTCTCGTTGTAAATGTAGGCGCAGCAGTCCGGCAGCACCACGCAGTGCGGGCTGGCGCAGCACTGGACGAAGTTGGAGTTGTGCGCGCCGAAGCGGAAGCAGACGTTGGTCGGCCCCGTGCCGGTGTAGCGCACCGTCACCTCGAAGCAGTTGCCCTGACCCGGCAACAACGGCGTGGCGAGGTTGATGATGTCCGGCGTGAACGTGACGCCGGGCGGCGGGTCCAAAAGCGTGATGTGGCTAATCGGCCCGTTGAAGAAGTTCGTAGCGCAGAACTTGTACGAGTAAGTGCCGTTGTTGCTGATGCAGTTCAACACCTCATTGGTCACGACCAGACAACGGGGCGGGGGACACGGCAGTTCCACGTCCCCGATCTGCGTCTTGTTGCCGACGCCGGTCAGACCATCCACATTGATGAGCACGCTGTTGAGCGTGTTGCCACCGGCCAGTGGCAGGCCAAAAATTCCGTAGATGTAATCTGAATGACCCGCGCAACCTATGAAATGCAGCGCGTCACCCGTGGCCCAGACCCGGCCGCCCGCGGAACGGTCATAATCCACACCGCCCGCGCTGCTGGGTCCAAAGCACGGATTGGCGAAGTATTTCGTGAGGTTGAGCGACCAGGCGCCGCAGCACCCCGAGGCCTCGACGATGCGCGAGCCGTGCGCCCAGGACAAGCTGTCGCTCGTCAAGGTGCGCTCGGCGAACAGCATCTGGCCGGCGGGGCTGAAGCTGATGTCCGAGCATGGATTGGAATAGTTGCCGCCAACGGCCTTGGGTGGCTGGATGATCTCCCGCGCCTGGGTGCCGGCGATGGGCGCGCCGGAGGAGTTCAAGGCTACGGACCAAATCTCGTTGTCATGCAATGGATCTGGCGCGCCATTATGTTCCCACCACACGCCGTAATAAAGGCGACCGTTGTGCGGCTTGAGTCCGAAGACGCGGCGGCCCAACTGCGTGTAGGCATCGACCGGGTTGTCGAGAATGGCGGGGAAAGGCGGCGCGGCCGTGGGCAAACCGGCCCCGTGATCAAAGGTGCCGATGATGTTGCCGTTGAGGTCCAGCCGGTAGATGAGTCCATCGCCCAGGTTGGAGACGTAGAAATTCGCGTGCTGGCAGGAGTATTTGATGTTGCCCAGGCTGGCTTTGCCCGCGTTGGGCAGGACGGCGAAGGTGGTGATGACGCCGGTGACGCCATCAATCTTGTACACCGCGCCCAGCCCGCCTGGCCCGGCCGTGTCCGGCGTCTCGTTGTAAATGGCCGAGGCCGCCACGTAGATGTTGCCCGCGCCGTCGAAGCAAAGGCCGAAGATGTTGCCGAGCCGGGCCTTGGTCCAAGGCGCGCTGGCCGGGCCGGTAAACACCGGCGCGGGATAATTCACATTCACCGGCGCGGCGGAGTTCTGCACATCGAAGATGGAAAGCACCGGCGCGTTCAGGTCGAACGAGAAGCTGGTGACGGCTGCGATTTGCCCGGCAAAGCCCGCGTACGTGGCTGGCGGAGGGACTCCAGAGAAAGTCGGCTTCACTCCGCAACACTCCGGCGTCGCCACCGGATTCGCGATCACCGCCAGCGTGGCCACCGCGCTGGTCACGGTGCCGAGCGAGTTGCTCACCACGACGAAGTAAGAGCCGAAATTCGCCGGCTGCACATTCGCGATGGTGAGGATGCGATCATCCTGAGCCTCGAGAATCCGCTGCCCGTTGAAGTGCCATTGGAAGGTCAACGGACCAGCCCCCGCGACCAGCACCTCGAAGGAGACGAACTGCCCCTGGGTCGCGACCTGACTGACCGGCGGCTGGGTGATGTCGGGCGGGCCGCTGCCGTTGACCGTGACGCTGAAGGTGCAGGCGTTGGTGGTGCAGCCGTTGTCGATGTAGCAAGTCACCGTGGTCGTGCCCACCGGGAAGGCGTAACCGCTCGGCGGCACACAGCCGCTGAAGGTGCCGCCGCTGTAGGTGGGCGTGAAGTTGACGACCACGTTCGAGCCGGTCGTGCTGACCACGATGTTGCTCGGGCAATGGATGTCGAGCGGCGTGGTGTTGATGACGGTGACCATCTGGCTGCAGATGGCGCTGTTGCTGCAACCATCCGTGGCCTGCCAGGTGCGCGTGAGAATCAGCGGGCAATAGCTGTTGGTCACGGTGCTCTGGACCGTGATGACGACGTTGCTCAACGGGCAGGTGGTCGTCGCGGTGGGCAGATCGAAGCTCCACGAGTTGCTGCTGAACACGGTCTTGTTGCTCACGCAATCAAAGGAGAGGAGCGAGGAGAGCGCCCGGAGGATGAACGCCGACTCGCCGGAATTCACCGACGGTGCGCCGCCCGACCACACGTTCCCGTTGAACGAGTTGCTGACGTAATCTTGCGTCAAGGGATCGAAGCGGATGAGTTGCGAGCCTGGTTCCTGCGGCAGTCCGGTGATGTTCTCCCAACTGCCAGTCCCAGGCACCTGCCGGCTGGCCAGGGTCAACGAACCGGGCGTGGCGAAGATCGGCAGCGTCGATTGAATCGGAGTGCCGGTGAAGCTCCAAGTGCGGCCAACGGAGGTGAGATAGAACGCGCCCTCACCCGGTGAAATCGTGGTGGCCGAAGGATCGCCGGTGAAGGCATCAATCCAGCCCAAGCCAGCCACATAAACATCCGAGTCCACGAAATCCTGGGTGACCACATTCCACCGGAAGACCTGGTCGCCATCCTGTGCGCCGGGCAGCACCGTCCCGAGCAGGTTGTTGCTGCTCACCAATGGCACCGCGATGAGGTTGTACCCGGCCACCACGCTGTTCGTGATCGTCTGCACCACCGGAGAGTCGCACTCATCAGGAATGCCGTTCTCGTTCAGGTCCAGGCTCGTGCCCAGATCGATGTCGATGTGGTCCGGCACGCCGTTGCCGTTGCAGTCCGGCAGCGGATCAGGCTGCTCTTCTATCTCCGGGTTGAACCGGCAGACGCCCGGCGTCGTGGCCGTGGTCAGCCCGCCGGGCGAAAGATTCGGCACCAGGCAGAGAGCGTTGAACGGTGTTGTCGCCTGGCCCACGCGAAAGTCAAACGGCCCCGCACATTGGGCACGAACCGCCAACGTGTTGCCCATGGCAACCGCCATGCCGGGGCAGGCGGCGTTGATGCTGGCCGCGAACACGGTGGCGAGAGTGCTGGGCGAAGACCCGGCAATCGGACCGAAGGCCGTGCCCTGCAAGTTCATGCAGCAAGGTGCCGCGATGGACCAGCGCCAGTTGGAACCATTGCCGGAGCCGGTCAGTTTGAACACACGCCACGGACCCCAAGTGCCTGACGACGGACAAGTGCCCACCGGCGGATACGGTCCAAAGATGGTCAGACGCCCGTCCCCGGTCGGGCCGCTGGCACCAGTGCCTCCGCCGATTTGGATGTAATAAACATGGCCCGCAATGGCCGAGAACGTCCCGTAAGATTGCGGCGTTCCGGCGGGCCGGCCGGCGAGGGCGTTGTCATCGCAAATCTGAACCGCGCCCAGCGTGGCGCACGTCCCGGCGACCCCCGCGTCATACACCGTGAGCACCGTGTCGAAGCAACTGCCAAACGTATCCATATCGACCAGGCCGTTGCACGGCGCCCGCCAGCGAAACCACACATCCTGATTGTCCGCGCCGCAGGGGCTAACCGTGGGACTGGTGCTGTTCGCGAAGCAGGTGCTGAATGCGGTCGTGCCGGAGGAGACAAAGGGAGCCGTGGCGCAGGTGTCATTGGCCGGCGGACCCTGGCAGTACTTGACCGTGTCGGCCCGAGTCGGTGCCGCACCCGAGACCTGCAAGGAAGGACCGGTGACATAGACATGACCGCTCGCATCCAGCGTCATGGCCACGCCTTTGTCGTGATAGGTGGTGCTGCCCACGTTCGGGTAGTTGCGGATGACCCACCAGTCTTCCGGCGTCAGCGGCAGCGGAGCCAGACCATAACGGATGGTAAGGAAATCGGTCGTGCCGTTCACCAGGCTGTGGCCAGCACCCGTCACGTAAACATTGCCGGCAGCGTCCAGTTTGACCGCCGTGGCCTTGAGCCCGTCGTAGGCGAAGAAGAACGCCGGCGTGCTGGTGCGAATGGGCGGCCAGACGCCGGGGATGATGCCATTGGCGTTCCACTTCACGGTGAGGTAATCGGAGCGGCCGGAGACCGTGGTCGCCCCCGTGGCCACCACCTGGCCATTCGCCGCCACGGCGATGGCGCTCGGATCGTTGGCCGTGCTGCCGGGAAAATTGTAATTCACCACTCCGCTCCCGCCCCAAGTGGTGTTGAGGCTGATGGAAACGGATGGATTGTCGCGATAGCTGACCACGGTCCAACGATTGTTGAGCCGGTCAAACCCAAGCACGTAAATCATTTGGGGCGAGGTGTTCTGATTCAAAGCCACCGCGTAGCCCAGTTGCTGGCCGCTGCCGGCATGGAGCAGAGCATCGTAGAGAAACGTGCCGCCGTAGTTGCAGGCCGAGATGCTCTCGCACTTGAATTTGACGGTCAGACATTGCGCGACCGAACTCGGCTGATCAATCCAGCCCGCGACGATGGCGTTGCCGAATCGATCCAGAGCCATGGGCGTGCCGCCGGACTGGAATTGCGGATGCACCATGCTGGCCGGGCCGGGCACGGTGGTCGCGGCGGCGGACCCGAGCAGGCCGCCATTCTGCCCGCAGTACTTGACCATCGAGATGCGCGGCGTGCCGGCCACCATGTCAATGCCCGACACCACCACGTCGCCGAAACCATCGATGGCGATGGCCCGGGGGATGGTCAAGCCGTGAGCCGTGCCATAAATGTTCGGCCCCCAGGAGATGACGCCCGCCGGCGAGTACCTCAAGGTCATCCAACGCCGGGGCGCGCCAAAACCGGTCGTGGTTTCACTGAAGCCAGTGATAAAGATGTTGCCTGCGGCATCAAGGTCGATGCTGGAAAGGTAATCGTTCAGGCCCGGCCCGCTGTTGAACGTCCGCGACCAAATCAAAGTTCCCTTGCAATTGTATTTCAGGAGCAGCATGTCGGCGTCAAAGATGCCGGCGCCGCGCTGCGTCGTCGTGCCCACATACACATTGCCCTCGGCGTCGGTCTTGATGGCGTAGGCGTTGGTCCCCTCCGCGCGCGTCAGCGCGTAAATCTGCGGCGAGCTTCCGATGAAGGCTCGCTCCCAGTCGGCCTGCACTTGCAACGACCAGCCAGCGAGAGGCGCGGCGCAAACCAGCGCGGCGGCCAGCCACCACGCGCGGCCCGGGCTGCACCGCCCGGCCCTGGTTGAGCGGGATGAATTGGCGGAGGTGGGAAGGACGAATTGGGGACAAAGAATGCGGGCCAGGCGGAGCAGTGCGGTATTCATAAATCGTTTGCGTTTGGAAAACTCATTCCGGGCGTTCCAAAAGGATTTCCCGGAAATAGTTCTCCACTTTTTTTATGAATCTTTCGGGAGGGGAGTTGGCGTTCGGGTTTCAGCCTGTTCGGCCGGGGGCACCGGTTGAGGTCGCAGCGATTCTGGCGCGTCGATGACGGCGGGCGGTTCGGACTGCGAAGCGGCGTGTCACCGCGTTCCCCCGCTACCGCGGCCCGTCGATCTCCGCCAGGGCGGGGGCGCGGAAGAAGTGGACCCGGCCACTCGAGTCCGCCGCCAGCAGCGTATTGTTGTCGCGCGTGAAGGCGACGAAACCGAAGTCCACGGTGCCTCGGATGAGCGTCGCCACTTCGCGGCGAGTCGCCCAGGACCACAGCTTCACCACACCGCCCACGCTACAGGAGGCCAGCGTGCGGCCATCCGGCGAGAAGGCCACGTCCTCGACGCCCTGCTGGTGGCCCGAGAGGAACGCCACTTCCTTGCAGGTGCCGGTATCGTAGAGCCGGATGGTGTGGTCGGAGCAGGCGATGGCCAGGATGTGGCCGTCCGGCGAGAACGCCATGCCGCGCACTGCGGCGACGGGCAGTCGGGCGAAAGCGGGTTTATTCGGCGTCGCCAGATCGGTGAGGCTGAATTGAAACATGGACCCGAACCCGACCAGCTTGTGCCCGTCCGGCGATAATTTCCACGGCTTGCCGAGCCACTGTTTGCGCAACTGGCCCAGCGCCTCGCCGGTGAGCGGGTTCCAAAGCGTGATCGCCTGGTTCTGCACCTGTCGCAAGGCATAGACGGGCGCTTCCAGTGCGGAAGCCGCGCCGAAGACGGCGTTCGTATCCTGGACATTGAGCAACATCGTTCTGGGCGGGCGGGCTGGAGCATTCAAATCCCAACTCAGCAACGGCAGGAAACCTTCGGGCGTCGGCTCGGCTCGCGCCACCAGTGTCCGGCTGTCGGCGGAAAAAAACTCCGGCACCAGTGGCTCGCCGGGTTTGGTCAGCGCCGTGGCTTGGTGAGTGGCCGTGTCCCAGATGACGATCTTCTTCGCCGCCACATGCTTGTCGAAAGCGGCGAGGGTCTTGCCGTCGGGAGACAGGAGGTATGGAGGCCACGCCTCCGAAATGATCTCGGTATTCTTCTGCCCGTCCATCGGCCAGAACATCACGGTGTGATCCGCGCTCGACGTGGCCAGAACCTGGCCATCGGGCGAAAACGCCACGCCCGTGACAGCATCGACGTGCCCCCGGAACCGGGCCACTTCCCGCTGGCTCGACACGTCCCAAATGCGCACGGTTTGATCGGTCACGGCACCAGCCAGCAGCTTGCTGTCCGGCGAGAAGGCCAGACTCAAAGCCGCGCCACTGTTCAACCGGAGCAACGCCGGCGGCTTGTGGTCCGCCAGATCGATGAAGGTAATTTCGGTTCGCCAATAAGGGAGTCCCGCCACGATACGACCGTTCGGGGACGGAAAAACCCAGGCCTCCAAACCGGGGAACGTCTGGAGGCGTTGTCCGGTGGCCAGATCCCAAAGTTCCGCGCGGCTGGGCCGGGCACCCGTGAGATAGGCCCGTTCGCCCTCCGGCGCAAAGCCTTCGAAGTCCTGCGCCGCGACCCGCAGCACCTCCCGCCCCGTGACCCAATCCACGACGCAGGCCGCCGAGTTGGTGACATGAATCCCCGAGCCTTCCGGACCTTCCGTGAAACCGATCCAGGTGCCGGTGGGGGAGAGTTGGACGCCGCGCGGATTTCTCCCTTGATGGGTCCACAACGCGGCCCGCGTGGCGAGATCCCAGACGTTGATCAATCCCGATTCATCCGCTGTGGCCAGCGCCTGGCCGTCGGCGGAGAACGAGACCCGCACAATGGGGCGCCGACCGGCGGCCAGCGTGTCGAATGGGCGGCGGGTGGCAACATTCCAGAGTTTGACCGCACCCGCGCGATCGCCGGAAGCCAGCAACTTGCCGTCACGCGAGAAGGCCACGGAGTGAACGCCGTTCGAATGGCCGTGGAGCGTGTGGAGTTGATCGCCCTGGCATTGTTTCCACAAGTGGCGCCACTCGAAGCCGCGCAGGTCTTCTTGATTTTGGGCGGGTCGATGCGCCTCGACCAGGCGGCGGGCCAAACCCAGATTGCCGTCATCCAGAGCGTGCTGGGCAAGCATCATGTCGGCGGCGTAGAGGTTCTGGCGGGTTTGCGCTTTGGCCTCATTGGCTCGTTTCGCTTCCGCGTCGGCGCGCGCCGCCGCCACGGTGGCCTTTTGTCCCTGGGCGACAGCGTCATTGCGCTCACGCTGGAGTCGCTCTCCGCTGATCAGGAGGAGGGTGACAAATCCGAGTGCCGCCACCACGCTGACAACGATCAATCCAGTCCGGGCTGGATGACGCCGGGTCCATTTGACCGCGCGTTCGTGAATCGTGCTGGGGCGCGCCTTGATCGGCTCCTGCCGGAGCCAGCGCTCCATGTCCTCCGCCAGCGCCTCGGCCGAGGGGTAACGGTGCGCGGGATTCTTTTGCAGGCACTTGAGACAGATGGTTTCCAGGTCGCGGTCCACCGGACTAACGATTTTCGATTTTCGATTGACGCACCCTGTGGTCGCGCCGCTCGTTAATCGTGAATCTGAAATTGGAAATCGACTGGGCGGCACCGGCTCCTCCTCGAGCACCATCCGCATCGTGGCCAATGGCGTGTCGGCCTGGAAGGGTGGCCGGCCGGCCAGCAGTTCGTAGAGAATCGCGCCCAGGCTATACACGTCCGCCGCCGTCGTGACTTCCTTGCTTTTCCCGGCCGCTTGCTCCGGTGCCATGTAGCTGGGCGTGCCGATCACCGCTCCGCTCAACGTCAGGTCGCCCACGCTCTCCAGTTGCTTGGCCAGCCCGAAGTCGGTGACGTGCGGCTCGCCCTGCGCATCGATGAGGATGTTGGCCGGCTTGAGGTCGCGATGCAGAATCCCGCGTTGATGCGCGTAATGAACGGCGCGCGCCACTGTGGCCACGAGTTTCACGTTTCGGGTTAGGCGGTCCGCGTAGGCCGGGGCGTCTTCCCACCCGAAACCCGAAACCCGAAGCTCCGAACACCGGTCCGCCAGGCTCCCGCCCTCCACCAGTTTCATGGTGAAGTAGGGCCGGGCGTCGTGCTCGCCCACTTCATAGATGGGCACAATGTTCGGATGTTCCAGCCGGGCGGCGGCCTCGGCTTCGATTTGGAAGCGCTTCACCTCCGCCGCGCTGGCCAGGCGCCCCGCCTGGATCACCTTGAGCGCGACCACGCGGTTGAGCGACTTGAGCCGGGCCCGATACACCACCCCCATGCCGCCGCGCGCGATCTCAC
This sequence comes from Pedosphaera sp., assembly GCA_031414955.1. Taxonomy (GTDB): domain Bacteria; phylum Verrucomicrobiota; class Verrucomicrobiia; order Limisphaerales; family SIBH01; genus JANNGC01. Next base: position 22,446 of record JANOQV010000164.1, on the reverse strand, counting down.
CCAGCAACTCGTACTCGCCGAAGGAACCGTGGGAATCGCCCGACTCCGCCAGACCGCTGACCAGTCCGCGGAGCAGACATTTGCGGCACAGCCCGGCCACGGCGTCAACAGCCACGGTCGCGCCGCAATTCGGACAAGTTGTGGAGGTGGCCGTGCCCGGCCGGTCTTGGTTCATCGTCGCTCCTTCACGGTTGAACTCATGGGTTGACCGCTGGCGCCCGCCAGAAGCGCAGCCGGCCGTTGCGATGAACTGTCATCATGGTTTGCCCATCGGGCGTGAAGAGGATCGCGTCGGCAGGTGAACTTTGTTCCAGCGTCGCCATCTCGCGACGCGCGGCCAGGCTCCAGAGCTTCAACGAGCCGTCGGCGCTGGAGGAGGCGAGCGTGCGTCCATCCGTCGAGACGGCGAGGCAGGAAACAGGTTCGCGGTGCCCAGTCAGGACAAATTGCTCCGCGCCGGTGATCGCATCGCGGAGATGGATCTGATTGTCGCCGCCACCGTGCGCGAACGTCCGCGCGTCCGGCGAAAGCGCGGCCGCGACCACCGGTTCGGTTCCGGCTTGAAACCGGCTGCGGGCGGCCCGGGTGAAAACATCCCACAGCGTGACTTCACCTTTCGTCCCCGCTGAGACCAAGGTGCGGCCATCGCGCGAGAAAAACATCAGGCGGATGCTGTCCCCAAATCCCGGGAGCGCCCCGAGCGACTGTCCGGTGGCGGTGTCCGCGAGGACGATGGAGCCGGCTTGCAGCGACTCCGCCAGCACCCGACCATCGGCCGAAAGGGCGCGGGCGGTGCGGGCCTTCTTGTCCTGCATGAGATTCACCTTCCGCACATTCACGCCTTGCGCCACATCCCAATGATTGGCGCGCAGCACATCGCCCGGGGCCCGCCGCGCAATGGTGATCAGAGTTAGCCCGTCCGCGGAGAAGGCGGCTTCGTGAAAATATCCGGCGGCGAGCGTGACCGACGCCTGGCCCCGCGCCACATCCCAGATCACGACGGGAGTGTTGGTGGCCCGGGTGCGCTCGGAGAGCGTGGCGAGCCGTGCGCCGTTGGCGGAAAGGATGAGTGGCGGGAAGGCGTTCGTGGCTGGAGCTTCGTGAGTGGGCGGCGCGGCGTTCCAAAGGCGCACCGTCCCGTCCTTGCCCGCGCTGGCCAGAGTCGCGCCGTTGGGCGAGAACGCGACCGCCCGCACTTCGCTGCCATGCCCGCGCAGGCAGGCCAGTTCCCGCCGCGTGGCCACGTCCCAGAGCCGCACGGACTGGTCGGCGCCGGCCGTGGCCAGTCGCGCACTGTCCGGCGAAAACGCCACGGCCAGGATTCTTCCGCTGTGGCCCTGGAATTCACCGGCGAGCGCATGGGCCTGCACACCCCAAAGCTGCACCGTGCGGCCCTCGGTCGTGAAACTCGCCAGCCAGCCATCATCTGGCGAGAAGGCGAGCGCCGCCGAGGGCGACGAGCCAGGCAGGGAACGCAGTTCCTTTTTCGTGATCAACGACCAGAGCTTGAGATTGGTGCTGGTGCTGGTGGCGAGGATATTTCCGTCATGGGAAAAGGCGGCCTGGCCCGTGGCATCGACGAAAGCCGAGGTCTCGGTGCCGCGTCGCATTTGGTAAACGCGCATGACATGACCGGCCACACCTTGAAACGGTGCGGCGGTGGCGATGGCGAAAGAGTTGAGTCCCGGCGAAAAGGCGACCTCGCCCGGCGTCAGGCGAAAAGGAAAAACAATTCTGGACGCCTTCCAATCCCAGAGCTTCACCGAGCCATCGGCGGTGGCGGCGGCAAGCTGCCGGCCATCCGAGGCGAAGGTCAGCGCCTCCACCACGTTCGTGCCGGTGTCGATAGTGGCGGTCAGTTCGCGACCGGCCACACGCCAGAGTTTGATCGTGTGATCAGCCCCGCCCGAGGCGAGCAGTGCGCCGTCGGGCGAGAAGGCGACGGAGGCGGATCCGCCCGCGTGTCCCGGCAGGATGTGTTGCCCATTGCCCTGGGAAAGCTTCCAGAAGTACCCCCATTCGAAGCCGCGTAAATCCCGCCGGCCCGCCGCGGGAACGTGCGCTTCGAGCGTGCGCCGCGCGAGGCCGATGTTGCCCTCGTCGAGCGCGCGCTGGGTCAGGAGGATGTCCGCCGCGTAAAGATTCTCCTGGGTGATGCGCTCCTGGGCCACCGCGAGGTTGCGCTCGCGCTGGAGACGCTGCCCGCTGACCAGCAGGAGCAGGACAAACCCCAGCGCCGCCGCCGCGCTCACCGCTATCAATCCCGCCCGCGCCGGGTGCCGCCTCGTCCACTTCACCGTCCGCTCCCGCACTGTGCTCGGCCGGGCCTCAATCGGTTCGTGCCGCAGCCACCGCTCCACGTCCTCCGCCAGGGCCTCGGCCGAAACGTAGCGCTGCCCCGGATCTTTCTGCAGGCACTTCAGGCAGATCGTTTCCAGATCGGTGAACGCTGAAGGCTGAAGGGAGAAGGATGTATGGGAAGGTTGCAAACTTCCCCGCTCGTTCCGTTTCTTCCTTCTTCTTTCTTCCTTCTGCCCTCCCCTCACCCGGCTGGGCGGCACCGGCTCCTCCTCGAGCACCATCCGCATTGTGGCCAGCGGCGTGTCGGCCTGGAAGGGCGGACGACCGGCCAGCAGTTCGTAGAGAATCGCGCCCAGGCTATACACGTCCGCCGCCGTCGTGACTTCCTTGTTCCGCCCCGCCGCCTGCTCTGGCGCCATGTAACTCGGCGTGCCGATCACCGCTCCGCTCAAAGTCAGATCCGCCACGCTTTCCAATTGCTTGGCCAGTCCGAAGTCGGTGACGTGCGGCTCCCCCTGCGCGTCGAGGAGAATGTTCGCTGGTTTGAGGTCGCGATGCAGAATCCCGCGCTGATGCGCGTAGTGAACCGCGCGGGCTACTTTGCAGAAATGCAGCAGGGTGAATGAACGATGCAGAAGCGGCACCGAGGGCGGGCGGCCGGCATCCGGTTTCTGCCTTCCTCCTTCTGCCTTATGCATTCCATCCGCCAGGCTCCCGCCCTCGACCAGCTTCATGGTGAAGTACGGCCGGGCGTCATGCTCGCCCACCTCGTAGATGGGCACGATGTTCGGATGTTCCAGCCGGGCGGCGGCCTCGGCTTCGATTTGGAAGCGTTTGACCTCCGCCGTGCTGGCCAGGCGCCCCGCCTGGATCACCTTGAGCGCGACCACGCGGTTGAGCGACTTGAGCCGGGCCCGATACACCACGCCCATGCCCCCGCGCGCAATCTCGCCGAGCAGCTCGTATTCGCCGAAGGAATGAACGACTCCACCGGGCAGGCCGGAATCAGCGGGTGCGCCCAGGCCGCTGAGCAGTCCGAGCAGGAGGCATTTGCGGCACAGCCCGGCCACGGCGCTCCCGGCCACCGGTGCCCCGCACTGCGGACATGTATGTGATGCAAGCATGGAGGGAGTGGTAATCTCTCGTCTTTCCCTGCGCTTGTTACAGAAAGATTTTTGGCGGAAAGTTCTCGGGAAAATGATGGTCTCGCGCGCGGGGAGGTGGCGTGCGCCTGATTCGGCTCCCGCCTTCAGCCGCCCAGCGCCGCGAAGAATTCGCGGACTTCCTCCTCCAGTTCCGTCGGCCCGCTCACCGTCTTCGCGATCTCGGCGCGAAACAATTCGCCGTAACGCTGGCGCATCCGGTAAATGGCCGTGCGCGTCGCGCCTTCGGACATTTCCAACTGTTGCGCCACTTCCGCGTAGCTCGGAGGCTCGTCGCCGGCCAGGAGAAATACTTTTAAGACCCCGAAGCGCCGCGCCATCTCTGCCCCCGCGAATTCCTCCTGCAACTTCAGGGTCACGGCATCAATAACTGTCTCCGCCCAGCGGCGCGCGAAGATTTTCTCAGGAGTCAACTCATCCGCCGGGTCGAGTTGATACCGTTCCTCCGCGGTCACAGCATCAAGGGAGAAATGCACCAGGCCGCCGCCGCGCTTCTGCGCCTGGGTCCGGTCCCATTCGTTGGCCAGGAAGTTCTTCATCGAGGCCAGCAGGAAGGAGCGGAACTTGCCCTTGCTACGATCCACCGATTCCAGCCAATTCGCCGCCAGCAGCCGGGAGAAAAACTCCTGGGTCAAATCCTGCGCGGCCGAGGCGTCATGCCCCTGCCGGCGGACGAAGGCGTAAAGCGGATACCAGTAGGTGCGGCACAATTCCTCCAGCGCGGCGGTGGCGGCGGACGACGACTCCTGTCCGGCCAGCAGCACCATGCTCCAGTGCGTCGTGGCAAAGGCCCGCCCGAGCGGAGCGATGGAGCCGGCTTCAGACTCGAAAGTTGCCATGGATATCAGGAAGCAAGTAAGCACGAAATCGGCGCGCAGGGCAATCCTGCTCTGCGTAACTGTTGGTCGGATCAAGGAAATGAGGTGTTGACAAGCGAGGCGAATGGACGGCTAGCGTGCCGGAAGGCTCATTCTCAGCGGATCGTTTGGCGATCCGAAAAACCAAAAAATCATCATGGAAACAATCCAGTCGTTCTACTTCGGAAAATCTTACAGCTGGCGCGCGACCACCCTGGTGCGGCGGCACTTGATCAGCTTCAGCCTGCTGGTCTTGCTGCTGCCCCGTCTGGCCTCTGCGGCGGAACCAACTGCGCCGCCGGATGACGACTTCGCGCCGACCATCACCGTGCCGACCGTCTGGCCTTTGAAATCCAGCGGCGGGCCGGCGCTCGGCCCTACGAACCTTCTCGGCGGCACCTGGACGCCCCAAGGGCCGGGGCCATCCCGCAGCGGCCAGGTGGAACACATCTCGCCCAACAACGAAGTGGTGGGGGCGATCAACGCCGTCGCGCCCCATCCCACCGATCCCAACACGCTCTTCGTCGGAGGGGCCAACGGCGGTGTCTGGCGAACGCGCAACGCGGCGGCGGCCAGTCCGTCCTGGACACCGCTGACCGATCAGCTCTCGTCGCTGTCGATTGGGGCGCTGGCGTTTGACCTCCTCGATCCGGCTTTCAACACGGTCTGGGCGGGAGTCGGACGTTTCAGCAGCTTCGGTCGCGCGGGTGGCGCCCGCACGGGCTTGCAACGCACCACCGACGGCGGCGACACCTGGACCGAGGTCGCTGGCGGCGGGTTGCTCACGGGCAAAAACATTTCCGGCCTCGTGGCGCGGAGCAACGTGATCGTGGTGGCGGTGAACACGTCGGATGCCGGCGGCCTGGGCAACTCGGGCATTTTCCGCAGCACCAATTTCGGTGCGACCTTCACCCAGGTCTCGACTGGCAACGGTGCCACGACGGGACTGCCCGGCGGGGCGGCCTACGACCTCGCGGGCGACCCATCGAACCTCAATGTGATCTACACGGCGCTCACGCAGGCAGACACGGTTGGTGGAGTGAACGGCATCTACCGTTCGGCGGATCGCGGCGCGACCTGGGTGCGGGTGAGCAACCCGACCATTGATGCGCTCATCTCCTCGGCCACCACGAGCAATATGCGCATGAACGTCAGCGCGCAGGGAGTTTTCTACATTGGTATTCTCAACAGCGGTCGGCTGGCTGGCTTGTTTCGCACCGCCAACGCCGGCGCCAACTGGCAGCAAATGGACATTCCCCAGACGAACGAGAACGGCACCGACGTCGGCATCAATCCGAATCCGAAAGGCGACGGCGATCCCGGTGGCCAAGGTTCGATTCATTTCTCCATCGCGGCCGACCCGGCGAACACCAATCTTGTTTACGTCGGGGGCGACCGGCAGCCGACCTCCTTCGGCGACACGGGCGGCTTTCCAAATTCCATCGGGGCCGTGGACTATTCCGGCCGGCTCTTCCGTGGCGACGCCTCGCAGGCGCCCGGCAGCCAATGGGTGCATCTGACTCACTCCAGCGCGCTCGGCGCTCCGGGCGGTGGAACGCTCTCCATCAGTTCGCCGCACGCCGACTCGCGCGACATGGCCTTCGACGCGGCGGGCAACTTGATCGAGGGCGACGACGGCGGGGTTTACAAACGCACCAGCCCGCAAAGCAACGGGGGCGACTGGTTCTCGGTCATCGGCAACCTCGGGGTCACGGAATTCCACGACGTGGCCTACGACGCGAACGCCAACGTTTGCGTCGGCGGCGCGCAGGACACCGGCACGCCCCGACAAATCGCGCCCGGCACCACGCCGTGGCTGAGCGTCTCGACCGCCGACGGAGGCGACGTGGCGGTGGACGTGATCAGCACGCCCGGCTTCTCAGTGCAGTACTCGAGTTTTCAGAATCTCGGCTCCTTCCGCCGCCGCACCTACAACTCCAACAACGTGGTCACCGGCACGGTGTTCCCCGCGCTGACGCTGACCAATGGCATCGGCCCGTTTCGCAAGCTGTTTGTCACGCCCGTGCGCGTGAACGCGGTGGATGGACGGCGGCTGATTTTCGGCAGCTCGTCAAACCTCTATGAGTCGTTGGACCAGGGGAACAACATCAGCGAGGTCGTGCTGACCAATGGCATCAACAACACCGCCATGGCTTACGGCGGGCGCAGCGGCGGAGTCACCAATGCCGACGTTCTCTACGCCGGCTCATCCGCCCGGATTTTCATCCGCACCAATGCCGGCGGACTGATGCTCGCCTCGGCGGCCTACGCCGGCGGCACGCCGCGCGACATCTCACTCGATCCTGATGACTGGCGGACGGCCTTCGTGATCGACAGCGACCAGGTTTTCACCACCGCCAACGCGGGCGGGAGCTGGGCGGACATCACGGGCGACCTCGCCGGAGTGCAGGACTTCCACGCGATTCAATTCATCCGCCTCGGCGGGGCGCGGGCCATTGCGGTGGCCACGCTGAACGGAGTTTTTTCCTCGCTGCTGAGCACGCCCGGCACTTGGGTGCGGCTTGGCGGTGCGCTCCCCGCCGCCCCGGTCTATGACCTCGATTTCCATGCCGGTGACGAAGTGCTGGTGGCGGGCACGCTCGGACGGGGCGCGTGGAAGCTGGCGCTCGGCCAGGTGGTCGGCACACCGGAGTTGCTGGTTCAGGACGCCACCGTGCTCGAAGGGAACTCCGGCACCAACTTCGCCGTGTTCAACATCGCCCTGACGTTCGCGGCCACGAACACGGTCACGGTCGCGTATTCGACCGCCGCCGGCAGCGCGCAGTCGGTCGTGGACTTCGTGCCGCGCTCCGGCGTCGCGCAGTTCACGCCGGGGCAAACACTGGTAGCCGTGTCCGTGCCCGTGCCGGGTGACACACTGCCGGAACCGCACGAGATATTTTTCCTCAACTTGACCAATGCCACGAACGCGACGTTGATCACCAAGCAAGGCGCGGCCACCATCTTCGACAACGACAACCCGCCCGCTGTCAGCATCACGGCTCCGCTGGAGGGCAACGTGTTCGCGGTGGGAGCGAACGTGCCGATCAGCGCCACGGCCATCGACGCGGACAACGCCGTGACGCAGGTGGAATTTTTCGCGGGGGCCGGCAGCCTGGGTGTCGTGCCATCATTGCCGTACACCCTTACCTGGAGCAACGCCCCGGCGGGCTCCCATGTCCTCCGCGCCATCGCCACCGACACGAGCGGCCTGCGGGCCACCTCCGCACCTGTCACCATCACCGTCTCGCCGGGAGCGGCGCAGGAGTTCGCGCTCATCTCGTTCACCAGCAACTGGCGCTACGACGCCACGACGAATGACTTCGGCACCGCCTGGACCAACGCCGCCTATGGCGAGCCGGGCTGGCTGGGGCCGTCGCCGGGATTGTTCTACAACGAGACGGCGACCTTGCCGGAGCCGAAGAGCACGTCCCTCCCGCTGACCTTCAATGGCGCGCGCATTCGCGGGTTCTACTTCCGCATCCATTTCAATTTCCCGACCAATCCCGGCGCGGGAGTCATTCTGACCGCCTCCAACCTCGTCGATGACGGCGCGGTCTTCTGGTTGAACGGAATGGAAGTGGGTCGCCTGCGCATGAACCCGAACCCGCTGCGCACTGATCTGGCTCTCAGCACTCCGCCGCCCAACGGCGACGCGACGAACTACGAGACGCTCGTCTTCCCGACCAACAGCCTGCTGGCCGGCGACAACGTGCTGGCGGTGCAAGTGCATCAGCAGAGCGACTCGAGCAGCGACGTGGTCTTCGGCCTGAGGCTCGACGCGCGCCTGGGCTTCCCGCCCGCCGTGGTCGATGCCGCCCAGCCCACCAACCGCACGGTGTTGCAGGGGCGCTCCACCACCCTGGCACCCGCCATCGCCGTGTCCGCGCCGGTGACGTATCGCTGGTTTAAGGACAGCGTGTTTCAACCCGCCTTCACCCAGGCCACGCTCACCATCAGCAACATGGCCCTCGCCAATGCGGGCAATTACTTCTGCCTCGTCAGCAACGCCTTCGGAGTGGTGACCAGCCGGACGGCGGTCGTTTCCTACCTCGCCGATGGTGCGCCGCCGCTGCTGGTCGAGGCGATAAGCACACTCACCGGCACGAACGTGGTGGTGACATTCTCGGAGCCGCTCGTGGCGGGAGGCGCCGTCCTCGCCGCCAACTATCAGGTCGTCTCGGCCACGGGATCGCTGGCCGTGCTAAGCGTGTCGCTTTCCAACGCGGGCACCGTGATCCTGCGCACCGCCCCGCGCGCGACCTCGGTCAATTACACGCTCATCGTGAACAACGTGCAGGATCCCTTCGCCAACACCATCGCGCCCAACAGTACCATTCCCATCGCCACCGAACTCGTGCTGGTCGCGGGCGACAACCAGCTCTGGAACTATTTCCAATCCAACTCCGATCCCGGCACCGGCTGGCCCGCGCCCGGGTTCTGCGACGTGCTGGAGCCGTGGACGAATGGGCCCGCACTCTTCGACGCCAAGCGTCCCTCCGGCCGAACCGTGGTCGGTCCGAACAACGAGCCCGTACGCACGATGCTCAACCTGACCAACCCGCCCGCCGCGCCCGAAATCAGCAGCGCCTACTATTTCCGCACGCACTTCCAGTTGCCCGGGCCGTCTGCCGGCGCCCGCCTGCGGGTGCGTTCGTTGATGGATGACGGCGCGGTGTTTTACCTCAACGGCGTGGAAGTGAATCGCCTCCGCATGGAAGCCTTCCCCACGGTCATCAACTACAGCAGCCTGGCCACAGTCGCCCAAGCCGACGCGGACAACGTGTATGAACCGGCCATTGATCTGCTAACCGATCGCCTGAACCCCGGAGATAATGTGTTCGCGGTGGAAGTGCATCAGGCGAACCTCGGCAGTTCCGACATCTCCTTTGCGGCGCAACTGATCGCCGTGCTGCCGTTCTTCGACGAGCCACCGCAGCTGTTCATCGAACGCACCAACAACGCGGCCGTCGTCCGCTGGGCCGCGCCCGGCGCAATCCTCCAGGACGCGCCCGCCGTGGACGGCGTGTATCAGGACATCGTGCCGACCGCGACCAGCCCGTATCACGCGCCCGCGTTGACCAATCGGTTTTATCGCCTGCGCGTGCCGTAGAGGCTCCGTGGAAAGTAGCGGTGAGATCTGGAGTCAAGTCGCTCCCGGCGAAACAGAGCGCACAAGGTCGAACCATCGGGCGCATTCACGCCGAACCATCACACGTCGATGACCGGACCGTCGCCGTCGTCCTTGTTGGACCCGGGCGATTTGCCGCGATGCACCGTGACGCGTGAAGTGCCGGAGCCGGTGAAGGAGTTGAGCAGCATGGAAACAATGCTGATGACCAGCGCGCCCCAGAAGGCTGACCAGAAGCCGTCCACCTTGAAATGCTCCATGCCGAGCAGCGCGCTCACGAGCAGGAGGAGGAGCGCGTTGATGACGATGGTGAACAGCCCCAGCGTGAAAATCAGCAGCGGCAGGGACAGCAGCATCAGGATGGGCCGCAGAAAAACATTCAGCAGCCCGAGCACCAGCGTCGCGACGAGCAGATCCTTCCAGTTGCCGTACTTGATGCCGGGCACGACGTAGGTCGCCACCAGCACCGCCACGGTGCTGATGATCCAGCGCTGGATGAAGAGTTTGAATTTTTCAGGCATCTGAGTCGCGCGAGGGCGACGGCCGGAAGATGGAGCAGCGCGGACCGGGTGACAAGCGTTGGAGTTCACGCTTCAGCGTGCAGAGCGCGGACCGGCGGGGCCGCTCGACCTTAATGGTGCGGTTAACTGTGGAATGCAGATGAAAGTTACGAACACGCGGACTCAGATGTCCGAGCCCGGTCAGAACTCCACATGCAACAACTCCACCGCCGTCTCGCTCTGCACCGTCACCCGTCCGACCGACGCCGGCACGAGGCAGAAGTCTCCGGCTTTGAGCGCGACCTCGACGCCGTTCGCGGTGATGGTCATGCGCCCACGCACGACGCCGAAGATTTGCGGCAGCTTGTTGCTCACGTAGAAACGGGAGCCGCTTTTGAACTGCCAGGCGTTGGTGCGGAACAGCGGATCGTCCACCAGATACCGCGTGGAGAAGACTTCACTGCGCGAGTATTCGCCCTTCACCAGCGATGGCTCGAAGTCGTTGAAGTCAATGCTGGCGAGCGACTGCGCGACGTGCATCTCGCGCGGCTTGCCGTCGAGGCCGAGGCGGTTCCAGTCGAACACGCGGTAGGTCGTGTCCGAGTTCTGCTGAATCTCGAAGATGACATTGCCCGCGCCGATGGTGTGAACGCGACCGCTGGGCAGGAACATCGTGTCGCCCGCCTTCACCGGAATGTGATGGAAGCACTCGGCCACCGTGCCGTCGCCCACCTTGCGCTCGAAGTCCGCCCGCGTGACGCCGCGCTTGAGCCCCACGAACAAATCCGCGCTCGGCGTGGCGTCGGCGATGAACCACATCTCCGTCTTAGGCTCGCCCTCGAACTCTTTCGCCTTCGCGGCGGGCGGATGCACTTGCAGCGAGAGCTTGTCCTGCGCATCGAGAATTTTGACGAGCAGCGGGAAGGTCTTCACGTCCGCACGCGCCGCACCGAGCAATTCGCCCGCGTGATTCTCCATGAGCCAGCGCAACGTCTTGCCGGCCAGCGGGCCGTTGGCGATGACGCTCACGCCCTCGGGCCGGTCGGTGATTTCCCACGACTCGCCGATGACCTGGCCCGGCGGCAACGGCTTGCCGTAAAGGCGCTCTAGGTTGCGTCCGCCCCAGACGCGCTCCTTGAAGTGCGGCGTGAACATGAAGGGATAAAGCTCGCTCATAGTTTAACGGTTAAGGCGGTGCGTTTCGCATGGTGCTTGACCAGGGCTACGGTTCAGCGATGAGCCAGGGTCATTTACGCGAACAGGGCACGGATGCGCGTCTTCACCTCGGCCAGCTTGGCGGCATTCACCTGCGCGGCGATGTAGAGAATCACCGACTGCTCGACGGTGAACAGCCGGTTCGCGCGAGCAAAGCTGGTCACGGCCAGTTTCCCTTTCGCGAAGTCAGTTCCGCTCAGCGGGATGGAATGTCCGTCCGGGCGCGGCTGGCTGGTGATCTGGCAGAGAATCAAATCACCACCGGCAAGGCTGGCCACGACGAGCGCGGGACGGCGCTTGCCTGCTTGCAGGTTGGTTTGCGGAAACGGAAGAACCACGATGTCGCCGACTACAGGTTTGCCCACGCGGCGTCCTCCTCGGGCGTGTTCCAGTCTGTAGCGAGCGCGGTCTCGCTCAGGAGCAGGCCGTTGAACTTGTCCTCGTCCGACTTGAGCCGCAGAAAGCGCGCGAAGTCATACACCTCGTGCTGCAACGGCTCCGGGAGCTTGCTCACTTCCTGCTCGATGAGTTCGCGCGTGCTCATGCCGGGAGATTAGCCGCTTTCCCGTTGGCGGCAAGGCTCGGTTCTTTGCGGGCCAGCCAAGGAGTGAGGGAGAGTGACGCCCACCTTTTGCGGTGGGGTGTGAATCACAAATCATCAGGCGTAAGTCCGGTGTGTTTGGCGATGCGCGCCAGCATGTGCGGGCCAATCTCGTCGCCGTCGTGGAAGGAGAAGACGTAATCAGGCCAGCCGGCGCGTTCGAGGATGCGATGAGAGCCGCCGCGCTCGCGCTTGATTCTCCAGCCGATGTGCAATAGCGCGGCCAGAACGCGCCGCGCTTTCTTGCTCGGCCACTGGCTCATGCCGCGACGGAAAAGACGTTGCTCATCTCCGGCACCGCTTCGCCGTGCTCCAGACGATCCGCGAGCACACGCAGCGCAAGAGCCTTGGCCTTGGCCACAGCTTCGACTTGCGTCGGCCCGTAACTCATGGCACCGGGAATCTCCGGCACTTCGGCGATCCAGCGCCCGTCGCTCTCTTGTTCTGTCTCAACGTGCAGGTTCATGTTCGTAGTGTCTGCTCTGCTGGCAACTTCTGCAATGCTTACGACGACGCGGCAACGGAGCGATTGTGGAGCGGGGCGCGTCTGCTGCCGCCGTGGCGTCAGGCGTCCTCGCCTGACGTAGAGGGCTGGCGTCTCGCCGCCCGGAATGGGCCGCGAACTTTTCTGAGGCGCGAAGAAAATTCCAACGCCCTCGGCCACAGCCACGCTTTTTCCGCCGGGCGGGACGCCACGGCTCTACGGCAGGCGGGACGCCTGCCGCCACGGTGGAGCCGGGTGACGCCCTGGCAGGGCTGGACCCGTGGCCCGGCGTGGCTCAGGGCTGATGAATGTCACCCATTCGGGGCTAAGGATTTGGGTCAACTTGAAATCCCAGTCGGCTCTTTCCACCACCGACCGTGCTTAATCTGCAACTCGAAAGTCACCACTTGTGGGTCATCCGCATATTTTGCCAAATGGGCATGCGACATTCTCCAACCTGAACCAGCGGATGTGCGTGGATACAACTCCAGCGCGTGTGCGACAGAAGTGATGAACACGCGAATCGTAATGCCAGCGTCAACAATCACAGCGAGATAGGGCACGCAATTGAATGACGTGCAAGCGGCATAAATCTTGTCTATATCGTCTGCTGGGAGATTGACGGATACCTTCTCTGTGCCGAGTTTTCGTGTCCGGCTTTTGACGGAAATTCCCAGCACTTCTTTCGTGTGAGGATTACGAGCGATGAGGTCAATGCCCGTATGGTCAACCTTGGCGCATTCAAATCCGTATTTTGAGAGCCAATAAAGAACGAGCGTCTCACCGAAATCGCCAGCAAGCTTTGAGTGGCGAGTGCTCTTGTTGATGTTCATGGCGGCGACTCAGCCCCTACGCCGCCGCCTTCTGCTTCTCCGTGAAATGGCCGTGGGCGCGGAATTTCGCGTAGCGCTGCTTGAGGCGTTCCTCGACGGAGAGTTGCTGGAGCGTTTCGAGATGGGTCAGCAGATGCTTCTTCAAACTCTCCGCCGTGGTCTTGGGGTCGTTGTGCGCGCCGCCGAGGGGTTCGGGAATGATTTCATCGACGAGACCGAGTTCGTGCAAATCCTTGGCGGTGATCTTGAGCGCTGCCGCCGCCTTCTCCGCCGCCGCGCGTTCCTTCCACAGAATCGCCGCGCAGCCTTCGGGGCTGATGACGGAGTAGTAGGCGTTCTCCATGATCATCACGCGGTCGGCCACGCCGATGCCGAGCGCGCCGCCGGAGCCGCCCTCGCCGATGACCACGGCGATGATGGGCACTTCGAGCAGCATCATCTCGCGCAAGTTCACGGCGATGGCTTCGCCGATGTGGCGTTCCTCGGAACCGATGCCGGGATACGCGCCCGCCGTGTCGATGAGCGTGATGATGGGCAGGCCGAACTTGTCCGCGAGGCGCATGAGGCGCAGGGCCTTGCGGTAGCCTTCCGGGTGCGCGGAGCCGAAGTTGCGGCGGATGTTTTCCTTGGTGTCGCGGCCCTTCTGCGTGCCCAGCACGAGCACCTTGTGTTCGCCGAGCTTGGCGAACCCGCCAACGATGGCGCGGTCCTCGGCAAAGAGCCGGTCGCCGTGAATCTCGCTGAAGCCGGTGAAGGTGGAACTCAAGTAATCGAGCGTGAAGGGCCGATTGGGGTGGCGGGCCAATTGCACGCGCTGCCAGGCGGTGAGGTTCGAGTAAACCTGCTCCCGAGTCGCGGCGATCTTGCGCTGAATCTGGGCCACCTCGTCCTCAAAACTGAGGCCGGGCGCGACTGGATGCTTCTTCAGCTCGTCCAGCTTGCGTTGCAGTTCGATAATCGGCTTCTCGAAATCGAGCTGATGTTTCATGCGGGGCGGAGTGTAGGTAGGCGGCCACGGGGCAGGCAATGGGGAAGTGGGCTGTTTGCGTGGGGCAGGATTGAAAATAGGAGGCACCCCCCGGTGACGGTGGTGGTTCGACCACCGCTCCGCTCCGGGGCCGCGGGCGGCCTGTGTGAGGCGCGGGGTGAGCGCAGGGATCCTGCTCATTCGCGCTGCCGCTTGGAGCCACGCGGACGGGGGCCGTCCCGGTCGTTGCCCGCCGCTTTTCCGGACCGTCTGTTCGGTCTTCCAGACCGTCACCAGCGCCACCGAGAAGTGGGACGGGCGGCCTCGTGGCGCACCCGCGCCGCCGGGCTGGATAACGTGTGGAGATGGAAGCTGAATGGTTCCTGCTGATAGACACCCCCCAGCAGACGACGCAACCGATGGTGCAACAACACCGGATTCCTCAGCAGGAGGGACAGGCGCGGGGCCGTCGCCCGAAAACGTCTCGTCTCTTCGTCGGCTCGCGCATCAAGGCTCAAATTCGCCCCGGTTTGCGTGAACACGGAAGTGAAGCGGCGCAGCACGGCCTGACGTGCTCCAGATTGAATGACCCGCAGCATCCACTCGTTGTCGCCGATGATCTTCCACTCCGGGGCGAAGAGAATGCGGCGCGCATCAATGACACTGCGCCGGAAAAATGTGGCGCACGTGAGCGTCGCGAGCGGACATGTCCAGGTATGCCACAGCCGAGGAGTGAGCATCTTTCGATGGAACAGGTATTCGCCCTGCGTATCCACGGCGACCGCGTCTCCGAACACCATCTCCACCTCCGGGTGCGAATCAAAATACTCCGCCACACTTTGCAAGGCCCCGGGCAGGTACTGTTCGTCGCAGTTCAAATAAGCGATGAGATCGCCCTGGGCGCGGGCCAGACCGCGGTTGATGGCGTCGTACATGCCGGCGTCCTTTTCCACGAAGGCCTTCACGCGGCTGTCCTTGGGCAGCCAGTCGAGCGTGCCATCATCCGAGCCGGCATCCTGCACGATGTGTTCGTGGTCGATGCCCTGGTCGGCCACCGAGGCCACGCACAGCCGGAGCCAGGCGGAGTTCCGAAAGCTGGGAGTGATGATGCTGAACTTCATGACCCGAGACCAGTTTCTGAAGCTTCGATGTCAGCCGCGTTCATGCGCTTGGAACCGTTCCCATCCTGACCAGCGCGGGCATCAGCCGGCCTCCAGGATTCACAAGAGCCGGCCCTGCGCCTGCTCCTTCTCCAGCGCCTCGGCGAAGGTTTCCTGGCGCACGCGGCGGCGCTCAATGATTTCCTTGTCCACCCCCGGATCATACGGCACCGGATAGTTGCCGTCGTAGCAGGCCATGCAGAAGGAATTCTTCGGCAGACTCGTGGCCTTCACCATGCCGTCTTGCGAAAGGTAGTGCAGCGAGTCGGCGTTGAGGTACTTGCGGATGTTGTCGAGCGAGTAGTTCGCCGCCATCAGCTTGCTGCGGTCCGGGAAGTCGATGCCATAGACGCACGGGTTCATGTGCGGCGGGCAACTCACCAGCACATGCACCTCGGTGGCCCCGGCTTCCTTGAGATTGTTCACCCGCGCCTTGCAGGTCGTGCCGCGCACGATGGAATCATCCACGATGATGACACGCTTGCCCTTCACCAACTCCGGGATCAGGTTCAGCTTCACCCGGACATTGAAGTCACGGATGAGCTGTGTGGGCTGGAGGAAGCTGCGCCCGATGTAGTGGTTTCGCACAAAGGCCATCTCATAGGTGATGCCGCTTTCCATCGCGTAGCCGAGCGCGGCGCAATTGCCGCTATCCGGCACGGGCACGACCACGTCCGCCTTGATCGGGCACTCCCGCGCGAGCTGCCGACCCATCTCCACGCGAGTCTTGTAAACATTCCGCCCGTTGATCGTGCTGTCCGGCCGCGCGAAATAGACGTACTCGAAAATGCAGAACGCCCGCCGCTCATGCTCCGGCATGTACTTGATGCTGCGCAAACCGCTCCCGTCGATGATGACAATTTCGCCCGGCTCCACGTCGCGCACGAACTTGGCGTGAATCAAATCCAGCGCCGAGGTCTCGCTCGATAACACCCAGCCATCCCCCAGCTTCCCGATGGAGAGCGGGCGGAAACCATGCGGGTCGCGCACGCCGATCAGCTCCGTCTCGGTCATGATCACGAGCGAGAACGCACCCTCGATGCGCCGCATCGTGTCGATGAGGTTGTTGGCGTGGCCGTTCAGGCTCGGCTGCGCCATCAGGTGCAGAATGATCTCGCTATCCACCGTGGTCTGGAAAATCGACCCCTTCGCCTCGAGTTGCTCACGCAACTGCGATGCGTTCGTCAGGTTTCCGTTGTGGGCAATGGCGATCTGGCCCTTCGCGCAATCCACCGTGAGCGGCTGGGCGTTGGTGATGTTCGATGATCCCGTCGTGGAGTAGCGCGTGTGCCCGACCGACATGCTGCCGACGAGTTTGGGCAGCACGTCGCCATTGAAAATCTGCGACACGAGGCCCATGCCACGGTGGGTGTTGAATCGTTTCCCGTCGGTAGTGACGATGCCGGCGCTCTCCTGCCCGCGATGTTGCAGCGCGTAGAGTCCGTAGTAAGTGAGATCGGCGGCATTCGGATGGCCGTAGATGCCAAAGACACCGCAATAATGCTTCGGATATTCTTGCATGGGTCGCTTTACGCGCGGCGGACTATGGCACGGAAGAAAAACAAATCCAGTGTTTGCGCGCTCCGGCAGACTTTTCCGCCCTTCGCCGCCACTACGGGTCGGCGCGCAGCCTCTCGCGCAGAGTTTCCCTCGTCACTTCTCCTTCCCAGCGGCTGATGGCCACGGTCGCCACGCCGTTGCCGATGAGGTTCGTGACGGCGCGGCATTCGCTCATGAAACGGTCGATGCCGATGAGCAGGGCGAGTGATTCAATCGGAATGCCAGGCACCGAGGCCAGCGTCGCGGCCAGCGCAACGAAGCCTGCCCCCGTCACGCCGCTTGCGCCCTTCGAAGTAATCATGGCGATGAGCAGCAAACCGATCTGCTGCGAGAGATTGAGCGGCGTGTTCGTGGCCTGGGCCAGGAAGACGGCCGCCATGGCCATGTAGATGTTCGTGCCGTCGAGGTTGAAGCTGTAGCCCGTGGGGATGACCAGTCCGACGGTCGCGGGCGCGCAGCCCAGGCGCTTCATCTTGTCGATCAGGCCCGGCAGCGCCGTCTCGGAGGAACTGGTGCCGAGCACGAGCAGGATTTCGTCCTTGATGAAGTTCAGGAACTTGAAAATCGAGAACCCGCTCCACAGCGCGATGCCGCCCAGCACGATGACGACGAACAGCGTGGCCGTGAGATAGAACCCGGCCATCAACGCCGCCAGCTTGCCGAGCGCGCCCAGCCCGTAGCTGCCAATCGTGAACGCCATCGCCCCGAACGCGCCAATGGGCGCGACCTTCACCACCAGCCGCATCACGCCAAAGAAAATTTCCGACGCGCGATCAATGACGTGCAGGACCGGCGCACCGCGCTCGCCCAAGGCCGAGATGGCAAAGGCCGCCAGCAGCGACACGAGCAGCACCTGCAACAAATCACCCGACACGAACGCGCCGAAGAACGTCGAGGGAATGAGGTTCAGCAGAAAGTCGGCGGTGCTCAGATGCTGCGCCGTCTGCACATAGTTCTGCGTCTGCGCCGGGTCGAGCGTCTTGGGATCGATGTTGAAGCCGTCGCCCGGCCGCAAGACGTTCACCACCAGCAGCCCGATGACCAGCGCGAGCGTGGAAACGATTTCAAAGTAGAACAGCGTCTTGGCCCCCACGCGCCCGAGCTTCTTCAAGTCTTTCATCGACGCGACGCCATGCACGACGGTGCAGAAGATGATCGGCGCGATGAGCATCTTCACCAGCTTGATGAAGCCATCACCTAATGGTTTGAGGGATTTGCCGAATCCGGGGAACAGCCAGCCAATCACGATGCCCGCGACCACCGCCACCAGCACCTGCACGTAGAGGATGCGATACCAGGGCTTACGCGGCGGTGGCTTGGAATCGGATTGGGATGTCATGACGCCCACGAGATTGAGGTGAAACCAATTTCGGCGCGAGTGGCAATATCGTGTGATCGCGGTCACGGGGCTTTCGAGCTCACGATCCGCAGAGGAATTCCGATGCGTTCGCGCGGGCGAAGACAGTGTTCCCCGAAAATCTTCCCGGAGGCCAACCGAGTGCCAAAGGAGTACCGCGCCCGGGTCGGGCGGATTAAGGATGAAAGGTGCCGCGCTCTGACTATGGCGGAGAGGAGGTTCTGGTTCGCACGGGAATCGGCACGTTGCTCAACTCGATTTTTCCGGCCGGAACTTGGAACCACTCTTCGCGGCGGTTACGGCGGGCTTCGATGAGTTGCTGGAAGGCGGCGGTGTCGGTGCGCATCACTTCGAGCGGAGTGCGCGCGGATTCCGGCACGTCGGCGGCGACGCAGATGGATTGGATGGGCACACGCTGTTCGGCCTTTTCGTAAAAGCCCATCGGGGCCGGGCCGCGGGGCAGGGCCGACCACAACTCCATGCCTTGAACCACGCGCCCGAGCAGCGTCACGTTGCGGTCGAGATGGCGCGGGGCCTGGCCTATTACCACGTAAAGCTCCGTGCCTCCGCCGCTGTCGGCGGCGTTGTCCCGGCCCGCCCCGACCATGCCGTAGGTATGCACCAGCCACGTCCGACTGCTGCGCGGATCGCGCGCGACGGGGAAGCCACCGGAGAACCCGACCTCGGGCGCATACACGTCTCCATCCGGCAGGCGGGTGAAGGGCAGGGCTGGGTCGATGGCGCGGTCGAACTCGGCGGGGAGATTCCTCTGGGCGTGCTGGAGCTTGCGCGCCAGTTCGGGCTTCTCGGCATTGGGATCGGCCCATTGCACCACGTAGTTGTCCTGCGCGCGCACGATGGCCAGTCCGTCGAAATACTGCTCACGGGCGAGGGTTTTCACATTGGCCACATGCCGAGGAGCGAAGGCCGGGGCTAGTTCGATGACCACACGGCCATTGGTGAGTTCCAAGTAGAGCGTGTTCTGAGGGTCGAGGGGCCGCCAGTCATCGGGGCGGGAGGCGGCCAGCACTTCGGCCAGCGTGGGGTGTCTACGCGGGGCTGGCTCGGTGACGCAACCGCTCAGCCAAGGCAGGATCATGACCGCCAGACACAGTGTTCGCAGGAGCATGGGAAAACGCTGCGCGAATCCAGTCCGGAAAGCTAGTTCTCAGTCGCCTGTATGGTGATGTCGGGGGTGATTACCAGGTCTGTTGCTTAATCCAACGGAGCGAGAGTTATCAACCCGCAGCAGGCCAGCTTCGTCAGAACGCCTGGTGAAATTATGGGCGTCCTTAGAGGTTGGGTGCGGCTGCGGGTGGAAAACCAGCGCTCCGAGCATTACCCCCGGCCTCCCCAGTTCTGGGGACTGGCCGGGGACGCAGGCTCCGCTACTCTCTTCTTGTTGTTGCTGCACTTTGGTTGTTCTCGGTGCAGCGTGTGTGAAAAGGCCGGACCTGTTGTCCGGCCTTTCTCTTTGGTGAGAGTCGTGGCCTTGCCCTTTCCCAAACCTGGAGTGCTGAGAATTGCTCGGCCTGCGGCAGGGTGGTTCCAATTCCGGCCGCGTCAAGCTCGCGCACGCCAAACTGACCATTAACGAATTGGCTGCCGGACAAGCCGACCAAGGCACGCTTCCCTCAAAGTTGCCGGTCTGGTGTGGTCATTTGAACCCGCGTCTTCCTGTGCTCCCGGCCAGCGTCGAGCGCGGATTCGTTTTCCTTGTCTCGCGCAAACACGCAACCCATGCTGACCACGTTTCGTTTTGAACTGTTAACCTGAATTTCGATGAGCGAGCCGGCAATTACTCCTGAACTGGTCAAGAAGCACAACCTCACGCCCGAGGAATACGAGCACGCCAAGGTCATCTTGGGCGGACGCGAGCCGAGCTACACCGAACTGGGCATCTTCTCCGTGATGTGGAGCGAGCATTGCTCGTACAAGAACACGCGGCCGTTGCTGAAAACTTTTCCCACCAAGTCGCCGAAGATTCTCGTCGGCGCGGGCGAGGAAAACGCGGGCATCATCGACATCGGCGACGGCATCGCCATCGCCTTCAAGATCGAGTCGCACAATCATCCGAGCGCGGTGGAGCCGTTCCAGGGCGCGGCGACGGGCGTCGGCGGCATCGTGCGCGACATTTTCACGATGGGCGCGCGGCCGGTGTGCGCGGTGAACTCGCTGCGCTTCGGGCCGATCACGAATGGCCACGGCAGCGGGACGGAAGCGGAAATCGCCAACAACCGCCGCCTGTTCTCCGGCGTGGTGAATGGCATCGCGCATTACGGCAATTGCTTCGGCATCCCGACGCTCGCGGGCGAGGTGTATTTCGACAAGAGCTACGAGGGCAATCCGCTGGTCAATGCGTTCTGTCTCGGCGTGCTGCGCCATGAGCAGATCGCGCGCGGCGCGGCCAAGGGCATTGGCAATCCTGTTTTCTACGTCGGCCCGGCCACGGGGCGTGATGGTCTCGCAGGCGCGGCGTTCGCCTCGCAGGATTTGACCGATGAATCCGCGCAGCAACAGCGCGGCGCGGTGCAGGTGGGCGATCCGTTCATGGAAAAACTTGTCTGCGAAGCGTGCCTCGAACTGCTCGCGACTGGTTGCGTGGCCGGCATTCAAGACATGGGCGCGGCGGGATTGACTTGCTCGACGTGCGAAACGGCGGCGCGCGCCGGCACGGGCATCGAGATCGAGTTGGACAAGGTGCCGCAGCGGGTGCCGAACATGAGTTCCTACGAAATCATGTTGAGCGAATCGCAGGAGCGCATGCTCATCATCGTGAAGAAGGGCCGCGAGGCCGAAGTGCAGCGCATTTTCGACAAGTGGGATTTGCCGTGGGCGGAGATTGGTTTCGTCACCGACACGGGCCACATGGTCGTGCGGCACGGCGGCAAGGTGATCGTGGACATCCCCGCGAAGAAGATTGCCGACGAATCGCCCATCTATCAGCGCGAATCTGCCGAGCCGAAGTATCTCGCCGCCGTGCGTGCGTTCACGCTCGACGGCCTCACCGATACCAAGGACGCCGTCGCGAATCTCAAGGCGCTGCTCTCCTGGCCGACCATCGCCTCGAAGAACTGGGTCTATCGCCAATACGATTACATGGTGCGCGACAACACCATCGTGGCCCCCGGCAGCGACGCGGCGGTGCTGCGCATCAAGTACGATTCGGTGCCCGAGAGTCCCGGCGGCAGTTTTCCCGACAAGCTCATCGCCATCTCCGTGGACTGCAACGGCGGCTACGTTTACCTCGACCCATACGAGGGCGGCAAAATCGCCGTGGCCGAGGCCTGCCGTAATCTCGCCTGCTCCGGCGCGGTGCCGCTGGGTGCGACCGACAACCTCAACTACGCCAACCCGCATAACCCTGAACTGTTCTACCAACTCAAGGAATCCGTGCGCGGACTGGCCGACGCCTGCCGTCATTTCAACGCGCCCGTCACCGGCGGCAACTGCTCGCTCTACAATCAAAGTCCGAGCGGCCCGATTGATCCGACGCCCACGGTCGCCGTCGTCGGGATCATCGAGAAGCCCGAGCACATCACCACGCAATGGTTCAAGGACGAGGGCGACGCGATTCTCCTGCTCGGCGACATCGTGGACGCGGGCGACAAGCTGCAAGGCCTCGGCGGCTCGGCCTATCTGAAAGTCATTCATGGCCAGAAGACCGGCACCCCTCCGCGCCTGGACATGGAGAAGGAAAAAACTTTGCACGACGCCCTGCGCGGATGGATCGCCCAAGGCGTGATCAAGAGCGCGCACGATTGCAGCGAAGGCGGCCTGGCGGTGGCGCTGGCCGAGAGCTGCATCAGCCAGCAAGTCGCGCGCGAAACGCCGCGGCTCATTGGGGCCAGCATCGACTTGTCCACCGCCATGGATGTGCGCCTTGATGCGCTCCTCTTCGGCGAAACGCAGAGCCGCATCGTCATCTCCACCACGGCGCACAATGCCGCCAAAGTTCTGGGTCAGGCCAAGGTGCTAGCAATTCCCGCCGCACAGATCGGCAAAGTGGACGGCAACGAATTGAAGATCAAAACCGCCCAGGGCGAGTTTGCCGCGCCGCTCGCCGAACTGCACGACGGTTGGTGGAACTCCATCGCTCGCGCGATGGCGGGCTAGGCGGTTCGCCTTCGCGCTGCCTCTCGATCTGGTTCCGGCCTGCGGGGTTCGCGCAGCCCACTTGGGGTTGGAGCCGGTCTGAAAAGTTGTTTGGGCGGCGCAGGCCACTGACCCCGGAGTGCGCCCGTCCCCGGGCGCAGCCATGTGGAAAAGGCGGCCGGTGTGGATTTTTCCAACGCGCTCGGCGTCATCACCTTGCTG
>JANOQV010000163.1:0-2267 GCA_031414955.1 Pedosphaera sp. | reverse complement strand
TGGGCCGGGGCTTGGGCGCGGGACTGGGTTGACTTGGGGGCGATGCTTTTTTCATGTGACGACACGACAGCCATGTTCTTGTTTTTGCCGGTCGAGGAACCGTGACCACCTCACTTTAAGAACAGTGTCAAGATGCACCCGATTGCGATGAATTGACCACTGGAGCGCCGAGCATTGCTCGGCCCGACGGGTGTTCTGGCCCTCATGCCGAGCGATGCTCGGCGCTCCGAAGACGTGGAAGAAGAATCAGACAGTCAGAACGGTCACATCAGTCTCACGTTTGCTCCACGGAATCGGTTTGATGCCGTAGGCCGTTAAGGCAGAAAGATGTTCCGAGTTGATGGGTTCTTCTGAGTCGTTGATGAACGCAAAAGCAGCGAGATTCCCCTTGCCTCTTTCTCGCTCCACGTCTGAAACCATGAAAGCCAGACTTGCGGCGCGGTCTTTCGTAAGCCGGTTAATCGCCTGAATCACACCCTCCGGTCTGTCGCCGTGTGGTTGGATTGCAAAGTCGAACTTGTGGTCGAATCCGCTATAGCCAGACAGCTTGAAATCTCGGAACGGGGCCACTCCCTTCAAGCGAAGGAACCTCTCAACGTCTTCCTTGAAGAGTTGCAGCACAGATTCTTCGCCCATGACGAACATGTCGTTCACGGCAAGAATTGCCTGAATGAGATTGTGCTTTCTCTGCGAAAAATCTTTCGGCGTGGTGGAGACGCACAACTCGTCTCCTTCGCTTCGCACGCCAAATCCCTGCAAGATAGCCTTCAAGTGGTGCTGTCGCTTATCAGTGTCCAAGGCGACTGAGGAATGGCGCAAGTCGCCAAGCGTGTAGCCATCATCCGTCAACCAGATGGCATCACCCCTCTTCTCCAGGTAAATCTCAATCTCGTCGTTGTGGCGATCTAGAAATGGCGTCGCGATAACGCAACTCGAGTCCAACTGCTCAATGCGCAATTCCTCCTTCAGCCACGAAACGTAGCCGTTCACGAGTTGCTTGCATTCAGCGGTAGTCATCTTCAGACCGTTGTTTGAATCGGCGGAACACCGTCAACGTGGCAGAACTTCAGGAAGTCTTCCAGCCAAACCAGGCCGCTTGCGGCGTTAGTAACGGCGAACTGCGGAACGTCAGCAATCGTGTAGGCAATGCGGTCCTCGAAGCCCTCCCGGTAAAGGTGCAGGTGTGGACAAGCCAAACGCTCGTTCGCCCGATAAGGAGAATCCGGCGGATTCCTGTGGGCTGGCCCATCCAAATCCAAACGAGCGAGGATAACAACTTTCCGGGCACGAGTTTGGTATTTCAGGCGGATTCGCTTTCGGTTGCCGCGTTCAATTGTCAGAAGAAATTCTTCCCGTCGGTCACTCGACAACAACACTCGCTCAAAATCCATTGGAGTTGTCATCGTGAACTCCAGCGGCGAATCGTCTTTGAACGACTTCGGAAGCGCCAGCAGTGCATCTGCGTCGCTTTGTGTCATGGCGCTCATTCGTTACTTACGTTTGTCGTTTTTCATTTTCTGTTTCGGAGCATCAAGCATCGCTCGGCCTGGCCGATTGAACCATGCCGCGCTCCGGCCAAGCAATGCTTGGCGCTCCTGCCGAGTCGGCATCGCCCCGTCCACGGAGCGCCGAGCATTGCTCGGCTTGGTGCGCGTCTTCGCTTCGGGCCGAGCGATGCTCGGTGCTCCAACGGCTACGCCTTCGCCACCAACTGCCGCAACACATACGGCAAAATGCCGCCGTGCTGGTAGTAGTCGATCTCGATGGGTGTATCGATGCGGCAGGCGACGACGATGTTCTCCACCGTGCCGTCTTTGCGCGTGATCTTGAGGGTGAGGTCTTGCTGGGGCTTGAGGTTCGCGTCGAGGCCCACGATGTCGTAGGTCTCGGTGCCGTCGAGCTTCAGTGTTTGCGCGGTGGTGCCTTCCTTGAATTGCAGCGGCAGCACGCCCATGCCGACGAGGTTGCTGCGATGGATACGCTCGAAGCTCTGCGCGACGACGACTTTCACGCCGAGCAGGTTGGTGCCTTTCGCGGCCCAGTCGCGGCTGGAACCGGTGCCGTATTCCTGTCCGGCCAGAATGATGAGCGGCGTGCCGCTGGCGATGTGCTTCACCGCCGCGTCATAGATGGCCATCTTCTCGCCGGTGGGCTGGTAGATGGTGTTGCCGCCTTCCTCACCGCCAAGCATCAGATTCTTGATGCGGACGTTGGCGAAGGTGCCGCGCGTCATGATGCGGTCGTTGCCGCGACGCGAGCCGTAGCTG
>JANOQV010000162.1:0-13792 GCA_031414955.1 Pedosphaera sp. | reverse complement strand
CAAGCGACCGCACTCCAAACGCTTCGCGCGGCACGAGGCGTTGGCCTTGGCGCGGCAGCGTTTGGAGTGCGGTCGCTTGAGCGCCGCTTTTATTCGGATAGACCGGTTGCCGTTGGCTACAGCCGTACCTTCAAGATGCGCCCCCAGCCGTAACTTGCCCGGTTTCTTCGTTGCCCCGGCCCGGGCTTTTTGCGATGAGAACGCGCACCAATTTTCGCGATGTTTTTTCCAGGCAAATGGTTCCGCGTCTCCGGGCTGCTCGCGGCGGCGGGTTTCTCCGTGCTCACCGTCGCGGCCCAGGACCGCGCGTGGCAGCAGGGGCAGGGTCTGCGTTGGGCACCGCTGGAACCGGCGGCGGGCGGGAAGCCGGGCTTCACCCTGCTGCCGCCCGAGTTGACGGGACTGCTCTTCACCAATCTGCTCGACCTCTGGAAGGGTGAGTCCAATCGCGTGCTGGCCAATGGCTCGGGCCTGGCGGCGGGCGACTTCGATGGCGATGGCCGCCCTGATCTTTTCTTCGGCAGCCTCGAGGGCCGCAACACGCTCTACAAGAATCTGGGCGGCTGGAAGTTCCAGGACGTGACCGCCAGCTCGGGGCTGGTCTGCACGAATCAGAACACGCGTGGCGCGGTCTTCGCGGACTTGAACGGCGACCGTTGGCTGGACTTGCTGGTCACGACCACGGGCCGCGGCGTGTTGTGCTATATGAACGACGGCCGGGGTAAATTCTTCGACGCCACGGCTTCCGCCGGCACAGGCAGCAAATACGGCAGCGTGACCGCCGCCCTCGCCGATGTGGACGGTAACGGCACGCTCGATCTCTACGTGTGCAACAACCGCACGGATGACATTCGCGACCGCGGGCAGGTGGACATCCACAGCGTTGGGGGTCAGCTCGTGATTCCGCCTGCGCTCAAAGACCGGCTGGTGGTGGTGAACGGCCAGGTGATCGAGTACGGCGAGCCGTCCTCGCTTTATCTGAACGATGGCCAGGGCCGCTTCACTCCGGTGTCTTGGACGGGCGGAATGTTTCTCGACGAGGATGGCAAGCCGCTCACCGATATTCCGCGTGACTGGGGACTCACGGCGACGTTCCGCGACATCAATGGTGATGGCTCTCCTGACTTGTACGTCTGCAACGATTACTGGACGCCGGACCGGATTTGGATCAACGACGGCCAGGGCCGATTTCGCGCCCTGGCCAGACAGGCCGTGCGGCACACCAGCGCCAGTTCGATGGGTGTGGACTTCGCCGACCTGAACCGTTCGGGTCACATGGACTGCCTGGTCGTGGACATGTTGAGCCGCGACCATCGCTTGCGTAAACGCCAGACGCTGGCCCAGCGTCCGCTGGCCTCCATGATCGGCGTGCTCGACGACCGCCCGCAGATCATGCGCAACACGTTGCTGCAAAATCGCGGTGATGGAACCTTCGCGGAGATCGCGGATCTGGCCGGCTTGTCGGCGTCCGAGTGGGCCTGGCAGCCAGTCTTCCTCGACGTGGATCTGGACGGCTACGAGGACGTGCTGATCACGACCGGGCATTTCGCGGATGTGCAGGATTTGGACGCAGCGGCGGCGATTCGTGCGAATCCGCATCCGCGACCCAAGGGCAACGGGATGGTGAATTATCAGGGCAAGCTGATGTCGGCGCACGAGGCGTTCATCACCGAGAAGCTGCTCAACTCGAAGTATTATCCACGGCTCGACACGCCCATCGTGGCCTTTCAGAACCGCGGTCAATATCGCTTCGAGGAGAAGACCGGCGAGTGGGGCTTGAACACGCCCGGCGTGCATCACGGCGTGGCGCTGGCGGATTTCGACGGCGATGGCGCGCTCGACGTGGTGATGAACAATTTGGGAACCGTCGCCGGGTTCTATCGTAACACGACCGCCGCACCGCGTGTAGCGGTGCGGTTGAAGGGACGTGCGCCGAACACGCAGGGCATCGGCGCGAAGATCAAACTGCTCGGCGGCGCGGTGCCCATGCAGAGCCAGGAGATCGTGAGCGGCGGTCGTTACATGGCCGGCTCGGAGGCCATGCTGGTTTTCGCCGCCGGCAAATTCACCGGCGACATGACTCTCGAAGTGACCTGGCCCACCAGTCGCATTGGTCCCACCAGCCGCATCAGTCGCATCACCGGGGTGGTGGCAAACCGTCTTTACGAGATCGAGGAAGCGTCCGCGACACCCAGCCCGAAACCCGAAACTCAAAACCCGAAACCTCTGTTCCAGGACGTGAGCAGCCTGCTCGACCACACGCACTACGAGGAGAGCTTCGATGATTACCAGCGCCAGCCCTTGCTGCCCCACAAGTTGAGTCAGTTCGGACCAGCGGTGGCGTGGCACGATCTGGATGGCGACAGTCACGACGATTTGATCATCGGCAGCGGTCGCGGCGGGGTGCTGGGCTGCTTCAAAGGCGACGGCAAGGGCGGCCTGGCGCGGATGGCACCCCCGCGCGGTTTCCTGCTGCCGGATGACGCGACAGGAATCGTGGGTTGGACGCCCGCGCCGGGGCAGCGCGCACTGCTGGTCGGAATCTCGAGCTACGAGGCCACGGGGCACCCGGCGGTGGTGCAGTTCAATTATGCCGAGGGCGCGCTCAAGCTGGGCGACACGCTGCCCGCGACCGCTTTCAGCGCCGGGCCGCTCGCGGTGGCGGACTTCGATGGCGATGGGGATCTGGATTTGTTCGTCGGCGGGCGCGTGGTGCCGGGACGTTTTCCGGAGCCGGCGTCATCGCGCATCTTCCGTCATGATGGGAAGCGATTGTTGCTCGACGCGGAGAACTCACGGTTGCTCGACAAGGTTGGACTGGTGAGCGGCGCGGTCTGGAGCGATTTGAATGGTGATGGTTTCCCCGAGTTGATCCTCGCTTGCCAATGGGGTCCGGTGCGCATCTTCCGTAACGATCACGGCAAGTTGTCGTCGTGGAATCCCGCCATCACCGGTGCCTCCCTCAACCCTCAACTCTCAACCCTCAACCACTTCACCGGTTGGTGGAACAGCGTCACCACCGGCGACCTCGATGGCGACGGACGGCTCGACATCATCGCCGGCAACTGGGGCTTGAACACGATCTGGCCGGCGAGCGCCGAGCGGCCCGCGCGACTTTATTATGGCGACTTGGGAGGGCAGGGGACGGTGGACTTGATCGAGGCCGAGACCGATCCCGCGACGGGAGCGGTCGCGCCGATGCGGATGTTAAATTCGCTGGCGACGTCGATGCCTTTTCTGCGGGCGCGCTTTGCCACGCACAAGTTGTTCAGCGAGGCAACGGTCATGGAAGTTTTGGGACCATCCCAATCTGCGGCGAAGGAAGTGCGCGCCGCCACTCTGGCCTCGATGGTCTTCCTCAATCGCGGGGATCGCTTCGAAGCCGTGGAACTGCCCTTCGAGGCGCAGGTCGCGCCGGTCTTCTCCGTGAACGTGACGGACGTTGATGGTGATGGGCACGAGGATGTTTTCCTCAGCCAGAATTTTTTCGCCACCCGCCCGGAAGTGCCGCGTCTCGACGCGGGCCGCGGACTCTGGCTGCGCGGCGATGGCACCGGCCGGTTGCGCGCGATGACGGCGCAGGAATCCGGCGTGTCCATCCACGGCGAACAACGTGGCGCGGCGCTGGCCGATTACAATGAGGATGGTCGCATCGACCTGGTGATCGCGCAAAACGGTGCCCCGACCCGGCTGTTGAAAAATGTCACGGCGCGCGTCGGATTGCGGGTGCGATTGATTGGTGCGCCGGGCAATCCCGGCGGCATCGGAGCCACGCTGCGCCTCAAATTTGGTGGGCGTCTGGGTCCGGTCCGGGAGCTTCACGCCGGCTCGGGCTATGGTTCGCAGGACAGCGCGGTGCAGATTCTGAGTGGCGGCGAAAGCGCGACTCAAATCATGGTCCGCTGGCCCGCAGGCCGATCCACCACCACGGATGTTCCGCCCGGTGCCCGCGAGATCGCCGTGCCGGCCCCCAAGCCATGAGCCGGCACCGCACCGCAGAATTACTACCCATGAACCGGAGCACCGGGCATTGCTCGGCCGGGATGGCTGGCCGTACCCAAGCCGAGCAATGCTCGGCGCTCCGCCTCGGTTCAGGGGCACAGATCGCGAACCCTCGAGCGGGGAACCTTTCCCTGAACCGGCTGTTGGTCGTGCTGAAGGTTCTCCTGGATCAGGGCGGAAAAATTTATTGGCAGAAAAATCTTGCCCCATTTTTTTGCCGGCAAAACTTTCTGCCATTTGCTCCCCGCCCCGCACCTTCAGCGCCGCGAGGCGCGCACCCTGGTTCGTGGAATCCCTCGCGCAAGGCGCTTTATGTTCCGTGGAGCCGGGTTTTTCAGCAGGCTTGGGGTTTGGTTTTCGTGCTTCTCATTGCGCTTTCCGGTCTGGGATGTCGCCCGTCGAAGACGGAGCACAAGGCTGCGGGGCCGGTCTGGTTTGAAGACGTCACGGCGAAATCCGGCCTGAGCTTCACGCACGATGTCGGCACGTTGGGCCGCTTCTTCATGCCAGAAACGGTCGGCTCCGGCGTGGCCTTGTTCGATTACGACAACGATGGGCGGCTGGACATATATCTCATTCAAAATGGCGGCCCGAAATCCGCCGCCCTGAACAAGCTGTTTCATCAGGGTGCGGATGGAAAATTTTCCGACGTGAGCGCAGGCTCGGGGTTGGACGTGGCGGGCCACGGCATGGGCGTGGCGATCGGCGACATCAACAATGACGGCCTGGCCGATGTGCTCGTGACCGAGTACGGCGGGGTGCGGCTCTTTCTGAACCAGGGCGGCGGACACTTCGTCGAGCTGACGAAACCGGCGGGGCTGGATAATCCGCAGTGGGCCACCTCGGCGGCTTTCTTCGATTACGATCGCGACGGCTGGCTGGATCTCGTGGTCGTAAATTACATCGATTATCTGGCATCAGAGAAGTGCTTCGATCGCGCGGGCCAGCCGGAATACTGCGGGCCGAATTCGCGGCCCGGCACGGTGTCGAGACTCTTTCACAATCTGGGTCGCGGCGCTTCCGCCACGAACAGTGCGGTTCGTTTCGAGGACGTGACGGTCAAATCCGGCCTGGGTGATCTGCCCGGCCCCGGCTTGGGCGTGGTCTGCGCCGACTTCGACGGGGATCGCTGGCCCGACATTTTGGTCGCCAACGATGCGAAGCCGAACTGCCTTTGGATCAACCAGCGCGACGGCACGTTTCGCAACGAGGCGGGGAGGCGCGGCCTGGCCTACAACGCGATGGGTGGCGCTGATGCCAACATGGGCATCGCCGCCGGGGATGTGGACGGCGATGGGCTGCTCGACATTTTCATCACCCACCTGACCGAGGAGAACAACGCGCTGTGGAAGCAAGGCCCGCGCGGGTTGTTCCAGGAAAGCACGGCGGCGGCGGGGCTGGCCAACACGGCCTGGCGCGGCACGGGTTTTGGCACGGTCTTCGCGGACTTTGATCAGGATGGGTTTTCCGATCTGGCGATCGTGAACGGCCGGGTGCGGCGGGGAAATCAATCGGGCGGGATGGCGCAGCAGATTATCCCGGAGTTGGGTCCGCACTGGAGCGCCTATGGGGATCGTAATCAATTGTTCGCCAACATTGGAAACGGAACCTTTCGGGATGTCTCACCGAAGAACTCTCCTTTCTGCGGAACGCCGGTGGTCGGGCGCGGCCTGGCGTGCGGCGACATCGACGGGGATGGCGCGATGGATTTGCTGGTTACGGCCGTGGCCTCGCCCGCTCGACTCTACCGCAACGTCGCGCCTCGTCGTGGTCACTGGTTGATGGTCCGCGCGATTGATCCGGCGCTGGGCGGGCGTGACGCCTACGGCGCCGAGGTCAGCGTGCAGGCGGGCGGACGGCGGCAGGTGGGGTGGATCAATCCTGGCTATAGTTACGTTTGCAGCAATGACCCGCGCGCCCATTTTGGACTGGGTCAGGCGGCGCGCGTGGAAGCGATCACCGTGCTTTGGCCAGATGGGAAACAGGAATCTTTTCCAGGCACAACTGCGGATCAACTTGTCGTGCTGCGCCGGGGTCAGGGCAAATTGATCGACTAAAACTCCTTGTGGCCAAAAGCCGATCCAAACAGAAATCGCGCGCCGCTGCGGCCACCGAAAAATCGGCGGACGGTCGGAACCTCCGTCGCTGGGCCATCGGCTTTGGCCTGCTCGTGCTCATCGGTGGTGGAGCTTATTTCTGGCGGCAGAACGCTTCCTTGGAGCCGCCCGCCATCAAACGGCCCGGCTCCGATCCTGCCATCCTCAAGGCCATCGAAGAGGCCCGCACTGCCGTTCAAAGCTCGCCGCGTTCGGGCCGGGCTTGGGGGCGGCTGGGGATGGTGTTGAGCATTCACGATGTGCTCCCGGAGGCGGATGTTTGTTTCGCCCAGGCGGAACGGTTTGAGCCGCGCGAACCGCGCTGGCCCTACCTGCGCGGTCTGGCCCGGTCGGGAGAAGATCCCGGTGCGGCTCTGCCCAGTTTGCAGCGGGCCGCGAAACTGTGTGGCGACCTGCCGGCACCCCGCCTGCGTCTGGCGGAATTATTGATCGAGCGGGGCCGACTCGACGAGGCGCAGGCCGAAATCGAGCCGGTGTCGAGACGTGAGCCGTCCAATCCGCGGGCCTTGCTTGGTCTGGCCCGGCTGGCCGTCGCCCGCAATGAGCCGGGCGCGGCTCTGGATTACTTGCAGCAGTCCATTCAATTCGCCCCGGACGTCAAGGCGTCGCACGCGCTGCTCGGCGCGATTGAACAGCGCTCCGGCCACCAGGCCGCCGCCGAGGCGGCTTTCCGCCGGGCCGGGCAGTTGCCCGAGAAACATGTGTGGCCCGACCCGTTCCTGGTGGAGATCAACCAGCTTCGCACCGGGCTGACCGCCATGTCGGACAACGCTGAGAGCTGGCTCGGGCAGGGTTACATCAGCAACGCCGTCGTGCTGATGCAGCAGGCCGTCGCGCAGTATCCGGATCGCGGGCCGGCCTGGCTGGTTTATGGCAAGGCTTTGCGCCAGGCCGGTGATGGTCTCGCCGCCGAGCGCGCCCTGCGTCGCGCCGTCCAACTCGACCCGGGCTCGGTCGCGGCGCGCACGGAATTGGGCAGTGCCCTCTTTGCTCAGACGAAGTACGCGGACGCCGAGGCAAGTTATCGCGAGGCCCTCCGGATCAACCCCAAGCTGGCCGAAGCCTGGTTCAATCTGGGCCTCTGCCTGATCAATCAGCGTGATTCCGAGCGATCTCTCGAGGCCTTTCAGAACGCGACCCGTTTCAAGCCGGACCTGACCTACGCCTACATCCGCTGGGGTCAGGCCCTGGGCCGGCTGCGCCGGGTGCCGGAAGCCATCGAGCAGTTGCAGCGCGCCCTGCAACTCAGCCCGACCAACCAGGAAGCGCTGGAGATGTTGGAGATCCTCAAGCAAAGCCAGACCCAGCCGACTCCGGTAAAATAATGCTGGCCCGGCGACGGCGAAAGTCTGTCCGGCTACCACCCTTCGACCGCAACTCCGAAACTGATCCGGGAATTTGTTTCCAAACCACGAATGGACACAAATGAACACCAATGCAGAGGGGGAAATTCCTGTCAGGATGGTCCATCCTCCAGACCTTTGAAAATTCGTGTCCATTGGTGTCCATTCGTGGTTTCCCTTTGAATCGTTCCGGTTAAACACCCAGCCACGGAAAATCCCGCTCGCTCGGAAACACCCGCGCCTTGGGAGGCGTAGGCAGACGCACCGGTGTGAATGGCAACTCCTGGCCTGAGACGCGCCGCCACCACACGCGACTTGCCCGCCAGGCCTGCGGACTCACCCCGCGCGCCCGCTTGAACTCGCGGCAGAAATGCGGCGCGTCCCGGAAATGCAGTTGCCGCGCCACCGCCTCGGATGACAGCCGGGCGTCCAGCCAGACCTCCGCCTGGGCCAGGCGCAGTTCCCGCAGCCAGCGCTTGGCTCCACAGCCCAGTTGATGACGGCAAAAGCTGCGGAACTGCGGCACTGTCACGCCGCAGCGCCGGGCGATTTGGGAGACGGAGTAGGCGCATTCGAGGGCCAGTTCCGGCCAGCGAGTCACGGCGGCAAGCGGGGGCGGTATCCGATACGGCCTCATGCGGCATGACCCGGAGAAAACCGCCGCCCAGCATCCCGCTCAGCGGCTGATTTAACCTGGAGTCACGCTTGGAATAGTTTCAACCAAAATGCTTGTC
Source organism: Pedosphaera sp. (assembly GCA_031414955.1). Classification (GTDB taxonomy): domain Bacteria; phylum Verrucomicrobiota; class Verrucomicrobiia; order Limisphaerales; family SIBH01; genus JANNGC01. The sequence goes on along the minus strand of JANOQV010000162.1, from coordinate 5,596 downwards.
CTGAAAACGACCCCTGCTAATCCGCCCTCCCGCGACCTCGTGCAGACGAGGAAACGTTTGTGGTCGAGGTCGCCTCGGAAGATGAGTTCGCGGCGGTCGCCACGTTTCATCACATGGTAAATGGCTCCGGGATATTGGATGCGCAGGGCGCGGGGCATGGCGGCGTTCTACTTCCGACAAATTTCAGGTCAATAGTGGCGACCCCTTTACTACCATCAAGGTTCGTTTGGATTCTCGAAGGACTTCAAGTTCTTGAGCAAATTGCTCTTGGTGTTGAACTCCAAGTTCCGCGAGTTTGGCGTGGGGTTGAGGTAGTAAGTGAAGCGGAGTTCGCCAAACGCGGACAAGTCGATGTCGCCGTAGATTTTCCCATACAAGGCACTGGTGATCTGGCCGTTCGATTGCTGCGTGCGGATCCGCAGGAAATGGCTCCGATTCTCATCCGTGTCCACGACGATGGGGGTGCTCACGCTCGCCCGAAAGATACGTTTGGTCAGGGAGTTGGTGTACCCCGCCTCTGGCGCGCTGCGCAATCGCAGGATGCTACCCTGCCGGTAGGGCGCACTGACGGCGAGCAGGCCATCTCCGTCGTTCGGGAAGGTGATGTCCACGCTCAGGTCAAACGGCAGAGTGGCGTTGGTGAACTGGCGGTGGAGGTTAAAGAATAAGTCCGCGTTGGTCCCCCGCCCACGCGGCGCAACCCAGTCGCCGGCCATTAAGTCGAATCCAATCGCCGTGTCCTGGGCGGGAATCGGCAGCATATCCACTTTCTTGCCATAAAGAGGAATCGGATTCATGATCGGCTTGAGCACCACCACATTCGTCGGGTTCCACGGCTGCCATTTTCCATTCGCCAGTCCCGTGAATTCGATTGTCTTAAAATCGCAAGGATAAAAGCCCGGCGGCGCAATCAACTTACACCGGGCCAGCCACAGATCGGATGTTAACGTCAAGGTCACCGATCCTTGGGCATCGGTAAGACCCGATGTCCTTCGATGTATGTCTTCGTCTCGCCCTTGGATCAATCCAGGGCGGTCGAACATGGCCATTCTCAATTCGATGCCGCTCAGTGGATCGCCTTGTTCACTAACAACGCGAAATGTTAGCTGCGCCTCCCCTTGGGCTGCGGCGAGGGCTGTCGCCAAACCAAAAAGCGCGCCGACTACAATAGAGTTCATGTTCATCTCAGTGATCCTCGCTGTACGATTGTTTCATGGAGCTGGTGATTGAATGGAAACGCAATATCTTTTAGGTCGCTATGGAACCAATCATCGTTGTCCCGCTCCGACGGCCATCCTGTTTGCAGGCTTTGCATGTCAAAATTCCTTGCCACTCTAAGCACATTTCTCCCCGTAGCCCTTGATGTCGCTGGAATTGCCGCACCGAGCACGGTAGCGCGGATGACCGGGTCGGCGGCGGCGGCACTTCCGTCCGACTGACCCCCTACTGGCTCTGTCATCAACCGGTCCTCCGTGAAACGCCGGAAGAATGGCTTGGTCCGCAACTGATTGGTGTCGCTGAGAATTATCTGCGTGGTTTCCGCCGGAGTCAGGGTCCGCCTGGTGGGCGGCGTATTGCCTTGGCCAGGGATGATGGCGTCCCAAGCTAGGTTCATGCCCCAGCCGCCTTGACCGTGCAGGAAAGTGTTGGCCAGCGTGCCGCCCTTTGACAACTCTTAAAGGGGTCAGTTCTCACAATCGACAATCCGTTCCCTTAGCGGTGAGGTGTGAAATGTAGCTGGCGCTGCCCATGCTCAGCCGCTTGGCGATCCATTGCCGCGTCATGGGAGTCTCCGCACGCAGGCGCAGAGCCAGTTTGGCTTTGGTCGGATCGCCCTTGGGCCGTGCCGCAACTTCGGCTTCAGTCCATCCATTCGCCGCCAGCCACTCCTGCACCAGTCGTTCGGCTCGCTGTTCGTCGGTTTCGTTTCTTTCCCAGGCCAGTTCGTGGGACTGCCCGGCCCGGCCCAGCCGTTCGGCCAGCCGTTGCGCGAAGTCCTCCGCGCCCAGCCGCCACCCGCGGCGAAATACCGCCCACGAATCCGCCGGGTCGCCTTCCTTGCGCCGCTCCTCCAAGCGCGCCTGGAACTCGATGCGCCCTTCCGCCGTGTCGGCCTGGATACCATGTTCGCCCAGCAAACGATCCACGCGCAACCAAGCTGGCCGTCGCCCCGCTGCGAGATAGAGCGGGTAACTGCTCCACGGAGAGGCCGAGAGCGGCTGGTCCGGCGCGACCAAGCCGGCGCGCCACGGATTCAAATGCACGTAGTCGCAGGCGGTGCGCAGGTAGTCGCCCCCGCGCTCGTCGATGACCAGCGACTTGTAGCGCCCGCTGAAGAGGTGGCCGAAAAGTTTGTGCCGGCGGTTGAAGCGCCCGGTGTACGTGCCCAGCAACCACTTCATGCCCGCGACCAGATTCGCCTGCGGTGTTTCGGCGACGAGATGAAAGTGATTGCCCATGAGACAAAAGGCGTGAATCTGCCAGCCGGTCTTGGTCCAGGCTTCACCGAGAGTTTCGAGAAAGCGGCGGCGGTCGCCGTCGTCTTGGAAGATGGGTTCGCGATGGTCACCCCGGCTCATCAGATGATAGATGGCTCCGGGATATTCGATGCGCAAGGGACGTGGCATGGCGGTTCCTTTGGAAATTGAGCTTGCCGTGACTCAAGCAGGCGCGGCGGCGATTGTCAATTGTGAGGACTGACCCCTTTTCGCGCCCGTGCGGCTGTCGGGCTGCGCCCCGTCCTGCGGCGCATACCACGCCTGCACCTTGCGGACGATCTCGCGGCAGGAACTGCCCGGACTCAAGACCTGACTCAGAAAAGCCCAGAAGGTGAGTCGCAAAGGATAGAGGTGCTTTCGGCTGTTCACGCCGCGCGCGGTGGGAGCCAAAAGAACGGTGGGCAGCTACGGCCCGAAGGTCTCGCTCAAGCGACTCAAGCTGGCCTGGCGCACTTGCTCGGTTTGCGCGCGGATTTGATCGAGTTGGGAGCGGCGTGCCCGGCCACAAAGTTGGTGAGAAAGACCGGGCAGAAAGGCGGTGCGTTGACTCATGCGCCATGCTGATCGAGGGGATCATTTCGTACCACTTAAAAATGGCATTCCGCGTAGATTTCTTTACGGAACCCATGCCTTAACTAAGCGCCATTCAGAACTGACCCCGTTCTGGCGAATTCGTTCCGCAGTTAGAACACAATCAATCGCCCTTGTGGGTAATCACCTTCCCAGCCGCATGGAAAGTGCCCCCGCACGTAGTAGAATCCTAACGCCGCGAAACATTTTGGAGGACAAACATCTGAATACTCGGCTTCCATCAACAACATCATGATGTCCCACTCGACCGAGATCGGGAAGTCTTTCGGGTAGACCATTACGCCCGCAGCAGCAATTTTCTCTCTAACGAGGTCGATCACAACGGGTCTGATTTCAGCGAGGACATCATTCCAGCGATTGTAACGCAGTTTGTTTGTTTGAAATAGCTGCATGGTAAGTGAGTTTGTTGCCTCGTGCTGGAAGTCTCGCCACTGGTCGCTGCTGATCGATTCGAATGCGTCAGCCCACGAGGCGAGAACCGCAACCTGTTGCACGTCATGCTTCCCGGCATTTTGGAACCACGCCACACTCCGTAGTTCCACAAGCGTCGATTTTGTTCTCTCGTTCATGCAAATCATTGTCCAACTCCTGGCACTTTTGGCACAGAGGATTCATCGGTCAATCCATGCAGCAGCCGATTGGCTCGTGCCGTATTGCATAACTCGAGGACTTCCTCGTCCGGAATGCCCCCTTGTTTCAAGGCTTTCGCCATGGCGACATCGTATTCTGCACAAGTGGGGCGTTGGCCTGGCCGATTTCCATCTCTCCAAAACTGTTTCCAAAAACCTTGCAGCCCATCCGGCTTTCCGTAATGAAACTCCCAGTGTGGCGTTCCTACTTGAGTCCTAGCGCCAAGCATCTCCACAGCGATTCCATCGTTGCTAGGAATGACTGAGCCAAAGGCGGCATCTTGATTCAAGTGGTTGCGAGCATGTCCTGCTGTAGTAGGCCCGGAATCTCCATACCGCCCCGTCCAACTGAATTCTCCGACCTTGGTTCGAGCAGCTTCGAGACCCGCAAGAACTCTCTGCTTTTTGGCGTCTGGTATACTTGAAACACGGATTCGCTCGGCAAAATCATCAAGAAAACGCAATTTCGTCAGCTTCCCCGCCTTCGACAGGTGCGCCACCTTCGCCGGGGGCACAATCATCATGACGGCCTCGAACATCACTCGCCCCATCAACTTGCCGCGCTCGTACTCCGTGGCCGCCTGGTCGGCGGCGTCCAGCGCGATGATCAGTTCCATCGTCAGGCCCGCGACCAGGCGCCAATCCTCATCCATCGCCGCCAGCGCGGCCCCGGCCGGATCGGGCGAACTGTAGATGTCCTGAAACTGCCGGCTCCGCCATTGCACGCAGAAATCAACGATGGGCTTGGCCGCTTTGTAGTTCTCCACGCAGAACTTTTTGTGTTCGGAGAAGTGATTCCCGAGAGTGGCCTCGTAGGTCATCGCGGACATGCTGGTGAAGGGGGCGGCCAATCGCAGCGTTTCGTAGCCACCCTTGATGGTGAACCAGCCTCCCTCCACAAACCCGGCTCCAACTCCGGCGCTAAAAGTCAGCGAGGGAAGATGAAAGCCGATCAAGCCACCAGACAGGTGAACCATAGTCGTGGGCCGGATGTAGTGGTTGTAAAACGAAGCAACCAGCCGCTTGCCATCGGTATGGGCCAAGAGCCGGTGTTCTTCCGCCGTGCTTTCGCCTTCGGGCGTGACGTAAATCTTGGCGATGGTGGACAGGAACGATTCTCCGCCGCCTTCGATTTCAACGCCGTACTTGTTCATCACTCCGCCGTCAGATGAGCCCCCTGGAAATGTGTTTGCCGCATGGAAGGTGTAACCACAGTACGTGTACTCGCTGGGCGTGCAGGGCGCGGGGCCGTTCGGCTGGCCGGGCGGAGCATCCAGAGCCGCGACCACGATGGGAGTGGCCGCCACCTCGATCCAGTACTCCGCCCAGCCGATGAACCCTTTCTCGTTCGCCGCCGTGACCCGGACGAGGTTCAAGCCGACCTGGAATTCCACGTTCGAAAAAGTAGTGTTGAACCCTCCTGAGAATGGGAATGGGTGATGGAAGCTGGTCGGCTCGTCACCCTTGGTCCCGCCAATGCTTGACGTCCCAATCAGGTTCACATGGTCGTTGAGGTAAATCTTCGCCTCAGTCACAGCCCCGGTCGCGGAAAGATCGGATAAGGCATCAGTCACGGTGCCACCCACGGTCAAGTTGCCCAACACGCGAAGGTTGTCCGCGCTTGGAGCGAGTCCGCTGGCCGAAGCAGAGGGTGCGATTATTGGAGAGGGGTTCGACAAAGACATCTTGCGAACCTGTGCGACCGCATTCCCAGGCAGGAACTCGACCAGATGGGATTCCAAAATCGTGCAACGCAGCGCATCAAAGCCGATGAAGCCGGCCGGGCCGTCGCCGTCGGGATCGACGAAAAGTTCGAGGCGCACATCGCCGGGGGCGGCGCTGGGCCGGATGGCTTCGAGGTAGAGGTAGAACCCTTCC
>JANOQV010000161.1:0-13245 GCA_031414955.1 Pedosphaera sp. | reverse complement strand
GCTCGGCACGAAGGCGCGTCGGTCCACTCAGGCCGAGCAATGCTCGGCGCTCCTTCTACAGACACGCCTGTCGCATCATGACTGTCACTCCATGGCCCGAGTCTCAGTAATGCTCCGTCACCGCAAGCCAGCGTTGCGCCGCCAACCATAGACCATCAACCGATTGCTTCGCCCTCAACTCTCAACCTTCAACCCTCAACCTATCTTGACTTATGTTTGATCCAACCAAGCCGGCTGATAACTCGCCGCTCGACGCGGGCGAGATGCGCCAGCAACTCACCAGCCTCAAGGCGCTGCTCGACGCGGTCCATCCGATCGGGGGCGTGACGGGCTATTTGAAAAGCCGGCCCAACGTCCCGGCCCTGCCCGGCACCTGGGTCGAGTGCAATGGCCAGGCGATCAACGATGCGGAGTCGCCGTTGAATGGTTTGAACGCGCCGGACTTGAACGGCGCACAGGGCGGCGTGCCGTGTTTTCTGCGCGGCGCGAACGCCAGCGGCGGCACGGGCTGGGGTTGAACATCAATGGCGGGACAGTGCCGCAGGGCGCAGATGTGACGGTGTTCCCTCCAGGGAATTACATCAGTGATCCGGCGTCGAGCCTGCCTGCCTATTACGAAGTGGTGTGGGTGCTGCGGGTGAAGTGAGGCCAAAGGCCGACGCCACAGGTGGCGGGGGGGCATTCCGCGCCGTGCGCGTGGGTGTGTTCCTGGGCGCGATTCGACACCAGCACCGGAGCGCGGACTTTCCAGTCCGCAGCAACGCTCAATCGGCTGACTGCTTCCGCTCTCGCCAGCGCTTTTCGTCTTTCCACACCGCTGCGGGCTGGAAAGCCCGCGCTCCGAGTGGTGCGGGCGTCGAGTTGATCCCTGTTCCTTCGGACGTCATTTTTTTGAAGCCACCGCCCGGAACAATTGCTAGGGTCTTACCCATGACCCATGCAATCGTCGCCTTCCTGGCACTCTTGTCGGCTTCGTGTGTACTGCTTCAGTCCGCCGAACTCGTCCCTCTCGTCTCGACCAATGCCTCCTGGGCGCTCTTCAAAGGCCGCACGGAAGTCACCCTGCCGGACATCACGGCCTGGCGGACGAATGGCTTCAATGACGCGGCCTTCACCAACACGCCGGCACCTTTCACCTACGGTGAGGGCTACGGCTACGGCACCGACTTGAACGACATGGTGAGCCAGTACGGTTGCTTCTTCCTGCGCCGCACCTTCGTGATCACCAACCTCGGACAAATCGCCGCGCTCCAACTGGGCGCGAAGGTGGACGACGGTTTCGTGGCCTGGGTCAACGGCACGGAGATCGCGCGCACCAACATGCCCGGCGGGCCGGGCACCACGGTGACGTTCACCAACCTGGCCACGGGGGCCACGGAGCCGGTCTCATTTCAGTTCTACACCGTGGCCTCCCCGGGCGGCTATCTGGTGCTGGGCACGAACACGCTGGCCGTGCAGGTCTTCAACACCACGACCGCCAGCAGCGACATCGTGTTCGACGCCTCGCTCGACGCGATCCTCGTGGACACGAACCCGCCCACCATCGTCAGCGTTACGCCCGCGCCGAACAGCGTGTTGACGAATCTCACCGAGATCACCATCCAGTTCAGCGAGCCGATCACGGGTCTGGTCGCCGACGATCTCAACGTCCACGGCATCGGAGCCACCGGCCTGAGCGGGAGCGGTGACACTTACACCTTCACTTTTCCGTCCGCGCCGTATGGCAACGTGCCGATCACCTGGGTGGTCGGACACGGCATCACGGATTTGGCGGCGCCGCCCAACGCCTTCGACGACAACCAACCCGGCGCGACCTGGAGCTACACGCATCTGGACGTGGTGCCGCCGATGGTCGCGGCGCGCTTCCCGGCCGCCAGCGCCGTGGTGCAGGCGCTGGGGCAAATCACCGTGACCTTCAGCGAAGCGGTCAACGGCGTGAACGCGGCGGACCTCTTGGTAAACGGTCAGCCGGCCACGAATGTCGTCGTGCAGCCCGGCGCGGTTTTCGTTTTTCAATTCGCTCTCCAACCCAACGGTCCAGTCTCGGTCCAGTGGCAACCCGGTCACGGCATCACGGATTTCGCCGCCGGCCCGAACGCCTTGCTCGCTGATCCGTGGAGCTACACCGTCGATCCGGACGCCAACACCTACGGCGTGGTCATCAACGAGATCAACGCCTCGAATCAAAGCGGATTGCGCGACGAGGACGGCGAAGAACAGGACTGGATCGAACTGTACAACGCCGGCACGAACGCGGTGGATTTGCTCGGCTGGTCCCTGAGCGATGAGGCGGATGAGCCGGGGCGCTGGGTTTTCCCGCAACGCGTTTTGGCCCCCGGCGCGTATCTGGTGGTCTTCGCCTCGGCCAAGGATCGCACCGCGCCCACGGGCACGAACCGGTTGCACACCAATTTCAAACTGGCCATCACGGGGGATTTTCTCGGGCTGTTCACGCCCGATTCACCGCGCCAGTTCGCCGCCGGCTTCTTGCCCAAGTATCCGGTGCAGCGCAACGACCACTCTTACGGCCCGGAGACCGGCGGTGCCCTGCGCTACTTCGCCACGCCCACGCCCGGCACGGCCAACGGGGTGAGCACCATCACCGGCGTCGTGGAACCCGTTCACTTCAGCACCGCGCGCGGTCATTTCAGTCAGCCGTTCAATCTCATCCTGAGTTGCGCCACGCGCGGCGCGGTCATCCGTTACTCGACCAATGGCAGCGAGCCGACGCTGGTGAACGGTCTGACGTTCTCCTTGCCGCTGGCGGTGAACAGCACGTTCATGGTGCGGGCGGCGGCCTTCAAGACCAACGAACTGCCTGCCCTGGTGGAATCACACTCGTTCTACTTCAATCAGTCAGCGGCCATTCGCTCGCTGCCCATTCTTTCCATCCAGACCTTGAGCAACAACATGATCGGCCCGACCGGCATCATCGGCATGAACGGCGGCAGCGGCCCGCCGGCCAATCCGTGGGTGCCCTCTGTCCCCGCCGTCCCCGGCGAGTATCACAACACGACCTCGAACGGCCTCGCTTGGGAGCGGCCCATGTCCGTGGAATACATCCACCCCGGCGACAACTCCGGGTTTCAAATCGACTCCGGCATGAGGGTCCAGGGTAGCGATTACACGCGCCCGCGCTACGCGGCCACGGACAAGATTTCCTACCGCCTCTACTTCCGCGGTGATTACAGCTCCGACCGGCTGAAGTATCCGGTCTTCTCGGACGGGGCGGTGCAGGACTTCGATCAGATCGTCCTGCGGGCCGGGCACAACGACATCTCGAATCCCTTCCTGCGCGACGAGCTGGCCCGCCAGTTGTCCGCCGACATGGGCCAGGTCGCCTGCCACGGCACCTGGGTCAACTTCTTCATCAATGGCGTGTACAAGGGCTACTACAATCCCACCGAGCGCGTGGAGGAAGGCTTCCTCCAGAACTGGCACGGCGGGAGCAACAGTTGGGACATCCTCACCGTGGGCAGCGCGGTGCAGGGCGGCGACGCGGTGGAATGGAACAGCCTGCGCACCTACGTCAGCGGCCAGGATGTGACGCAGCCGGCGATCTTCACCGAGGTGCTGCGCCGCATGGATGTGGTCAACTTCATCGACTACCTGATCGTGAACACCTACGGCTGCACCTGGGACTGGCCGCACAACAACTGGCGCGCGGCCCGCGAGCGCGCGCCGGGCGGAAAATTTCGCTTCTACGTCTGGGACGCCGAAGGTGCGTTCGGTGAATTCGACGGGAGCACCGCGACCTCGGACAGCTTCATCGCCCGGGGCATCAACCCTGCCGGCGTGAACAGCCCGCTCCTGAACGGCACGGCCGAGATTCCCGTCTTCTACACCCGCCTGCGCAACAGCGCGGAGTTCCGGCTGCTCTGGGCGGATCGCGTGCAAAAACATTTTTTCAACGGCGGCGCGATGACCGACACCAACATTGCCAATCGCTTCATCCAGTTGCGCACGGAACTGCTCGGCGTGATCCCGACGTTGTCCCAGACCATCCTGAACACCTTCATCCCGAACCGGCGCGCGCCGCTCCTGAACCAGTTCATCACTTACGGCTTGTATGGCTCCGACACCGCGCCGGCCTTCAGCCAGCATGGCAGCAATGTGCCGCCCGGCTTCAGCCTCACCATGACGGCCAGCGGCGGCGGGACGATTTATTTCACCACCGACGGCGCGGACCCGCGGGTGATGTTCACCGGCGCAGTGTCGAACAGCGCCGTGGCCTATGCGGCGCCCCTCGTGCTGAATCAGGACACCCTGATCAAAGCCCGCACCCTCACGGCGGGCAACTGGAGCGCGCTCACCGAGGCCACTTTCTCCGTGGCCTCGCGCGGGGTGCCTTTGCGCATCACCGAGATCAACTACAACCCGGCCGACTCGAGCGCCTACGAGTTCATTGAGCTGCAAAACGTCGGCTCCACTCCGTTGAATCTCAGCGGTCTGTACTTCGAGGGCGTCACCTTCACGTTTCCGGTGGGCAGCACCCTGGCCGGTGGCGCGCGGCTGGTGCTCGCCTCTGATTTGAGTCCGGGAGCCTTCGCGGCGCTCTATTCCGGCGTGTCGGTGGCGGGCTACTTCGCGGGCGGTTTGAACAACGGTGGCGAACGCCTGGTGCTCAAGGATGCGGCGGGCAACATCATCACCTCGCTCGATTACGACGACGCGGGCGGATGGCCGGGCGCGGCGGATGGCGGTGGATTCTCCCTGGAGAACATCAACCCAGCTGGCGATCCCGATGATCCGGCGAACTGGCGCGCGAGCACCACTCCCGGCGGAACCCCGGGCACGGCCAACGCGGCCCCGGCCTCCGGCCATGTGCGCCTCAACGAAGTGCTGGCGGATAACTTCAGTGCCGTCAACCACGCCGGCACTTTCCCAGACTACGTGGAGCTGGCCAACACCAGCGGCGCGCCCCTCAGTCTCGCCGGTTGGAGCCTGACCGATGACGGCGATCCGCGGAAGTTCGTCTTCCCGCCGGGCACGATCATCGACGCCAACGGCTTCCTCACCGTCTGGTGCGACGCCCTGACCAACACCACGCCCGGACTGCACAGCGGTTTCGCCTTCGGTCGCAACGGCGACAACGTCCATCTCTACGACGCCGACACCAACCTGGCCGACGCCCTCAGCTTCGGGCTGCAACTTGCGGATTACTCCGTCGGCCGCCTTGGCGCTGGGTGGGTCTTGAACACGCCGACGACCAACGCCGCGAACATCGCCGCCACCGTGGGCGACGCCGCGAACCTTTCCCTCAATGAATTCCTGGCCAACCCCGCCGCCGGGTTGCCGGACTGGATCGAATTGTTCAACAACTCCGCCCTGCCCGTCGCCTTGCGCGGCACGTTCCTCTCCCACACGTCCGCCGTGCATCAGATCACCTCGCTCTCTTTCATCGCGCCGTTTGGGTTCAGCCAGTTCTTCGCGGATGAAGGCGTCGGCCCCGATCACCTCGACTTCAAGCTGCCGGCCACGGGTGGAGTCATCGTGCTCTACGACATCACCGCCACGGAGGTGAACCGACTGAGCTACGCCGCCCAGTCCGAGGGACTGACGCGTGGCCGTCTGCCTGATGGCTCCGGCACCATCATGAATTTCCCCGGATCGGCCAGCCCTGGGACCACCAATTATGCTGTCACCTACACCGGGCCGGTGCTGAACGAAGTACTGGCGCGCAATGTCTCGGCGGTGACGAACGGCGCGGGGCGCGTTGCGGATTTCATCGAGCTGTGCAACAGCAACGGCGGGCCCGTCTCGCTCGCCGGTTACAGCCTGGGCACCGATCTATCGGACGCGGGCCGGTGGATTTTTCCGCCCGACGCCGCCACGCCCGCGCTCGGCTACACGCTGGTGTGGTGCGACGACGGCACGCCGGTCTCGACCAATTCCAGCTTCTACAATCTGGGCCAGTCGCTCGCGGGCGAAAGCGGCGGCGTGTATCTCTTCAACCCCGCCGGGCAGGTGGTGAATGCCATCGAGTACGGATTCCAGATCACCAACCGCTCCATTGGTCCAAACGTCGCCGCTCCCATCTGGCGACTGCTCACGACCCCGACACCCGGAGCGCCCAATGGCGCATTCGCCGCGCTCGGCGCCGCCACCTCGTTGCGCATCAACGTGTGGATGGCGAATTCCGCCGACGGTCCCGACTGGTTCGAGTTATTCAACACCACCAACCTCCCAATCGATCTCGCCGGGCTGGTGTTCACGGACGACCCCACCACCTCGGGCACGAACGAGTTCCGCGCCGCGCCCTTGAGCTTCATCGCCGCCGGCGGCTTCGTGCAGTGGCTGGCGGACGCGCAGCCCGAGGAGGGCCGCAATCATGTGAACTTCGATCTCGATGCCCTCGGCGAGAGCATCCGCCTCTACGCCACCAACGGCAGCACCATTCTCGACACCGTCGCGTTTGGCGCGCAACCGCCCGGCGTGTCGCAAGGCCGCGTGCCCGATGGTTCGACCAATGTCTTCAGCTTGCCCGGCTCGGCCACGCCGGCGGAATCGAACTACCGCCTGATCACCGACGTGGCCCTCAACGAAATCCTGACCCACGCCAACCTGCCGCTTGAAGACGCGATCGAACTGCGCAACCTCACCGGCGCGGACGTCGCCGTGGGCGGATGGTTCCTGAGCGACAATCCGGCGGCGTTGAAGAAATTCCGCTTCGCGGACGACACGCCGGTGGTTTCCGGCGGCGGCTTCAAGCTGATCTACGAAGCACAGATCAACACCGGACCAAACGCGTTCGTCCTCGACCGGGCGCGCGGCGGCGAGCTGTGGCTCTCGGCGGCGGACATCTCCACCAACCTGACTGGCTTTCGCACCCGCGTGAAGTTCGGCGCGGCGGCCGCGGACGTTTCATTCGGGCGCTTTGAGGTGGGTGGCGAAAATGAGTTCACGGCTCAGGCGGCGCGCACCTTCGGCGACACCAATGCCAGGCCGCTGGTCGGCCCGGTGGTGATCCACGAGATCATGTACCACCCGCCCGACGGCCTGCCGGGCGCGACCGAGTTCATCGAGTTGCGCAACCTCGCCTCGACGAACGTCGCCCTGTTTGATCCGGCGCGGCCGACCAACACCTGGCGGCTGGGCGACGGCGTGAGCTTTGCCTTCCCGCCCTCCACCACGCTGGCGGCGGACGGCTTTTTGCTCGTGGTGAATTTCGATCCCGTGGTCGAGGTGGCCGCGCTCACGTCGTTCCGCGCCCAGTACGGTGTCTCCCCTGCTGTGCCCGTGTTCGGCCCCTACTCGGGCCAGCTCGACAACGGCGGCGAAACCATTGACCTCTTCAAGCCCGACCTCCCCGACGGCGCGTTCGTGCCCCAGGTGCGCGTGGATAAAGTATCCTATCGCGACTCCGCGCCGTGGCCCTCCGGGGCGGTCGATGGCGGCGGGCTTTCACTCCAGCGCCGCGTGGCCGGAAACTACGGCCACGATGCCGCCAACTGGCTGGCCGCCGCGCCCACCGCCGGCCGCACCAATGCCGTCGCCGCCGTGTCTCCGCCCGCCATCACCCAGTCACCAGCGAGCGCCAACGTGCTGGTCAGCACCGATCTGTTGCTGCAAGCCGCCGCCGCCGGCAGCGGCCCGCTGTCCTGGCAATGGCGTTTCAACGGCGTCGAGCTTTCCGGCCAGACCAACTCGTGGCTCTTCCTCGATTATCTGCGCGTGGATGATTCCGGCGCCTACGATGTCTATGTGCGCAATGCCGGCGGCCCGGCCTTCAGCGCCGTGGCCCAGGTCTCCATCGTGGAGCCGCCGCTAGTTCTCACCGCGCCGCCCGCCACCTACTCGACCAACGCCGGCTCGAACGTCACCTTCACCGTGAGCCTGGCGGGGACTCCGCCGCTGCGCCACCAGTGGCGGTTCAACAACGTGAACATCCCCGGCGCCACCAACCAGTCGTTCACCATGACCAACCTGGTGCTGGCCCAGAGCGGCCTCTACGGATTCACCGTAACCAACGCCTACGGGACGGCCTCGACCTCCGTGGCCTTCACCGTCCTGGTCCGGCCGGGCATTTCCAACCAGCCGGTTTCCCAATTCGTGCTGCCGGGACAGACGGCGATCTATTTCGTCGCGGCCGGACCCATCCATCCGTTTCTCCCCCTCACCTTCCGCCTCCTGACCAACGGCGTGGGCATGTTGACCAACTCCACGGGCCTGTTCATCCTCCCCAACGTGCAGATCGGCTACACCAGCGTGCGCATCGTGGTGGCCAACGCCGCCGGCAATGTGAACAGTTCCACCGTCACCCAGGTTCTGCTCACGGACGCCGATCAGGATGGCGTGGGAGATTTGTGGGAGTCGGGTTACTTCGGACTCGGCAGCACCAATGACCCGGCCAATGCGTTGCTCGACTCCGACGGCGACGGGATGATCAACCGGGATGAATTTCTGGCCGGGACCAACCCGACGAATGAGTTCAGCCTGCTCAAGCTGGTCCTCTCGGCCACCAACACCACGCAGTTGCAGTTCGTCGCGCAGACCAACCGTGCCTACACCTTGCAAGGCCGGGCAGATCTCTCGGTGGCACCCTGGATCAACCTGACCAACATCTTCCCGGCCTCGCTCGTGCGGACCATGCAGTTCAACAGCGTGGTCGCGCCGCCCGGCCCACCCGAGCGCTACTACCGCGTGGTCACGCCACTCTCGCCGTAGGCCCAGAAGTCAGAGCGTGACCCGACCCGGCCTCGGGCCGAGGTTGCGCAAGCGACCATATGGCTTTGCTGGAAAGCAATGGAACCGTGATCGCGTGGGGCAACAACAACAGCGGACCAACGAATGTTCCGAGTGGACTTTCGAACGTCACCGCCCTCGCCGCCGGAGGACCGCAATCACTCGCGCTGCCCAAGGACGGCAGCCTCGTCGCTTGGGGAGGCACACCGGTCCCGGCTGGAATCTCCAACGTGACTTCGACGTCGGGCGGGTTCAACCCCGGATGGAAAGGACGCTGCGCGCGAGAACACCCCACTTCCAAACCATCATCCCCGGCGCGCTCCGGTCCTTTCCAATCCTTTGGTGATTAGGACAAGGCCCAAGGGCCGCTTCCGCCTCCAACCGGAAAGGGGTCAAGAAGGGGTCAAGAAGGGGTCAGTCAATGGTATTGGCATATCCTGCGGCTCATCCTGCTCGCTGGCCTTGCCGGTAGAGCAAGTGCGTGAGGTGCCCGCGCGTGCCCATGCACAGGCGCTCGGCGATCCACGCCACCGTCACCGTCGTCCGCGCCCGCAACTGGGCCGCCAGGCGCACCTTGAAGGCGTCCCCTTTGCGCCGCGCCTGCAAGTCTTCCATGGTCCAGCCTTTCTTCCCGAGCGCCTCGTCAATCAACCGCTGCGCCTGCGCCGCCGCTGATTCCTTCAGTTCCTCCCCATAGTGGCTCGCGCACCGTTGCCCGGCAATTTGCTCGAGCAACCCGCGCCGAAACTCTTCCCCGCCCAGACACCAGCCCCGCCGCACCGGCTTGAATTCCTCATCCGCCTCACCCTGCCTCCGGGCTTCCATCTCCGCCGCGAACCGCCGCCGGCCGGACGCGCTCTCCGCCGCCACGCCCCATTCGCCGAGCAAACGGTCCACCCGCAGCCACTCCGGACGGCGTGCCGGAGCCTGTAAATAGAGCGGGTAACTGCTCCACGGATAGGTCTGGAGCGGTTCGGCGGGCGCGAGCAGGCGGGCCCGCACCGGATTGAGATGCACGTAATCGCAGACCGTTTTCAAATAACCGTCGCCGCTCCCGTCCACCACGAGCGACTTGTAGCGTCCGCTGAACAGATGCCCGAAGAGTTTGTGCCGGCGGTTGAAGCGGCTGGTGTAGGTGCCCAGCAGCCACTTCATGCCCGCCACCAGGTTGGCCTGGGGCGTCTCGACCACGAGATGAAAATGATTGGGCAGGAGACAGAAGGCCAGCACCTGCCAGGAGGTCTTGGCGCAGGCCTCGCCCAGCGTGGCCAGGAAACGCTGCCGGTCCGGATCGTCCTTGAAGATGTCCTCCCGCCGATCCCCGCGATTCAGGACGTGATAGATCGCCCCCGGATATTCCACGCGCAATTTGCGAGCCATGCCGCAGCGTGTGAGCCGCCTGGCAATGTGTCAATACCATTGACTGACCCCTTTCCGGAGCTTGCGGGCCATGAAAGGAGGCTGGACTTCGCTGGCAGAATTTCAACCCCAAAAGTTGTAGAAGTTAGGAACTGACCCCGTTCCCAAAAGTTGTAGAAGTTAGGAACTGACCCCGTTCCGCTTCGTCATGCTGGCGAGTGGAGGGAGGGTCCAGGTCCGGCTTGCGCTGGGCGTTCTTGATATACTTGATATTCTCTTTGGCAATCTTGCGCGAGAGTGAGCCGGGGTTCAGGCCCAGGATGGGTGCGGCCTCCTTCTGACTGCCTTTTTCCTCCATCCAATACCGGATGTGGGAATGTTCGATTTGTTTCAGGGTGGCGGGATCGCCGACGTTGAACATGGGGCTGAGGCCGTCGTGTAGTTGCATGGTGGATTGTCCTTTTCCTGAGCCGGGAAGGCCGCGCCGTCCCAAGACGGTGCTTCATGCTCCCGGCGTTATCCGCAGTCGAATTAAAGTCCCGATGCCGCAGCCCGCAGACCGTGCCGCCAATGTCAAATGTGACGACCCCTTTTCAGAGACTAACTATTCAGCGGTGCTACATCACAATGCGTCCACAAAAGAGAATTCAAACGGGCAAACAAACCCGCATCCACCGCAAGTCGTCCATCGGACACGAGCGCGATGTCATCAGCCCCGAGCTTTCCGTGGACTTGCATCCAATAGAATTTCGGGAGGGTTTTATCCCCGTGCAGTTCATGAAATTCGTCGGACTTGCTGACTTGCACATCTGCGAAGATCATTCCCGTGGCAGCAAGTTGTTCAAGCAGTTTCCGACCGCGCTCAGTGATGATGAAGCTCGGAAAACTTTCCAGGACATCATCCCCCAGCCAGCCATCGAACTCATAGTTGAGGCGTGTGATGCGAGGCGGTGAAACCGTCATGTCGTACTCAGTACCGGGGCCGACGCCGCCAGCGACTTCAGGTTCGAGAATGACGTAATTCCTTTGCTTCATCTTGCTGGAGTGAACAAGTGCCCATATTTTTGGTCAATTTCAGTTGCTTTGTCGAGAAGCTGCTGTTTCATCGCACCGTTGGGATGTTCTCGGTAAAATTTGTTCCACTCCATTCGGATGATACTCTTGTGCAACTCTGGATCTTTGGGAACCGGTATGCCGCGTAGATTTTCTAAAGAATGAATCTCTTCCTTCGTTACTACTCCGGCATATTCCGGGCGCCTCAGAATTCGCTGCTCGACAGCATGGTGAACAACGACATGCCCATCGAGTTCTGGATACGCGGCCAAGAATGTCTGCCTGTAAGCATCCGATGTAGCGTGCCCAAAGGTTGCTGGCAACCTACGCGATGCTTGAGCCGCCGCCGCCGTGGCCGCCCTTGCCTCGGCCACGAGTGGAAAACTTTTCGTCTCCAGCCGGGTGGCCAGTCTGGCAAAGAATTGCGCCTTGGTCAGGCCGGCCGCTCCGCTGCCGACGAGCACCGCGGCCGCCTCGAAAGCCACCCGCCCGTGCAGCTTGCCTGAGTCGTAGGTGTTTCCGGGCGCGTGCTGGTTGAGGAAGATGACCAGTTCCTTGCAGAACTCAGCCATGAGCCGCCCGTCTTCGCTCATTATCTTCAGCTCGGCTTCGGCCGGGCTGAGCCCCAGCACGTATACGTCGCTGAGTTGGCGCAGGCGCCACTCGGCCCAGAATTGCGCGACGGCCACGACCGCTCCGGCGGCGGTGAGTTCCACCCGCGCGATGTCCACGCACATCTGGAGTCTTTCCCGCCCGTATCTGATACCCATGCCGGGCATCCACACGAAGGTCGTGTGCAGCGTGCCTTCGACCAGGGAGCCGGCCCCGCCAGCGAAGCCCACGCCGAACCCGAGGTTGTAATTGAGTTGGGCCGTGTTGCCCTGGCTGGCCTCCCAGGCCATCGTGGCCACGTTCCGAACTGGGCAACTGAAGATCATGGCCGGGCCGACGTGGTTCGTCTCCAAGCCGCCAATGAACTTTTGCCCGTCGGGCGATTCGAAAAAGTAGCGCACGCTCTCCACCCCGGAGTTCGGATCGCTCAAGACGGTCCACTTCACTTGATCCAGGTAGGATTTGGGACCGCGCACGTTGAAGGAATGGAAAACGGCCTTGCCGCCGTCAGAGACGTCCTGGAGGGATGGTGGGCCGGTGTTGAAGATCCAGTTGATCCAGGAGGGCAACAAGGTGCCATCGTGGGTGAAGCTCCGCGAACTCTCGCTGCCTTCCACAACCACGATGGGTGATTGGGAGACACCCAGATTGTCGCTGGTCACACTCCCGCTGTAGAGATCCACGAAATTGTCGTCGAAGGGCGTGAGGTAATCGAAGACGAGCTTGAACAGCCCGCTCACTCCACCGCCCCCACCGCCGCCGGGTCCAGGATCAGCGACCGCAATGCTGGTGTAGCCCACAAAAGTATTCGGCAGGGCCGGGGAATTTGTCAGCACTGCCGCGGCGGAAAGCCCGCCGGGCAAGCCCATCACGGCGCTGAGGGCATTGGGCATGGAACCGCTGGAATAGCCCACCGGCGTGAAGGCCAGAGAGAAGGGAGCGTTGTACTGGCCGGTCACTTCCACCGTCCACTCCGAGTACCCGGCGATGCCCATCACGTTGTCGATGGCCACCACGCGAACCAGGTTCACGCCCAGGTCCAACTCAGCCGCAATGTTCGCCGAGAACGTGCCGCTGAACGGATAGCGATGGATCAAGGACGAAGCGTCGTAGCCCTTGGTACCATTCACGGCCAGCACCGCCGTTGGTATGTCGTAGCTGTTGACGAAGACGACGACTTGCGTGACCACGCCATCCGGGTAGGCGTCGCACGCGGCGCAGGTGATGGAACCGGCAATCGAGACGCGTCCTGTGATGGAAGCATAGTCCGGAGCCGGGGAACCGACGCCGCTCACGGCGAGGGAACTCACTGAAATCACCGGCGAGGCGTGGGAAGATTCGAGCTTCGTGACCGGGACAATCGAGTTGTCCTGGTTCACCTTCACCAGGCGGTTCTCCAAAATCGTGCAACGCAGCGCATCAAAGCCGATGAAGCCGGCCGGGCCGTCGCCGTCGGGATCGACGAAAAGTTCGAGGCGCACATCGCCGGGGGCGGCGCTGGGCCGGATGGCTTCGAGGTAGAGGTAGAACCCTTCC
>JANOQV010000160.1:0-1567 GCA_031414955.1 Pedosphaera sp. | reverse complement strand
GTCGGATGCAATGACAACACCCCCAAGACCGATCCCACCAGCACCAGGGTGCCGGACCTGGACAATACCGGGAAGAATGTCGCGACCGGGGCGGCGCCACCCTCACCCCGGTGGATCAGGGGATGTCCGCCTCCGACCAAGAAATGACCCAAAAGATCCGCAAGGCGCTAGTCATTAGAGTCGATCAGGAATAAGGTGCTGATTTGCAACGTGTTGCTCCATTCATGCGTTGCATCGACTCAAGCGGCCTTGCCTTCCTGACGCCAGCTCCATCGGTAATTGTGCAGCGCGCACCCGATCACCATCACTTCGTCCACCATCCCTTGGCGTCGGTTCCGAAATTCATCCCGCAAAATCCTCAACCGCTTCACGCTGGCCAGCGTGTGCTCCACTCTCACCCGCGCCCGGCCCAGCAGCCGGTTGAACGCCCGCCGCCGCCAGTGCAAGCGCCGCCCTTTGGGTTTCTTCCACGGCGTGATCAAATCCGCTCCGCCCGTCGCCAGTCCGGCAAAGCCGCTGTCGCCCAGCACCGTCACCCCTTCGGGCAGGCGCAGCCGGTCCTCCTCCGCCACGGTCTTGTCGTGCTGCCGCGCCGGTCGCGTGCGCGACATCCAGCGCACCTTGCCCTTGGCCGTCACGATCACGTTCTTCACCGCGTGCCGCTTCTTGCGTCCGCTGTAGTAGCGGCGTTGCCGGTCGGCCCGCACGGGCCGGGGCAGCCGCCGTTCGGTGCCGTCCACGATCACTTCGCGCAAGGCCGGCTCGCGTTCCAGCAGGGCGCGCAGATCGCCCGCGCGGCGGGCGGGTTTGTGCAGGTCCATGAGGGTGCTGACGGCCGCCGTCAGCCGGCCCACCCAGTGGCTGACCTGGCCCTGGGTGAAGCCAAAGAGCAGGCCCATGAGGTCCTGCGTCGGATAGGCTTTGTAGTAAAAGAGGATGAAGAACAGTTTGAGTTCGGCGGTGGGCAGGGCCCCCTTGCGCCCGGCACCCCGGCCCCGCTGCCGGGGCGAGCCCGCGGCGGTGTGCCCGGCCAGCGGGCCGGCCCACACCGGCTCGAACCGGCGGGCCAGCGCGTCGAACTCGGCGCACGTGAGACTGGTGGCGGCCTTCATCAAACGATCAGAGCGGCGGGCGTGGCGCAAAGAAATCATGCCGCACTGCTTACCAGATTTGGAAAACTGGCGCTATTCCCAATCAGGTCTATTGAAGTTGTCAGCCCAAACAAATTACGAAGCAGCCGGATTGCTTTTGGCAAAAGCGGAAAAGGCCGGCACGGGGCATTTTGCTTTTCAGATTCTTACGATGTCGAGACTTGGAAAGACGGAAAAGGTATAGAAGTTCACGTCGAGCGCACGGATGGCGGAACAAGCCCGTTCCGGTGCGCAGTTGTAAATGAATTCAATCGAGCAGGCCACGGGACGGTCATTCGCGCTGAAATCAAAAGGAATCTTCTGAGTGAAGGTGACTTGAAGGAGTTGATTGGTTCAAAATTCGCAGTTGATCCTTCGTTTCATATTTCAGTGAACCGCGAGGCGATCCAGCTTCGCCAGCTAAAGTCTCTATCGAG